>PCBK01000149.1 GCA_002731275.1 Deltaproteobacteria bacterium | reverse complement strand
TGACAGGGTGGAGAGTTTGTAGAGGCGGATGATTGCAAGTGAAGACGCAAAAAACCCACTGAAAGCTCGAAAGCAAAAGGGAATCCAAGGATGTCGCCTGCGACATACGCCTGAAAGGAGGGGATGAACTTGTGGATTCAGGGGAGTTTGCGGAGACACAAGTGCAACGTCCGCCGGATCAGTTTTATAGCTAAAATTCGTATATATCGGATGAATGGTCCCTCCTCTCGAAAGGCTTGAGAGGAGGGATGTCACGAAGTGACAGGGTGGAGAGTTTGTAGAGGCGGATGATTGCAAGTGAAGACGCAAAAAACCCACTGAAAGCTCGAAAGCAAAAGGGAATCCAAGGATATGGCCTCGCTATATCCGCCTCGAAGAAGGGGATGATTTGGTGGAACCAGGGGAGTTTGCGGAGACACAAGTGCAACGTCCGCCGGAACAGCATTCTAGTATCCCCCGTATATATCGGTAGATTGGTCCCTCCAAGAAGGTCGTTGTAGGCAGTAAAGCCCCAACCCCGCAGGGGTTCAAATGTGGTTCAGCGCGCTGCGTTGGTGCAACGTCCGCCGGAGAAGATTTTAAGAATCCCCCGTGTATATTGGCTGTTTCAGTGTCGGGTCTTTGGTGTTATTTGTTTTGTTTGTGGCATTGTGCGGCGAGTTTGGCGCATTTGATCCAGTCTTTGGCGCGGTTCTTGATGCAGTTGATACCACCGTTGTAGTTTTGGCTCATGAATGAGATGGTACATTGTGCAGCGCGCAGGAGGTGAGGAAAGAGGGCGCGGCGTGCGCGTTTGCATTGTGAGGTTTTGTTGTACTTGCGGCAGATGGATTTACAGGAACGCTTCACCGCGCGACATTTCTTTTTGCAGACAGTGCGTTTGGCTCGACAGGTGCGAGCACACGTGCGAAGACGCTTGCCTCTCAGACGTTTTCTCTTGCAGTACGTGCGACAGTTGCTCGGACCACAACCTTTTTTGCAGGCTCTCTTTTTCAGGCGACAATTTTTGCGACACTTACCACCACATTCTCTCTCCATCCCAGCGATAATACCGATACTACCACCGTTGGCGCGGCAGACAAATCTCGCCTCTTCACAGACATCTTTGGCGGACGCGTCCATAGGCATCAACAACATACCAAAAGCGAACAACACACAGATATTCCAAAGTTTCATCAGATTCTCCTTTTCTCTTCAGTGTTTTGTGGACACTGTGTAGACGAGATGACTCGAAAATCATTCATTTTTTTGTGCACACTGAGCAAGAGCTATGGGACATTGTGTTGGGAGGCACAAAAAAGTCACTTTCTTGCAATGTCCTCAGCTACGTACTGTGACAAGGGGTTCTTTCTTCTTCTGTCGCAAATACAGAGAGGGGGCTTGCATTTTTGGCAAGATATTTGCATCATAGGAGAACAGGTGAGGTCTTTATGACCAAAACATTGGGGTATCCAAACAAAAGGATAGACAGATGAATCGGATTGGGATCGGACTCGAACAACGCCAGACTGTCCGTCTGGAGCAGAAGTTGGTGATTACACCACAGCTTCAACAGGCCATCAAGCTGCTACAGCTCAACAACTTTGAGCTCGCTGAGATGCTGCAAGAGGAGTTGTTGGAGAACCCTATCCTCGATGAACCTGGTGATGAAGAACAAGACGAGAGACAGGAGCCGACACCGGCTTCTGAGGCCGAGGCTGCCGGTGAAGATGCTCCTGATGCTGCCGAAGAGAAGAGCGAAGAAGACGCGCTCGAAGACATGGACTGGGAGGCCTACTTTGAAGATGTCGACTTCTCACGCTCTGCGTTGCCCTCCAACCGTGAAGTCTATGACTCCGATCTTCCTCCCATCGAAGCCCGCCTGACCGCTGATGAGACCCTCGGTGAACACCTCATGTCACAGCTTCAACTCAGAAGGATCGACAACGACACACTCCAAATGTCGATGCTGATCGTTGGATACCTGAATGATGACGGCTTCTTGCTGCTCGATGACAAACCCAAAGCCACCCCCGAAGAGATCCTCTACGCTGTCGCTGATCATATGACTGAACAAGAACATATGCAGTACGCGAAAGACCCCGATATGCCTATCCACGAAGAACGTCGAGCGCATTGGCGTGAGGTCGCAGAAGAGGCGCTTCGTGTTGTTCAATCTCTCGAACCTATCGGTGTCGCTGCTCGTTCCTTGAAGGAATGTTTGCTGATCCAGTGTCGCCAACAGACCCACCTCAAAGATCCAGACCTGATCGAGCGGCTGATCATGGATCACCTGCGCAATCTCGAACGTCGCAACTACAACGCGATCGCCAAGCGCATCAAAGTCTCACTCGAAGAACTCATTGAGGCCGAACAAGTCCTTGGGATGTTTGATCCCCGCCCCGGGCGAAACTTTACCTCCGAACCTGCATCCTATATCACGCCTGATATCCACATCAAAAAGGTCGGTGATGAGTACACCGTAACGCTCAATGATGACGGATTGCCTAAGCTGAAGATCAGCCAATTTTACAAACAGGCCATGAAGGACAAAGAGAAGTCGACGAGCAAAGAATTTGTCCAAGAGAAGCTACGCAGCGCGACTTGGTTGCTGCGTTCGATCCACCAGCGGCAACGCACGATCCACAAGGTCACGGAGTCGATCATCAAACGACAGCGCGACTTTTTGGACAAAGGTTTGCAGTATCTCAAGCCGATGATCCTCGCCGATGTGGCTGGGGACATTGAGATGCACGAGTCGACGATCAGTCGGGTCACGACCAACAAATATGTACACACACCACAGGGTGTGTTTGAGCTGAAGTTCTTCTTTACATCGAGTCTCAAATCTTCCCATGGTGGCGAAGATATTTCGAGTCTGACGGTCAAAGAGAAGATCAAGCAGATGATCGCCGAAGAAGATCCCAAAAAACCACTGTCCGATCAACAGATCGTCGATGTACTTGGCAAAAGTGGGATCAAAATCGCGCGACGTACGGTCGCCAAATACCGTGGGCAGTTGGGATTGGCGTCTTCGAGTCGACGCAAAAAGCTTTATTGATACACACCAACCAAGATCAGAGACCTTTTGTCTCTTCCTGTTTTTACGCTGAACGCGAAGGGGACCCGCCCGTATGAAAGTTGTCGATATCCTCGAACCCAATGCCGTGATCACCCCCCTCAAAGGGACCAGCCGGGATGAGATCCTTCAAGAACTCTCCACTTGTCTTGCCAACGTTCACCAAGAACTCAACGCCGAACATATCTACGACGTGTTGTTGTCTCGTGAAAAATTAAACAGCACCGGTATCGGCGATGGCATCGCTGTTCCACATGGTCGTGTGAATGGCCTTGATAAGGTCAAAGGTGCGTTGGGGTTGTCGCCTGAAGGGATCCCATTTGGCGACAGCGAAGAGGAGCGTACACACATCTTCTTCGTCTTGCTCGCGCCTCACAAGCCTGTCGGAGCGCACTTGAAAGCCCTCGCGCGTGTCTGCCGATTGCTCAAAGGTACCGATCTGGCGAAGAGACTGATCACACTTGAGACCTCTTCTGCGATTTACCAGACGCTCTCCGAAAAAGATGCGCAGCTGTAAAGGGTCCGAAACCAAGACCTCGCCGAGAGGTGTTGTGGGCTCTTGTCTTTTGCGGGAAAAGTTGTGAAACTTGTCGTCATGCTTCAGTTGATGAGAGAGTTTGACGTAAAAAAGAGTTGCACCTTTGTTGTGAGGAGAGGAAGCTCTCTGCTACACTTCAAAGAAGACATCTACAATGGAATGAGATGTGTTGATTATGACAAAAGGACGGACGACAAACCCACTTCTTAAAAGGGAGAGAGTATGATTCGACGTTTGTTGATCATCACCGGCATGAGTGGCTCGGGAAAAAGTATTGCGGTCAAAGCCCTCGAAGACCTTGGTTTCTTTTGTGTCGATAACCTCCCTGTTGTGATGCTCCCACAGTTCTTGTCCTTGGTCAAAGAGCAAGAGATCGAGCAGGTGGCTGTCGTGATCGATGTGCGGCTACACCAGCCGGGATTTTTTGAGGACGGAGATGCTGTCCTTACAATGCTCAACAAACAAGAACAGAGCTTTCAGATTCTGTTTTTGGACTGTGATGATCACACGCTCTCACGGCGCTATGCAGAGAGTCGTCGGCCACACCCCTTGAGCGAAGGTTCGATCGCCGGAGGACTCAGTCGGGAGCGTGAGCTGCTCGCTCCTTTCCGTGGCGCGGCCAATCTCCTCGTGGATACCTCCCAGCTCGTCCCTCATGAGCTTCGACAGCGGCTACGTGAACACTTCTCTATCACACCGATGCAGGCGCCTCTGCAAGTCAATGTGATGTCCTTTGGCTTCAAGTACGGTGCGCCTCTCGACGCGCACTTTACATTTGACATGAGATTTCTGCCCAATCCATACTGGGACAAGTCACTACGACACTTTAATGGTCTCGATCAGCCTGTCATCGAATTTTTGGAGAAGCAGCCCGAAGCGCTCACCTTTATCGACAACACAGTCATGACGATGACCCACTTGCTCGAATGTTTTCAAAAGGCCGATCGTGCGTTTGTTACCGTCGCCTTTGGCTGTACGGGGGGGCAACACCGCTCTGTATTTGCCTCGGAAACCTTTGCGAGAAAACTTCGTGAAGTCGGCGCCAATGTCGTCGTGTCTCACAGGGAGTTGTCGCGCTATCACAATCAAGTCTCCGCTTCATCTTCATCTATCCCAAGTGCCAAGCCTCTCAAAGGCTCACACGTGAAAAAGTAGAGTATGTTCGATGACCGAAGAAGATCCTGAACCCCCTAATCGCAACGCCTCTGATTGTCAACAAGTTTTTAGTGTCGGATGGGTACGAGGTCTTCACTTGCGCCCTGTCAAGCAGATCGTCCAGATCGCCAAGTCCTTCCAATCCAAAATCACGCTCATCAAAGATGGCAAAGAAGCCAATGGCAAGAGCCCTATGAGTATCCTTATGCTCGAATCCCCCGCCCACACTGAGATCTTGGTGCGCGCGAGTGGCGAAGACGCAGAGGCCGCAGTCCTCGCTGTTGGAGCCATCATCGAAGCGCGAAAATGAATCTCCTCCCTCCCTGTTTCCATCCAAAGATTGAAAGAAAATGGAGAGCTTTCGGCTCTTGTGGCGACTTTCTGCTGTAACGAGATGTGTCCCAAAGTGTCTTTTTGTAGGTGATATGAAACTTCTGCACCTCAAATGGGCTCCTAACATATGCCTCCCCATACGTCGGCAACAAACACAATCTGGCACGATGTTATGGGCCCAAAGACTTGGATTGGTTGAACACCTTTCCAATTTTTGCTAGGATACGATTCTTTTGTCACGCTACCCCATGAATGAACCCACGCTGAAGGCATCACGGGGTGTCTTTATGCACACGAAAGGTTATCTGATGGATGTCGTTTGCGAAAAATGCAGTGCTGTCTACGAATTGGACCTGACACAGGTCAAGGGACCATCTGTCCGCGTGAAGTGTTCGACCTGTGGTCATACTTTTCGTGTCTTCAAGTCCGAACCTGAACCCTCTCCAAAAGCTGAAGTTCTCGAAGACTGGAATATTCGCTTTCGAGACGGTGCGAGCGCCCAAGTCCCTGATCAGGCGACTCTTCAGCGTTGGATCATCGACGGCAAAGTTAAACGCGACGACGAGATCTCCAAAGACGGCAAGCAGTGGCAGCTTATAGGGAACGTTGAGAGCTTTGTTCCGTTCTTTGAGCTGATCGAAAAGCTCGGTGCCGCCAACTTGACCACACCTGCTCCCCAGTCCGCAAATATCTCACTACAGTCTGCCAATCCCAAGTCCACGATCGAGTTTGGATATACCAGCGCGACCGCAACACCGGCCGGTTCTCATCCTATCGCAACGGAACTTCAGGCGACTGAACATGCCGTCGAAGCTGCACCTTCACAGGCGCTGTTTGTCCCTGTCCAGACCGCCACAGGCGAAGTTGTCAGTGTCCAAGCCATCTCTGCAACGGACCTGCCTGCAGCCCAAGTCGTCCCTGTCCAAACCACCACCGGACAGGTCGCCGCGGTCCAAATTGCGAGCCTCCAGGCGGCCGTTCATGCGACCCCTTCACAATCTGCGCTTCCTGCTGTCGTCGAACAACCCGCACAACCTGTCCACCCCGTCGCACCGGTACAGCCTGTTGGGCTCGCGCCACCTGTCGAGGTCACACCAGCCGCAGAACCCGCGCCTGCTACGGCTCCTGCACCAGTCGCAGAACCTGTACCTGTTGAACCTGCGCCTGTGAAGAGTGAGGAGTTGACACAAGTCGAGGTGGCGGCTGCTGCTGAACCACAGCAGATTACGATTGAGCCTCCTGTCGCGGTGAGCGTGCCCGCAAGCACAGATAATGGGGCGGAGGGAAAACCTCTTTCTTCCTCAGGTGAATGGTTCTTGGGGTCCTCAGACTCACTCCCTGATGAACAATATGGTCCGTCATTTTCGTCGAGCTCTTCGTCACTTGATGCGTCCTCTGAGATGAGAGATTTTACGGATTACAGTGAATCTCGCACAATGGATGCGTACGATGGATTGGACGACGACATCGGTTACAAGCCAACCCCTTGGGGAAAGATTTTTGGTGTCTTGTTGCTCTTGGGTGTGTTGTCTCTCGGTGGGATGTACTTTTTCAGTCCGGCGACATTTTCGAGCATGATGTTGTCACTTGGTTTTATTGATGAGCATCCCGACGCGCTCAAAAAGGTCAAAGAAGCACGCGCTGCATGGGCGCCTTTTACACCTGATGCGTTTCGCAAAGCGGGGGCGTTTTTGACCTCGGCTGTTGAGATTCAGGGGAAACCTTTTCCTTCCCAACAGGCGACGAAAGCCCAGCTCTCATTGTTCCGTGCGGAGTATGCGCTGTTGAAGCTCAACTTTGAGACGCGCAAGATGAAGCGTCTACAAGCACAAGCCAATGAGCTCATCAAACAGATCCAGGCGCTCAACAGCGAAGACAAGCAACCCAAAGGCAAGAAAGCCAAAAAAGAAAAGGAAGAGAAGGAGACCGAGTTAAAGGCCAAATTGCAGCCTATTTTGCAGGCCTTGAAAGATCACAAGGCGGTCTTCCAGAAGGCTGATGACGCTGTTGAGAAACATCGAAGAGATGCCAAGATGTTGCTCGACAGGCTGCAATCGATCAAGCAACCCAATGCCTACACGCGCCTTGCGTTGATGCACTTGATCAGCCTGTCCAAAGACCCCGAAGCGTTGAAGCGCTCGATGGATGCGACCAAACAGTTGTTCAAAAAGAATCGTCCTGCTGTCCTCGACAAGGTCTCTTTTTACGAAGGTGCACAGATGAGTCGGCGTAAAAAATACGTTGAGAGCGAGGCGCTTTTGCAGAAGAGTATCAAGGAACACGGTGATATGGTGCTTCCTCGTTTACTTCGTGCGTGGGGATTGATCGCCCAGGACAAGTTGCTCGACGCGAAGACGATCCTCTCTGCCGTTGAGTCTGCTCAAAAAGGCCACCCACTCGTGAAGTGGATGCGTAAACGACTGGAAGCGCCAGTCGCTCCGAAGCCCGCTACAACACCTGAGACCCCCAAAAAGGGCGCACCAGCCAAACAGCCTACCAAACGTCCCGCAAAGCCTGCTGTCAAAGGCAACTTCAAATCTCTGTTCCGCCGTGCAGAGCGGCTGCGACGTCGTGAGAGTCTGCGTTCAGCCTTGCGTTACTACAGGCTGGCTATGAAGCTGAAGAAGACCAGCCGTCTCTACTCTGGTATGGGTTGGTGTTTGCTCGATCTGGGGCGTTCCAAGAGCGCGAAGCGTTACTTTGACCGTGCGATGCGCATGAGTAAACGAAACGGTTCAGCATACTATGGGTTGGGCCTGACTTACAGACGTATGCGTCAAAAAGGCAAGGCGCGTCAAATGCTTCAGCGTTATCTCAAACTCTTCCCCCGTGGCCGTGATGCTGGTGAAGTTCGTCTGATTCTTCGCTCTCTCTAGTCAAAAGAAGCCCCTCACTCCGAGCGACAGCTTGCCCTCCCAGCGACAGTGTACCCTACCAGCGACAGCTTGCCCTCCCAGCGACAGTGTACCCCAGAGAGCGGCAACTTGCTCTCCCTGTAGCTTGCTCTCCCAAGCAACTTCCCTCCCTGTAGCTTGCCCTCCCTGTAGCCGCTTGCTCTTCCTGTAGCCACTTGCCGCTGGGAGTGGTCGTCTGTCCTACAGGTCGCAACAGCATACCCCGTGGGAGTTTGCCCTCTCACTGGAAGTATGCCCTGTAAGTGGTGTCACCGCCGCAGGCGGAACACAAACAATGCGATAGCATTGTGGGGTTCGGGGTCGATGACCCCGAGCAGTTGTGGCCTGGGACGCGCACGCCTGGCAAACCCACGATACCAATCAAAGTGCGACAATGGGTGGCAAATCCACGATACCAATCAAAGTGCGACAATCAGGGGATATATTGATTCACCCTATTTTTTCGTTGGGAGACGGGTTATACTGCCCCGTACAAATCATCCGATGGGTATATCTGCGTCTTGGTGATGTGGGTATGTGAACATATTGTTTGGGAGGAGAACGAATGCTTCGCCACATTTCAGCATGGTTGCTGTTGGCTTTTTTGGGCCTTGGACAGGGATGGACAGGGATGGCAGTGGATTGGTCGCCTTTGGGAATCAAAGAGGCCCACGCGAGTTACAAGACATACCGTGCGATCCGCAAGAGCATCTCCAAGCGTTACTACAAAGCGAAGAAACGATGGTATCGTGAACCTTGTGTATCATTCTTTCGCATGAAGGCTTACGAGAGGTGGTTGGACAAGCGCGAAGCACGAATCCCCCAAGAAGACATCTCCAAACGATACAAAAGAATCCTGACGCGGCGTGTCCGTTCTTATCGACGCTATGCGAAGCGACGCAAGAAGCGTATTTTTCGTTCATGTCGAAAGTATTGGAAGAAAGAATTGAAGCGACGTGCTGGGACATTAAAGCCTGCTTGTCGAGGTCTTGAGGACGCGGGCGGGGTTGAGCTGTGGATCGGCGTGCGTCCGTGGGCGCATGTCTATCTCAACGGCAAGCTGTGCGGGACAGCACCTTTGAAGGCCAAATTGCGTGCAGGTTCGTATCAGGTGCGCTTGGTCTATTCACCGAGCAATGACAACTACGAAGAGACCGTTGAGCTGTCGAAAAAACCTGTCTTGATCACGAGGTGGATGAATAAGGCGCCCAAGTCGGCGAAGGGGTTCGAGAATCTGTTGAGCCCCAAGCAGCTGCGTTGGGTGATTCGTCAAAATCACAAATCGCTGCGTTCTTGTGGGGTGTATCAGTCAGACATCCACAAGATCAAGCTGTCATGGCAGATCAACGTGAAGGGCGAAACACAAGCCGTTCGTTGGGTCTCACCGATCCACGCGAAGTCGCGTTTTCGCCGTTGTATTTTACGAGCTGTTGGACGCTGGCGTTTCCCGAAACTGAAGGGGACGGCGAGCTTCCACGATTATCCAATCTCTCTGATTACACCACCTTCCAAATAGAAAAGGGGTTTTGATGACAGCAAACAATCTGCCCATATGGAGACGTATTGCCGGGCACTTGCTCTTGTTGTTATGGTTCGCTGGATGCACCACAACACAACAGACATGTAACAAAGGTTGCACCCCATCTGCGCTCAAAGAGGCCCGTCCGCGCGTTGTGTTGATCTCGCCTGATGGCAAAAAGAAGGTCACCGTCAACATCGAACTTGCCTGTACAGACGAGGATCGCCAACAAGGGCTGATGTATCGAAAAAAGCTTGGTGAATTCGATGGAATGTTGTTTGTCTTTCCCGTCGAATCTGAGCAGAGCTTTTGGATGAAGAACACCTATATCCCCCTTGATATGATCCACATCAACAAGAAGAAAGAGGTCGTTGGCGTCGTTGAGAACGCCACCCCACACGACCTGTCCCCCCGAAAGGTCTCCGCTCCGGCCCTCTATGTTCTCGAAGTCAACGCTTTTTTTGCGAGGAAACATGGAATCTACAACTACTGGCGTATGCAGATCCTCGATCTGCCCAAACAATGTACATCCCTCTAATCACACACGACGCCACATGATACGGGCTCTGCTCCTGTCCCTCTCGTGTCTGCTGTGCCTGCCCTTGCTGTTTACAGAGGGGTGTAGCCAGACGGTCTGTACGGCGGACACTTCTTGTGGTGATGGACAGACCTGTCAGGCTGGTAAATGTGTGTCTCCAGAGGTTGATGGTGGTCTTGATGCCTCCTCAAGTGAACCCCCACCTTATCCAGACACGGATTGGAAGGACGGTTCATTTGCTGGGCCAGAGAGCTTTGTCGAGAAGACCACGCAGCCTGTTGGGACGCGCAAAGAGGGCGAGACATGTAACCCGGAAATTACGGCCATTGCACAAGATCGCTGCGCTGACGGGATGCTGTGTGTCGCGCCATATCTTCGACGTGTGGGGCTCTGTATGAAGTCGTGTACGCCCGACGCTGCGACTTGTGGTGCAGGGAAGCGATGTGGTCCTGTGTATTCTGTGGACACAGGAAAAGCCCTTGGTCATGCCTGTGGTGTTGCCGTTGAGGCGGGAGAGCGTTGTACATTTGGTCGCTATTGTAAGGATGGATTTTATTGCTCGGCGATCAATGGAAAGTACGATGGTGTGTGTTTAAAGACCTGTAAGGATCGTTCGGAGTGTGATGGTGGGAAGGGTTGGTGTGATGAGGCCAAACCATTCCTCACTGAGGACAGCAAGCAGCAGGTGTGTGTGGCGTTGTTGGCCGACAAAGGGGCTCGCTGTGTAGGACCTGTGCTTTGTGGTTCGGGCTTGACATGTGTTGAAGGGAGCCGCCCCACCTGTCGTTTGGGGTGTGACCAACGTCCCTGTCCAACAGGTGAGACCTGTGTCGCGACCAAGGACAGCAAAGGAAATACCCTCTATAGTGCCTGTTATCCGGTTGTTCCTGTGGGAGGACATTGTGGGACAGGCCTTGCGTGTGAAGGAGGGAGCGCTTGTGTAGGCTTCTCGCAGCCGACGAGGATGCTCGTTTGTATGAAGGATTGTACAAAAGACGCGCAGGTCTGCGGTACAGGTGGGACATGTGTAGAGCTGTCGTCAGGTCGAAAAGTTTGTTATGCGTTTGCCAAAGAAGGTGCGCTTTGTGATGGTCCAACACGTTGTGAGAGTGGTCTGCGCTGTGTGTCCTTCAAGGCTGGTGAGCCACGTCATTGTGTGAAGGATTGTACGGCAGATGCGTCGACGTGTGGGAGCACACAGCGTTGTCATAAGGTCGGTAAGATTGGGGACAAAGAGACTTCTTTGTGTCTCGAAGGCTGTGACAGTAACGATCCAAAGGCCACGTGTGCGTGGTCGGCGTTTGCTTGTGAAGCTGTTGGTGGTGGTGTGTGTATGCCTGATTCATCGACACGTACAGGGAAGAAAAAGCGCAACGAGGCGTGTCAGGCCCACCCTGCGGCGCTTGAGGCGGAGCGTTGTGAGCAGGGCTTGACATGCACTGAGCTCGACGGTGAGTGGCGTTGTTTGAAGCCATGTGATGTGAACGCGCCTGATTGTGGGACGGAGAGTTGTTTGGTGTTGTCATCACTGGGGCATGCGTATTGTGGCAAGGCCGGCAAGGAAGGGGATGGCTGCGATCTTGGTCAGGGTTTGTATTGTGCACAGGGATTGCGTTGTCAGAGACGTGTCTCGTCTCTGGCGGGGCGTTGTGTGAAGGATACGATGTTGACGGAGGGGCAGCTTTGTTCATCGGATACATCGCCATGTGGGGAGAATCTGTTATGTGCAGGTGATCCTGTGACACCGTATCGTTGGTCATGTCGTGGAAGGTGTGATAATGCCTTGACGTGTAAGGCGAATCAGGTGTGTCTGACGTTGCAGGAGGGGGCGGCATGTTTCGAAACATGTCAAAAAGAGGGTGACATTTGCGATGACAAGATCCACCTTTGTCAGAAGATCCAGGAGCGGCTTGGATGTTTTTGAGAGGAGGTGATCGAGGTGTCTGTCAAAGGTCGATGGGATATTGATGAGATTCGCAGTGAACTTGATGTGATGCCGGAGGTGGATCCTGTATTGGGTCCATTGATGGAGCGTTTGGAACTTCGTCCGGCGGCTGTGTTATTGCCATTGCTTCGACGAGAAGGGGATTGGCATGTGTTGTTCACGAGACGTAGTCAGCGGGTAACGGCGCACAAGGGTCAGATCTCCTTTCCTGGTGGTCGTGTGGACGATACGGATGAGTCGGAGGAGTATGCGGCACGTCGTGAGACGTATGAGGAGATTGGGGTGCCTCATGAGTCGATTGAGATCTTGGGAAAATTGCCTGATTCGTTGAGTATTGCGGGGTTTCGGATGGCGCCCTATGTGGGGATGTTGCCGTCTTCCTTGTCGTTTGTGCCGAATGAGTATGAGATCGAGGAGATCTTTGATGTGCCGATTCGTGCGCTTCTTGAGCCGGGTGTGTTGAGGAAGACGATGCGTGTGCATGTAGGAGAGCGTCATATTCACCATGTCTTTTCGTTTGATTGGCGTGAGGGGTATGAGATCTGGGGTGCGACGGCGAGGATCTTGAAGACTTTTTTGGAGCAGCTTGCTGGACCGTTGAAGGTGGTAGAGGGCGAGGTGAAGCGGGTGGAGATGTCTTTTCCGTTTGAGAAGAAGTGATGGGGTGATTGTGTCGTGGTGGTGACTTTGGGGTAGGTGTGGGGTGAGTGTTCTTGCGTGTGGGCCTGATCTTTTGCTAGAATCCACGAGCCTTTTTTTGAGGTTGGTGTGTGTATTGTGGGAATCTGTTTGTCGCGGACGATGCGGCACATGATATAGGGAGTGTATACCCCCATAAGGCCGTTGTGTTGTTGTGGTGGGTAGGGATGTGATGATCACCTGTCAGGTTTGCCATACAGTGTTCGCTGATGATGCGACAGAGTGTCCGGCATGTGGAGCGCTTCCTGAGCGTGTTGCGGCTGTGAGTTTTGATGATCTCCCTGCACACTTTGAGGGTTTGGAAGACTACGTACAGGGGGATGGTGGGGGATATCCTTCGGAAGAGTTCAATCCATTTGAGACCGCCCAGCCCATGCCAGTCTCTCAGACAGTCGAAGAAGAGACGTTGGATTCGGTCGTTGTCGATTACGAGGCTGCGGGGTTGCCTCCTACGAGAGGGTTGCAGGCGCATGTGGATGAGGAGACAGCGCCGAGGGGGTTGGATCTGCATAACTTTGAAGTTGCGACGGTCCCGATGGATGATCTACCGTCTGCGATGCCCGAAGAGAATCTCGAACAGATCAACGATTTGCCGACACAGGGTTTGGGGGAGAACAGTTTTCGTTCGGGTCGTTACCAGCCGCTGCCTGAAACGCGTCGTCCACGAGGCGCGCGGCCATCGCCCCCGCCGCCTGCGCAGCCGCCACGTCGTGGTGTGAGAGCGCGCGCCAATGGTGGTGATGAGGAGAGTTTACCGGGGTATTCGGAGGGGCGTCGTCGTGGCCCTGAGCCGATGTCTGGACCCCCTCGTCGCAGAGAGGGTGGATTTCGCGGACCGGAGTTTTCGGGAGAATTACAACGTCGTTCATTGATGGATGAGGGTGAGGTTGCGCCTCCGATGGGTGGGATGCCATCGGATTGGCGTTCACAGCCGGCGGGTCCACCGCCTCGGCGTCCTCACAATGCGCGTTTGGCGTTGTTGGATGAGGCGTCGGGACCGCGTTCATTGCGTGTACCACGTCCAGCACAGCTCGCACCGGCACCACAGGAGGAGGAAGATTCTGGTGGTTTATCACCTTTTGCGATGGTGATGTTGATTGGGATCTTGATGTTGAGTGGTGGGATCTTTGTGGTGTTGTTGTATGTGTTTGTGCTCTCCAAGCAGGTGAAGCGGGTGCCACAGGGGAGGGGAGCGATTGTCACACGTGCTCCGGTGAAGAGGTTGCCCAAGAATGTATTCGTGAATAACGACAAGCGCGCGGAGATGTTGTATCTGCGTGGTTTAAAGGATTTGAGGGAGAGGAAGTGGGCGAGTGGGATCGAGAATTTGACGCGAGCGAGTACGATATCTTCGGATTCATCGTTTGTGTCACGTGCGCGGAACGCGTTGAAGCGTGCGACACGGGAGAAGTTGGCACAGGAGAGGCTTGAGAAGGCGAGATTGTCATTGAAGAATGGGAAGGTGAGGCGTGCGCTTGCGATCGTGAAGCAGATCCCTGGTGATACACTTGCCCATGATGACATCAAGGTGTTGCGATTGAAGATCAACAACAACTACCTGTATCCATTGAATACAGTCGCGATCAAGGCTTACAAAGAGGGGAAGTTTGCGCAGGCGATCGACAGGTACAGGCGTTTATGGCGATTGGATCCGACCTTTCGTTTGTCGATTCCGGGATTTTTGAAGGCGCTCGCGGGGTATCGCAATAAGTTTGCGGATGTACGAGATCAGTGTCGCAAGCAGTGTGTGAGTTTACGTCGTTCGAGGCGGCGTTGGTGTTTGCGTCGTTGTGACAAGAAGTACAAGACACCGGATGTGACGTTACCGAAGAAGGTGATGTCTCATTTAAAGGGGGCGGAGAAGCGTTCAGTGAAGCAGCAGCTCGTGGCGATCAACGCGAAGGAGCGTGCGTTCACGAAGGAGCGCTGTGAGGTGAAGTGCAGTGTGTATCGATATTATGCGAGGCGTCGTTGTCGTCGGACGTGTTCGGCGCTCGCAAAG
Source organism: Deltaproteobacteria bacterium (assembly GCA_002731275.1). Lineage (GTDB taxonomy): Bacteria > Myxococcota_C > UBA6777 > UBA6777 > UBA6777 > UBA6777. The sequence continues at coordinate 20,584 of PCBK01000149.1, read as the reverse complement.
AAGCTGCATTGTAGTCAGTGGTGTGGGAGCAAGTACAAGGGGGGGCAGAGGACGCGCTGTCAACGTCGCTGTCAAAAGAGTTGTCGATGGAGATGTGGTCGGATCTACAGGGGATGGCGTCGTCGTCGACCACGCGCTTCCTGCCGTCGTCGTTGTTATTCTGTTCGTTGAGCTTTTGATTGGGGGTCCTTGGGGAGGGCAAGTTGCTACTCTTTGGGCTAGTGGTTACCGAGAGGAGGGCAAGTTTCCACTCTTTGGGCAAGTTGCCACCGAGAGGAGGGCAAGTTTCCACTTGCCCTTACGGCATATGGCTGCCGCGCTTTGCTTGCCTTTGTCGCTGCCGCGCTCTGCTTGGCCTTGTAGCTGCCGCGCTTTGCTTGGCCTTGTCGCTGCCGCGCTTCGCTTGGCCTTGTAGCTGCCGCGCTTCGCTTGGTATCGTGGGTTTGCCACCCACACCCGCTTGGGGGACAGCGCCCCCCAAACCCTGCATTCGACGCCTTCGGCGTGGCTGTGGTGTGTTGCTTGGCTGGTTGTGGTGTGTCTGCGTTCGCTTTGTGAAGGTTGGTACGTGGGGGAGGAAAAAGGACTTGGGAGTTTGTGGGTTGGGGGAGGGTTTTGTGTGTGGTGGTGAATGATTTTTTGGGGAGATATGCTTTTGAATATGGGGGTTTTGGTGTGTTGATGGGGATGGGTTTGAGAAGATGCTTGACAAATTGGTGTGAAATGGGTTTAAACAAGTTGATCGGCCGGGTGGTGGAATCGGTAGACACCTCGGATTTAAAATCCGATGCTCGATGGAGCGTGAGGGTTCAAGTCCCTCCCCGGTCACTGTTCTTCTCCTTTCTTTTCGAGACCTTACAATCGCAACTTTTTTTATGTGTACGAAATATGTACGATCGCGATTGCAAAACCCCTCCTATTTATTCCCAACTTCCCGATATTCCGCAATTGACAATACATTCTCCTCTTCTGAAGGAGCTTCGAAATTCACAAAGTCTGCGGCACCTCGGAGGTAATCGGGGCTCAGGTGAGTGTATCGCTGCGTTGTCTTGAAATCTTGGTGTCCCAAAATCTTTTGGAGTCGCAGCGGATCGCCACCATTCATGATGTAATGCGAGGCATATGTGTGTCTTAGGTCGTGGAATCGTATGGTACGAACTCCATAACGAACACAGGCAGGACGAAAATGGTTTTGGTTGAAGTGATTTGGGTCTAACACTACACCACGACGACCAAAGACAAGTCCATCACGAGAGCGATTTTCCACAAGCCAGCCCATCAATGGATCATTGATGGGAACGTGACGTCGTCGCTTTCCCTTGGTTTCGTTTTTGATCTGCTTGTCGACAGTACACCATGTCCGCGCCACGGTAATCATCCTTCTCTCCAGCGCAACCATGTCCCACTGAAGAGAGAGAATTTCACCTAACCTCATCCCGGTGTTAAGGGCGCATAGATAGATCCCGTAGTTGGGATCATCTTTGGCGCTCTGGAGAAAGTCCGTGATTTCTTCCCGCGACCAAAAGTCGAAATCGTCGTAGTTGAGGGGGAGGCTTTTGATGGGGGTGCATGGGGTAAAGTGGAGGAGTCGTCGGCTGACTGCAAAGTGCATGACGGTCTTGAGTGCGTTGAGGATGTGATTCAGCGTTTTGGGTGCAAGCTCGTAAAGGTCTTGCACTTCGTTGAACCATTCATCAACGTCTTCTGTACGGATTTCCTGGATGAGACAGTCTTCAAAGGCTGGGAGGATGTACAGCCGGAACAACTGCTCGTACCGCAGTGCTGTACTCTTCGCGAGGTGATTTTTGGTGCTACGAACCCATTTGTCATAGAGTTCGCGGAAAGTCATTTCGGGAAGGCAGCCTTTTGGGCTGTCGCGTTCACGAAGCTTATCACGCTCCCACTCCTCCGCATCAATCTTGCGAGAGAATGTTGAGCTGACTTGTTTTCCGCGCACATAAACGCGAGCGCGGTAGACATAGCCGGACTTTCGCTTTATCTTTTGGATAGACATTTCCTTTTTGCTCCTTTGCGGGGTCTGACGTGCTGGTCAGGCTCCGCACTTGTGAGCAGCCAATCGTCAATGGTGGGCCGGTGAAATCGAAGCAGCTCGCCAAGTTTGGAGTATGGGATCTTGTTGCGATAGACCAGACTCCTTACATGACTCTCTTTGGCTTTGAGGTACACCACGACCTCATTGAATGTCATCCAATTGCTATCTATTTGTTTTTCAGAGATCTTTGCTTCGAGTCTGTTAATACGTGACTCCAGCTCTGTGATAGTACCCGATCCCATCCTTTCCTCCAAACCTCAATCCACTTTCTCAAAGCGGATGACTGTCACTTCGTCGTCCAGGTTTTTGCCAATAAGCTTGGCAAACTCTTCGATTGTCTCGACCATTCCACCTTCTGCTTCTAAGTCCTCAACGGGCATATCTCGGAGCCGTTCCAGGTAGGGCCGATAGGTGAGTCGGAACTCGCCGATCCTCTGGCCACCTGCAAAGGGCACCTTGTCCCAGGCCTGGTGGAGTTTGTCCGGATCCTTGTCATATTGTGCCTGCCATCTGGCAAGCTGTGTGGGAGCGAAATCGCGCCGGGTCACCGTTTTTGCACCAGAGAGAAGTTCTTCGGTCGTAAGGGCGAACGATAAAATCATGAGTTGTCTCCTTTTTGCCAGGCACGGGAGTCGAACCCGCTTTGTCCTTACCTGGTCACTTGGTTTTGCTTCTTTGGCAAAGCCGGGAGTGGCATCCAATGTGTTATCTCAATACAGGGGTCTGCGATTTTGCATGGTGTTACTGCCCCATCTACCGTGTCGACAAAGTACCAGCCTTCTGGCCAGTACCATTCGTCTTGCTCTTCGTTGTGATCCACCTGATCTTCTTCGCCGTCAAAGTCGTCCCAATCCACAACCGAAGAGTATCTTGGTACATACTCTGCCAACAAAGTGTCTCGCCAATGGCGTTCCTTGTCTTTTACTGAAACGATGACAGTCTCTTGGGGGAGAGGTAGAGCCTCACTCGGTTTCTTCCATCCTGTACCAACGAACTCCTGAAGTCCCAAGATAAGTTTCTGAGCTTGTTCGGGGCTCAGGTGGGCAGCACTTCCAGGCTCCTTACCTGTTGGGTGATCCACGAAGACCCAGCAGTGTGGACCCTCTGCGGAAGACGAAGCTTGCACACGTATCTTCGAACCATACGTGTCCTCGAACTCCACAAATGTCCGGAGTTGCCTTTGGGCTATGTTGATGATAGGCATTTTTTTGTCCCTTTTTGGGGTTGTTTTGGCTTCAACTACCAAAGCCAAAGTGTCGTTCATTACGTGGTTTGAACAGGAGGTTGCTTACTTTCGATCCTGTCAAGATGTTCTGCGTACCCAAAGTTCTCGAAGTCGTCTTCGACATCGTCGACATCCACAGCGATCAGCAATTTGTCGCGAATTAGATGTGAGGGGCGTATGCGTGTGATGGTGCCTTGCTTTCCCGCTAGGTCATGTCCGCTCTTGAACTTGACCCTCTCTCCGATCTGGAAAGGACACAGCGAGAGTAATCGTTCTTTTTCAGATGGTGTGTATGTCAACATCTTTGCCTCCCTGTTTTGTGAGCCGCTTGGGGAATTCGACAAGTTGGACATCGTCGATCAATTCCAAAGGAAAATCTGGATCCAGTGGCGGAGGTAATGGGATGGGAAGCTCTTGATCACGATGGATATATCGAAGACCTTCTGCTGCTTTGATATCCAGGCGCTTGTGGAACTCTTCCTCGTCCATGCCGAATACCTCGGGGATTTGCTCTGGGAGGATAAAGCCCTCGTAGAAGGATGTTGTTGTGTGAAGTTCGCGTTCTAATAGATGAACGTGAGCTTCCAGATCAATATTCGCTTCTTCCAAGTCGGCAAGCTTCCGCTCAAGTTGGGCGATGCGCCTCTTCTGGTTGTTGAACTCTGTGTGAAAGTCAACTCTTTTCCCTTGCTGTGTCATGCTGCTTTTTCCTTTGGTTTCATCGCTTGGTAGAGATTCTTGAGAACCCAATCTCCTGAGTTCTTCACCGATTGGTTTTCGGCCTGAAGGAGAAGATCAATCACACAAAGAACAGGGCTGATGTCGTATCCAAAGCGGATGATTCGGACCATTGCGCGGCACAGCTCTGCGAGCATGAGTTGACTTTCGGTTTCGTCGCCATCTGGGAGCAAGCCGATCTCGATGGCGTTCAGGATGGACCACTCCTGGTAGATCGTCCATGCGAGGATGGGAACTTCTTCGGGAGCCTTTGTTGAGTCGATGCCTGCGAGCTTTGCGGCCGCGATTCTGACAGAGAGGTAAGGGTGGCGCAAAGGCTTCAAATATTCTCTTGCTTTGAGTTTGTTCATGTGGTACTCCTATTATTGAGAAAGTCCTGAAAGCGCTGAGGGTGACAGCCCTGTGAGGCGCTTTTTTTTTGCCTTCAACGCGAAGGCTTCGAGGGGTTTTACTTCCTCCCGTGGAGGATTTTGTCTCAGAAATCTCGGGGAAATACTCTTTCCGGCGTGAAATCTCTACTTGAAAAAAATGGAAATTTTTTTCCACTTGTAATTCGGTATGTTGCAAATAGGCTGTCTTGTAAAACAAGCTGATACCGGAGTAGTGAACAAGTGTCATTTCTCCTTACTCTCCCAAGGACACTTGTTCGCAGTGCTCTTGCTATCCTTCTCTTGTCTTTGTCTACAGAGGGTTTGCTTGACTTTGAACTGCTCATGTGTATAGCCTTTTACATGCCGTTATGATCACGCTTGAAAATCAATTGTGATCTGACTGCAATTATGATAGCATCAAAATAAAATGTCAAGAGAAAATTATGATGACGTCATAATTTGTTTTGATGACTGTGGAACAGGCAAGCGTTCTGGGGAACAAAATGGAATACCGAAACAAGCTGATAAGTGAATTGACGGATATCGTGGTGGGGTTGGATGAGGAAGGTGTGGAAAAGCTTTACAGGTTGGCCATCAATCTTTCAAAGCCCGAGCCATCTGGACAAGAACCTCCAACTTTTCAACAGGAAGGGATGCGGCAACTGGAAGAAGTTGAGAGAGGCTCTCCAGGTGCTCTACCGAGATCTCTTCTGATTGGAGGAGTGCAGAAGAGACCCCCAAAGAAGTAGCTATTTTATCAATGCTTTCTTGGCTGAAACTACTGTCTCCCCGTTCAACTTGAGATAAAAAGGAAAAGGATAATCCTGTTTCCCTCTCCAAATCTTTTAGCGTCCAACCTTTGGCTTTTCGCAGTATCCTGATCTTCTCGCCAACTTTCACAAGCTCACTCCCTTCATTATACAAGTACAAAGCCAATGTAGAGGACATCATACCGTGGCGCAACAAATTTTGATGAGAGTACAATTTTCTCTTGACGGATTGTGCTCTCTTAATTATGATGAGATCAAAATTATTCCATGCAAGAGGAATTTTGATCATGACCTTACAACAATGGATCTCAAAGGAAGGCAAAAAGAAGATAGATGTGGCTGGTGAACTAGACATTACACCGGGTCATCTGAGTGCCATCTGTCTGAGAAAAACTCCCCCAAGCTTCCAACTCGCACTGAAGATAAAGCATTACACAAAGGGCGAAGTCTCTTTTGAAGAACTTGCACCTGCTTCTAAAGCCAAAGAAGCTGCTTGAGGCGAAAACGTTTATCGAGCACTTAGGAATACCGAAACAATGAATTGGTTCTTAACAATCCCCTTTTTCGTTTCCACTCCTATGTGCTCGGCCCTATCGGCTGCCTCGATTACAACAGGTTTTTACCCGGTCTGTAAGATGGGCGGCGATGTCAAGAGTGGTACAGGCCCAGAGAACATAACTACAGCAAAGCCGAAAAGACTTCCTTGTCTTTGGGCCATGTACCACGGTTTTCTATTTTGGGATGGCATACATACACAAAAAGCATGAACAACTACAACCAGGGATACCGTTCCGTGAGGCTGCATGTATGTCGTTCTTTTTATCTATCCCGAAGAGCCATGCGAACACTGGGATTTAACAAGCCTTGGTTCCCAAACCAAGGCCACTTGGTAGAGCTTTGGAGAGCGAGGCACAAACGCCATCCCTCAGCAGGTTCGATTCCTGCTTCTGCCTTTGGAGAATGAACTCCACACTCAAAGCAAACCGGATGATCGAGCCGGACAGCAGGAGAGTACAATGACACAATCTATCACAACGACCCAATGGGGCGATCCTTCGGAACTCGAACAATATGCACAATGGTCCGAGGAAGGATTCGACTCCTTTGGGGAGCAAGAGTTTCTCAAGCCACCCACAATCCATATCGCCCAACCCACTAGCGAACACCCGAACAAAGGCGTGTTCTACATGAGCTCAACCGATGAAGAACTTGGCGACGAGATCAATATCGTGATGCTGCACCTCCAGCGTTCGATGTCCTTCAAGAAGGGTGACAGCTACGACTCACCATCAGTGTGTTGGTCGCGTAACTTCTGGACCCCCGATCAAGACGTACCTGAGAAGCAAGCACACCAATGCCATGCTCGAACGAGTCGTCGCCCCATCCCTGTCTGTCCAATGGCCAAGTGGCAAAACCAAAACGGTGAACGCATTCGGCCAAAGTGTGAGGAGATTTGGGTTGTGGCTGTTGCAATCCTCGACGCTGATATGAATCCCCAATTCGACAGAACAGCGCTGATGTACCATCGCGGTGCCAATGTCAGCCCTCTACGTGATTACATCGGACAATTTCGAACGAACTGCCGTGGCCTCCCTCTGTTCGGTGTATCCTTGAATATTACCCTGAAGTACAACACCAAAAAGGATGGGTACAAGGGGAACTTCTATGTGATGCAATACCCTGATGTCCGAAAGGGAATGAGTGAGCAAGTCAAACTCATCCCATCTGCACACATGCAAACCCTTCACGAACAACACCTCTTCTTCAAAGAGTACATGACTGGACCTGAAGAGGCCGCAACAGTTCAAAGACTGCCAAGCTCCCACCCCAATCCTCCCCAGCTACAATCCCCAACACCCTCCCAACAAGCTGCGTTTCCTTCTCCAGCAACGTCGTCTGTGTCCCCTCCAACCCAAAACCAACAAGCAAGTCCATCAGGCACTGGTTGGGGGAAGTAATTTGCTGGTGAAAGTGTGAGGGGAGGAGTTGGCCGCTCCTCCTCTCACTTGTTTTTCCTTATTCAACGGAGAAAAAACGAAATGTTTGTACCACAGACGACGAACGAAAACCAAGCATCCTCACTCCACGAAGCCGAATCATCAACGAACACAAAACAGAAGCAAAGAGTGCTGGAGGGGACTGTTACAAGAATTCTCTATTCCAGCGGTACGTGGGGGCTTATCCTTCTGCAAAGGCCCAATGGCACAGAAGCCAAGGCCAAAGGAAACATTCTACCTCTCCCTACCCAATGTGAGGTCCGGCTCGAAGGGGAGTGGGTGGAAGACAATCGCAATCCAGGCGAAGAGATCTTTGACGCTGAGAAGATCGAGATCGAGAAAGCAACAACACGCAAAGGACTTATCGAAAAGCTCTCGGAGCTTCCTCATGTCGGTCGTCAAAGAGCCATTTGTATCATCGAAACATTTGGAGAAGATCCAAAGGAACTGATTCGTCTTCTCAAGGACGAGCCCGAGCTGGTCGCAAAAAGGATCTCTGGATTGTCCGTAGAGCGTAGCCGCATCATTGCAGCCGAAATCGAGGCCAGCGCGTTCGGTCAATTCGCAGTGCGTGACATCGAGCTGCTCAAGTACCTGCCTCGCTGGATCGTAAACAAAGCACTGAAACGGTGGCCTGGTCCCCCCGAGACAAAACAATCGGCGTTGGAACTGCTGCGTGAAGACCCTTATCGGCTTGTTGAGATCAGTGGTGTTGGCTTTAAGCGTGCAGACAGGGCGGCGATGGATGTTGGCATCCCACAATCTGATGAGCGCCGTGTTGACGCTGCGCTCGAATATCTATTGGGACATGTCTGCCAGCAAGAAGGACACACCTGGGTATCTCTCGATCAGGCAGCCCATTGGGCACAAAAAGAAAAGCTGGAGTCCATCGACAAAAGAAAGTTGGCAGCCGCGGTAGAGCGCTCTCTTCAACAAAGACGCATCTCCAAGCACGACCATCAACTCAGCACATTCATTTTGTCTGCGTGTGAAAAGATGGTAGCTCGTCGAGCGCGTGAGCTCACACATGTATTTCAGGAGTGTGAACTTGTCGATTTGACCCAAGAGTATGGTCTCAACAAAGAGCAAGCTGAAGCCGTCAGGCTTGCCCAGACAAGTCGCTTTTTGATCATCACAGGGGGCCCAGGTACGGGAAAGACATACACGCTCCAGGCGATCCTGAAAGCCCTTCACCAAGAGATCCAACCTGCCTATATGGGTGACCAACCTTTGCGTCTGTGCGCACCAACAGGGAAAGCGGCCAGGCGCATGGCAGAGATGACCAACAGAGAAGCCTCAACGTTGCACTATATGCTTCGGTACAAAGGGGATGTTGATGCGTTCGAATTTGGGCCAGGGAATTATCTTCCTGCCAAGATGATCGTATGTGATGAGGCTTCGATGCTGGATGCCCGTCTTGCAGGTCAATTGTTCGGCGCGATCAATCCAATGGGAGACACTCGCTTGATTCTCGTGGGGGATGTGGATCAGCTCCCCAGCGTCGGTCCTGGCAAGGTTCTCCACGATCTTATCGAATCCCAGGCTGTTCCCGTCGTGCGCTTGACTCGCATCATGAGACAGGCCGAAGACAGCGCAATCGCCAGAAATTCCCACGCTTTGATTCACGGTGAAGAGCTCCAACTCAACAACAATCGTTTTACAGACTTCAAATTCTTCGAGGTTGAAGAGAGAGAAATCAAACGTGAAGAGAGAGAAGCGATCGCGAAGGAACTCATCTGGGCCCACGCCACCGCCCGTGAAATGTTTGGCCTCTCTGTCGAAGAGACACAGGTTCTTTCACCGCAAAAAGCTGGGGAGATTGGAACGCTTCAACTGAACAAGGAGCTGCGCGAATTGCTCAATCCACCTCACCCTTCCAAAAATGAATTGGAAGTCAAAGGACAACGGCGCGTTCTTCGAGAGGGGGATCGTGTTATCCAAACCAAGAATGATTACGAACTGTTTGTTTTCAACGGTGAGATGGGAACTGTTACGGAGATTGAACCTGCTGATCCTGAACAATCCAATCAGAGAGGTGCTGCGATTGTGAAGATGGATGATGGTCGATATGTTCGATTCCCTGGAGGTGCGACACAACACTTGCGGACAGCGTATGCCATCACTGTCCACAAGTCGCAGGGTTCGGAATGGCCATGTGTCATCATTCCAGTCAGCACCTCTCACGCAAAGATGCTTACACGTAGGCTCCTCTACACCGCCATCACACGCGGGAAGAAACTCGTGGTTTTAGTTGGTACGCAAAAGGCACTGCGCCTCGCTAGGAAGAACATCCAGGACGCGCAAAGACAAACACGTTTGCTGACCATTTTGACAGAGGGAAACCAATGACAAATCCCTCTGATGGAAAAGATTTTTCGGACATCTACACAGCTTTTATACACGGCCTCCAAGAGCTTCCTGGTGATTCACTTGTCCACCGACACGTCAAGGAACTGAAAAGCAAGCGTGGACTTCACATCGAGACTCTGAAAGACGCAGGCCTGGTCTCTGGTCTCAAAGAGCGGGTCGCTGTTGTTGTGCGAGATTTGCTGGCGACATTCCCCGAGAGAGATTTGGAAGATGCTGGGATCACCTACCGGGGTATGCCATCTCTTCGATGGATGGAAGACGAAAGCGAACCTGCTGGAAAAATCATCATCCCATACTGGAACGCCTCGAAGACGAAGGTGTTGTACATCCGCGCCCACAAACTTGGTCCCAAGGGTGTACCACTCCAGGTGTATGGACAGCATATCTTGGGGCGGGAAAGTCAAACGGATCAGATTGTATTGACCGAAGGCGAGTACAAAGCGCTTGCGTTGATCCAATCAGGCATTCCAGCTCTTGCTGTGCCTGGCATCAGCTCGTTTGCGGGAAAGTATCTGCATCGTCTCAAGGAGTTGCTGGGACAACACAGAGTCCGCGAAGTTGTGATTCTCTTTGATAACGAAGTCAAGAACGACCCTTCGCTTCCAAGTTTCAAGGCTGATCCTCTCAAACGTTGGGACACCGATTACTACGCCATCAGGATGGCACAAAGCCTGTATTCTCCTGAAGATAATATCGACTCGGCGAGGATCGCACGACTGCCCGATGATTGGCGTATCAACGGAAAGATCGATCCAGATGCAGCCCTTGCGGCTGGAAGGACTCCTGGAGAACTTCAGAAGGTCGTCAAAGAGGCGACGATCCCCATACAATACAAAGAAGAACTTCCCTACGAGGGGCGCGTTGTCGTTGGTTACAAGCAGGCGAAGGATGGGCTTTGGCGCTCTCAGCTGAAGGAAGAAAATGGGATCTACATCTGGAGCTCCCAAAACAAACCACCTGAGTTCTTGAGCAATTTTTTGCTGCTCCCGACCCGTCAAACACGACGTGCTGATGGAACGTTAGAGCGTGTCTTTGTTGCGCTCAACAAGCAAGGCGAGGAGTCTGAAATCACGATACAGCCAAGCGAGCTTGTGTCTGTCCAAAAGTTTAAACAAAACCTATTGAATACAGGCAACTATCACTGGAGTGGAAATCAGAAACATCTCGATGTTCTCGCGAGGAGATTGTTTGTATTGGCCTCTCCAAAGGTCGCGAAAGAGAGCGATTGTTTTGGTCGCCTGGATGATGGCCAGTGGGTGTTTGGTGATGGCATCATGTCATCAGGCCACCGATATCCTCTGGGTGATGACGGTGTTGTGTGGGGTCAGAGTCTTTCAGGTATCATCCCACTTCAAGACAGACTTTGCCCTATCCCTGAATTGACGATGACCGATAGAGAGGATCGTCTTGATTTGTGCGAGGCATACTCTGTCTGGCGTGATAACATTGGAACAGCAGCCGTCGGGCTTGGTTTGGGGTGGATATTGGGGTGTGTTTTCTCCGATGATATTTTTGCAGAGCTTGGCTTTTATCCGATCCTTGGGATATTCGGTGAGGCGAAGTCAGGGAAAACACAGCTGGGAAGATGGCTAACCTCCGCCTGGGGACTTCCTGTTCACTCCCAAAACCCCCTTATGCTTGGTGGATCGACAGCGAAGGGGCTGGAGAGGACGCTTTCCAAATACGCATCGATGCCTGTATGGGCTGATGAGTTCCGAAACAGCTTGCGCGAGAAGACCATACACAGCCTTCGTTCGATCTACGACAGAAGCTCTGGTGTCATGGCGCAGTACAGTGCGGACAATCGCACAACAGGATCGGATATTCGGGGATGTTTGCTTCTTTCGGGGGAGGAGTATCCCACAGATCCAGCTTTATTGTCGCGTTTTGTTTTCATCCCAATGGACAGAAACAGACGCAATGTATCGAAATACGCAGATGCGAGGACCATCGCGGCTCGGCTTCCAGCTCTTGTGTCGAACATCATTCATCGTAGGGATGAACTGTTACCGAGTGTCATGCAGTGTATCCATGAGTATGCTGAAAGGCTCCGTCCAAAGGCGAATGACGAACGCCTGGTCTGGGTGTATGCTGTTCCACTTGGTGTGTTTACAGCACTCCTCACCAACAATCCCCAAGAAGGAAGTCGAGAGGCGATCGTACTTCGTGAGCTGCTTGCTTATGTTGAGAGAGAGTTCTCTCGCTTGATTCTGGAAGGTCAAGACGATGACCATCTCTTGCGCTTTTGGAATATCTTGAACGTCCTCACAGCACGCTACAATCAAAACAGATCGTTGATCAATCGCCAGCATGTAGGTCTCTCCCAGGATGGTGGATTCTTACTGATTTGGTTCTCCGGTGCCTTCCAGGAGTTCTCTCTGTTTAGTCGTCAGGTCACTGGGGAGACTCCTTTTGCAGAGCGTACTATTCGCAGCTACCTGACCAACGCGACTTACGTTCCAAGTGGTCGCGCACCTCGTCGACTTGGAGGGAAGGGAGAGCCTTCTCGCTCGTGTATTCGAGTGGATCTCACACATCCCGACTGCCCACAACAGGTACATGAGCTTGCTGAGAAGATCTCCCAGGAGCATTGGGATCAGCCTGGTTTCATGGAGAGTCGGGTGGTGGACGAAGACGATCACGAAAGACTTCACCATCGAACATATCAATACGAAAAAATTGAAGAGCCGGCATCTGAGCCTGAAGAGGATGAGGTTGCTTCACAGCGTGGATTTTTTCACAACGCATAATTGCGCCATGCGGTGCTACACGATGCTACGGTGTGCTACTCCTATAGTAGCACCATAATTCCATTTTAGAATCAGGTGATAGGTCCAGGTGCTACGCAGTACTACGCCTCTTTTGAAAACGCTACACACACGCACACACAGGCACGCGCACACACGTATATAGCAATGTTATTTTAGAGTAGTACCTATATCTATTAAGTTTAACTATATGGAAAGAGTAAATATTTTGGTGCTACACAATTGTAGTTCCAAGTAGCATCGTGTAGCACCGGGTGCAAGCTATACAAAAAAAGGATAGGGATATGGAAGCAAGGCATGATTTTATAAAGGGGTTGTTTGCTTCAAGTGCAAAGGATACCTCGACGTCAGTCCAGAAAAGAGTCACACAGCCTGTTGCTAGGGTTGAAGGGAGCGCGGTTTGTCCTATCACTTGCTTGCCTAGTTTACACCTCACACCGTACGAACTCTTTGATGGGATACGGTACGCCTCTCAAATGCCGAAAAAAACGAAGGGGGCGAGGGAGTTTTTACTCTGCTTGGGCGCGGCCTGGGGGAATCATTTTGGATGGGATGTTGCACCAGACATCTCAGAGATCGAGACCGCTCTCAAATACGGCCATTGGAAACCCACACTGAGCTGTTTGTTGGGAACAGGTGTCTTTACCTGGGATGCACTCGAATTCATGCCTGAAGGTGTTGTGTGCATTTCCTGGGGAGCATTGGACGTACCAAGAGAGACCACACGAAAGTTCCGAGCAGTGTTCGGTGTGTGCAATCAAGAGGGATGCTCAAATAGACTCGTCAACGACATCTTCGTTATGTACGAAAAGGCTGATGTCGTCATCCAAAAGGAGGCGTCATGAAGGCCGATGTTTGGGAGTTGGTGTCCGCAAAGGTCCGGGCGAAGAGAAAGAAATCTGGATTGTCTCAAAGAGAAGTTGCCCACAGGTTGGGGGTTCAAAAGAGACAGGTGCAGCGATGGGAGTCGGGCAGATGCACAATCCCTGTGGAGTCACTTCTTCTTCTCGCGAAGGTGCTCGATGTGCCTGCTTGGTCGCTGTTACATGGTGTTGATGAATACGTTCAACTTCCAGAGCGTGAACCTTTACCCCTTTCAAAAAGGCGACCACACAAACTCACAAAGTCCGAAAATAAACCATCACTTGCGGTGTCTTTCTGGCGTCGTCAGGAGACGTCTTGTGTTGAGGGTCGGGAAGGGGGCGCTGATGGAAATTGATCTCGATTTCCCCAACGGAGAAGGCTTGATTGAGGAGGAGGTTCTCCATGGGTTGTAAACCTACACGTCCGTTACTTCGATATCATGGTGGCAAGTGGCGTCTAGCCGAGTGGATTATCTCACACTTCCCTCAACATCGTATGTATGTCGAGCCGTTTGGTGGAGCTGGCTCTGTACTTTTGCAAAAGCGAGTGTCTTGGGGAGAAATATACAACGATCTTGATGGAGAGATTGTCAATCTTTTCCGAGTTCTGCGCAACCAAGAAGATGCACAAAAGCTCATCCATCAACTCGAACTCACACCGTATTCGAGGAACGAATACAATCTCTCGTTTGAACCAGATGATGATCCCGTTGAACAGGCTAGACGCACAATTGTGCGATCCCTCCAAGGGTTTGGTTCATCAATGATGCGTCCCTCGCGAAGTGGCTTTTTGAAGCTCGACCCAAAGACAGGTTCATACGTCAATAGTTGGGCGAGATATCCTGAGCAGCTCAAAGCCATCATAAAACGACTCCGTCATGTTTCGATCGAGCAACTTCCAGCTCTTGAGCTCTTGCAAAAATACGACGCTCCAGAAGTCCTCTTCTATTGTGATCCTCCATACACACACGATGAGCGAACCTCTGCGAATACCTACAGGCACGAGATGGACAACGCTGCGCATCGCGCGCTTGCAGAAGTCCTGCATCAAGCAAAGGGATTTGTTGTGCTCAGCGGCTATCCCAGCGATTTGTATAATGAGTTGTATGGGGAATGGGAGTCTTTTTCGGTGCAGTCGACAACGGTCGGAGAGCGTTTGGCAAACGAGACGATTTGGCTCAATCCAAACACGTCGAAGGCTCTGGAGAGTGAGCGTCTTCCGCTGTTTCAGATGATTCAATACTAGGAGAACATGATGAGTCCAAAGAGTCGAAGGACAGAGAACGGTCCAAGGTGGGAGTCTGCGAATCCAGGGAAGGGGTGCAATTCAACACATGTGGCAAGAGCTCGTAAGTGGTGGAGAAATCACGCGAGAAGAACCGAACGTCGAACGGGAAGGACATCTCCAAAATACATCTTTGGGCGTCGATATCTGCCACCGATAGAAGAAGACGAGTAGGAGGTCTCAATGTTTACACAAGGAGAGGCGCGCTTTGTTTTTGCTTGGTTGTTGATCACGACAGGAATGGGGTTGCTTGCTTTGCGTCTTCACTTGGGGCCCATTCAGATATCGCATCTTCGCTCCTACTTACCTCCGATTGTCTGGACGCTTTACTGGATATTTCAGGTGTTGAGATGGTTGTGATGAAAGTTGAATTCCCTTTCCAGTTGTACGTTGATGGCAAACTATACGATGAGTATACGAACGAAGAGGCCGTACAAAAAGCCTCTTGTCTTCTCAGCGATGAGGGACACAAGACCGAGATTTGGTGCAGACCCTCGAAGCAAAGTGGGCAGCGAGCTGCATACATCAAGGCACAGATCTGGAACGTTGTGCGGAGTCGAATGGGGGCGTCTGCCCACGCACGAGATGCGGAGGAGAGTGATGGTTGTGTGGGGAAACAACGATGATGTGTGGAAGTACCCCAAGAACACATGATTGCAGTGCCTTTCGTTGGAGCCAAGGCATCTCCCGAGCTCCTTCGTTTTTGAAGTCGCAGGGGCATTGCAAAGGCAATACGTTGTTCTGGAGAGAACCCAATGCACCTACATTTCCAACAGGTCGAGGATCCAAGAAAATTCAAGCCATGGGTTGTGCGTTTACAAGGCGTTCCAATTGGGCGCTTCCACAACGCAAACCAAGCTTACCGATTCGCTTTGCTCAATCCGGGTAGCACGGCGAATAAAGAGTGTATTTATAGCCAGTACTTCCCCAAGCACATTGACACTATAGCAAGGGCTGGACCATGAACAGCATACGACAATCGAGACCCTGTTCCCCATACCGAAAACAACAACGATCTGCCCCAAAGAGAAACGCCAAGGCAACCCGAGACAAGCCGTGCAAGGAACAACTGAAGCTACAAGTTGATGTCCGAGAGTTCTTGGCAGGGACCAACCAACCTATGACTGTCAAACAGATCGCAGAGAGCCTTGGTGTAGTGAAGGAAGATGTCGCAATCGCTTTGTCGCGGATGTATCTGCGATGTCCACAACTGCAACGCGAGAAGGTGTCTTCTGGGAAGTTCGAATACATCTTTGTGACAGAAGTCCTATTGAATACCAGGTGAAGGGGTTGGTCTGGCTTGGCATAATTGACTGAAAGGGAAGAGAGACGATGCAGACAAACAAAGAAGTATTCCTTGAAGCTCTTCACCACAAAAGGAAGGTCGAAGTCACATTCACGAAGAAGAATGGCGAAGAGGTGACGCGGCTTTGTGCTCCTCTTGATTTTGGTCCAAAGAGAAACGCCAAGGGCAAGAAAAACCTTTACCACTTCTGGAGTTTTCCTACACCAGAGAAGAAGGGACATCCCCTTTCCATCAACCCCCAACGTGTCTCCAAGATCGAGCTGAGCGAGGAGAGCTTTGATCCTGGAGAGTTTGTGTCCTGGATTCCTGAATGGCATACTCCGAGAGACTGGGGGGATTACTCCTGAATGGGAGCTGTCGTGAGGCAACTTTAAGGAGCCTTTCTGCGTATGTCTTGGTATCGAAGAAGCCTTCTGAATTGCTGGCTCCAACACCGAACACGACATTGACCAGGTTACATCCATGATGCGCCACCCCATTATCTCCAACCCAGGAAATCCATCCTTCGACGAGTCTGCTCTCGTCGGGCTCAAAACCCCTTCACTCACCAAGACGAGAAGTCAAAAGCATGTCGATTCCATTCTCGTCCTGGAATCCTTTCCTGATTCGCTTCAATTCTTTGAGCAGGAGTATCCGAATCAGAGAAGGATCACGTCGATCTTTCGTGTCCCCAAAGGCCTTCGGTTTGACCAAAAGAAGAGCCAGTTCCTTCGCGAAGAGGGATGCACAGCACAGCCCATCCTTGTGCGCTCAAATGATCTGCAAGAGTTGGTCATGACACACCATACAGCGCGGCATTGTTGGGGGCGCGTTCTGTGTATAGGTTGTGGCATTGGAGCATTCCAACAATTTGCCCAAAGTAATGAGGCTGTTTTGTCCGTGATGACAGTGGACGATGATGAAGATCTCGTACAGCTGACCAGAGCTTATCTTCCTGAACACAACATCCTCTGTACTGATCCTCTCGAATTCCTCGAATCGACCCGAGATAAGTTCGACTGTATTTTTATCCACGATCACAACCGCTTTGATTCGTTCCTCATCCAGCGAGCCAACAGACTTGCAAAGCTTGCGTTGGGTACTTTGACTCCCTCCACCACAAGCCGTGTCTTTGCTTGGGGATACTTTGAGCAGGTTGCGAAGCTTCAAGCACAAGCCCTGCGTCAGACGGCGACTGTCATTGCAGAGCCCAGTGTCCTCAAACTTGATGCGAGCGTTGATGAACTCTTGAAGGAAAGCGATCCTTTCACATGGAAGCTCCTGCATTGGCTGAAGGGTTGGTGGCTTCGACCTGGATCGAAGGACACTGTCCCCTCAACGGAGTCCATCCTTGAACAAGCGACTTCAATTGCGTTTCAGCTTTGAGAGGAGAGTCCTATGGCATTGTGTAAAGATGAAGATGCAAGACTTGCAGCTGCAGCGATGGAAGATGCAAACACAAAGGATCGCCAGCTCCAGGATGAAGCCAAGCGAAGACAGCTGCAGCGAGAAGAAAGGAGACTGGCCAGGTCTTCTTCTGGTTATAAGAGAAAGCTGAATCGAAAGCGGATGGCTCGACGTTCTCGCCGTGTCAATCGTAGGAGGAAAAAGCGATGAGCCACACAAGACCCAAGCAAACCCGGATCGTTGTGACGACAGCCGGCTTTACCTCAGATGTGCCTCTCGCGGATCTTGCGAAGGGCGAATATTTGGTTGCCCCGACAGAGACGACAAAGAGGATACAGGCCCCAACAAAGCGTTTGTTCCACCTTGGCGATGTCAAGGGGCTTTCGTTTGGAGACCACAACGTGTTGGCCAAATATGGCATCGCAAACAGCAATGATGTACGGCGGGTTGGGCTCAAGAACTTGGAAGGTCTTCACCTCACTTCTGAAGGGATGAGTGCTCTTGTAAGCACGTTTGATGCGCTGGATATGCCCATTCCACAAGAAGGAATTTTCCCCGATAAAGCGCACAAGATCGTTCAGAAAAGGTTGAAGAAAGAGTTCGTGGCCTACAGAATTGTGTGGGACACAAAGGAATCCATGCGTTCGATGATGGATGCCCCTGTCTCTTCGTTTGTTGTACATGGTGCAGGCATTGATGTTGTATGTGGAGTGTGTGGACAACAACATCTTTCCCTCCAAGAAGAAATGCTCCTGGAAGCTGTCTGTGATCATTGTGGAAATGATCTTGGTGTTGATTTTATGTTGGAAAAACAACGAATTCCGTTTTTATTTTCGTGATCTTCTTGACATTTGATCTTCCTTGGCTATCTTGTCGATTAAATTAATCGATTAATTTAATCGACAAGCAGCAAGACAACCGAGGAGGAATATGATGGCTATGAAAACAACTTCACTTCGTTTTCCAGAAGAACAGTTAGAGGAGATGCACGTGATCGCGAACTATTATCAGATTCCCTACCAAGTCCTCTTAAGAGAGTGGATCACGGAGGGCTTGCAATTCAAATCGACTTTGATGAAGTTTGAACTGGGTCTCATCACACTGACAAAGCAGCAGGATGAGAACATTAAGCGTCAGGAGTTTTTGAGAAAGTTGCAAAGCTCGCAAATTCCTTTTGAACGTCTTGCATACTTTTGGTCTTGCTCTCCGCAAGATCTCGATGGAACAGCCTTGAGAGTAAACAATTCTCTGCCTGATTTTCCTGCCAGTATTGCTGTTGTTCTTAAGGAAACCGAGAGTGAGCTGTTGATTCTTCCTTTCGAGGAAACATCACGAAACGGACAAAGTTCCATTGATGGTCGGAGGGTTCTTGTCATTGGTGGTGGTCCTTATCGTCCCGTGCCGCAATGTCGAATGAAAGACTACACCCCCTACGAAAACATGCATGTTCATGGGCAATCTATGATCACATTTGACAAAATCAATATCCTTCCGATTTTGGGATTTGAAATAATCCCAACGTCTTGGGGGGAACTTGTTGCTTTCAGGTGCCAAAAAACCTGAACGTCCAGCATATGTTTGTGCAGTGCTCCAACTCTTGTTTTGGTAGGTGAGGACAATACCTGTGAAGATCCCCAAAGACCTGATCGACGATTATCCACCCACAAAGGAAAATCAATGCACTCATTGGAAGAGTCTTTGTCCGGAGTGCGGAACTCGGTATCAGAAACTGGCAACAACTTGTGACCAATGTGGCACCCCACGTCTTCGCTGTAAAAACCAATGCATGGAAGGGGAAGACTCTTGTCGTGTCCATATGAGGGGAAGAACATACAATATCTTTACAGTTGCTGCACAGAATATTGCGGACAGTGCGCTCGAAAACATGATCGAAAGGGACGATCGTGATCTTGCACAAGAGTACCAACTTGCACGTGCCTTGATCGCGCAAGAACTTGACCCCGAAAAGCTTGGTAAGAAGGGAGTGGATGGTATCAAGTTGATGAAGATGCTGTCTATGTTCTTTGACATTGCGGACAAACGAAAGAAGGTCGAAAGCGGCGAGACACTGAACGTTCAAATTGGAGATGACGCCAGACGCTTCATACAACAACGCATGAAGGCATTTGTGGGTGCAATGGGAACAGCACTCGAAGAATTTCTTCCAGAGAAGGAATCCCTACGTCTTGCAATCCTCCAACGGGTCAAAGAACTTGCCGCACTGTCAGGCAATGAGAAGACGATGATTCCGATGTTGAACGGAAGGAAAGCAAAACAATCCGAGCCGTTGTAGCGAGGTGAGGAGATGGTCTTTTCTTTCTCACATGAAGGCGCACTTGAAGCCCTTTTGCAAGATGCTTTTGAAGAAGAACTCGGGCATCTCATCCGAACGCCTGGCAACCTCTACGATCCGACCCTCTTCAAGGACAACAAACTTCCCGCAAATGTTCTCGAATTCATAGACGATCCATACCTCTCGGGCGATCCCGTCAACTTGGACAAAGAAGTGCGCAATGTACTTTGGGATATCTGGGATCCTGAAATCAGAGAAGTGGATATTGAAGTCGGTAAAGGTTCGGGGAAATCCGAGATTTGTATTCTGTCCCAGTTGTATGGCGGGTATTTTCTGTCTCGCATGAAAGACCCTCATCGATTCTTTGGACTCGGCAAACACTCGATCATCTCGTCGATCAATGTGTCGATCAATGAGAAACAGGCAAAGCGTGTTATCTTCAAAGGGATACAGGACAAAATTGAATCGAGTCCATACTTCCAATCCCTGAAACCCGTTGTACTCACCGAAGAAATACGACTTCCCGGAAATATCTCTTTGTTCTGCGGACACTCCGGATCTAAAGCATTCCTTGGATACGCGACGATCTGGGCCGTCATGGACGAGACCAACTACATGGTCCAAACCAGTACACGTTCAGGCGCCGAAGAACTCTATGGGATGTTGTCGGGCTCCATGAAAACTCGAGCTCCGAATCATTACAAATTGATAAGCGTTTCTTCCGTGACACTCGGCTCGACATGGCTACACCAACGTATTGAAGAAGCAAAAAGGCAAGGCGACATTTACGCAAGGAGAATACCTGTGGAAATAGACATTATCTCAGAGAATTCAGATGGTTCAGTAATCTTGGAGGTGTCTTCAAAAGACCCCTGCACAAAAGAAGAAGTGAAGCGTGCTGTATTGGAACAACATCAAGTGCAAGTGGATATGGTGTCACTATGGGATGAGCTGGGGGATCGTCAGGTGTGTATGGTGGTTGGAAAAAGAGAAATGATATTGGGTATATAATTTTTTTTTTTTTTTTTTTTTTTTTTTTTCATGATTTTTTGCAATATTTTCACATGGGAATCCAAAGTTCGGACATGGGAATCCAAAAGTTGGATTTGAGAATCTCAAATTTGGAGCTAATGGAGAGCAGCATTTTGGTCCAAAAATA
>PCBK01000148.1 GCA_002731275.1 Deltaproteobacteria bacterium | reverse complement strand
TTCTGTGAATTCTCCCCTCTTCCACTGAAATCCCTTTTTCCACGCCGAAGGCGTAAAACAGACGATGCGTCAGCATCGTGGGGTTTGGGGTGCAAACCCCAAGCGGGTGTGGGTGGCAAACCCACGATGCCAAGCAAAGCGCGGCAGACAAAACAAGCAACCCCCCTGCCCCCCGACAAAATCACGTCATCAGGATGAAAAAGAGTCCCTGTAAAACATCAGGGCACACTACCATAATCCAACTTAGTCAAGGATTTCAATCTCTGAGTAATTGGGGCTCGCTCTCTCGATGTGGCGACCTTGAAGTGGATCAAATACTCAGCACAAGCGTTGATCTCGACATCGCCTCCCCGACCTCGATAACGTCGAATGAAACGACGACCAAGTGCTTGAATATAAGGTGTTACGAACTTCCGAGAGATGTTGTTCGCCAATGAGCTAACCGCTCTCTTTCGTCCAGCGCTCTCTGAAGGATATGTCGCGCTCCTACCATACAAACCAACACGCGAAACTGAATCCCACCCTTCATTTTGTAGTGTGATTCGACCCGCGCCAGACCAACGTTTTACGGTCCGTGAACCACGACGGAGTGTTCCTTGTGCCTGAATACTTGTCTTCAATGTATAGATTCTCGTCGAGTATGTGTACGTCGCATAGCGCTTGACAAGCTTGGAGTAGTAATCGCCATTGCGATAGCGATAACGTATACGCTTGGTCCCTGCAACGTAACGTTTACTCCTTGAACCTCGACCCATCCGACGCGAGGAGTACGGGTTGCGATGTGAGATCGACAACCTCACGCCTCCACCACCCAAGATCGTGTCAAAACGTTTTTTGAAAATGCCCTTCAACTTGGAAGAAACCATCGCCCGCATCGAACCTCTCACAGAGACATTCAATCGCAAAGCCATCCGACGATGGATAGCATCAGCGAGCTCATTGGCTTTCTTTCTAAAGTGGGATGTATCACCAGAATCCTTCATTAAGGACGCTGCAGTATAATAGTAATATGCAGCGAGCCCTGGATACTTTGATTTCTTCTGGTCAGCTTCTCGTCCAAGCGCCAATCCCAAGGCCTCGTCTGCATGATTCGCTTTGGGCGCTCCCTTCCACAAACCGAGCGCGGCTTTTCTCGCCAATCGATATTGTCTCCTCGATATCATCAAATCAATACGATGCCCAAGCTCTCCATAGTAACCACTTAACATTCGTGTCTGCAAAAACTTATGGATTTCCTTATTTCGACCTGCAATCGAATTGATCCGAGCCACTTTGTTGCGCAATGGTCTCCATCCTTGCATGACAACATTTGGCGTAAACTTCGATGTGTTTGACCATATCTGCTTTTGACGGAGCACTTTTAGCTCCTTTTTGACGTTGTCTATCCGAATCAAACTCTTCATTTGGCTCTGTGAAAAACCATAATAAGGCCACACACAACCACTTAGACATCCTCCCATCAACACCAAGAGTACAATCCATCCACTGCGCATCATTTTTCCTCCCTGTATCATCAAATCGACTGCCGTTGTCATGTTGGGTGTTTGACTGGATTGTTTCATCGGAAAAAACCTCTGAGCATTCGTCGTTCAGGAAATTGCATGGCGATGGAGAACAACACACCCACAAAAACCTCCGTCCACACTCCAGGAAGTTCGACCTTCTTGCGCTCACTCAACGAACCTTGCACAAAATCATCAACAACAGTCGAAGGACTCGTCGAGTAGCGAGCAAAAAGACCAATGCTAAAGAGCCCTCTGTAAAACTCGTACCCAACGCCGGCCAGTGCTCCCCATCCCCAACCCATCTCAAATCTCGTTGCGGCGCTCTGTGCACCACGAAAGATCTCGATCTGACTTGTCGTGATAAAGCCGTCCGCCATGATGTAAAGACCTTGCAAAAACGATTCGAAGCCATTTGGCGCAGGGTCGCCTGTAATCCCCAAGTACTTTTTCATCGGATCGGCAGCAAAGGGACGGTAGAATGGACGAATGAAGATACCTGCTCCAAAGGAGTGGCCTGTGATCAATGACTCATCTTCACGCGAACCTCCCTCGACGCGCAGTGTCGTCTTGTCATTACGTGCGAGAGTGTACGAGTAAAGTCCGTGAATACCGATATTTGGCCCAAAGAACACACCGAGTTGAAAATGAGCTGAGAAGCCTGGATTCCCCGAAATTTCAATCCTATTGTCACCTGCAAATGTGTACTGATGCAAGCCAATGGGCAACATCATTCGAACATAAAAACCGATAGGCCATGTCCCCATGATATCGGCGATTTGATCTGCTTTCTTGAAGTACGATTTTTTATCTCTAGGGACCCGCCGCCTTGCTTCCACCGAATGAAACGTCCCACACAGCAAAACCACTCCCAACAACGTCGCACATAACCATGCACAAATGGACCCATGACGCCTACCTGTCATTGACTTCTCCTTTTCACAACAACTTCATACAATCGGAACATGCGCAGTACACACAGGTTACCTACCCAAACATATCGCTCACCACATTTGTGCTATCGTCCATGACAAAGCACCCATGTACCAAGGAGAATCGAAACAAAAGGCAAAACCGCACAATCTCTCTGGAAAAATAAATGAGGAGTCCAAGCCAAAACCCCCACCACATTCATCAACGACGTTGGTGGATCCCTCCCAAGCAGCCAACAAACAACCTCCAAGTCAAAACATTGACACAGGGTCAATCAAAACTCAGTCTATATACACCCACTGCCCTTCAAGAAGAGAATTAACATATGGAATAGATTGACAAATCAAAAACGATGGGTAGCAAAAGAGCAGGAATGGTAATTGCAATGAGGCATAGCCACTGAAACAAGAAGTAGATAACTCAGTCGACTGAGTTGACAAGGAAGAAACAGATAAATACAATCTGAAGAGCGACCTTTTACGGTCCAAACCTTTGCAAATGCAAAAACTTCAATCGATGTAAAAGACAACAAAAGGAACGCACTGATGCTAGATGTTTTTCTACATGAGCGGCTCAGGTCAGAAGATTTTGAGTTGGCGAGAAAAGCAAGACTTCTTGCGAGCTTTTCGGCAAGTATTGCTTTGTTCTCGGCGACAGGACTGAGCGCACTTGCGATTCCTTGGACCCACCCAATGAGCATTGGCTTGATCGTCAACTTTGTCCTCCACACAGCAAATCTGATAGCTCTTCGCAAGATTGGACGTTACTATACATCCGCATTTCTCTTTCTCTTTTTGATGTTTACGATGACCAGCCTCTTCAGTTTTTACATGGGGGGACTCTACTCGTCTTCTTTGTATTGGAGCGCGGTCTGCCCTCTCCTCGCAATGCAACTCGTAGGCACTCGAAAAGGTTTGTTTTTTGTCTCGTTCCCTCTCATTGAGGTCGCTGTTTTTTACTGGATTGACGTTACAGGATATGCCCTCCCAAAGCTCGACATGAGCTATCCCTTGCGACATGTGCTCCAACAGGTACAATTCATCACTCTTTTGGTTGTATTGGGATATCTCTCTGAGTCAGCACGCAAAAAAACCAACAACACACTTGTCGAATCCGTCAAAAAGAATCACGAGTTAGTACGCCAAAGAGACGCCGCGAAGCTCGCAAGTATCGCAAAATCAGAGTTTCTAGCGACGATGAGCCACGAGCTACGCACACCCCTGAACGCAGTCATTGGATATGCTGAGATCTTGGAAGAAGATCTTGAAGAGCTCGAAGAACACGAACTTATCACACACGCTAACAAGATCTACCGTGCGGGAAACCACTTGCTCATCTTGATCAACGACATCCTCGACATCTCCAAAATAGAGGCTGGAAAAGCTGATGTCATCGCCAACAACTTCTTTTTGCACTCGCTCCTCAAAGATATCGGCACGGTGATGCCCCCGCTACTCAAACCAAACGAAAACACACTCGATATCCAAGCTGCAGATCCATCCATATGTATCTTCGGAGATCAACACAAAATACGGCAGTGCTTGCTAAACTTGCTGAGCAATGCGTGCAAGTTCACACATCACGGCACAATCACACTCAGCATCACACTCTACGAGAACCCAGCAGAGAGACCCCCTTTTATCGAGTTTCAAGTGCAGGATACAGGTGTTGGTATGTCTCAAGAACAAATTGATCGCATTTTTCAAAAATTCGAACAGGGAGATAACTCTTCCACCCGAAAATATGGTGGGATAGGACTTGGGCTGGCGATCACAAAGAACTACGCTCTCCTGATGGGTGGAGATATTCAATGCCAAAGCACTGAAGGCAAAGGTTCAACCTTCACCCTTCAAGTCCCACTGCACTACCAAGCAGCAAACGAAACAGCCGAAACTCCCCTCTCTCTTGAAACCAGCACAACCCAAGAAACACATCTCCAACACCAAAACAACGCTCTGATGTAAACAATAAACAGCACTTCTCGAAAATTGCTTTTTCCTTCCAACACCCTTCCTCTCTCAAAACGCACTCACCACATCCCTTGGGTTGTAAACGCTCCTATGGTATATCCAAACAACCCCCTCCCAAGCTCTCCCACGCCGAAGGCGCAAAACAGACGATGCATGAGCATCGTGGGGTTTGGGGTTGCACAACCCCAAGCGGGTGTGGGTGGCAAACCCACCATGCCAAGCGGAGCGCGGCAGCCAGGGCAAGCGGAGCGCGGCAGCCAGGGCAAGCGGAGCGCGGCAGCCAGGGCAAGCGAAGCGCGGCAGTAAGTAAGGGCAAGTGGCAACTTGCCCCAATACAGGCAACTTGCCCTCATCCCTGGCAACTTGCCCCAACACAGGCAACTTGCCCCAATACAGGTAACTTGCCCCTACACAGGCAACTTGTCCGATAAAAAGTGGAAACTCCCCCAACCAAAAGGAGTCTTTGATGGTCAAAAAGAAGTCCAAGAAGAAGTCCCGGAAGAAGCCAAATGATGTGGATAAACACACAGCAGCTCCGACAGAAGAGTCCCAAGGTCCGTCTCCTGCCCCAGAGACACCAGTGTCCAAGCACCCGGATCTGAGTCCCCTACAGGAGAAGCTCCACGAGATCATCTTTGAAGCGGAGACCCCTGCAGGGAAAGCCTTTGATGTGATCCTCTTGATCCTCATCTCCGCGAGCATTCTCGTCGTCATGTTGGAGAGTGTTGTCTCACTGCGCACACAGTATGGACGTGTCTTCGATATCCTTGAGTGGTCCTTTACGATCTTCTTTACCATCGAATATCTTTTGCGCATCTATTGTGTCTCTCGCTCTTGGAAGTACATCTTCAGCTTCTACGGAATCATCGACCTCCTCGCGATCCTTCCTGCGTACGCGGGGTTGTTTATCGCCAACACACAATCGCTCTTGATCGTCCGCGCACTTCGTATCATGAGGATCTTCAGGGTGTTCAAGCTTGGGCACTTCATGAATGAAGGCAAAGTCATCACCAACGCATTGAAAGCCAGTCGCGCCAAGCTCACGGTCTTCCTGACCTTTGTCTTACTCATCGTCATGATCATTGGCTCACTCATGTATTTGATCGAGACGGGTCCAAAGAGCGACTTCACCAACATCCCACGCAGCGTGTATTGGGCGATCGTGACATTGACCACTGTTGGATACGGTGACATCGCTCCCAAAACAGCCCCCGGACAATTTTTGGCTTCGATCGTCATGATCATCGGCTATGCGGTCATCGCGGTCCCCACAGGGATCGTCTCCGCAGAGATCATCAAGGACGCCAATCAGGTCGCCAATACAGTCGCGTGTATGGAGTGTTCAGCCGAAGGACACGACAGTGACGCGGTCTACTGTAAATATTGCGGCACCCATCTCGGAGACTAGACCACATCATGAACACACATACTTGGCGAGCAGGCATGGCCCGCAAAGAGATCACCGCCTGGGAACAAGATCAACAAATGTGGGGCTGGTTTGCCCCAGAGAACCGTAGCAAAGGCGTCAAAACCCCATTGTATGTCCGCGCACTTGTGGTCCGTTCACAGACTGAGTGTGTAGCCTATCTCTGCGCAGATATCGGCTTTATCAGTGTCGGTTTGCGTAGAGCTTTGCTCGCCCTGCTCCAGCTCGAACACCCCACGCGGGGTTTTGGCCCCCACAACGTCATGCTGACCGCAACACACACACATAGCGGTCCCAATGGTTACTCCGATCGCTCAGGACAAAACAGCGCATCCTTTGGCTTCTCACCGCTGATCTTCTCAACCATCCTCGAAGGCATGGTGGCTGCGCTCATCGAAGCAGACGACAAATGTGAGCCAGCACAGCTACGTCTCGGTCACGTCCACATCCCTCATCAAGAACCTGTCGCGTTTAACCGCTCTTTGACGGCCTTTCGACATAATCCGGAGGTCAGCAGCGCACAGAGCAAAGACAAAACACTCGCCACCAGACGCAAAACCGTCACCCTGCGCATCGATGACGCACAAGGTCGCTGCATCGGGAGCGTGAATTGGTTCGCCGTCCACGCCACAAGTGTCCACGCGGAGAACGACTTGATCCACAGCGACAACAAAGGTTTGGCGGCCTGTATGTGGGAAGATGAACTACGTGAGAGTCCACAAGGACGACAGGACGCCGTCGCGATCTTTGCCCAAGAAGCTCCAGGAGATGTCTCTCCAAACTTCCGCTACCATCGCAAGCGCAACAAAAATCTCGGCATACACGACGACGACGAACAGAGCGCACGGGACAACGCAAGGCTTCAGCTCAAGTACGCCAAACAAGCGCACACACAAGCAGCCCAACAAGCTCCCCTTCAAGGGCCCCTTGGTGGACGTGTTGAACATGTGGATATGGGTGCATTGGAGGTGCTCCCTCAATTTGCAGAGGGACAACGTGGGATCAAGACACAGCCGGGTATGTGGGGACTCGTTATGCCCGCAGGGACAGCGGAAGGACCTGGTCCCCTCAGACCGCTCCTTCCGCTCCTGCGACAATGGATGAAGGTGCGAAGACTCCGCGATCGAGTCCTTCCCCAAAAAGACCTCAAGATTCACTTTCTGGAGTTGGGAAAAGGTCCACATGGTCGATTCCTTGGCTGGATGCCCTCGCGATTTGGACTCTCCCTCGTCGGGCGCGTCGATCCGGTCATCGGTTACCTGTACAAGATCAACAAGGACGGAGAAATGGGCGAAGAAGGATGGCTCCCCAACCGCGTCCCTGTCCAACTTCTGCGTCTCGGCCCTCTGATCATCGCGGGCATCCCCGGTGAACCCACAACCATGTCCGGCATACGAATGCGCCGTGCCATTCAGTACGCATATCCCTGTCGTCACCCAGACTCCGTACAAGAGATCGTGATTAACGGCTATGCCAATGGATACGCCGGATATATTGCGACCTCACAGGAGTACATTCAGCAAGAATACGAAGGTGCCTACACGTTGTTTGGACAACACACACTCGGTGGGTATCAGACGATCCTCTACAGACTCGCCCAAAAGGGTCTGGCAGACAATCCAACACGTCCCGCAGATGGCATTCAGATGCCTCTCATCACCTACGAGTTATTGCTCTCACGAAGAGAGAAAGGACGACAATGGTGTTGGGGACCAGGGAGTGAAGACACCCTCCCACTTCCTCCAAATGAACAGCAAGAGCGACTCAAGAGAGCCTTGCGTTACCAACACAGGCACAAAACACCATGAGCACAACACTCCCCCAAACAGTCCAAGAAGCCGTCTTCATCCTCGTCAAAGATCTGGACGAAGACATCAAGGCAAATTTACTCGCCGCAGACAAAGAGGATTTGAAGCGCTTTCATATCGGGTGGGCAGCGTCGATCCGCAGTCGATTTGGTCTGTGGGGACAAAACCCTGCGCTTTTGGAAGACACAGGCGAACCTCATCCAGACAGCGCATCGATGGTTATCGTCCACGCTGTCTGGTCATATCTGCAAGAAGAGGTATAGACCCAAAACCTCGACCTAATCCATCTGCCAACCAGAGGCATTGCTAAAACTCTCACGAGAAATATCCGAGCAAGGTATCTCACCAAACTTTTCTTCATATACGTGGCTGGAGATGTACGTCAGCGCTTCACAATCCCAATCGAACATCGCATGGGAAGGTGTGTTGTCAACAGCGTTGTAAAAAGTCTCCCCCATCGCAACAATGAATCCACGGCAATACAAAAACCCGTCATCTGAACCATCAGTGTATCGGTGTACATCTTTTCGATCGATGTCGTAGAGCTTGCGCTCAAGGATACGATCGAATGCCAAAAGATCTTCGGCTGACAATGTATCAAGTTGATCGTTGATAGCCTGGATAAAGACCTGCTCATCAGGGATATATGGTTCAACCTCTGCGTATTTTTCTTCAAAGGCTGTCTTTTTGGCTTGTGACGCCATTGTTCCAAGCACCTCTTGCTGGAATGCCTGCAAAGCAGGCGTCGTCGCCCAAGCGTTCTCAATAACAGTCCAAAATTGTGATTCGTTCATCATAACCTCTCGTACAAATCGATGTTTTGGGGACATGGGTTGCGTGTAGGTACATGCCACACAACAGAGTAGCCTCGATATACCTGACCAACATGTCACAACACAACACACTCAAAATCATTCTGTAGCCGATGCCTAAAAAAACAGGTTCGATACACGTGATGATGGAATGTCAGAGCTAGATAGTGACTTTACAATTGGAGAGAAAGACGAAGTTTTCATGGGGTGGGATTGGTGACTTTCACAAAAAAGGCGGCAATCGCTTCTTCAAGCGATAGAGCAATTAGCTTTCAGTGGCAGGCTTTTCTTTCCCTTTGGGTTTGGCGTTCCAGACGCGCAACGCGAGCAGGAAGCCGATCACCGCGAGGGGAATCATCGCAACAGGCCAACCGATCCAGTTCTCAGGCTGTGTCGCAGCCCCCACGATCTTACCACCCACGAGTTTACCTTCTTTGGGCAGGATGATCGCATACGTCAGGCTCATCACAGCCGTCCCAAGATAGACGAATCCATCGATAATCCCGACCGCGATACCGACGTTCTTCTTCCCACCAAAGTCCATACTCGCCGTCCCAGAGAGCATCCCGTGGACACCGATGACCGCCATCGACATGACGATCACGAGGATCCCAACAACCGCAGGGTTGGTATAGGTGAAGCTCAAAATGATCGCACAGACCGCCATCACTCCGTACAACAATCCAGCCACAGGGCCACGACGGGATTGGAACATCCTGTCGGAGATGATCCCCGCGAGCACACCACCAGAGATCCCTGCGATACAGAGCAACATTCCCCAGTTGTCGTACACAAAGCTATCTTTGAGGTGCAAGATCGCGTCTGTTTGCTTGGCAAATGTCCGATACCACTGCATGATCGCCTGACGAAGGAAGCCCGAACAGAACTCGATCAGCGCGATCGTGATGACGATGGGGTTCTTCATCATCAACTTGAAGACCTCTACAGCACCGAGCTGAGGACCATCATCACCAGAGGACGCATCAGCAGTATCGAAGTCTTCGAGACCTGCTTCGCCGGGGGTGTCCTCGACAAACATAAAGTCCAAAACCCAGAAAATGGCGAGCAAGATCGCTGGAATCAAGAAGACCCAGATCAATCCCGGCCCCTTGAGGATCATGTACCCAAGGTCGAAGGCAAAGTAGATCCCCAACGAGATCAAAATACCAAAGATCGCACCGAACACACCGCGCTCACGGACGTGAAACCAGTGCGCGTTGACCTTCACGATCGCGACCGCGCCAAAGCTCTGGAAGTACATGTTCACTGCGTACAGTACGGAGAAGACGAGGACAAAGTTGGCTGCGAGGAAAGTAGACATCGCCCCTTTCGTCAACAAACTCCAGGACGCGAGCCCCATCAACAGGTTCATCACACAGGAACCGGCGGCACCGATCAGGATCGCAAATTTACCACCGAGTTTGTCCGTCAGAGGACCATTGATCAAAAAGGAGAAGCCATAGACGACGGTCCCAGCGGCAAAGATAAAGCCAAAGTCCTGGTTACTCATCATCGACGCGCCATCTGCGCCTGCGATGTTCTCGAAGGCAAACTTACTCACCTTGAGGTTGTAACGCCCCATATAAAGGAAGGCATATGTCAATCCGAGTGGAAGCCAGTTGAGGATACGACGACGCAAAAAGGAAGATGTACGCCAACCGACATCCACACCACCAAAGTCAGGAGGCGGTAAACGACCGAGGATGAAGACGACGACGACGAGAAAGAGCAAGATCGGGGTGAGCTTCTCGAAGAAGCCAGCCTTGGCTTTCTTCCCCTTCTTGGACTTGCCTTTTGTCGCACTCGCAGAGGCCTTGGTCTTGGCTTCACGTTTCGCAGGTGCGTTGCGGCGTGCGGCAGGCGCTTTACGTGCCGCGACATTCTTCGCGTCTGGTGTCGCAGCCTTTGCTTTCTTATCATTGGCAACGGCGTTACGAACGGTAGGGGCATCACGACGCGCTGCGGGTGCAGTCCGCGCTGCCACCTTTGCATCTTTTTTGGCGGCTGGTGTCTCTGCACCAATCTGGACACTGAAAAAGAGAGTTCCCAACACGAGCAGTATAGAGACCGCTATCTCTATACGAATCCACTGTTTCATATCCCATCCTTATTCGAGTCATGTGAAAAAGACGAACACTTCTTTTTTGCACTCTTCGTATATTGGTTGAGGCTTTTCGTTTCAAGAGCCTGACCCAAATCCCCTCAAGAGAAAAAGAAAGATATTCCCATAACATCGGGGACATAACCCCACCCAAGAAGAAAAGGCTGTACCGGAGATGTCAGTTGGGTGTTTTCGTATTCTTTTTCCACACAACGGCCTTACTCATCTTCGCCCTTGAGAGAGGTGAGCAGCACCGACCTATCTTCTTCACTCACAGGTAAAAAGGGATCGGCGAGCGCGCTCTTCATGTCAGGGTAGATCGTCGACGCAGCCCACCGCCTTGGCCACGTCCCCACAAGCTCTCCCTCCTCTGACTCGTGCCCCACGACAAAGTGCAGGAGTCCATCAAGTCGGTCATGTAATGCCTCGGGACATACGATCGTCCCATCAGGGAACGCCGTCACCCACTGTCCATCGACAGGAATACATGGATGCACAGGGTAACGTTCCGCGATCGATGGCTCAGTTTGTGAGAGCGGATCTTTTTGCCCTCCACCAAGAACAGAGCGCGGCCCCTTCACCTCGTGACGATGACGCAATTGTCCTGTCAACGCATCCCACCATTCGATATCACGACGCCCAACACAAAGTATCTGTTCTCCAGCCGCCCAATACACGGCCTCACATCCGTCGTGAGGAACACGCCATATACGCGCTGGCGTTGTAGAAACAGACCAGACCTCCAGCCCCTCTTGTGTCCAAAACGCGGCTTTATCGCCTTCAGGAGACCAAGCCCATCGCGCCTCATCTGGCACAAAGTATGGAGACGGCGGGAGCGTCGCCAACAGTTGTTCATTTTCAAGGAGTAAGACACTCGCATCCCTCGACTCCTTCAAGAAGACCGCCAAACGACGACGCTTTTCGAAGAGCGTCCAAGACAACCCGACACACTCCCCCCACAAAGGCATCTTCAAAAGACTCTCACCTGTTTGCGTCTCCAAGAGACACAATTGACTCTTACGTCCTGTCAAAAATCCCTGCGAAGGCATCGCTTGTTCGATGGCAACATAGGCTTCATCAGGACTCAGGGAGACAGCCTGTCCGACTTCATCACGCCACTCACAGCGACCACTCTTTGGATGGATCGCGTAGACAGCACCTTTCTCCGTCAGCGTCTCTCGACGCGCTGCGAGCAATGCGCTCCCGTCGGACAACCACCACAGTCGTCCAGGTAATGGGTACTGCTTGGGCGGAAAGTGTTGTTTGCGAGCAGCAGAGACAGATGAGACGTCCTCGCGAAAGTGCCACCCTTCGTCCATTGGGACAACACATAAAGGTAGCTTCTGCTCGTCAGGATCGTGCAGCGTGAGACAGAGCTCTTTGCCATCAGGTGACCACGTCCAGACGAGAGGTGAACCCGGCTTATCCACGATCTGAATAAGTGTCAAAAGGGCTGGCTCAGTGAGTGATGGGGAGTGAGAAAAAGGATCGAGTTGACTGACCAGATGATGTCCATACATCACAGCGAGGGCGCGGCCATCAGGTCGCCACTGAAGTGCCCCCTTCGCTGCGACAACCCCCTGTGGGATGTGTGTGACTGTGTTCAAACATCTCGCCGCGTAGATATCCCAAAGCTGTAGGACACCGCCATGTGTCGCGTCATCGCGATGGCGACTTCCGGTCACGAGAAAGTGGCCATCAGGTGACAAAGCTGAGGTGACAATATCCGATTCATGTCCAAAAGAATGGGTGAGGTAGAGACCATACGCACGAAGCTGCTCAGTGCACAGATGATGGACAGGACGAATACCCACGCGAGCTTCGAGATGCAGACAGACACGTCGCAGCGCTGCTAGATCGTGTTTTGGTGAGAAGGTCGACCAGTCAGCCTGGGAGAACGCGTCCATAAGAGCCTCTTCGGAGGCGTAAGGACCAATCTCCAGCGACTCCAAAAAGGTCTGTCCGTCATCCTGAAGAATGCCAAGCGCTTCGAGGAGTGTATCGGGTGGTGTCGAGGTCAAGAGCCACCTTTGAAGTGTGGACTCATCACAGATCGGGAGCTTTTGGGCCTCAGCTTTTTTCAACACCTGACCGGGCCGGATGCCTGCAAACAACACGTCAGGTGATTGCTGAAGCGAGGAGACCACTTCGATGTCAAGAGCTTCGAGTTGTTCGGTCGCTTCTTCCAGGGTAATGGCCGAGAAGCGGCCTGCGAGGAGGACACGCAAAGAGAGACTCATGTCTTTGTCAACGCTGTCGTCTCCACACCTTCGCGACGAAGGTCTTGAAGACGTTGAAGAGCTTCATCCAGGAGCGCCTGACATCCCAATTCGAGGTTGTGTTGGCGGGCGCTGTCTTTGGAGAGCAGCTCCTGAAGTGTGGGTTCTTTTTCTTTGATCGTCTCGATCCAGGAGGGGACACCTGCGACATTCACCAGCAGATCATCCCAGATCTTCTTGCCCTGGCTGTCGTGTTCAGCAGCGAGCAGTGGCCACAAAAAAGGCCAATGCTTTTCCATCGCCAACTCGACGGCTTTCAAGAACAACGCCTGTCGCTCAAGTTGCCTTTGTGTGAGAGTATCTGCGGGCTCTGCTTGCGAAGACTCGACCTTTGTAGACTCCAAAAAAGCATCATCCGTGAAGTCACCACGAGCGCGACCAAACGAAGTCGCGGCGACGTAGAGGAGTGTAAGACGCAAGGTCACACCCTTGAGAAAATCTTCTTCCCAGATGAGTTTACGTGCGCCGCGTTTACCGATCCGCCTGTAACCTTCACCGATACTTGCGCCACCAATCGCCCCAGCGATCAAGCCAACAGCAGCGCCACCAAAGAAGGTCATCCCACCGGCGAGTAAATCGGTGACGATCCCAGTCGCGAGACCACTCAGCGCACCGCCAATGATCGCGCCGATGGTTCGTTCCCCACGGTCAGGGACCATGCGACGTAGAAAGTCTTCGGACTCCGAGAGCATACGGTCGCGGATCTCACCTTTCAGTCCGAGGTGTTCGAGGAGGCGGGCTTGTGTCTCTTCAATGCGCTTTTGTGCGCGTTTTTGGAGCGCCCGAGAGGCCTCTTTGTGTGAATCCATCTCACTGTCCTTGCTGAGCTGTCGCAGGACATCGGAGAGCATATCGCTGGCTTGTTTTTTCTGCGCTTCAACACGCTGTTGCCAGATATCACGAAGGTCCGCTGCGAGGCTGCGTCGATCTTCGTCGACAGCGGAGACGATCGCCTCAAACAGCTCCGCTTCGTTCTCCCAACTACGAGAGAAAGCATCGAGAGCCATCACCCCACGACACAAAGGCTTCTTCTTAAAGAAGGTCTTCCAATGGGCGAGTAATTGTTCCTCTTCAGCGGCGTCGACGTCTTCGAGTCGGTTGAGCAGACAGAGCACAGGGCGCCCGATCTCTTTGAGGACAGCCCACTCTCTCTCAAGTGTACGTTCGACATCTTTGCCACCATGGGCGGGGACGAGGTAGAGGATCAGGTCAGCCTCTTCTTTGAGAGAGAGTGCAGCTTCTCGATCGTATCGAAGTTTGGGATCTTGAAGCGCCTGCAACCACGCCCATCCATCCTTTTCTTGTAGGTGTTTGGCGAGCAGTTGTGCGTCTCCAAACCCCGGAGTATCCCAGAGTCGTAGACAGGCTCCGGGGGTGTGGAGAAGAAAATATCCGGCGCGGCGTCTCGTGACGTGCTCAGCGTCACGGACCTCTCCAACATCCCGTCGCAACAAGGTGCGGGCGAGTGAGGTCTTGCCGACATTGGTGTGAGAGGAGAGCGCGATATTGAGTGTAGGCACACGTGATAACGAACGGATGGAGATGGGAAGGCGCTCAGAGAGCATCATACTCTTCCACGAGGTCCAGGCAAGGAGGAGTAGACGGGGGATGAAGACGAACAGGATCAACGTCACAGTGTAATGATGAATCCATGGCGCAGCAGGTCCGATCACACCAGTCGTTGTGGATTTGAGTGTGGGGAGGGTACCGAGCAAGACCTGTGAGGGACCAAAGACGATGTTGAGCACAAATCCGATCTGCGAAGCGCTGAGGAAGGTGCTCTCACAGGTGGCTTGGTAGGCTTTTGTCAGGCCACTCGCATACGCAACAAAGAGCGCGCTGAGCCCAAAGACGATGGCGCCAACGTGAAGGATCTGTGACACCTGACATCGCAGTAAACCGCCAGCGATCCGCGTCCACTGTTGCCAATACTCCTGAATTGCTTTGAGCGAGGTCTGATGGACGAGGTCTTGTGATGTGGGGAGCTTTGCGTTGAGCCACTTTTGACGCAACCACAAGAACGCCTTCAGGGCGGACTGCCCCCAGGATTCAAGCCAGCTGATCGGCTTATCAGGAGAGAGACGACGTGCGAGAGAGGGACCAAATAACAACAAGCTCAGGCTGATCGCGTTCCAGACAAACAGACCGAGTAAGGGTGTCGACAGCACGTGGAATTTACGTCCACCATCGAGGATTTGAACGCTCGCCCCAAAGAAGATCGCCATCCCGATGGCACCGAACATCAGCGGCCACGCAAAGGAAGACAGTTGTTGTGTCATCCCCCACAGCCACGACGCGCGTTTTTTCAGGTGAGGGCTGAGGACCGCGGCCCGCTCGACAAATGATTCGAGCGGTGAGCCCGCACCTTCTCCTTCGAGCGCGGCATCAGCCTCACGACGCTCTTCAAAGGAGAGCAGCTCTCCGGCCTCGTCCACGGACTCCACAGCATGTACCAAAACCACTTCCGATGCTTGATCAGCCTTCACGACACCTCCCAGATAGTCAACGCGTCCGGATGTACACGAAACGTCAGGTGACACAGTCCAGATGCTTTTGCGTGCACTTTTCTCACGACGAATATACCACGTTCCGCAAGGCAATCAACAAGCACGTAGCATGGCAATTTTGCTACACTCACCGCATAGCAAAGTAATCACTTCTCCCAAAGAAACGATGACATGACAATTGACAAAAAGCTCTACTTTCCACACTATTCAATCTATAGAAATGTAGATGGCATGTCTCTTGCTTTGATGGTCTCACGCCCATTGTTCTAGATTGCATGCCCAAGCAAAGATCGAACGACATTCCCACGATGAGGTGGGAATCATGTATATCTTCACCGTGCATGGATGATGCTTTCACCTTGTACACAGAGATGTCATTTTGAAGGAACGACAGATTCATGAAGAAATACCAGATCCAGCGGAAGCTTGGTGCGGGTGGGATGGGCTTAACCTATCTGACCACACAATGTGGTGTAGAGGGATTTGAGAAGCCCTTTGTGATCAAAAAACTTCATCCTGCTTTTTCGCAAGATGAGGCGTTGATTTCGGCGCTCATCAGCGAAGCCAAAATCGCCAGCCTTTTTGAGCACCCCAATATCGTATCTGTCTATGACCTCTCCAAAGAAGACGGTGAGTACTACCTCGTAATGGAGTTTGTGAATGGCGTCACGCTCGCTCACTTGCTCAATGACGGTCAGCTGCTTCCACCGACAATCTTATTGTGGACGATCCTTCAAGTGCTACGTGGACTTGACTATGTTCACGAGATGACCTCACCGACTGGACACCCCCTCCACCTCGTGCATAGAGACATCAGCCCAGACAACATTTTGCTCAGTCAACAAGGGGTCGCCAAGCTCACAGACTTTGGTCTCGCGAAGGCTCGAGAGCACTCCAAACAGACTGCACCTGGGATCTTAAAAGGTAAGCTAGGTTATATGTCTCCCGAACAGAGTGCGGGGCTTCGAGTCGACCGAAGATCTGACGTTTACTCAGTCGGTATTATCCTCTACGAAGGACTGACTGGCGTTCGGTTGTTTAAAAATGACAACTTGATGTCCACCCTCAAACTCGTCCAAAACTCAACCATTCCACCTATTCGAGAGTTTTTACCAGGCATCCATCCAGATCTTGAACACATCATCATGAAAGCCCTGACCAAAGACCTCGACACTCGTTATCAAAGCGCGCGGGAGTTTCACGATGGTTTGGAGGCCTTTTTAACAAAGTACTCCGACGAAAAAATGCGTCGCTATACCAGCACGTACATCAAAGCCTACACATCCCCAGCGGAGCGAGAGAGTATCTCTCTACGTAACTTCGTCCAGATCAACCAACCACCAAGACCTCTTGTGTACATCCTCAAGCAAGAAAATGATCCGATCTTTCCAGCGGATATCAAAAGAAAACTTCAGGACATGACGATGTACAACGGGAGCCTCGACTTCAAGGTGCTCACCAAACGCCAAGAGCAAGATATCGCGCTCGCACAGCTCAGCCGAGGGAAAAAGAAACCCTTCGCGGTGCTATTTGGTGGTCTCTTCGTCGCGATGGAACATCCGTTTCTTAAGGCGTTACAGGATTATCCCGAGATTATGAAGATCTTGGTGATGGACCACAGCAGTTCAGAAATCTTGGAGATGTCCGTTGAACTATGTGGGTTGACGAAGTTTATTCGCGCCCCCATCTCCGTAGAGGAACTGTACATCACACTGATCCAGACTGTCGATAAACAGCAGAGCCGAGAGAGGCGAGAGAGCGACTTCCTTCGAGAGCAGATCCTACACACCGAGAAAAAAGAAGAAGCGCTCAAGCAACAGATCATCGCACTCGCACAAGCGAACGTCCGTATGCTCGAAGAGTTTCAAAACAAAAAAGCCAGCAAGTAACGTGTCTTTGACACGCTCTGTCCACGACTAAAAGACAGGCACACTTTAATGAACCAAAGCCCAAGCCTCTCGAATCGATGGTCCCTCTTACAGATCTCTCCTTCAGCCACAGAAGAGATCGTGCTCGTTCCCTGCGATGGTTGCTCAGTGCACCCCGACTTTGCCGAACATGTGCGTCAATTTGCGGAGGACCGATACCCACACAAAACCTGTGTGCTCTCACTACCCCCTCTCGTGACCGGTGAAGACGCCCACGCCCAATTGCGTTACAAACACGCCAATACACGACTTGCAGTCTCCGCGTGCGCAGAGAACTGCGCGGGGCGCCTTCTGACAGCCTTACCAGCTCGTTCCGAACGTCTCCAGTTGGACCCTGCAGAGTCTCTTGCACAGCAAATGACCGAGCTTGAGCATATGATCAAGCAATTGAGCGAACATGTCGTGGGGCCGTTGTCCTCACTACAACCACCTCCAGCCGCGCAAGCGTCCCGTAAGTCGTTCATTCAGACGCCCCCCACGCCTCCCTCAAAGCCCCCAACAAAAGTAAGCCAAACACCTAAACGCGGGCACTTTAGTCAAAAAAATACACAATATGGTCGTTTCTCTGGCAGCAAGAAAACATCCTCGCGTGTGCCACTCGTGCTCTTTGTTGCGCTCTTACTCGGTGGACTCGCCTGGTGGTTCATCCCACCAAGCAAACAACAAGCACCCAACGAGGCACAGGCAAACCACACACAAACACCCAAAAGAAGCCCTGCCCCATCTAAAAATGATCCCATGAAAGCACGTGGTGATGTGGCTCCATCGAACACAAAGGCAGCAAAGACGACTCCTCCAAAGACCCCCTCCAGAGTGCCCCCTGTTGAGGAGAACGCACCGAAAAAGGGAACAGATTCGCCAGAGAAGGGAAAACAGGAGAAGGCAAAACAAAGCCCCACACCTGTAAGAAAGCGCCCGAAGCCAACACCGAGACGAAGAACAAAACCCACCAAGCGCAAAAAACCCCTCATCTCCAAGGCACGCTTGCGCGCACAACAACGCATCAACAAGGGCTGGACAGGTGGTTTTTGTAAAGGTGCCGAGCAATGTCCTGGTAACGACGCGATCTGCCTCAAACAACCATACGGCGGACTTTGCTCGCGATTCTGTGACAAATTTTGCGTGGATCAAAAAGGCGCAGCCTACACAGCTTCCTATTGCATCGGCCTTTCGAGTATCCGCAAAACACTCCCTCAACTACCATCATTTCGTTACGGACTTTGCCTCTCCAAGTGCGACAAAAAGCGATTCCCTCGTACAGGCTGCCGCATCGGAACCATCTGTAAAAGACTCCCTCTTCGTAAGAGAAGCAAACGCGTAGAGTCTGTCTGTGTACCAGTTTCAGTCACATCACTCACCAACGGAGCAAAGCAGTGAATAGCCAAAGAGAGCACAGATCATCTCCAGTCTGGTCTTTTGGAGGAGCAGAGGTCTTCCTCTCCTTCTTGCAAACGATGCAACAACAGATCGACGAAGATTCACTGTCACCCCAAGTGTATGAGCAGTTGGTCCGCTCTTGGGGACAGCAACTCGCCACCCAAAACAACATCACAGGCGCCCTCTACCCATGTCTTGAGCAGCTCTCTCAGCTCCTCTCGACCATTGGGCTGCTCCGTGTCCTCGAACCTACAGAGCAGTCAGAGACACAATGCCTGATGTTGGCCCTCCGGTGCATGGCCTCTCGTTACGTCGGTGCCCCACGCATCAAGAATAAACAACCTGTCTACCCTTTCCTCTCTTTGTTCCTCGAAGGCGCACTACAACACGCCGGACATAAGGTCACGATCCGCGAACAACGAGAAGGTCGCCTGCGCTCCGACGAACTCTTTCTCATTCTTCAAATAGGAAGCACAGGCTCATGACACATTTGGACATCCAGGATGTCCTGGGCATCCCCGTGGATTTATTAGAAGAGATCGCAGTCGTGACTTGTGACGCATGTATCTCAAAAGAGAACAAACATGCGCTCATGTCCCATCTCTCACCTGTCGGCGAGCATTACGATGTTGGACAGCTAGGGAGCGCTGAGACGATCGCACGGCGGCGCGTCAAACTAGCGCACGCAATCATCGCCGTTGAAGGATGTACTGAAGGTTGCGCACAGAAGGTGCTTCAGACGATCAAACGTCCACAGGCCATCTTCAATATCGCCCCAGACAGCACCTACGAAGACATCCGGAGTGACGTCCACCAGAAGATGGGACAACTGAGAAGGCAAGCCTTCCAACCAGTAGAGCTCTACCAGCTCGACTGCAAAGGCCTTCGCTGCCCCATGCCGATCACCAAACTTTCGAGCTTCGCGGCCAATC
The DNA here is from genome assembly GCA_002731275.1 of Deltaproteobacteria bacterium. Lineage (GTDB taxonomy): Bacteria > Myxococcota_C > UBA6777 > UBA6777 > UBA6777 > UBA6777. The sequence goes on along the minus strand of PCBK01000148.1, from coordinate 32,755 downwards.
TCCCACCGGGAAGCCAGATCGAGGTAGAGGCCACAGATCCTACATTTATGGCAGATGTACAAAGCTGGTGTGCTCAAAAAGGGCACACACTCGAATCCCTCGAACCAGGTGCTGTCACCCGCGCGCTCGTCTCCCTAGCGCTTCCCGAGCTGCTCGCAGAGCTACCAGCAGAGAGCAGCGACGAGATTGTCTTTGAACAGGTGATCCCCCCTCCTGCCACGCTGCCAATGACGGAAACCCTCGACTGCGTTGGGCTAAGCTGTCCCATGCCTATCATCAAGCTCTCGAAAAAAGCCAAGCAGATGAATGGGGGCGTACTCGAAATTCAGGCTGACGACCCGGCCTTTCCATCTGACCTTGAAGCGTGGTGTGGCCAAACAGACGCGACATTTGAATGGCTCTCCACCAAACAGGACAAGATCCACAGAGCGTTGTTGACGTTGCCACAACCCAGACCGACCTCTGGCATCATCTCTCTACCCAAAGAAGCCTTCCCTGTGGCACCGCCCGCCCAGACACAGCCCAAAGCTCGGCCCATCATCCCCCTCGAAACAGCACAGCAGCAATATCCCATCCACGAAGTCCTCGACTACCGAGCGTTGCGCTCTCCAATGCAGATCGCCAAGCTGCAAAAAGCACTCTCCCGCCATGAGACCTCTGGCATCATCCGCATCGAAACAAATGATCCACAATTCCAGACCGATCTGGAAAACTGGAGCAAACAAAGCGGACACCAGATCCTTTCGTTTGATGCACAGGCCGACTCACAGAAAGCCTCTGTCCTGATCAAAAAAAGCACACCTGAGGAAGAGTTGTTCTCCGACGAAGCTGAATTCTCCGATGAGATAGAGTTCTCCAATCAGCTCGATCTAGCGAGCCATTTTGGCAACACTGAATCTCTGGAACAATCGGGCTCCATCGACACATCAAACATCTCGGATGCTTTCTCCGATTCGGACTTTGCAGAGCCGAGCTTTATCGAGTCCATCCTCGAATCGTCAGGTGAGTTCTTTGCAGAAGAGGTGTTGACCCCTGAGCCGCTTATGAGCGTAGAGGTTTTGGACTTTAGAGGTCTACGTTGCCCGATGCCGATCCTTAGGTTGACCAAGGCGCTCAAGCAGTCAGACCACCCATCCTACGAAGTCCTCGCAGACGACCCTGCGTTTCCGGCTGATCTTGAGGCGTGGTGTACACAACAGAACTTCACGATCCAATCCATCGAGCCAACTGCTCCGTTCTCTGCAAAGATCGTGAGCAATGCGCAGCTCGAACGTTCGGTAACAGCCAACAAGCAAGCAGCGCAGACGCCCTCACCACGTCCAAGGACCGCAGTCCTCGCGAGTACGGAGAAGAGGCAGGTCACAGAGAGCTATTCGGCGCTCAGACTCCCACACACGGGGAATATGTTGCGTCGGGCTGACACGCCCTCTGAGAGCCACGTTTCGACCTCCTCCCCTGCTCCCCCCATCTCATTTGAAACGCTTGATTTTACGGGGCTCAAATGTCCTATGCCGATCGTCAAGTTGACAAAAGCAGTGCAACAACACACAGGCTCGCGCTTTCGTGTTATCGCAGATGACCCGGCTTTCCCCGCGGATATCAAAGCGTGGTGTGAACACCGAGACTTTAAAATTATTGAAGTCATAGAAGATGCGCTCGGTTTCACCGCACTCATAGAAGACACAAAAGCAGTGGATTCTCCTCCGGAGCAGAAAGAAGAGACCATTACATATTCACCGTCAGTTTGGGAGTTGGAGCTTCCAGAGGAGTCATTGGCAGGTTTACCTTCTTTGAGCGAAGGTGACCTCGTCGCGCTGGATTACAGAGGGCTTCGTTGTCCATTGCCCATTGTAAGGCTGTCCCAAGCCAGCCACAAACATCCCAATCGATCTTTGGAGGTTATAGCAGACGACCCGGCCTTCCCTGCCGATTTGAAAGCCTGGTGTGAGATCCATCCTTTCGATGTTGAGGAAGAGGAAGAGAGTGGTGGGAGCTTTCGCGTCGTCCTCCGAAGAAAACCCTGAAAGAGTGAGCACAACACAAAAGGAGCACAGAAATGCAACAAAATCCAACGCCACAAGACACAGGGCAAACGTGTGATGCGTCCACACAGCCCAACGACAACAAGATGACGATCTTGCTCGCGAGCGATGACTTTGATCGCGTCTTTCTCGCTTTTATGCTTGCGATGTCAGCGCGCTCTATGGGAATGGAGGTCAACATCTTTTTTGCGCTGTGGGGGATCAACTTGCTCAAACGTCAGGGGGACCAACCCTCGATGGACCCACCGAGCGAAGTCGACGAAGGAAAAAAATCGATGATGGAGAAGATGATGGGCATGATGATGCCAAAAGGTCCAGACTCCCTCGGCCTCTCCAAGATGAACTTCGGTGGCATGGGCGCGTTGATGATGAAGATGTTTATGAAAAACAACAACATCGCAACACTCCCTGAGCTGATGGATATGGCTGTAGAGTCCGAGGTCGAGTTTACGATTTGTTCGATGACCATGGAGATTATGGGTGTCAAAAGTGACGAACTTCTCGCCCTCCCCAACGCAAAGTATGGTGGTGTCGCGTCCTGCATGGGCTCAGCGTTGCAATCCAAGATGTTCTTGGTGATCTGAGATGAGCAAATACAAAGAACATGTCATCATCCTGACACAAGGTCGCGAAGACGGTGGGCACGCAGCGATGCTCGCCTTTAAGCTCGCAGTGACGATGCAGGCCATGCAGCAAAAAACCTCTGTTTTTTTGACCCTCGCGGCAACGCGCTGGGGATTTCAGGGGACCGCGAAAGACCTCATTTTGCCAGGTGAGCCAAGCCTCGAAGAGTTTATCGATTCGTTTATCGAGAGCGATGGAGAGCTTTTGATCTGCTCTCCCTGCATTGAGGCGTACTGTTATCTTCCTGGACTGGAAGAAGAATTTTATCAAGAAAAGATCCGCCCAAACTCCAGGTATGTCGGCCTCGCGACGATCGCAGAGAAGATGTTTGACGGCGAAGCGACTGTATTTTAAGACGAGCGACCGCATGGGTCGTGCACACAAAAGGTTGTTTGATGAAACAAGGACATAAACATATCCTCGTGTTGACACGAGGCCAAGAAGATGGTGGGAGTCGTGCGACGTTGGCGTTTGCGCTCGCTGTGAGCCTCCAGGCGATGGGCAGTGAGGTCGCGATCTATCTCAACTCTCAGTCAGCCATTTGGGCGTTTAACTTCCCTGTACAGCGCGTACATATCCAAGGTTTTGACCCCCTTGAAAACTACATCGATTTGTTCCAGGAAGCAGGTGGCGAACTCTTCGTCTGCGCGACGTGTGTCGATAGCCTAACGTCGGGTTACAAAGAGAACGTGATGGCGACCCTTGGTCCCTTCCGTGAAGGCGTGACCTCAGCAGGTCTCACGACACTTGCGTCGTTGATCATGGAGAGAAAGTGCCTCTCCTTTTAACCCCCTTCCACAAAAGAAGGATGCGAAATGATGGATGATCGCGTAGTCCTCATCACCTGCAATGGACTCAGCGCCCGTGGCCAGCTCACAGCGAAGGTGATTCAACAACTACAAGAGCATATCGATGAAGATGTCGATGTCCTGTCCTTGACACCTCTGCTCGCAGGCCTCCCCGAGCCCGTAGAGAAGGTTAAACGCGCGACACAGCTCATCGGCCTCGCAGGTTGCTCACGTCGATGTGATCTCCACGCCTGCCGCTCACAAGCAGGCCGTGTCCCCGATGTCGATCTTGTACTTGAAGATATTCTTCGTAAAGACATCACCAGCGAAGATACAATCAGCCAAGAAGAGCTCAATCAAGTCCTCCCCAAAGCCACCAGCCTCCTGCTTGGAAAGCTCACCTGATACATCTCCCTCAAACAAATACTCTCTCAACAATGAGGTTCTTACAACTGCCCTAGTCGTCTTCAAGTAGGGTCTGTGGTGCGATCACTTTCTGCAGGTGGGGTTGTGTTTGTGTCTTGCGAGTTGGTTTTTCAGCGCTCACCTCAAGGGCTCTTGAGAAGCTGTACTGCATCTCGCGCTTTTGTTGTTTGGAGAACTCCAAGACCTCGGATTTTGGACGAAAATTTTTGGATGAATGGTTGGATATCGAGTAGGTCAGCCCTGAGACCCGTTTTGGAACAACCCGCCCACGGGTGTGCTGGAGATACCGAAGCGCTTCTGTTTTAGAAGGATCGAGCTCCAACACTGTACGCCAATAGTGACGGGCCTCCTCAACGTAACCCCACTGAAATAGATTTCTCGCAACATCGAGATACAACATCGTGGCTTTCGCCTGACTTGTTGACATGTATATCACTCCAATTGTGTTGCTTACAAACAGTCAATCGTCGTTGACTGCCCTTTTGTCATATGCCCAATACGACAAAAGAAACACGCGCCGAAAAATAGAAAGATACATACATGCCCATTGTTCTTGGTGGGTGAACGCTCCTCCACCCACTGATTGCATCTTGTAGTTTGTCACCACCGCAGCCAAAAATCAAGCATGTAAACACAAAAGGTCCAATTGAATTACACCGAATGGACCGACCCCTGCAACGCAAAGAATAGAAAAAGTCTAACAAACTCAGTCAGGTATCATCAGAAAAATTCCGACGTTCGGCGATGATATAGAGAGGCCTTTTTTTCACCTCGTCGAAGATTTTCCCGATGTAAATCCCTACGAGTCCGAGTATCGCGATGATCAATCCACCCAAAAAATACAGTGAGACGATCAGACTCGTCCACCCCTCAACAGGGATCCCATAGACGAACTTTTGCACGAGGTAGAACCCTCCAATGAGAAAGGAGAGTGAGGAGATCAAAAAACCGAGATATACCGAGAGGCGTAGAGGTTTGTCAGAATATGCGACGATAAAATGCAGGGACAGGTTGAGCATTTTGCGCAGCGTGTAGGTCGATGTCCCCGCGAAACGTGCGGCATGTTTGACCGGGATAGAGGTCGTGGGAAACCCCGCCCACTCCACCATCCCACCGAAGAAACGTAACTGCTCGCGAATCGGGCGTATGGCATCGACAACGCGACGAGAGATGATCCTGAAGTTCCCGACGTCTCCGTTGTACTTGAGATCCGAGAGGAAGTTGAAGACGCGAAAGAAGAGACGTGAGGTGAGGATCTTAAGAAAGCGGTCTTGTCGATCGGCACGCTCGGCGAGCACGACATCAAATCCCTCTTGTGCTTTCTCATAGAGACGCGGAATCTCTTCGGGACGATCCTGTAGATCGCAGTCCATCACGACGACCCAATCCCCATCGCAAAGATCGAGCCCCGCAGTGATCCCGTAATGTTGACCAAAGTTTCGACTGAACTGGACGGCTTTGACGCGTTTGTCTTGTTGGCAAAGAGCTTCGATTTTGGGCCACGAACGATCACCACCGCAGTCCTCTACAAGGATGATTTCAAAATCCTCTGTGATCGTCTCGATCGACTCTTTTAAGCGGCGATACAACTCATCGACACAATCTTCGGCACGATAAAAAGGGATAACAACTGAAATATGAGCCATGGCAATTATTCTTTCGTCAAGAGCGAGTAAGCAGGAAGACAAACACACCCTCAGATGTCCCTGATAGAGCAGGTCTTGTCAAGCACCTTTTAGGGCGCTCCCCACCTCCATCAAAACGGGACAGGTGCCGTAAAGTGCATACATTCGGAAGTGATAGGATGTGTGAGGGTGAGTTCACGAGCGTGCAAGTGGAGGCGACCTTGTGCGTGGAGATGATTGTAAAATGAGTCGCCAAGAATCGGCATCCCCAAGCCCCTGAGATCTGCGGCGTGGACACGTAGCTGATGTGTCCGTCCAGTCACTGGCATAAACTGTATCCGCGTATAGTCGCCTTCGTGTGAGAGCACTTTGTACAGTGTCTGTGCAGGTTTTCCGTTCACAAGATCAACTCCCTGAAGTGGCGAACGTTCAGGGCAAGCACGCAGAGGCAGCTCAATGACACCTGACGCTTCACGCAGCAGACCACACAAAAGCGCCTCGTATGTCTTTTTGACTTTGCGCTCCTTAAAAAGCCCGCTCAACAAACGTTGACTCTCAGCATGACGTGCGAGGAGCAGAATCCCCGACGTCCCACGATCGAGACGGTGGACCTGGATGGGACCTGTGAGATCCGGGAACAGATGCCTCGCACGTAACAACACACAATCCTGCGCGCTGCCACGACGTCCAGGCACAGAGAGCAATCCAGAAGGTTTGTTGACCACGATCATGTCGCGATCTTCGTAGAGCACCTCAAGGGCGTACTGCTGTGAGATGGCGAATGTCGGTTTGTGAGGCGTTGTGGGAAGCCCTGAGAGCAAAAAGCCCATGATCGGCTCACAGCGCTCCTTACACGCACCGTAAAATGTACCGTGTTGTTTGGATTGGTTGCTCGGTGGCGGTCCCCACCAGAACTCAGCCATCCCCAGAGGTTTGAGACCGTGTGTCGCGGCGTAAAACAAGAGCTTCGGCGCGCAACAATCTCCAGTCCCAGAGGGGAGCCCTTTCTTTTTGGCGAGCTCTTGCAGGGGCTTCGTCTCCCCCGCAAAATTCGTAAGACTGTAGACCGCGTGCATTTGTGTTTGGAGTTGGCGAGAGAGCGCTTTGCGTTCGGACTTGATGCGTTTGATCTCCTCGCGAAGCTCTTCAACCTCCTGACGAAAGGGGGTCAGGACCTCCTTGTGCGCCACTCGAAGACGTCGTCTCTCATAGCTATGATCTGCGCTCTCTTTATCCAACGCAGCCATCGCCTCCGCGAGGGCCTCACCGGAGAGGTCTTTTTGCAACGCCGTGCGCTTCTTTTTACGCGCCTTTTTCGCCGCGCGATGTGTCACACGGAGCGCTTCGATCTCAGCTTCACACCGCTCTTCAAGTTCTTTAAGCGCATCCCATACCGGTCGTTGGCTCAGCTCAATGAGCGTCTGCTTCATCTCTTCGAGCTGCTCAAGCGTCCTCGCTTCATCGAGCGCGATCTCTTCGTGTCCGGGGAGAGGTGGAACCCAGCCTTCGACAAAAGACGCACCACACAACGCCCCAGAGAAGGCCTTCAAGAAAGCAGTGTCTCCGAGTGTTGTCTCGACGAGCAAGACCCCAAACATCTTCCCTTCATGTGGCGAGGGAGGTGCGTCCTCAAAAGAACGCATTAACCCAGACGCGACGGCTTCAGCGAGCGCAGTTCGAGGAAGTTGCATCTGGATATTCGTATCTGGACAGATCCCCTCATAGTAATATGTAGGCTCGGTCTCTTTAGGGGATTCATCAGGACGCAGGACATCCTCAAGTGAATGGAGGTAGGACATATCCACGAAAAACGTGCTCCCTCAAAATATCTTGCGAAACAGGATGTGAGAAAATGGACGGATGGCGTTGTCAAACTCAGCTTGCATGTCTTCATCTTCGATAAAGAGCAGCATGGGTACTTTCCGGAGTCGTACAGAGCGCTGCATCTCACCAAAGAGCGGAATCCAGCGCAGACTGTTCCCAGCAACACGGATCAACATAAGCGCAGGAGGGGCTTGGTAGAGTTGGTAGATTCCTTCGGCGGGATTGGTACAGTGAGTGATATCAAAGCGATCGTTGCAGCAAAATCCAACGAGCTCGTCGATATCTCCTAACAACAATGTGTCGACAGCGAGAACATGACAGACGTCCCCTTGGGCTTCAAGGACACCTTTCTTCCACTGCGCCCAAAAACCAGCCTGTTGAGGTGGACTTTCAAAGATCCCCCACGAGAAGACCTCTCTGAGTTGTCCTTGTGCGTCCTTGATCATACTCAGCTTAGGTCGCTTGCTGAGTCGTTCCTTGAGTGTGGGGATCTCAGGCGTCGTCTCGAATGCGCTGAGATTGTCGTAGGTTTTAAACCCATCCTCTTCAATCTGCTGGATCTTCTGGCTCTTTTCGAGCGACGCTCTCGCCTCTTCAAGCTCCTTCAAGAAGTCATCATTGGCGATGAAGGTCGCGTCGCCTTCGTCTTCTCCGTCTTGGAAGTGGATGGGGAGCGCGGAGAGCGAAGAGCGTGCAGTGATACTCTCCAGGTCAGTCGTCACATCTTGCAGATTAGGAGGTTCCCCTTCGAACGTCTGCTGCGCCTTCATCGCCTTCTCGAAAGCATCGTAAAAAGCCAGCGCGTTTGCAGGGCGTTTATCAGGATGAATCGCGAGCGATGTCTGCAAAAACAACTCCAGCTCAGGTGCCCAACGACGCTCAGGGGCCAGATCAGAGAGCAAGCGCACGGATTCATTCAGTTTGGCGTAGAGCAAGGAGATACCGTCAAAGTCGTGAAATGGCTCTGTACCACAAAGCATTTGGTAGACGATGACACCGAGGGCATAGAGATCGGCGCGACCGTCCATCGGCAGATCTTTGTCCAACTGCTCAGGCGCGGCGTAGCGGACAGTCCCGACATATTCGCCAGTTTGTGTAATGTCTCCCGTCTCCTGGCGCAGCGCGGCGATACCAAAGTCAAACAACTTGATCTCTTCTTGACCTTGCAAAGAACGTGTCAGGTAGATGTTGTCGGGTTTGAGGTCGCGGTGTAGGACGGATTTGTTGTGGACAAAGTCGAGCACCTGACACAATTGTTTGACGAGTGTGAGGATGCGTTCGTGTGATAACGTCTCTTCTTTGAGTGTATCTGCGAGACTTTTGCCCTGCAGCAGCTCCATCACGAGGTAGAAACCAAGCTCTTCGAGCAGACCAAAATCCAGGATCTGTACGATATAAGGATGGCGAAGCTGTGCGAGCGCCCTGGCTTCCCGTATAAAACGCTTGGTGTTCTCTGATTCAACGTCTTGTTCGGAGTGGAGAAACTTGATCGCGAAGGACTCATCGAGGAAGATCTGCTGTGCTTTGTACACAGAACCAAAACCACCTCGCCCGATCTTCTCGACCACTTCGTAATTGCCGATTCGTTGTCCGAGCAGTGGATCTTTGTATCCCGAAGATTTGGGCTTACTTGGCAACATCTCTTCTTCGGAGAGTAAGTCCACATCAGCGACGATGACATCGGCTTCTTCAGGCGGCGCCATGCGGAAGGCAGGAGACGGTCGCGTTGCTGAATGATCGATGGTCGGTGTGGGGGTTGTCTCTTTGGTTTTTTTCTTGGGCCGCAACAGCCGCTCGCCATCTCCTGGAGAGGCGATCATCGTAGGAAAATCCCCCTCCTCGTCGAGTCCATCGAACTCCAACTCAGCTTGCTTGTTGTTCGCTTTGAAAAAAGGAGACACCTGTCCGACAGAGGGATCCAACGTCGTCCACTCACCGGGATCCAAAGAAGCACCACACATCGTGCACTCCTCAGTCCCCTTTGGGTACTCAGCATGACAATAAAAACAAGCAACCTTTTCCAAAACAACCATCTCGCCCCAAGCAAACCACACAAACAGATTCACTTGCACATAGAACCATCACAAATGCCGTTACGATATCTACAGGCTCCTCCCAAGTCAAACAAAAAACCGTATATATGACAAGAACCACAGGAAACTTTTCCCTGTTCAATTGACAACCTCTCATCAACATACCACATTTCCCAGCATCAAAACACGTCTACGTCGAAAAAATCAATGATATGGAGAAGTTCATGAACGCAGCGCAATGCTTCACGGTTGCCAACACACTCGCCCTACTCGGATGGATCTTGATGTTATTTGCACCACGTTGGGAGGGGACCAAGAAGCTCATTCACCAGGGTCTTCTTCCCATACTATTGGGGTTGGCGTATGTGATCATCCTTGTCTCGACGTGGGGGACTGCAGAGGGTGGTTTTGGTTCCTTATCCGACGTACGCAAGCTTTTCTCCAACGATTGGGCGCTACTTGCAGGTTGGATCCACTACTTGGCCTTTGACATGTTTGTCGGTAGCTGGTGTTTGCAGGATTCGTGGAAGAGAGGCATCCACCACCTGTGGATGGTCCCGATCATGGTGTTGACCTTTTTGTTTGGTCCGACAGGGCTGCTTATTTACGGCGCCATGCGCTTTTTTCGTCCCGATCATCACGAGCAGATCCCCAACAACGGATGAGATCGTCACGTCATGCAAGACACACAGAGTTCCCAATCTTCGGAAGAACCAGAACGTCTATCCAGCCTCCCCACGATGCAATCATTGAGAACGTGGCACAACACACTCGCAGGTAGAGACAGACTGCTTTGGCAATTTGGCTGGATCTCGCTAGGTGTGGGTGTGTGTTGTGTGCTTCTTTGGTGTTTCGACCCACGCCAAGTGACGGGCATCAACGTCTGGATCAAACCGTTCAAGTTTGCGACCTCACTGTGGGTCTACGCCTGGACACTCGGTTGGTTGATGGATACGTTTCGGTGGCACCGTGTCGAACGGCAGGTGATACGCTGGAGTGTGATCGTCGTCATGTGCATCGAGCTTGGCGCGATCTGTATGCAAGCGGCAAGAGGAACGACCTCTCATTTTAACAACACGACAGCTTTTGATGGACTTGTCTTCAATCTCATGGGGATCGCGATCTTTTGGAACACCTTGGTCGCTGGCTACGTCTGTATCATCACGTTTCTTCCACAAAGATGGCGGGTGTCAAAGCCTTCGCTCTACCAGTGGGGTGTGCGTTGGGGGTTTGTGGTCTTTTTGATTGGGAGCACCGTGGGAGGACTCTCGGCGAGCATGCTGCGCCATAGTATCGGCGTTCCAGACGGAGGTCCGGGATTACCTTTTCTCAACTGGAGCACACAGGGAGGCGATCTCAGAGTTGCGCACTTCTTTGGTATTCATGCGCTGCAGCTCATTCCACTTGTCGGCTGGTGGCTCTCTAGGCGAACACAAACAACCACAAGCATCCATCTGTTCTCCGCTTTGTATCTCAGTACTGTGCTCTTTTTGTTGTGGCAAGCCTTACGTGGATTGCCCTTTTTTACGATGTAAATATACAAAACGACATTGACGAGCAACCATCTTCATTCACAATGTCTCTACACATACGTCCGAAAGAGTGGCATTCACCAATTGCAAGGAGATACATATATGAAATCGATGATTTGGATACTCGCGCTGATCCTCATGGCCTACCTGTTGATGGGTTGCAAAAGCGACATCACACCAAAAGAAGCCAAAAAACTCGTGAAAGAGGGGGCATTTTTACTCGATGTCCGCACAAGAGGCGAGTTCAAAAATGGACACATCACCAAAGCCGTCAACATCCCCGTTTCGGAGTTGATGTCTCGCTTAAAAGAGCTCCCAGACAAGAAAAAGACGATCGTCGTCTACTGCCGCAGTGGGCGCCGTAGCGGTCGTGCCCAAAAGATGCTCAAGGCAAAAGGCTACGCCAGCGTACACAACCTTGGCGCGATGTCCAACTGGAAATAACCCCCCCCAACCATCCCCCTTCCTCGCTCCCCTTTCTTTTCTCCAAAGTACAATTGCATCCATCAAGTCTTTTCGATACGATACCATGTCCCGTCAGACAAAGCGCCTGTACACCTCACAAAAAAGGAAGTCTTCATGTTCTTACCAGAGTACGATAAACACGATGCCATTGGTCTCTCAGAGCTCGTCCAGAAAGGCGATGTCTCCCCACAAGATCTATTGCGCGCAGCGATCGAACGTATAGAAGCACGCAACCCGGCATTAAATGCCGTCGTACTGGAGCTGTTTGCGCGTGCAAAGGAGCGCGTTGACACACTCCCTGAAGGTCCCCTCAAAGGCATCCCCTTCTTACTCAAGGATCTCAAAGCGACACTCGCAGGAACCCCCACAAGTAACAGTACCCTCTTGTCTAAAGATCGAAAAGCCGAGGTTTCCTCCGTCCTTGTCAAACGCTACGAGGCCGCAGGGCTCCAAATTGTAGGCAAGACCAACACGCCGGAATTTGGGATTATGGGCATCACAGAGCCTGCGCTACGTGGTCCCTGTCGCAACCCCTGGAATATCGCCCACACCCCCGGTGGCTCCTCTGGCGGCTCGGCCTCAGCCGTCGCCGCCAGGATCGTCCCTGCAGCCCACGCTGGCGACGGTGGTGGAAGCATTCGTATCCCCGCGAGCGCGTGTGGACTGTTTGGACTCAAACCCACAAGAGGTCGCGTCAGCATGTCTCCTCACCTCGGCGAAGCCTGGGGCGGATACGTACAAGAACACGTCGTCTCCCGCAGCGTAAGAGACTCGGCGCTGCTACTCGACATCGCTGACCAAAGGACACCAGGAGAGCCCTACGTCGCCCCAACGAGAACACGCCCCTGGCTTGAGGAGGTCGGACAAGCTTCAGGCACACTGCGCATCGCGTATCGCAAAGAGACACTCTACGCAGGGACAACACACCCCGACTGCCTCGCCGCTGTTGAAGACGCGATCACACTGCTCACAGATCTTGGCCACGAAGTCGTCGAGGCGTCTCCCACCTTCCCCAAAGAGGAGATGGTGAGAGCCTACTTCTTCACGATCGCCTCAGGTGTCGCGGCTGTCGTCGAAGAGACCGCAGAGAGAGCAGGGAAAAAGCCGTCCCCTGCGGACTTCGAACCACAAACTTGGGTCCTCGCACAAGTCGGCTGGAGCCTCAACGCTCCCGAACTTGTACGTTCACAGCAGTTGATCCAACGCGCAGCTCGTGACGTCGCCAACTTCTTCGAAGAGTACGATATGTTGCTCACCTCCACCCTCGCCGAACCTCCCATCGAAGTCGGCGCCCTCGCGCTGAAATCTTCAGAGCGCTTGCAACTAGCCTTTCTTCGGGCTCTCCCACTGCGCAGCCTCTTCGAGAAAGCACTCGACTCACTTGGCACCAACGCGCTCTCGCGAACACCCAACACACAACTCTTCAACCAGACAGGCCAACCCGCGATGTCTGTTCCTCTGTATTGGAATCAAAAAGGGCTCCCCATCGGTGTACAACTGGCCGCAGGATTTGGGCGAGAGGATCAACTCTTCAGGCTGGCATCACAGCTAGAAGAAGCGCGCCCATGGGCCCAACGCACAGGATGGGAGGTTGCATTTGCAAAATAGGAGGTGCTGTTGAAGAGGAACAAGGGAAAAAGAAGAGGTTTTACCTACGGGGACTTGGGACAGACGCGAAGTAGAGCTTTCCGGCACCTTTCACAGTGTAGGCAGGTGCAGAGGCGGAGACAAACGCTGATTGCCCTTGGGAGAGGGAGATTGTAGCGCCAGATTCGTCGACGACATCAACACACCCCTTGGCGCAAAACAAGATCTGCACACCATGCTCTGCCTCTACAGACAGATCTTCCTCACGAACTTCCACTCTCTCAAAACAAAACTCATCGATCGGCACACAGAATCGCAGGCATCCTCTCTTGGTCTTCATCGGCTGCTGCAATTCGATATCACCATACGAAAAGGTCAACGTCTTCAGGAGCTCTGGAACATCCATATGCTTGGGGGTTAAACCACCACGCAGCACGTTGTCGGAGTTGGCCATGATCTCCAGGCCCGTCCCTTGAAGGTATGCGTGCAGCTCGCCAGCAGGCAAAAACATTGCCTCGCCAGGTTGGAGACACATGACATTCAGGAGCAGTGGACACAACACACCGACATCACCGGGATAATATTGATCAAGCGTCTTCATCCAGGAGAAGGTTGGTTCTTCTTCAAGAGCAGGTGTAATCGATGAAATAGCTTGTTCGACGACCTTCGCGATCTCGAGCTTGGGGGTTCGCATCAAGTGTTCAAAGAATGTACGCAGACCTTGTTTATCAGGTTGCGCAGCCAAAGCAGCCCGCTCTTGCTTGAGGATATCATCGGAGAGTTGGGAGAAGAGAGACAAAATGGAGGGGATATCCCGAAACCCTCTCAACGCCCAAAAAGGTGTGAGGGCGTAGATCAGCTCAGGTTTATGATGTTCATCGCGGTAGTTTCGACGAAAAGCACCAAGCGGGATCTGCTGTTGGTTCTCACGCAAAAACCCTTCTCGGGCTTGCTCCAAATTGGGATGAGCCTGGATCGACAGGGGTGTCTCCGCTGCCAGGATTTTGAACAAAAAAGGGAGCTGCCCTTCGAATTTGCGGGCAACATTGTGCCCCAGCCATTGTTCAGGATCTGCCTCGATCAGGTCGAGTAAGGAGTGTTTTTGTCCATCAATATATACAGAGGAAGGTGCTTTCGGGTGCGCCCCCATCCATAGCTCCGCCTCAGGCTCCAAAGAAGGCGTTGGTCGCTTTGTCAACGATGCGATCGCTGTACGAGAGCCCCAGGCATAATGTTGAAGCTGGTTCTCCATCAAATAGATTCCTGACATAAAGATGGACTCCTTATCCTATGTTGCGTACAAGGTCATACCTCTTCGGATATACCATAAGTATGGAACACCTCAAAGGACAAAACAATCCCAGTGTCCTTCATCAACCTCTTGACGCCCCCTTCCTCCACACCCCATACATAACCATCCCTCGCAACCAGGTCCACCACAGGAGCGTCCCATGAAGACACGCTTTTTCCTATGCTTTCTCACTCTTTGGCTGCTCACACCGCCCGCTTGTAGTCCTCCCACAACACAAGAACACCCACAAGAACACGCCCATCGAGATGGAGGAGAACGAGACGAGCCTGAAGTCACATCAGAGCGCCCACCAGAACTTCCCGAAACACACAACACAGAGCCACAAGAGACACCAACAGAGAGTGTGGCTGAAAATACACCAGAGCATACCGCTCCCCTTACGATTGATGCGATCTGTGACAGGATCGCCCAAACGACGTGTACAGTGCTATTCAAATGTTGCCAGACGTATGGACTCAAGTACGCTTCTGAAGCGGCGTGTCAGACGAACTTGCAGCAGAGCTGCCAGAGCGCCTACGAGCGCGAAAAAAAAGCTCTCGCGGCAGGACATATGATCATCGACAAGTCGCAGCTTGCGCGATGTATCCAGGCCACCAAGGACGCAGGGGCACAGTGCCACGTCATCCCATCAGCGCTCTCACAAGACGCCTGTCAGGGGATCATCCAGGACAAAGCGAGTGGTGGCGAAGAGTGCAAAAGCCAGCTTGGAGGTGTTCACTGCGCCAACAATAAAGGGGTCTGTTTTGCCGAACCGACAGGCTTCCCGTGTAAAATATGGAGTCCACAAGGCCAAGCGTGTAGCAAAGCTCCTTGTGCCCCTGGTCTGTTCTGTGATCCACAAGATCCAGTCCCCGCGCTGTGTCGCGCACCAGCCGACAAAGGAGAAGCATGCCGCGTGCCTGCACACTGCAAAGAGGGTCTCGCTTGTCTCAACAAGCTCTGCAGCGACCCACTCGATGAAGGCAAAGCCTGTGATAATGTCTTTCAGTGTAAAGAAGGCTTCGCATGTGATATCAGCCAGACCAAGTGTGTCGCCACACAAAAACTTGGTGAAAGTTGTTCCTTTCCGCTCCATTGTGGTCGCAAAGAGGCTTGCCAGTCCCTCACAACAGGGCTGATCTGCCAAAAGGCCAAACAACAAGGCGAGGCTTGCACACAATCCAAAGAATGTATCGATGATCATGGTTGCATAAGCGGAAGTTGTCAGCCCCTTCCACAGACAGGACAGACCTGTCAGCCAACACCAGGATGCCGAAAGGACGCTTATTGCGATACGACCAGTCAAAAATGTGTCGCGCTCCCAAAAGACGGTGAGACCTGTCGTACAAGCAAGCCCAAATGTGCGACGGGGTTGACCTGTTTTCAAAGCTCCTCGACATGCAAGCCCCCAGGACAAGCCGACGCATTATGCCAGGATGACGAAGAGTGTGAACCGGGTGTATATGGTTGTCAGTCAGGACGTTGCACACTGCTCCCCAAAGAGAACGAACCTTGCTTTCAGGATGTGATCTGTCACAAGTCCGTCGTGTGTGATCTGCAAAAAAAGACCTGTGTCCCAAGGAAGAAAGAAGGAGAAGAGTGTCCCCTTGGCTTTGAGTGTGCGTTGACGCTCGCCTGTATCACGGACACAGACAAGATCAAACGCTGCCGCAGCATCCCCAAAGAAGGCGAATCATGTACCCTCACCTGCGCGGATGGCTTACGTTGCCGTCCAGGGATCGTCAAAGGGCGTTGCATCCCAGGTGTGTGTCAGGGCGCGTTGAAGACCCCCTAACCCCCTCATGACCTGATCATTCAAATCGCGAGATCGAGCCGATCACCATCATATCAGCAGGGATAGACGGAAACCCATCTCTCTCCTCAACGACCTTCCAGTTGATCTTTTTGACGACATTCATACCATCGACAACCTGTCCAAACACGGCGTACCCGTACTCTTCGTCACTCTCACCGCTGTGATCGAGATCAGGATTGTCCGCCGCGTTGATAAAGAATTGATCGGTCGCGGAGTCTTTCTCAGGTCCGCGCGCCATCGCGATCGTCCCTTTGACATTGGTGAGACCATTCTTGGCCTCGTTGGGGATAGGTGCGTGGGTCTCTTTGCGCACCAGCTTGCGTGTGTACCCACCCCCTTGGATCATAAACTTCCGGATCACGCGGTGAAAGATCGTCTCATCGTAATGCCCTTCATCAACATAACGAAGGAAGTTTTCAACACTTTTTGGCGCTTTGTCAGCAAACAACTCAACGAGGATGTCACCTTCGTTGGTCGAGATGTATACATGTGGGTTCTCCATCACCCTGTCCTCCTGTACAAAATCAAAAATATTTGCTCTTTCATATACCACCACACCTCACAAATCAAACCTTTCCTCTCCTTTCACCCGACGAGTCAGAATAAATCTGATCGCCCTCCCTCCTCTGTAGGTCACATTTCACCTCACAGGGTCAACAAAGACCTCATTTATTTTAAGCACTTACACATCCCCAAAGCATATACCATAAGGGAGACTAGTCTTTCAGACACCTTTTTGATCCAGGAACAGTCGTTGCACAACGTGAGTGGCAGAACGAATGACAACGACAAACCCAAATGGATGCGTCACCATTCAAGGCCAAGAGAAAAAGTTCATTCTTTTTTTCAAAACGTAAAACAATGAAAACAAAGAGGATATCATTCTCATCAAAAATTTTTTCAAAAAAAAAGAAAAAGATGAGAACCCTTTTTCGATGTTAACGCATCAACACTATAGCAACTGAAAAGTACACAACGGGCTGTCAAGCCTGTAAGAATTTTTAGAATACGTTAGGTGGAATATTTTCCACACGGACCACGACAGCGTCCGAAAAAGTCAGTTAAGGCTCTCTTCTTCTAGCATACATCTGCAAGCAACATATCCCACAGCCCCACACACCACTACCATATACCCCCAAACAGAGAAGAGAGCCTTGACCACTTTTTTTTGCCCCTCTCCGCCTCCTCCATCTCCAAGTGATTCCCAAACAAACCTCCACCACATCAAGTGACAATTGACAAGTCACAAAGGCACGCGATACCATATCGTTGTCATCGACAAGATAAGCGATTGATAACGTACAAAAGAGATGGTTGAGGCATGTCAGAACAACAAGAACGCAGAGATTTTCCAGGTCGGGTTTTGCTTCAGTACTCACTGAGTATCTCGGTGTTGCTTTTCATCGTGACGGCAGGGACTGCGATGGCTTACTATCCCGGTGGGACAAAGTTCCAACTGAAAGCAGTAGGACATCAATTCTGGCACAATTACTTGTGTGATGTGATGACACCAACAGCGCTCAACGGTCAGCCCAACACGTTCGCTTCGATCTTGATGATGATCGCCTTTGCCGCTGTGTACTATGGGTGTCTCGTCATGCTGTGGGTGACGACACCTTCCGTGTTCATCGAACGAGGATGGCTACGTCGTATTGTCCAAAGTCTCGCCCTTCTATCGATTTTTGGCACCTTCATGATGTTCGTCGACGGGATGGGTTGGCTGCACATGACACATGAATTGACTGTTGTGCTCACAGCCATTCCGGGGATCATCGCGACGGGAATCATCATCGTGACGTTGACGCGCTCATGGGTGGGCACACACAGCCTCGCGTTATTGGCGCTGGTGGCGCTGACAACGTCCGTCGCAGATACCATTTTGTATGTGAGGGTGTCGTACTTTGGTGTGATGGAGACGCCACTTGTACCGTTTATGCAAAGACTCGCGGTGATTTCACTGCTCGCGTGGTTCCTTCAGCTCTCCTACGAGTTTAGGAAGATCGGGCAGACGCTACGAGACAAGTAGACATGCAAAGAAGTGTCAGGTGATCCAGAGATAAGAAGCGCCAAGACCGCCATCTTTGGGGAGTGCGGTCACAACAGCGCGTACATGAGGGTGGGCTTTCAGGTAGTGGTAGGCCATGGATTTGAGGGTCGCTTTTCCGAAGATCGAGCCGTGGGCTTTCCCATGAATCAACAACAAACAGCATGGCGCGTGGGTGAGTTCTTCTTCGAGCCACATGTCGATCTCAGCTTTGGCATCTTTCCATGTGAGACCGTGAAGATCCAGCGCGTCCTCTGGCCGGAGTCCGCCTCGCTTGAGTTTTCGTGCGATCTTTGGATGGATGGAAGAGTGGATGTACGCGAGTTTGGAGAGTGGACCGATGTCTTCATCGATCTCGACACCCCCTCTTCGCTTCTTGGAAGGTTTTCTTTTGCCTTCGTCTTCCTCGCGCTTTGAGATCTCTCGCTGTGGCGATTCATCTTCGAAGTCAAACACCCCTTCTTTCTCCATCATCTCCACAAACCACTGATCTTCTTCCTCTTTGTTGTGGGATGTCTTCTTCTTCATCGAACAAACCTTTCTATAGGCCAGATGGATAGGCCCTTTTCTTCGCTAATCACTCGCTGCGACATGCAGATCTTTGCATTTGTAGTGTTTTTTACAAATGCAGAACGTACGCCACATACTTTCTTTACACATTCGCTGCAGACTGTGTTGTGAACAGGGCAGAGAAAGAAGACGACGGAGACACCGTCATCGACTGCCTTTACACAGGTCCCGACTTCACAAGGAGAACCACCATGAGTCGATCACGTCATGGCGAATGTACACAGGCACCCGAAGCACAACCATCCACATCAGGACAGCAATCACAGCCGACACAACAGACCCATCACGCACAGGTCGTCTATCCACCTTACCCACCCTATCCACCACCACATGCGTTCTACGGCTATCCACCACCTGTTGGCGGCATGCAGCATCCACCGCAAGCGCCGCTCCAACAACAAGGATGCCAGCAGTGTAGCGGTCACAATGGACACCATTGTGGAGGACACAAGAAGCGCCGCTGTCGCTCCAGAAAGTTCTTTTTCTTTCTCGGTTTGATCGCAGTCATTTGGGCCACTGCGTCTGTGACGTTCCACCACGGGCACAAGATCGTGGGCTTTATCAAGATGCGTAAGCTCGCCAAAGAGATGCAGGTCACACCCATGCAGCGAGACAAGCTCATCTCGATTGGCTTCAAAGCCTACCACAACAACATCAAGCATCGCAAAGAATTCAAAGAGATGCGAAGAGAGTTCTTCCATCTATTGAGCAAAGAACAGCTCACACAAAAAGAAGTGGATGCGTTTGTCACCAAACATATCGCAAAGATCCAAAAAGTCCTTCTGAGCAACACACCTCTCTTGCTCGAAGCTCGCGCCGTCCTCACCCCAGAGCAGCGTCGCATCCTTGCCTTCAGGATCCAACAAATGCAACGCCATAAACGCCGCTGGAGACGTCACTGGCACCCACACCCCACACACGCCCCGGCACATCTCCCCACACCCCAACCCTGATTCCATCCAACCTCAAGCGGCCTTCTTCTCCTCAGTGACTTCCAACGAGGCCTCGTACGCCTTTGTCAATGGTGAGAATGTATCGACGCTCATCTCCCACAATTCATCAAAATCCATCTGCTGCATCTTGATAAATAAAGACCCCCGTTCTCTCGGAGAATCCACACGAATCCACGAAAAAGATAGAATGTAGCGACTCGGTGAACGATAATCCTGTTGCAACAAACGGAACAGATTGTCCGATTGCCGGAGCTTCATGTTTTCATCTTTGAAAAACAACACACACACCCCAGGAACGTCAGGGACCTTTAACATCTCGAAACCTGGGCGCCAATGCAAACCAAAAAACCCACTCGACTCGCTCGCCTTGACCGCACCTTCCTGAAGCCACGCTTCATACTGTCCAAGTCGGTCCAACGCGAGCCACAAACGACCATCATCCGTTCTTCTCATCACTCTGCCTCCTGTCCATTGCACAAGCAAAAAGTGGATAAGGCCGACTCAAGAATCATTTACGGCCCCTTTTGGCTGTGATCATACCTGGGAGCCATGTCATATCGTGTCATTTTGTCCTCGCAGAGGTCCCGCTCTCCGCCTCAGAGAGAGCATGCACAAACACCCCCTTGTGAATGGAGAGTCCTTTTTATCGCTCCAACAGCCTCACCACTCAATCGCACGAATACGTCGACGAATCAAACGATATTCATGGCCATCAAATAAGACCTCTGCTGGTGTCTCGTGACCGAGAAACAACAGCGGACTCATCGTCAAACCATACGCTCCGGCGTTGGGCCAACCAAGCAGATCACCGGGCGCAACAGGTGGCAATGTAATATCGTCACCCATACGATCCAACGGTGTACATAGTGGACCACAGAGCATGTACTGTTCACGCACCTCAGAAGATGATGAGAGATGTTCGACCAATAACTCCTTCTTACCGCCCTCGACTTCTCGGAGACTGGCTGCTTTGTAGTGATTCATGCCACCATCCACCATGCACAGTTGCCCATCCCGTGATGCCTTTGTGCTGATCACCCGCGCGACAAATAAACCTGTCGGCGCGCTTAGATAACGCCCCAACTCAAAACGGATAAGTGGTCTAACATCCGTCTCGCGGAACCGAAGCCGCAACTGTCTCGCAACAGCGCCTACGTCGATCATCCTCGCGGGCTTCCAGATCGACACGCCAAAACCACCACCGACATTGGCACACTTCACAGGGAGCCCGGCATCTTCACATGTCTCCACAAGTCCTAAGACCGTCTCCAAATGAACCCCCATCGCCTTCCCACTAAAACACTGTGAACCTCCGTGGACATGAAGACCCTGGAACGCGAAGACCTGCTCCCTCTTTTTGATCCATTCAATCGCCTCCGGCAATCTCTCTTCATCGATCCCAAATGGGTTGGCAAATCCAGAGATCTTCAGACCAAACGCCAGAATCGGTGTTTTGGGGTTGATACGCAACATCACATGAATACGATGAGAACAACCCGTCTCCCGATGAAGTCGCTCTAACCGCTGCAGCTCCTCAAGAGACTCCACACAGCTCACCCCCGCACGCTGTTCGAGTAAGCTCTGTAAGAAAGTATCCGTCTTCGCAGGTCCAGCGACGCTCATCTGCTCAGGCGACCATCCCGCAGAGAGGCCTAGCTCCCACTCGCCTGCAGACGCAATATCCAACCCATCCACCCATCCCTCTTCTCGAAGGAGCTGCAGGAGCGCTTTGTTTGGGTTGGCCTTCACCGCATAATATAATGATATAGGTTGATCAAAGGCTTCACGAACGCGCGCACACTGTGCCTGCAATCGTGCGCGGTCGTACAAATAAAAGGGCGTCCCAAAGCGCTCCGCGAGCGCTTCATAATCGTGCTCATCACGCCAACCTTCCCATGGCATCATATCATCACCCCCTCCACCCATAGATCACACCCATTGGATCTTGAAGGCCGCTTCATCCAGACCTTCTGGGAGCCTGCCTGTTTGGACAAGTGTACTCGCGACAAAACCCAATCCATCCGAACACATCGCACCATAACCATTGCCTCCCATCGTCAAAAAGAGTCCATCATCAACCTGGCCGATGAACGGTTTCCGATGTGCAGTCCGTACAATCGCACAGCGACCGGTTCTCGACGAGACGATGGGAAGTGTCGGCATCACCAGCGCGAGGACCTCACGTAATAGGTGGTGTTGTGCTTCACTGTCTCCCTTCACGAACCAACGCTTGATCTCGTCCAAAGATGTGAAGAATTGATCCCCTTCGAGATTACAACCCATCTTAAGATAATAGCGGCCATCAGGATACTGAAGGGGTCGAATCAAGTACACGCCGTTGAAAAGAGGTTCATCAATCTCGTACAAAAGTGAAGGGAGCGTTTTCATCTCATCGGCGATTTGTGGGGTGACTTCGGCGAGGATAATCGTCTCACTCTCCAACACCACATCGAGTGTTCCGGGTAAAAGATCCATGAAGTGAGAGAAGAGTCCAGCCGCGACAAGGACATTTTTTGCCCGATAGGAAGAACCATCCAGACACGTCACGACCTTCTCTTTATCGATGGATCGGACCGAGGAGGCGACGTTGTTCACGATACTCCCGCCAGCCTCTGTGAAGACCTTCATTTGGGCCTTGACCAACATACGGGGATGGATGTGTCCGGCAGGTGCACCTTCGAGCATCCCTTTTGAGGAGGAAACAAAGTGAAAGGACGGGAAGGCCTTGTGGAGAGCGTCGGCGTCTTCGTAGATCGTGTAGGGGATCTGGTGTTGCTCACTTGCGGAGGGGAGCTGTGAGAAGTATGGATCATCTTGTTGTGGTGAGACATACAAAGAGCCGACAGGATGACAAAACTGCGTCCCACTTTGTCGCTGAAGTGTTTCAAATCCCTTCATCGCTTGTGTGTTCAGCCATGTCCAGTCATCATCCTGTCCAAGCTGCCGAAGGACACGAGCCTGATCGTAGTGACTCGCGAAGACAGTGGACTCTTCAAGTCTATCAGGTTGGGGTTCATCAGGTCCGATGGCGAGGACAGTCCACCCGGACTGTTGGAGATGGCGGGCAGCCGCAGCTCCCATCAAGCCACGACCGATCACGATACAATCGAATACACCTTGTGTTGACATGTCTCTGTTATCACCTCTCTTTGCACGAGACGTCCAATTGAATCACACTCAAGCCAACGATAACAACAGAGCCGCGAGCAGCCCAGGGTCGATCTCGTCGGGTTGTTCAGCCTTGACAAGAGACACATCCAGAACACGCACACCCAGCGCCTCTGTCTCTTCGATATCCAATGGCATACTGTAATCACCGCGCTTTGTGTCCACAAACACAAAATGAAGCAGCTCCTTCGTCGGTGTATCCGCTCCCGCATCCTTACGAAGATACGCAATCAACGTCGCCACAGAGCGACTCAACGTCATCCCGACCTGCTCGGGATCCACACCCAAGTTCGGGACGTACACCTTGGGACACACCACCTTCCTGATCTGCCGTCCAACACCACGAGGCAAGATGTTCGCCAACACACTCGAATAAAAGCTCCCGATCGGAAAACAAATCACCTCCGCCTTCGCGATCAGCTTCTTCACCTTTGGCAAGATCTCCGCTGTGATCGGCTTGGGATCTTCCAGGTCATCGACAAGACGCAGCCTCGCGACTGGAGACGCAGGTGGCGCAAACTCCTTCCCTGTCAGCAAATGCTGCCCCACAATCTCCGTCCCATCCTCCAACAGCGCCGCAAGATGAACGTCCACGTCCACAATCGGCTGCACACGCCCCCTGACATTCGCGAGCTGCGAAAAGAGAAAGATCACCGTGTCGATGTTCCTGTTGTGTGCGAGATACCCACCAGCGAGGATCAAGTTTCCGATACTCGCACCACGTAGATCAAACGTCTCGGGCATCTCACGGTAAAAAATCTGAAGATACTGACAGGCCAACAAACGCAGGGGTTCGGGGATCTCGACAGTCAATGGATGGATCCCATCGATCAATGTCTGTAACTCTTCGAGGAGCGCGGCTTGTGTGGCGTCAGGAGAGAAGCGATGCGCAAATAATGCGTACATCTCGATGTTCCCGAGCGCGCTCTCGTCAGCGAGCGCCATCAAACGATTTCTCAAATCACCCACGGCGAGCATGTGGAAAGCATGACGAAGATGAGCCGAGCTTCCCCCCGAATCAAAGGGCGTGATCAGATGCACGCTGTTGTGCGTTGCGTACTTCAACACACGGCTCAACTTGCGCAACGCCGAACCACCACTCAAAAACAACAATCTCGGTCCCAGCTCAGGTGCACGACGATACCTCGCCAACTTCACCTTGTCCGGCAACCTCACTGCTTTTGTCACCTCGACTTTTGTCACCATCTATTCACCCACATCCACACAAAGACAGAAGGACCGACTTTGTCGAACATTTATCCCACAAAACGTCCATCATACCACAATCCCCCGACATGATCACCCATAGAACCTCTCTATTGACTTCCAAGTCCACTGTCCCCACGTTGCTTGAAACCTCAAAAGGACACACCCATCCACCCGTACACAGGCAAATAAGGAGTATGAATGAGGAACGTATGGATTATCGCGCTAAGCGCACTGGTCATCGCAGGATGCAAGAAGAACGACCCAACCCCCACGAAGAAGAAAACACAGATCACAAAGAAATCGACCTCACGCCCGGCATCATCCCGCCCGGCAAAGACCAACACGCGCGCCAAAAAAGGTCCCCCCTCTGTCGTCGCACCGCAAGGTTGGATCGACCAACGTGTCGCCAAAGCCAAAGCCCGTCTGCACAAGACAAACGCAGGCAAATTGATCTGGCAGGCCATCGAAGCACATGGTGGCTTGAAGCATTGGTTCCAAAAAGGCGCGCTGGCCTTTCACTTTGCGTATAAACCGCTCAAAGGACGCGCAAGAGAGAGTTTACAGACCATCGAGTTGTGGTCTGTCAAAGCACATCACGTCCTGACAGCCAACAAGGACGTCACCTTTGGCTGGGATGGTAAACAAGCCTGGCTCCATCCCAAAGACGCGAAGACCAAGCTGCGCATCCGCTTTTGGTCCCTCACTCCCTTCTATTTTGTCGGTGTCCCCTTTGTGTTCGCCGATCCAGGTATCATCCTCAAGCAGCTCGGCCCCATCACCTTCGAGGGCAAGACTTACGACCAGGTCAAAGTCACCTACAAACCAGGAACAGGCGACGCACCAGATGACTTCTATGTCGTCTACATCGAGAAGAAGACGAAGCGAGTCGGAGGTGTCCGATACATCGTGTCCTACCCCGGTTTCTTCCCCAAAGGGAAACACTCACCGGAGAAGTTTATGGCATACGATGGACAGCAAGATATCGATGGGATCAAGTTCCCCAAGACATTCCGTACATTTAAGTGGAACAAAAAGAAACCAGGAAAACTCGTCACTCGCTCGTACATGACGAAAGTCTCCTTCCGCCCAACACTTCAGCCATCTTTCTTTGTTCCCCCCAAGCAAGCGAAGCTCCTCAAGGCGCTCAAATAAGACGATAAAAGAGAAGAAAATATTACGGATTGACGAGGATTTGGAGGGGACCGCGGAGGGAGCGAAGTGGTTACTTGCTGGGGCGTGAGGCAGGTGCAACTTTGACGGCAGCGGTGTTTTTCTTTGGCTTTTTGGGAGCCACAGCCTGAGCAGGTCTGGCATACGCACGAACTGGACGCCTGGACACACGCTTGGGGTAAGAGTTATAGCGTCGACTTCGACGCCCCATCGCCAAACCAAAGACCGCAAAACTCGCTGTGCTCCCCAGCAGCATCCCAGCGCTACCGTTTCCAGTCGCTTCGAGGACGATGTTTCCATTCGCGTCCTTGGTCACAGAGTGTGTGACTTTGCTCGCGGAGATATGCTTGTACAGCTTGGTGAACAGAGGTTTTTTGTTCGCTGCGATGAAACGCATCATCATGGGGAGACTCGTATCGGATGGAGACAACACACCATCAGCGATCTTCAGCAGACCAGTCATTCCGTGTGCACCTGCCGTCATCAACGTCCCAACCCCATCAAAGAGATACTTCGCACGAAGCGCAGCGGTCGCGTTGCGGGGTTTTACGATAGCCTTCGAACCTTTGTACAACAAAGACATCCCCAACATCGCGTTATCCTTCAAGAGCAGATCGTAGATCATACGGCTGCGACCAAAGAGACGTGCGAGTTTTGATGAAGGCTGTACTCCGACGTTGATCATCGAAGGCTTATTTGCGTGTGTCGCCATCCACTTGGCGAGAGGAGAGACACTTGCGCCAGCGAGTGCACCACGGATAAATGCGGGGTTGGAGCCAAGGATGATGGTCTGGTTGGACCACGCGAACACCTGACGACGTCGACGAGTCGACACATACAGACGGAATGAACCGACAGCCACAGCGTCTTCTGCTTTTGTTCGGTTGATGCGACGCAATTTGCCTTCGACATCAGGTTGGAAATTGCCGCCTATGACGAGCGCAAAATCCATACGCCGAGAGACAGGACTTTGTCTGATCATCAATGTGAGGTAATTCACGTCACGCAGAACGTCAACACCAAAGCGCCTTTTGACCTTACGAAGGGAGCGC
Source organism: Deltaproteobacteria bacterium (assembly GCA_002731275.1). Lineage (GTDB taxonomy): Bacteria > Myxococcota_C > UBA6777 > UBA6777 > UBA6777 > UBA6777. The sequence goes on along the minus strand of PCBK01000148.1, from coordinate 6,536 downwards.
TTGATGCTTCGCAACATCATACGATGTCCTCGGGAGATAGGAGGAGTTTGGAGGATGAGTGGATCTTTGCCGAGTTTCGTGAACTCCTGCAACATCTGCCCACCAAATGCACCGAGATCGACAGTCATCACGACCTGCGCATCAGGCGCGACGTGTTGAAGCATCGTCTTCGCTGGCGTCGGCTTGCCAGCAGGTGATTGTGGTAACAGCAGCGTCAACAGACTCAACCATATCCAGGAAAATGAACTTACCATTGCCATTCGTGACTCTCCTTTGTCTGCCCACACTGTCAACCTGCGAGCAGGCCGCTTGAGCTGGGCGATGAGCCCCTATTTTCTGCAAACACATTGCATCCTTAGGGTGGATTCGTGAGAAAGATGCACCAAGCATATCGGCTGCCCCTGAAGAAATCAACCCATCCCCCGCTTTCATCGAAAAAGAACGCTGTTCTCGCTCACTTTTCGTTCAAATCTGCCATATGTCCCCTACACCCAAGATGCTACCAATCCTCTTCGTCTGGCTCATCAAGGATCGCGAAGATCCGGTCCACACATGTCTCCAACAATTCGAGGATCGCGAGCTTAAGCTCTGTTGGGTCATCACCTTCCATGTCCCGCTCGATATTTCGCTGAAAGAGTTGTAGATAGATCTTGGGTTGCCCTTCAGAGAGCGCAGAGAACGCAACATGAAGACCGACACGAGGGTCAAAAAGATCCGTCGGATGACTCTCTTCCATCAACGCCTGTGTGGGGTACACCTCTGTCGTAAACTCGAACTGAAAAGGTAGTGATTCACCCATCAACTGCATCTGGACATCGAGCCACGCCTCATTGGCGGCTTGCTTAAAGATCTCAGGCTCAAACATCAAGGACCACGCCGCCTCTTCGGAGTACAACACGGACTCCAGGGAGAAGACTTCATTGTAATGGATGTGGGCCTCTTCAAACATCTCGAGGTCTTCGTAGGTTTTTGCGAGTCCGTACACATATTCGACGTCATCGGGCGTCAAGGCGACAGCGCGCTGCCAGGCCTCCAATGCCTCTTCATCGCGCTCAAGCCACTGCAACAGACGCGCTTGACTGGCCCAAGCCCAGGCATCTTCTTCTACATCTATATCGTCGAGGAGGTCGAGCATGTCACAGACCTTATCATCGACATCCTCGATCGTATCGTCCTCTTCTTCGTCGAGCAGCCCCTGCTCATCAAGCTCGACAGCGAGCGCACCCCAATTGAGGATCAGCTCTGCGAGACGAATCGCGAGCGCCTCACGATGCTCAGGTGCCAGCGGCTCCTTGAGCGCCAAAAAGAGGGTATCCATCCCCCCACGATAATCTTCTTGCGCTTCACTATAATCCGCCCATACGAGACAAGTCTCGGGGCGCAGAGGATCGAGCTGACGTGCAAAAGAGAGCGCGACCTCAGCCTCTTCCCACTCTCCCAACACCATCTTTAACTGCGCCTCCAAGCACCACCCCTCAGGGCGGTCTCTACCATTCGCCAACAGCTCTTGTAAGGTCTCACGGGCGTCTTCGTATCGCTCCTCCTCGATCTGCACAAGCGCATCTTCGTACATCTGCAAAAATGCCTCTTCATCGAAGTCATTCATGTCTATCTCCTTCCTGTCCATCGTTTCTAGTCCGACAGTTCAATCGTTGTCCAAAATATCATCGCTGCCCTCAAGACAAGGGACCTCACAAACCATCGACCAACCAGAGGTCTCGAGTGTTGTCTTCACATCCTCAAAGTGGTTTTTCTGGATCGCGATACGCACAACATCCCCCTCTTTCTCTTCATATTCTTCGCTGAACAAACTGACCTTCTCATCGCGAACATACACAAGTGGTAGGATTTGATGATGTGCGAAAGAGAGCAAGGAGACGCGCTTTGTCTCCTCCTCTTTCGTCTCGACTTGCTCTTTGGCCTCGTCTTCTTCTTGCGTTTCGGGCTCGGGAATGGGTGTATACAACCAGTCAGCAAGCGACACTTGGTTGTGATTGAGAGAGGTCAACCAGCGACTGATGTGGTGAGTTTGACCAAACAGACAGTAGATCTCGCTCTCATCGAGAACCTTTTTTGAAACGCTACGAGAATCGGGGTGGTAAGCAACGAGAATCCTAGAGATGCGGGACTTCTGTCGCATCTTATTGGCAAACAAGAGATTGACCGTATCGTTGGGAGTCAACCCCACAAATGTCCCGCGACTTCCTGCGTAGGCTCTCCGTTGAATTGCGTCTTCGAGGGCGTTTCCGTAGATCACCTTGAGCCCTTCTTCTTCAGCAGCCTGACACTCAAAGGCGTTGGTATCGACGAGGATGACCTCTTCGCCTTTGGCTTCGAGCGCGAGCGCGCACAAGCGAGCGAGCGCATTCGCCCCCAAAAACATCGTCCCCGAGTATTCAGTGCGTTGAAGACCAAGTTTATTGGCCACCCATCCACCTGAGAGTCCCTGCAAGATGACCGTGATCGCGATCACCAAGAAGACCAAAGAGTACAACCCATCCCCTCCTGCAATCCCTCCAGTGTGCAAACGATGGGCAAACAGAGAAGCGACAGCCGCAGCGACGATCCCACGTGGTGCGAGCCAACTCAAAAAGATCTTCTCGCGAAACTTGAGGTCCGAGCCAATAAACGACAACAAGACGACGAGCGGTCGCACCAAAAACATCAAGCCAAAGACGACGAGTAAACCTTGCCAACCGAGGGCAAGGATCCCCGCAATTTTGACGTTGGCGGAGAGCAACACAAACAACGTCGGGATCAACAACGCCGCGATCTGCCCCTTAAAGTCCTTGATCTGTTGCGTGAGCTGTTTGTTGGATTCCCCCACGAGCAAACCCGCGATGATGACCGCCGTAATCCCCCCCTCACTGACCAACATGTTGGTGCCTTCAAACAGGGCGAATGCAAAAGACATGATCAGCACGTTCTCAAGTCCCTCAGGCACCCAATGAGACCAACGATGCAGAACCTGTCTGACCAAGAGTCCCCCAAGCACACCCAAAATACCGCCGAGACTCAAGCGGGCAAACAATCCCCACGCACCAGGGAGTAACCACGAAGAGGAGTCCAAAAAGACTAACTCCAGCGCAACAATCGCGATCGATGCACCTAACGCGTCGATAAAGATCCCCTCTGCTTCCAGGATGGTCCCGAGGTTATGTTGCAGATTGATCCTGCTGACAATGGGCGTGATAACAGTCGGTCCAGTCACGATCACGAGTGTCCCAAAGAGCAACGAAAGCGTCCAACTCCATCCCATCAAAAAATGGGCAAGAAAAGCACCACCAAGAGGCGTCAAGAGCGCCCCTACAAAGATCAACCGCTGGACGTTCTTTCCTTGCCTCCTCAGAAAGTGGAGATTGAGAACCATCCCACCTTCAAACAAGATGATCGCGACGGCAAAGCCGACGATCGACTCAAGCGCAAAGCCTAATGATGACGGCTGAACCCAACCGAGCACCTCTGGACCAAAAAACACGCCAGCTAATAGAAAAAGAACAATGCCAGGGATCTTCAGGTGGTGCGCGATCAACTGTGAGACAGTCCCGATCAACATCGCCAACGCAACAACCAAAGAAGGATTCCCTTGTGGTGCGGTCATTCACAACTCCTCTCAAACTATCTTGTCCGGGGCACCCATTGTGGGCACCGACTCCTTTTGAGGGAGCATAGCCCAATCCGCTCAGGCGAAACAAGCACCACGTCTCTACATCACACCTCCCCTCCCGCCCTCCACGCAGCCACACCCACGTTGTGAATGACACGAAAACAGTGTATACACTTCAGAATAGCAGATATTTACGTGGACGGAGAACATCATGGACTCAGAAAAAGCACTCCTCAAAACGATCGACCTGTTGGACGTGTCCAACCTCGAAGGCGAAACGCTAAGAGAAAATTATCTGATCAAAAAACGCGTCGGACAAGGCGGTATGGCGTGGGTCTACCTCGCCCACCACAACATCCTCGATGAACCCATGGCGCTCAAAATCTTACGAGAGGAGCGGCTGCAATCCCAACAAAAAGTACAGCGCTTCTTTCGAGAAATCCGCGTACAATACAAACTCAACCATCCAAACATTGTCCGCGTCTTCGAGTTCATCGAGGAACAAGGTCTCCTCGGTTTTGCACAAGAATGGTGTAACAGTGGCGACCTGCTCGACTGGATGGAAAAAACAGGCGTCCCCCTCTCCCTGGAACATATTGAAGAGCTCTTCATCCCTCTGCTCGACGCCATGCACTACGCTCACGAACAAGGTGTCGTCCACCGCGACCTCAAACCCCAAAATGTCCTGATCCACGAATACAAAGGTAAACTCCACCCCAAAGTCACCGACTTTGGACTCGCCAAAGACGAAGGCTTCGAGCGCCTCACGGAAGAAGGTGCCATCATGGGGACTGTCCACTACATGCCCCCCGAGCAATTGATGGAGACGCACGCCGTCGACCATCGCGCCGACATTTATAGCCTCGGCGTCCTGCTCTACATGATGACCACAGCGCGTTTTCCATTTAATGGATCACCCATCGAGATCGCCACCGCTGTCATGAAACAAGCACCTCCGGCACCTTCAGAAGCCCCCGCAGCACTTCAACCTGTCATCTCCAAGAGCCTCTCCAAACACGCGGACAACCGTTACCAAACATGTAATGAGTTCAAAGAGGCCCTGCTCACAGCGATCCGGACGACACAAGGTGTCACCAGCGCCCCCGTTGTCTCCTCCCCAACGGCGGTCACTTCAAATGTACCGAGCTTCGAAGAATTCCCTCCTGTACAATCAACCCCCACAGTTGAAGACAACGACTTTACCAACGCCCCCGCCTTCGAAGAAGTCCACACCCCTCCCAAAGAGGACACCTCAACACCTTCCAACGATGAAGCCAAAGCCTCACGCCCCACCCAAGAAGCTCCCTTGCCAGCCATTCTCCCTTGGTACAAAGAGACGTGGTTCTTCGCCCTCTCCATCATCACCTCGATGCTCATTGGTTACATCCTCGGTGCCTTTCTAGGATAATCGATCTTTTTTTCTCCATCTGTAACCTTTCGTGGACCTCGATCGTGGCATGTGTAGATCACAGTGTTTTTGTGATCATTCACATCACACAGGAGGTTCACCATGAACACATCGCGCTCGACATCCACACACATCGACACGATCATCATTGGCGGTGGCATCGCAGGTCTTACAGCCGCAGCCTTCCTCGCCAAAGCGGGTCGACAGGTCCATCTCTTTGAACGCGCCGAACAGCTCGGTGGTCGTGGTCGCACAAATGAAAAAGAGGGTGTTCTGTTCAACATCGGCGCACACGCCCTCTACAAAAACTTTTATGCCCACACGATCTTTCAGGAGTTGGGACTCGCCTGCAAAGGTGGTGTCGTCGATCCTGCTGGCACACTTGGTTATATAGATGGTGAACTTCACATGCTTCCGTCTGGACTGTTCAGCCTCTTGACGACCTCTCTGCTCAAAGGCACCCAACGCTGGGAGCTACTTCGCACACTCGCCTCTGTTGGGATGCTCACACCTGAATCCTACGAAGACATCAGCTACCAGGACTGGCTTGAACAACGTCTTCACTCGACGAGAACGCGCCAAATATTTGAGGCCTTTGGACGTATCTCCACTTACGGAAATGCGCCTGCACTCCAAAGCGCCAGCGCAGTCCTCAAACCTCTTCAATGCGCCAATACACACAGCGTCATCTATCTCGATGGAGGCTGGCAAACACTCATTCATGACCTTACAGACGTCGTAACAAAGGCTGGCGCTGTCCTCCACACAAAATCCTCCATCTCCCAAGTCGAGCTCCAACAAGGACAGGTACACATCCACAAAGCAGATGGACAACAGCTCACATGCGAGCAGGTCATTCTTGCCGTTCCCCCTCGCGCTGCACACCGGATGTTGGGCGCCCACTCTCCTCTGACGCCGTGGATGGAGACGATCCAACCGATCAAAGCAGCCTGTCTTGATGTCGCCCTCAAAGAACTCCCTAATCCCGAACGAACATCCTGTTTAGGGCTCGACGAGCCATACTATTACTCTGTCCACACAAAATATGCCCAGCTCGCCGAAGAAGGCCATGTCATTCACCTCGCCAAGTATCTCCCACCAGAGGAGAAGACCGGCAGCAAAGAAGAACTGGAGTCTTTCCTGGAGCTGCTGCAACCAGGATGGCGTGAACACCTGATCACGTCGCAGTTCTTGCCAGGAATGACCGTCGCACAAGACTTCGCAAAGGCGGAGAGTGGTGGTCTTCAAGGTCGCGTCCCTGTTCAATTCCCGGATATCAAAGGGCTGTATTTTGCGGGGGATTGGGTAGGTACACAAGGACAATTGGCAGACGCAAGCGCCGCGAGCGCAAAGTTGGCGGCGACCTCCATTCTCGCATAAGGTCAGAAGATAGAAAAAAGCACACGTAGGGGCGCAGGCTCAAGAGTCAGCAAGCAGGCGCGAGGAGGCGGCATAGCAACGCTCTGCCAACGACGAACAACGAACTTGATGGCCTTGACCCAAGCCCTGACGTATTCCTTT
>PCBK01000147.1 GCA_002731275.1 Deltaproteobacteria bacterium | reverse complement strand
CTCTCGAAAGGCTTGAGAGGAGGGAAGAGCCGAAGGCTCAGGGTGGAGAGTTTGTTGAGGCGGATGATTGCAAGTGAAGACGCAAAAAACCCACTGCAAGTGTGCGAGTAGAAGGGAATGCAAGGATATGGCTTGCTATATCCGCCAGAAAGAAGGGGAGCATATAGGATGGCCAGGGGAGTTTGCGGAGACACAAGTGCAACGTCCGCCGGACCAAAAACCTAGAATTCCCCGTATATATCGGACAAATGGCCCCTCCTCTCGAAAGGCTTGAGAGGAGGGAAGTCGCGAAGCGACAGGGAGGAGAGTTTGTTGAGGCGTATGTTGCAAAGCGCACGAGGCAAATCAGCCCGACGAGGGCGCTTGCCTTGGACGCAAGTGCAACGTCCGCCGGATCAGATTTATAGCATACCCCGTATATATCGGCTAAAACCCCCCTTTTTCAAAGAGGCAAAGGGTGGAGAGTTTGTTGAAGCGTATGTTGAAAAGCGTACGAAGCAAATCAGCCACGAAGAGAAGCCCCTCCAAGAAGAGTTTTGTAGGTGGTAAAGCCCTAACCCCGAAGGGGTTCAACCGGGGTCCAGCGGCCGCCCGCTGGTGCAACGTCCGCCGGAGCAGATTTATAGCATCCCCCGTATATATCGGCTAAAACCCCCCTTTTTCAAAGAGGCGAAGCTGCGCTGGTGCAACGTCCGCCGGATCAGCATTCGAGTAGCTCTCGTATATATCGGACAAGGGGCTGGAGTGATTGTGAGGCTTGTTGAGGAGGAGGAGTGTGCCCTTCTTTTCCCAGGTTAATCCCAGCTGAGTTGGCCACCTGTTTGGTACTCAGTGACACGCGTCTCGAAGAAGTTTTTCTCTTTACGCAGGTCGATGATCTCACTCATCCAAGGGAATGGGTTGGAGGTGTTGTACACTTTCGCGAGGTTGATACGCTCAAGACGTCTGTCTGCGATGTACTCAAGGTAGTTACGAATCAAGTCGGCGTTGAGTCCGAGGATACCACGGGGCAAACAATCCACAGCGTACGCGTGCTCAAGATCGACCGCACGTTTGATGTTGTTTGTCACTTTGTTACGGAACTCTTCTGTCCAGACCTCTGGATTCTCGGAGACGATGGTGTTGATCAACTCAGAACCAAAAGCCAAGTGGACGGACTCATCACGCAAAATGTACTGGAACTGTTCACCGACACCGACCATCTTGTTGTTGCGCAACAAAGACAACATCATAGCAAAGCCAGCGTAGAAGAATATACCTTCCATAATCACGTAGTATCCGACGAGATCGTGAAGAAGCTTTTGCACGTTCTCAACACTGTCAGTCTTGAAGTTGGGATCGAACAAAGACTTGGTCATATCGACGACAAAGTCGTCTTTTTCTTTGATACTGGGGACAGTCATGTACATGTTGTAGACTTCGTCAGGGTCGAGACCAAGGGAGTCACAGCAGTAGATGAATGTGTCGGTGTGGATCGCCTCTTCGAATGCCTGACGAAGCAAGTACTGTCGGCACTCGGGGTTGGTGACATGTTGGTAAATCGCGAGGACGATGTTGTTTGCGGTCAAGCTCTCGGCAGTTGAAAAGAAGCCGAGGTTCCAGAGGATCATGCGACGCTCGTCATCACTCAAGCCGCCCGATTTTTTCCACAACTCAACATCTTGCTGCATGGGGACTTCTTCGGGAGTCCAGGTGTTTGCGACACCAGCTTTGTAGTATTCACGAGCCCAAGAGTATTGGATAGGGAGAATTTTGTTGGGATCGGTGTTTCCGCAATTGAGAATTTTTTTTCTTTGCATAGGTGAGACTCCTCGCGTTTTTATCAATATCGCTCAAAACGCAATCAAAGAAAGGGTAAGAAGAACATGAAGGGGGTAACGATGACTCATTCCCTGGAAAAGAGACGATAACCTCCGAGACGTCACAGAGCTTTTGCACAAAGTCTGTCGATATGGGAGGGAAGTATCATGACAACAGCCCCAACAAGGGGCAAGAGCCAAAGGAGATGAGTGCATCAGACAAATATGAGATTTGGGGGCGTTGGGTGCGAAACACCCAAGACATGTTTACTGGCAAGCTTCGCAAGTTGGGTCCAATAGATCGCAAAAAGCGTCTTTGGTTTCAGGGACAGGAGGCTCTGCTTGCGCTTGTTGCATTCCGAGCCCTTGTGCGTTGCCGTTTTGCTTGAAACGCCCCATATCGACGGTGCTCTTTTCCACACTGGAGGCACCGATTGTACGGAGATAGTATGTCGTTTTCAGGCCCATCTTCCAGGCATATTGGTAGACTTCGGAGATACGTCGTCCAGAAGTCGTCTGCAAGAAGATATTGAGGGATTGGCTCTGGTCGATCCACTTTCCTCGACGTGCAGCAGCGCGAATCAACCACTCAGCATCGATATCGAAGGCAGTCTTGTACTTGTCCTTCAGGTGTTGGGGGATCGACTCGATATTTTGGATCGCGCCATCGTAGAATTTGATCTCTTCGAGGATGACGGGATTCCAGACACCCAGACTTTTGAGATCTTCGATCAGCGCGTAGTTTGCGACAGTGAACTCACCACTCATGTTGGACTTGACGTACAAGTTTTTGTAGATGGGCTCCGTCGCAGGGAAGCATCCACTGATGTTGGAGATGGTCGCTGTAGGTGCGATCGCCATGCAGTTGGAGTTACGCATTCCGTGTTGTTTGATGGACTCGCGGACAGGTGTCCAGTCGAGTTTACCTTCGCGGATGACTTCGATGGGCACACCGCGTTCTTTTTCGAGAAGATCGATGGTGTCGACAGGGAGCAAGCCTCTGTCCCACTTCGAACCTTTAAATGTCTCATACGCACCGCGCTCTTCGGCCAACCTTGAGGAACCGAGGATAGCATAGTAGGAGATCAACTCCATACTCTCATCGGCAAAGTCCATGGCTTCTTCGCTATCGAAACAGTAGTCGAGGGCGTACAGTGCATCTTGGAAGCCCATGACGCCGAGGCCAACAGGACGATGGCGCAAGTTTGAGTGGCGAGCTTCAGGTGTGGGATAGAAGTTGATATCAACGACATTATCGAGCATACGCATCGCTGTTGTGACAGTGTCTTCGATCAACGCATGATCCAGTTTGCCATTTTTGATGTGTCGCGAGAGGTTGACGGAGCCGAGGTTACAAACTGCAGTCTCCTCGGCAGACGTATTGAGTGTAATCTCCGTACACAAGTTGGAGCTATGCACCACACCATCATGGTCTTGTGGTGAGCGGACGTTGCAAGGATCTTTAAATGTGATCCAGGGGTGTCCGGTCTCGAACAAACGGGTGATCATTTTCTTCCACAAATCACCGGCGTTGATGCGACGAGAGAGTTCGATTTTACCGGACTCAGCATCTGCTTCATACTCACGGTAGCGAGCCTCGAAAGCCTCTCCGTACAATTCGTGCAGCTCAGGCACATCATCAGGTGAGAAGAGCGTCCATGTCTTGTTCTCCAAGACACGTTTCATGAACAAGTCGGGGATCCAAACTGCTGTGTTCATGTCGTGTGTACGACGTCGTTCGTCACCAGTGTTTCGGCGCAGATCGAGGAAGTCTTCGATATCGAGGTGCCAGTTTTCGAGGTACGCACATGTCGCGCCACGTCTTTTTCCGCTGCGGTTGATCGCTGCGGTCGTATCATTTGCGATCTTCAAGAAGGGAATAACACCTTGGGACTCAACACCAGTGCTCTTGATTCCAGCACCCATCGCACGAATGCTTGTCCAGTCGTTACCAAGTCCACCAGACCACTTTGACAAACGCGCGTTATCTCCGATGCACTTGAAGATATGATCGAGATCATCATCGACCTTGGTCAGGTAACAGGAGCTGAGCTGTGGGTGTGTTGTACCAGAGTGGAACAGCGTAGGCGTCGAGGAAACAAAGCGCAAAGAGGAGAGCAGTTGGTAGAACTTGATCGCGGTCTCTTCTTTGTTGGGTTCGTTGACACTAAGTCCCATCGCGACGCGCATCCAGAAACCTTGTGGGGATTCAAGGCACTGACCATCAGCGTCTTTTTGCAGATAACGATCGTAAAGTGTTTGCAGACCACGGTAGGCGAAGACGTTGTCACGACCGGGATCGATCGCGCTTGTGATCGTCTCCATGTCAAAATTCAACAGCTTCGCGTCCATACGCCCAGAATCGATGCAGAGTTGGAGATTGCGCTTGAAGGCTTCACGATATCTCTTGCTGAGATCGTCGCTGTTAAACTTCTCGCGGATCACCTCTTTATATAATGAAGAGAGGAACAAGCGGGTGGTGATCACGTCGTAGCTGGGATCTTCTTCGATGAAGGCTCTCGTTGTGATCACAGCGAGACGTGCGATCTCCGCAGTGGGCATCCCTTCATAGATCCCTTCTCGGCACTTATTCAACAGCTTCTCGACATCGATCACACCTTCATAGCCACGGACAGCGTATCGCAGCACGCGCTCGATCTTGTGTTCGTCGAACGCGACCTGCTCACCGTTGCGTTTGGTGACCATCAGATCGTGTTTTTTGATCTTCTCTTCGATGCGTGTTCGTTGTTCGAGACGCATGGAGCGCTGACGTTCGCGGTACAAGATGTAGGCTCTCGCGACATCAAAATAACCACGCTCCATCAACGCGCGCTCGACTTGGTCCTGGATACCTTCGACATCGGGAATACGTCGACCGTAGAGCTTATCGATGGCGTCGAGTACATAGGTCGTGAGCTCGGAGATAGACTCCTCATCCACTCGTCCGCGTACCGCGCGCATCGCTTTGAGGATGGCTGTTGTTATTTTGTCTGGCTGGAAATCTACGATATGTCCTGTGCGCTTTTTGATTTTCTCGATCTGCATCTAAGCTCCCCGCTGGTGGAATGTTTGTCTTTCCCGATGACCCGGCACATCAGAAAAGACAGATCTGTATATGTCACCATCTAGTCGATGATGTATCGCCGAAAAGACTTCTCTCGTCTTTAAGTATTCGAATGTGGTGGATGGTATATCAAGATATTGGGGCCTGTAAAATTTACAACAACAAGATGTTGTACGTTGCAAAGAATGTGTCTGGACAAATGTGCAGAAAATAGGCGTTCTGCGTAGGAGTGCTGTATGGATGTCATTCTTTGTGTTTGGTCCATGTTGTGATGACTACTTGTTGTGTATGAGTTTTGTGAAGACCACAAGATGTATGCGAGCATACTGGAACCGTGATTCGATTGTCAACCACATTTCCCTCAAAAAGCGGCCCCCTACATAGAAAATAAATCTTTTATATCAGCATCATACAAAGATTAAAAAATGTCATCCCCCCCCTACCTACCCCCTCTCTCCCCAACACATAATAAACACCTCACAATCAATGCAGCACAGCGTTTTCATTAAAAAAAGAAAAATGGTCTCCGGCAGACTTGTGACATTTCTGCCAAATAACACTGATAAATCAGACAACTACGCTTACACCGTCCTTCAACACACATTGTACAAAGTCGCTTCATTTCCCTCAAAAACCCGATCAAGTAGATCACCATCTCTACACACAGATGTCGAATATCCACAGCATTTATGAACTGTTATGAAACTTCTCAGACGATCTGCCTGTCAGCCGAATCAATCGCAGGATCGAGTTCTTGGATCGTAAAACCAAAAGGCTCTTTCATTGAGACTAGAAAAATTCTGTCAAACCCCTCCCTTTTTTGAGGAGGGATCATCCTGCGATGTTGCGTGATCATGATCTTTTCAGGCACACGTTGTCTTCCAGATCGCAGCGCGTTCCTTTTCAGCGCATCCTCCAAGGACGTCTCAAAATACACGCCCCAAACCGGGGCGCCATACGCCCTCCCAAGCTCGATCAGCGCCTGCCTGCACATCGGTGTTGGGTGTGTATTGTCCACAACGACAGAGCGGCCTTCTTCAAGGTACGCACGCACCCTTCGTTGCAGCCGCTGTTCCTTGCCACTTCCGCTCATCGCGTCTTTGCTGATGTAGGGTTGCGTAGGATCGAAATGAAGCTTGAAAAAAGTACTCTTTCCAGAAGCTTGCAATCCCACAAAGATCACCAATGGCATGATCCCACTCCGTAAAAAGAGGTGAATGTGAAAAGCGCTCAAGTCGTTGGGTGGAGAGTCGTTTGAGAGGCAGGCACGTGTTAGCCGATCGCACCGATAGGGTTGGTGTCTTTTTGTTGAAGCTGAGAGGAGATCGCAAACAAACCAAGCAAGAACCACACAGCGTAGAACATCAGGAAGTTGAAGTTGTCCATGATGATCTCAAACCGGACTCCGAGCGCAAAGAGCGCTGTACACAAGATGTAACTCCCTGCGATTGACGTCGCGACGATCAGGGTCGTCCGCATCAACAGGAAGGCAAAGAACCCGCCCGCCGCGAACCCCACAACGAGCACAAGCCAGCTGTAAGTCGGAGGCACAACCTTCACCAACGGTCCAATCGCAAGCACCAACGATCCACCTCCCAACGCAAAGGTAAACAGGTGGAAGAGACGAGGCGCTGCGATCCCCCCAACGATAGACAAGATCACCCCCAACACGACCTGGACCTGTGTCCGGTTAGATGGTGGAATCTGCACGAGATCAATGATATGTGATGTCAACACCAGGCCGAGCAAGACCCCAGAGAGCACCAACACCCACTTGTACACACGGTACCCAAAAAACGCGTAGATAAACCCACAGACACTCACCGCGCCGAGGATCGAAAGATACGCAGCGTCTTGTCCCTGCGCGGCTTCTTTGAATGTATTGGAGAGCAAAACGAAAAGAGGATGGGGATGAAAAAATTGGACGTTCACAGCCAACCCGCTACAAATAGGCGCACATCATGATCGATGTACGCACAAAAGTTGTCACCATATCCCTACACTCTTGTGCAGGAACGCTTGCGGAGACAAATATACCAGCAGCCTCGCCTGAGCGCTATTTTAAACGGAAGTATGTGCGTGCGATCGTCTGCTCGTAACGTCTCTTGCCACGGCCACGAATACGAATGGCTCTGAGCTCGTAACGCTTTCCTCGTTTGAGCTTACTGCCAGCAAAAGAGATCGGTGAGGTCAAACGCCGTGTCTTGCGGTTGACACGTAGGATCTGTGAGCCGAAGTACTTGGAGCGACTGCCAGGCTTGAACAGGACCATATATAGACGGCTTGTGCCCAAAATGCGCCCTTTGTCGACAAACAACATAAAGTGCAAGTTGAGCCGACCACCACCCCAACGGATCACACGCTTACGGTGTTTCCACGCTTTGTGCTTGAGCTTCCGGACCGTGGAGGCTGAGCCCGGAAACGGTGTTTGGGCGATGTATAAAGATGCATAGGTTCGCTTTTTCGTCTTCCACTTAGGGGTGCCTTTCTTCTTCCATGCCCCTGCGGTACCACTGAAACCAAACACAAACAGACACATCGCACACAGCGACAAGACCAGATTGTATTGACTCTTTTGTTGTAACATCTCTCTACCTCCAAACTCGATCATCCCATCCATCGACACACTCTCGCGCTTAAAAGCGACCGAACAAGTTGCGAAGACGTCCACGGTGACGACCATCAATGTAACGACTCTTGAGGCTCTTTCGGTAACCAGCGATGTTCGCTGTGACGTAACCAAGATAGGGGACCTTTCCCTGAATCCGAAGCGGAATGCGCAAGTGATCCGCAGTCAACCACACTCTCAACACACGTGAGGATTGAGGACGTGTCAAGCAATAAGCCTTCGCTTCGAGCTTATAGGTGGTTCGTGGACCCAGCGCTGAATAAAAGCGCTCTTTTCCAACCATCTTCCCAGTCAACTTCCAAAGCCTGCCAGCAGAGTATACGTGAAAGGAGAACTTTCGGCCCTTCTTGTAACGCAATGCGCGAGCATGATAAATCCCACTGACGAGATCGAAGGTGTCTCTTGGGACACGCAACTTTCTCTTCCAGGAGCGCGTAAACTTGCGTTTGGCCTTCTTCTTCTCGTACTTGTAGTTGCGATACTTCTTTCCTCGCCCAGACTTCACAGAGAGCTTTAAACGCCCTGCTTTTGGCTTGGAGTCAAAGGAAAGTTTACGCAATTGAATCCAACCCGCCTGATCAACATCAAGACGGTAGCGGAAAAAGCGCTTGCCCAACATCGCAAAAAAGGACGTGAACTTGTTGTTCACACGATGGATCTTGTCGAAGAAAGCGTTTGTACGAAACTTCATAGTCGCCTTCATCTTCAGGTCTTTGTCAGCCTTCTTCACATCCTTCACAAACAGGTAGCTGTACCCACCGTCAACTTCACCGATCTTGATCTTGTAGCGAATCAACTCGCCCTTGTGGAAGGCCACCTTATTCGGCGAGATCTTTTTCCTCACGCGTCTCGCTTCCGCTGAAAACGCAAACGCGCACAACCCAACCAACACCAACACAAACAAAGAAACATTCTGTTTTTGCATCGTTTTATTCCTCCATCTTACCATGACTTGTTTTGCTGTTGGCTCTTACTAGCAACTATAATGCCATTTGGTCCACTCCGCACCTCAAAAGTTCCACTCAAATCCAATAAGCCACCAATATCGATATGCTTTACGACTCAAAAAAGAATACACATCGACGTCCATATTGAGTAGACATCGCACAACGCAAGACATGCGTGCCCCTTGTTTGGAGTGCAAGCCCTCCAGAGAGTGACTATTCAGATTAACACTTTTGAGAAAATGGAAGAAAAAGAAGGGATTTGGGCGGGACAGGTTACGAATTGAGCATATCGTGGGCGTCGAGATCGGGCATGCGTTTTTGCAGGTAATCTCGAAACTTAAGTGTAATTTCTTTTTCGATCTGGCGGGCTCGCTCTCGCGTGACCCCAAACCGTTGTCCAATCTCCTGAAGAGTGACTGGTTCATCAGATGTCAAACGATCGTACCAGATAACGAGCTCACGTTCTTTGAGACTCTTTGCAAACTCATCCATGTGCCCACGGATCTGGCTCCGGAGCTCATATTCGATCACATCGCCCTCAACATCGACCCCTGTATCAGCCATAAAGTCGGCAACTTTGCTCTTTTGTTCGTCACCCACAGGTTGGTCGAGAGAGACATCAGAGCGCGAGAGTCGCTTCTCCATCTCGGTGACCTCTTCGACCTTTACATCAAGTCGCGCGGCGAGCAACGCAGGCTCGGGTTTAAACCCAAGCGCTTCGAGCTTCTCTTTCTCCTTGCGTAGGTTGAAGAACAACTTTCGCTGCGCTTGTGTGGTCCCGATCTTGACCATCCGTGCATTGTTTACGAGATACTTGAGGATATATGCACGAATCCACCACTGCGCATACGAAGACAGGCGGATCCCTTTAAATGGATCGAACTTCTTCACAGCCTGCATCAGACCGATGTTGCCTTCTTGGATCAGGTCGAGCAGGTTGGTCACAGCGCTCTTGTACTCCATCGCAATTTTCACGACAAGACGGAGGTTTGCGGTGATCAAGCGGTAGGCTAGTTGTGGATCTTGGTTTTCGGAGAACTCAACGGCGAGCTCGTACTCTTCCTCTTTTGTCAGCAGTGGGTGCCGACCAATCTCTCGATAGTATCGCTGAAGAGAGTCAAGCGGCGCGACATCACGAGACGAGCTCTTCGCTCGCTTCACAGGCAATTTCGAAGCTTTGGAGGGTGGAGCTGAAGGTTGTTTGGCTGTTTTTTTCGTCTCTTTGGGAGCTTGGGTTTCTTTTTCATCGATATCAACATCGATGACTTTAGGTTTTCTTTTCGCAGCTGCCATCAGGTACCTCTCCTCGCCGGGTGGTTGTAGCTTGCTCACGTGGAGCATGCTCTCGTATTGGGGCCCTTCACAAACGATAACGAGACAACAGGACGTTTCATTCCCTGCTGTCTCAAGACGGTGAGATCGCCTTGAGTGGTGGCATAAGTCGGTCGCTCCAGATCTCCAACACACGCACAAGGATTGCGCTGTATGTCGGACCAAACTGGGATATGAATTGTTCCATAGCGTGCTCGAAGGCTTGGACTTCATCAGGTGCTTCAGCCGCGTAAGAGGTCAATCCTAACCGACTTGCTTCAAGCACAATATTCCATGAAGACTCAATGCCAGTTGCTTCTTCGATGCTGCCTATTTTTTCGACAATGGGCAACGCCAGTAAAGGTCTTTGATGTCCGATTTTGGCAGAGACCTCTTCAGTCAAGACGTTGAGCATCTCGTCGAGCGCAGTGTCAAGTTGCTCAAGACGTTCGACAAATTCACGAAATGGCATACGCAGATCACCCAGCAAGCGCTCTTCGCGTTCGCCGGTCAATTGATATAATTGCTTTTCTCCATCTGTCAAGCCAGTTTCGTCCGCAACGCTCTCCAGCTCCTGGCCATAAATGTCGGAGATAGATGTAAGCGTTTGTTGTGCTGTCTCTCGAATCGCGCGACGTATAGGGGTCAGGTTGATGGAGTGCAAAAATGCGACAATGTTTTCGAATTTTCCGCCCTGTAAAGTCTCTTGAAGAGGCGTCCAAAAGAGTCTCTTGATGTGGCTGAGGATCTCAACAACCTTGTATTCCTCTCCCTCTAAAGATTGTAAAACATCTTCAAAGATCAAGTCCGCGTCGAGATCTTCTGCAGAAAACGAGGTCACAAGGGGCTGCAAGAGAGCTTGATCGACACGGATTTGCTGGGTCATCTCATCACGCTGAATCCCACCAGGGATCGGCGTCGATGGCGGCGCAGGTGTTTCAGCCCCCCCTCCCGTATCAGGCGTCGGGACAGCGTCAAGACTTTCCTGTGTAAAGACCATCCCGTCGGCATTTGCCTGGATCGTCTCATCGCCCACAAGCTCTTCATCATCTCCCTGTGTCGATTGCAGCGTCTCGACGGAGTGGACAGGAGGCAGCTCACCGCCGTTTGCCTTTATGTTGGCCTCAAGGTCTTCTGTCTTGAAATCGTACTTGAGCGTCGAACCGCCTTCGTCACCAACGTGATTGATTTGTATGGAGGTCGTAGAAGACGCCTCCTCTTCCTTTGGAAGACTTGTGTTGTCTGTGTTGATCGTCTCGTCTTCTTCTTGGACAGAACCTGAGTCCGTTGGTGTACCAACCTCTACAGAGTCTTTTGTCTCAACAGCAGCTTCGGTCTCTGCGTCGGGCTTATCTTCCTTCTCGGACGATGTGTCCGCTTCCCCAGACACCTGCGCAGCATCCAATTCGGACGCAGCCTCAGAGGTCGCAGTTGTCGCACCGGCCTCCTCGGCTGTATCCTTCGTTGCGGATGTCTCTACCACCTTTTCCCCTGCAGGCTCTTCCGTGGAAGTCCCAGCATCGGCAGCTTCTTTCGCAGGCTCAGAGGTCCCATCAGTCGCCTTCGCTGTCGTATCCTCAGAAGTCGCGCTCTCTGCCGAAGTCTCAGGCGCAGAGGTCTCGTCTTCCTCCTGAGGCTGTTTTGCGTCCTCATCTGCGTCACTGACAGCAGCTTTTGTGGCGTCATCATCTGCTGACTCTTCGGAGCTTTGTGTCGCGACACTGGCGGCCTTTTCATCAGCCTCTTCTGTGGGACTGGATTCTTTTTTCTCCGCTTCATCGGCTTGTGGTAGCTCTGGCGTGAGGTCTTTTTTCTTGGTTGTGGCAAATTCACCCGTCGCGATCGCCGAATCCAGCGCCGCGAGCATATCCCCTCCTGCTGTCACACTGTCGAGAACACCAGAGAGCGTTGTTGGGGCTGGTGTTTTTTCGGACCCTTTTTCGCTTGCTTTCTCGACGTGAGCAGGAGCCTTCACAGTCTCGCTCTCATGTGTCACAGCAGGTGCTTTCTTCGGTGTTTCTTGCTCAACAACAGGCTCTTCGGTTGCAGCCTCATTGGATTCTTCCTGACTTTGTGCTTCGGCTTGTGGCTCTGGTGTTGCACTTTCAGAGGACTCTTCGGGCTTGAGTGCACTCGCAGGACCTGAAGGCGCTTCTGTCGTTGACACAGGCGCTGCTGTCGCAGGTTCCTCAGCCACAGGTGCAGGCTGTACCGGAGCAGGCTGTGCAACAGGAGGTTGTTGAGGAGCTTGTGCAACAGGAGGCTGCTGAGGAGCTTGTGCAACAGGAGGCTGCTGAGGTGCTTGTGCAACAGGAGGCTGCTGAGGTGCTTGAAGAGGTGGTAGTGTCGCCAACATATTGGGGGGCATCAGTGGTTGCCCGGACATATTGGCCGCAGGAACAGGTGGCATCGCAGGCATAGGAGGCATACCAGCAGGCACAAGAGGTGGAAGATTCGCTGGCAACGGAGGTTGTCCAGCACCTCCAGATGCAGGAAGCTGCGCAGAAGACGGTGTCGTCTGGGGTGGCATCGCTTGGGGAGGTCTTGCTGCGGGTGCAGCCTGAGGTTGCACTGCCTGGGGTTGCACAGCTTGGGGTTGCGTAGCTTGGGGTTGCGCAGCCTGGGGTTGCGCAGCTTGGGGTTGCGTAGCTTGGGGTTGCACAGCTTGGGGTTGCGCAGCTTGAGGCTTTTGGGCAGGAGGAGGTGTTGGAGCCAGCGCAGCAGTCCCACCAGCGTGTCCGACCGTTTTGGTCACAGGCTCGTAAAGTCCCTGGAGAATTTGCACACGCCACGTTAACAACGCGCTACGCAAAGCATCGCTGGCGTCGAGGAGTGTTTCGAGTACAGCAGGCTGCGCAAGCTCCAAATCGAGGCAGAGGTACAACAAGGACTTAAATTTGCAGACAGCTCCAACAGACTGCATCAGCCTTTGCAGCAAGGATTCATCGGCTTCTTCGATACCTTGTGCGATACTTGACATCGCATCCAACGCGGCTTCACGCAATTGCTGAGATAGCACGCCCTCTTTTGCGAGACGACTGGACTCAATGATCTCGTAGAGAGCACAATTGAGTTCACGAGATTGTTGCCAACAAGGGATACTTTCGAAACTTTTTAATGTGGCCATCACACACTCCACTTTTGGATGCAATGCTTACTTGTAGCAGGGTTCATCGAACGCCCACATACAGAAAAATCGACGAAACTATGGGTTTCACATACGTGGGTCGTTAGCTGCCTTTCGGGGAACGGGGATGTGACTTCATCTTCTGCGCAGAGGAATGGGTTGTCATCTGTTTTAGCTCAGTAGAGTCGGGACTACGACCTAGAGCGTCTTCCCAGGAGATGAGCTTTCTCATGTAGAGGTCGTATAGCGATTGGTTCATCGTCATCATACCATGTTTGCCTTGTCCGACCTGCATTTGTGTGTAGATCTGGTGAAGTTTGTCATCGCGAATCAAGTTTCGAATGGCAGGATTGCAGATGAGCACCTCACTCGCGAGAATCCGTCCCCCACCGACCTTGTGCATGAGTTGCTGACAGATAACGCCTTCGAGGACGTAGGAGAGTTGTATACGGATCTGTTGCTGCTGATGGGGTGGGAAGACATCGACGATTCGGTTGACCGTCTGGATGGCAGAGTTCGTGTGCAGTGAGGCGAGGACGAGGTGACCCGTTTCTGCAAGGGTGAGTGTGGCCTCGATACTTTCGAGATCGCGCATCTCACCAATCAGCACGACATCGGGGTCCTGACGCAACACGCGACGAATTGCAATCGAGAAGGAGTGAGTATCTGTCCCAACCTCGCGTTGGTTGATGATACAATTGCGATGTTGGTGCAGATACTCAATCGGATCTTCAATCGTTACGATATGACCATACCTTTGGTGGTTGATAATATCGATCAAAGCAGCCAGCGTCGTCGATTTGCCGCTTCCGGTTGGTCCTGTCACGAGGACCAACCCATTGGGTCGACGAGCTAGTTCACTCGCAATCTTGGGAACACCAAGCTCATCAAGTGTACGAATTTTAAATGGGATACTTCGAAATGTCCCACTCACAGCGCTTCGTTGCATGAACAAGTTGGCGCGAAAGCGACCGAGCCCTCTTACACCAAAAGACAGATCGAGCTCCAGACTACGCCCAAACTCTTCCTTCTGTTCCTTTTTCAAGACACTCAGACATAGCTGCTTGGTCTCGCTGGGCTTCATGGGGGGATAGTTGAGACTCACAAGGTTCCCATGGACGCGAAGACAAGGAGGCGATCCTACAGTGATATGAAGGTCAGAGGCGTCGTGTTGCACCATCTCTCTGAGGAGCTGCTTGAGGGTGACGTTGCTTTCGGAGGGCTGCAGGGTATCGTCAGACATATCCACTCCAATGATAGAATGAGACAAAGGATGTCAAAAGAAAAAATGACTGTCTACACGCGGTGGATACGAAGCGAAAACAAAGATGAGTGTGCAGGTAGTGTCCACACATAAGGGGGGAGGTTAAGAAACAGCAATCAAAGCCCCTCGTAAAGGGCTTTTTCCTCATAGCGTCCTCAAACCTCAAGAAGAAGACCGCGTTGTCCCCCACAATCATAGCAGGGAACATACCGCGATGCCAAACCCACTAAAACTTGTCAGGCGCGGTGTTACGTACAACTTCTGCGATGGTCGTGAAGCCCTCTTTCAAGCGTGCAAGCGCAGACATACGGAGGGTGTACATACCGAGCTGCATCGCTGTCGCCTTCAGCTCCATGTTGGAGGCACCACTGAGGACCATGTCTTTGAGACCATCATACATAGGCATAACTTCGTAGAAGGCCATACGACCTTTGTAACCCATACCCGAACAGATATCGCAGCCTGCACCCTCTTTGACATCGAAGGTACCGATCTCTTCTTCGGGAATACCGAGTTCGAGCAAGGTCTCGCGATCCACATCGATGACACGGGAACAGTCACCGTGAATACGACGTCCAAGACGCTGTGCGAGGATGAGGTTTGTCGCAGCTGTAACGAGGAAGGGTTCGATACCCATGTTGAGCAGACGGTTGACCGTACTTGGCGCGTCGTTGGTGTGAAGAGTAGAGAGGACAAGGTGACCGGTGAGAGCTGCTTTAATCGCGATCTCGGCGGTCTCAAAGTCTCGAATCTCCCCCACCATGATGATGTCTGGATCCTGACGCAAGAAGGAACGCAATGTGGCCGCAAAGTTCAGTCCAATATCATCGTGCTGTTGGACCTGGTTGATTCCCATAAGGTTAAATTCAACGGGGTCTTCGGCGGTAGAGATATTGACACCGGGTTTGTTGAGGTCGGACATCGCGGAGTAGAGTGTCGTCGTCTTTCCGGATCCTGTAGGACCTGTAACGAGGACCATCCCAAAGGGTCGACCGATCGCATCTTGAAAGTCAGTGATCTGCTGTGGGAAGAAGCCGAGCTTGGTCATGTCGAGCTGGAGGTTCGATTTGTCGAGCAGACGAAGGACCGTTTTCTCACCAAAGAGCGTCGGGAGGACAGAGACCCGGAAGTCCATCTCGCGGCCTTTTCCGAGCTTGAGTTTGATCCGACCATCCTGGGGCAGACGTCGCTCAGCGATGTCGAGCTGTGACATAATCTTGAGACGAGAGGTGATCGCGTGGCGCAATTTGAAGGGAGGCTTCATCACCTCGTAGAGGACACCATCGACGCGATAACGAACACGCATCTCTTTCTCGTAGATTTCGACGTGAATATCGGAGGCGCCTTTGCGGATCGCGTCGAGCAAGATCAAGTTGACGAGTTTGACGACAGGTGCATCTTCTGCTGATTTTTCGAGGTCGAAGATATTGGTGTTGTCGTTTTCATCATCGACGTAATCGACCTCATCCTCTTCAAATTCATCCATGAGATCTTCCATGGTGAATTCGGGCAAGGAGTCATCGTGTCCAGATGATTGCTCGGGTTGGGGATAGTACTTGTCGAGTGCGGCTTCGAAGGAAGATTCTGTCGTGACGACAACATCGATGTTGTAGCCTGTGATAAACTTCAAGTCGTCGATCGCAAAGATATTGGAGGGATCGACCATACCGACGATGAGCGAGTTTGCAACACGGCTAAGGGGGATCGCCTGGTGCTTCATCACGATGTCACGTGGGATCAGCTTGAGTACATCGTCTTCGATCTCGAAATCATCGAGGTTAACAGCTGGAACCTTGTACTGCTTGCTGAGAAAGTTTGCCAACTCACTCTCGTCATAAGCACCTTGTTTCAGGAGGGATTTCCCAGTACGCGTGCCGCGTTGTTTTTTATCCTCTTGGGCTTTTTGCACATGTGTCGAGAGCGCGGACTCGCGCACCAACAACGAACGACGCCGATTACTTTTGGGTTTATCTTGATTGGCCATGCCGAGTTCCTTTCGTAACAATCTCTGCCTGGGAAGTTAGTGACTATCTCCAGATGGAATGAGTATATCTTTCGCGCATTCGATGTCTTTGTCAATTTGTTCGACCAGAAGCTCGGCGGAGTCAAAAGACTTTTCGGCGCGTAAATATTCGACAAATTCGAGGGTCAAGGGCTTCCCGTACAGGTCACCTTGGAAGTCTAGCAGGTGCGCCTCGATTGTGACGTGTTCGGTTGAAAAGGTAGGACGCATCCCAATATTCACGACAGCAGGGAGGCGTTGTTGTTGGAGAAGCGCATAACATGCGTACACCCCTCTCGCAGGTCGAAGCTCCTGCTCCGCGTCGAGGTTTGCGGTCGGAAATCCCAGCGTGCGCCCTCGCTGATCGCCTTGCACGACGTGTCCAGAGAGTACAAAGGGACGACCGAGCAATAACGCTGCTCCCGCGACTTTTCCGGCCAGGACAAACTCCCGCACTTTTGTACTTGAGGCTACAATGCTCTCAAAAGACAGCGGTTGGATGACGTGAAGCTTGATGCCATATGGCTCACATAGCTCCCGTAAAAACTGGACATCGGCTTTTCCGCCTTTGCCAAATGAGAAGTCAAACCCCGCAAAGATCTCACGCGCTCCGAGTGTTTCATGCAAAATGGAGGTGACAAACCGCTCGGGGGAGTAGTGCGCAAATTCGCGTGTAAATGGCTGCTCAACCGCAATATCAATACCATACGATTCGAGCAAGTCGAGCTTTTGTGTGTATGTACTGATCAGCGGAGGGGCGAGCTGTGGTCGAAAGAGTTTGGCGGGATGGGGTTGAAAAGTGTATGCAACAGAAGGAACACCAAGTGTTTTCGCCTTCTCGATAACTTGCGCAAGGATCGCTTGGTGACCACGATGCACACCGTCAAAGTTACCAATCGTCACAACAGATCCACTGAGGGGTTGTGGTAGAGTCTGGTATCCAGGGAAACGCTCCAACCCGAGCCTCCTTCTTTATGAAAACAAACGACGACAGAACGTCAAAAAAAGACCGCCTCTGCCGCGCCATAACGCCACCAAATATCGCCTTCTTTTCTACCCTCGACACTATACAATGTCAACCCACCCCCACCATGCCCATTTTCCACCAAACCAAAACCCATCTTTCTCCCACAAAAAGACATCTCATTTCCCTTTTCTTTTTCCACCACAAACAAGACCAAGTCCCAATCGACCCTTGACCTCTTTGGTGACTTTCGCTATCTTAAGCTCTTAGAGTAGACAAGACTAATTTGCCAATGTGCAAACTTCGACTGGCTCGCAAGAAGAGTCAGGTGGATATATGCCCATATGAACCAACCCGTTGACGAATCTCAACAATTTGTAAGCCTCTTGGTGGATGATGGTCTCATTGAACGCCACCATTGGCAAACGGCGCTCTCCATCCAGCAAAGTCAGGGTGGCCGCCTTATCGAGATTCTCATGGGTTTGTGCCCTATCTCAGAAGAAGAACTCTACCAATCAATCGCACGCCAACTCGGCCTCCCCTTCTGGTACGAACACGAGCTGATAACGCTCCCCATCGACTTGCAGTTACTCCATCAATTTCCACTATTCTTAATGATGGAGCAATCCTTTCTTCCCATCAAGCTCGACCCCCATGATCATGCGCTGCACCTCGTGCTGCCAAACCCACTCGACCAAAAAACACTCGACGCCATCAAGCTTTACGCACAGGCCGACCAACTCGCGATAGGCATCTCCACTCCAAGCGCCGTGATCAACGCAATCCAGCTCCACTACCAAAGCGAACGCTCTCCCAGCCAGGATACGCTCCCCCCAGCAGCACCGCCAACAGCGACGCCTTCAGGATTCCCGTCCGCGCAACTCTTCGACGCCTCTCCATCGAGCTACGACATCCCTCCTCCCAAGCTCGAAGTCCAATCCTGTCCGGCTTGTGGACACCTAGAATCCGCATACAACGAGCGCTGTACACGTTGCGGCTCCCCCATGAATTTGCGCAACGCCGACCCACTGATAGGCAAAACAGTTGGGCACTTCCGTCTCGAAAAAAAGCTCGGAGAAGGCGGCATGGGGCTCGTCTACATGGCGACCAACCTCGATAACGGCAAAGACGCCGCGATCAAAATCCTGCGCACACACCTCAGCACAAATGAACGCGTAGTCCGTCGCTTTCACAGAGAAGCACAAGCACAAAACCAACTCCGACACCCAGGGATCGTCTTTGTCCACGATTTTGGCTTCGAAGAAGGTGTCGGCTTCTTCATCGCGATGGAGTTCCTCAAAGGTATCAGTCTCGAAGAGGTCTTCGAGGACCACCCTGACCTGCTCACCATGAACTTCATCCGCTCAGTCATCCATCAAGTCTGTGACGCCATCGGCTTCGCCCACTCTCGCGGGATCTTTCACCGCGACCTCAAACCAGACAACATCTTCATCGTCGAGCATCTCCGACGCACCAAACCAGATGAGTGCATTAAGATCCTCGACTTTGGGGTCGCCAAGATGGTCGCGAGCGAAGAGGATCAGCGCCTCACGCGCACAGGAATGACCATCGGGACGCCCCGATACATGGCCCCTGAGCAAGCAGGCGAGGGCGAGAGCGACCACCGCGCGGACATCTACTCTATGGGTGTCATTATCTACGAAATCCTCACAGGTAAACCGCCCTTCGAGGGAAGCAGCGCCTACCAAATCATGCTGCGACACGTCTACGCAGATCCGCCCACACTCTCTCTCGCACGTAGCGATCTTCCTTACCCACCAGAGCTCGAAGATCTCGTACAGCGTACGCTCGCGAAAGACCCAAAAGATCGCCCCGCCTCCATGGACATGTTGTGGCATGAGCTCGCACATGCATTGGACCGGTTCGCCCACTATCTCTCCCCGGATCTGCCGCTGCTCAACTCCACCCACGCAGAACCACGCCTCGAAGACTTTGAAGAGCACCCGGAAACGACTGACCAACCCGTCATTGTCGGTCGAATGATGTTTCGAGAGAAACAAAAACAACAAGAACAAAACAATCTACCAGAAGGTCTCTCACCAAGTCGTCGCACACCCTCTTCGGATCGGTACCTTGCACACGATTTCGCCGACGAAGATATCCCACCTGTAGCACCTCTCTCTCTACAAGAGACATCACTTCGCTCTCCGACACCTCCAAATGCGATCAGCCCAATCGCCCTCGAATCAGCGATCTCGATCGACTCCTCGGAGAAACGGCGCACCTCACCAGAGAAGCGGCGCACCCCACCAGAGAGCCGAAGGACGTCTTCTGCCCCAAGACTGCGAACGCTTCCAAAGAGAGGCTCCGACACCAATCGCACAGTCCGCCCACCAGAAACACAGACAGGCGGAAACCAGGCATTTACACGCACACAAACAGGCGGTAACAAAGCCCTTCCGCGGATGCAGACAGGGGCTAATAAGACATTTACACGCACACAAACAGGCGCAAATCGCGCCTTCACACAGACGGGCAGCAACCGCGCGCACAACCCCGATGACAAGCACGGACCACGTATCCAATCGACTGATCGTGTCACTACAAATGATCGTTCTCAGCGCCGACACATCTCCACAAGGGCATTCAAACACCCTCCCCTCACGGAGAAAAAATCGTCCAGCTCATACCTGCTGATACTCGGTGGTCTTGTCGCGCTTCTCGCGCTCCTTGCCCTCGTCTTCTTTATGATGCGCACTCCATCCTTCCCCATCGAAGAGGACACACAACACATCACCCCTCTTCGACACGATACACCCAAAGAGAAGACACACACGCTCCCCTATTGAACAACCCCCTATCATCTCAGAACATTTGCGCTCTTCACATAGCGCGCATGTGCACACAATCACCTGCACGTACAGTGTGCTCTACACCAGCATCATCTCTTACGATCAACTCACACATCTGAGAAAGACCTACAACGTCCCCTTCCAATGTCTCTCCAGATAACAACACCCGGACTCTCTTCCCAACAGTCCAAACGTACGTCTCCCACTCGTGCATCAACGTCGCCTGACGTTGTGCTATGGGACGTTGTTGATCCAGTAACTTCTCAAATCCCTTGAAGATCATCTGAGAGAGTGTCTTCGAGATCTCCTCGATGGGGGGCAAGTCATCGACGACATCGACGAGTCGTCCAGGCCGCATCGCATGGGCCCCAAGCTCCACATCGATCGGCGTGCGTAGATTGAGGCCAATCCCCACAACCGCGTGCCCTTCTCCATTCGGAGCCTGCACGTAAGATGCGAGGATCCCTCCATATTTTTTCTCGACAAGTAGCCCCTCTTCTTCGACACGCAGCAACAAATCGTTAGGCCACTTGAGCCCAACATCCTGCGTCCACATCCGACACATCTGCACAGCAGAGAGCCCAACAGAGACACCAAACAGCGGCGGTAACATGTCCTTTACAGGTGTGCAAACAGAGAGGTAGAGCCCTCCTTTTGGTGAGCTCCAATCGCGCTCACGACGACCACGCCCTGCGGTCTGTTCACGAGCCCACACTGCACCTTGCGAGATCCGCCCCCACTCCACCTCCTCGCGAAGATAGCGGTTGGTCGAATCCACGCTTTGTAATTCTTGTAACGTTGGACTCATCGAAACAATCTCCTTTTGTCTTGTGATGGACAAAGACTGGGACTTACTCTCCCGCCAGATCCTGGAAGGATGACCCTAGCGCCTGCGAACAGAGCGCGTCGTGACTTTTTCCAGCCTTGCTGCTGTAATACCAGTTGCGCGTGTCGCTGCTCATTTTCCCCTTCACAAACGTCCGCCCACCCTGTTTCCACATCCCAACTTTGCTGCGGATCGCGTTTGCCTCGGCCTTGCAATAATCGGCACGCTTGGTCGATTCAAACTTGGTAAAGGCCCATCCCATACCCTGTTTCATCAAGAGCT
This sequence comes from Deltaproteobacteria bacterium, assembly GCA_002731275.1. Classification (GTDB taxonomy): domain Bacteria; phylum Myxococcota_C; class UBA6777; order UBA6777; family UBA6777; genus UBA6777. The sequence continues at coordinate 39,159 of PCBK01000147.1, read as the reverse complement.
CACCGACATCTTCACCGTCTGGTGTTTGGAGATAGGCGAGATATCGATCGAAGACGTCCTTCTCACACTCATCTCCTTTGTTGACGCAGGTGAGCAAGAACTGTTTTCCTCGATACTTTGTGTAGATCGCCTGAAGAGCTTTGTATGCCTCAACCCCAAAGTATTCGATATCACCGTTGCAAACGGAGAAGGAGCCGGACTTCTTCTTGGTACACTCAGGAGCGTTAAAGCCCAAGAGACGAATACGACTCGCCCACCCGCCGATACGCGTCAGGGCGTAGACAGTGTCGCCGTCTGTCACGTGGACAATCCGCACCTTTACACCATCTGCGATAGGGGGAGGATCTTTGGATTCGTCAGGCTCAGGTTCAGGCGCCACTTCCGGCCCGGCATCAACGACAGGCTCAGGAGCAGGTTCGACGCTCTTCTCGACGACAGGTTCAGAGCTCTTCTCGCTCACCTTCTCGTTTTTGGCTGGCGGATCTGAACATGCCAGCAATACACTCATACATAACAAACACATCCATCCCATTCGTACCAAACGCATCCGAGGTCCTCCAGAAGCAAATCGTAGGCGTCACTTTCACACGACAAAATCATCTCGTCGTAATGACAAACATATGATTATGCCACAGCAGTTGCGCTTTTGCACGTACGAATTGTATGTGGCTGTAAGGCAGACGACCTTGTCATGTGCAGATATGAAGATATGTGACGGTCAAGGTTGGGTGCGATGTTGAAGGAGATGAATCCCGAGGACTGGGCGGCGGTAGCGAAGCAGACTGCGCAGATACCAACGAAGAGGTGTATCGACAATCCCTCCCCACACCTTTGTGGCATGGCGGATATGCAGCCCTTGTTTGAGACGCACGATCAGCCCTTGGTGGAAAATCTGTCCGGGAGAGTATGGCTTGGAAGGTCGTAACATACTGATAATCGCTCCTACAGGGATCTTGTTGTGGTGCTTGATCGCATCTTGGAGCGACAGATATGGGAGCTTGAAGGTCCCTTTGACAAGGCGTCGAGCGCCCATCCGCCTGACAAAACGTCTCGCCGAACGAGCTGCGTAGCTACGTCTTGAGATGACCTTGACGAGTGTGCGTGTATCAGTTCCTCCAACACGACGGGTAATATCGACGAACACCTTCTTGCGAATCAAACCCGGAATCCATTGCGCCATCGGGAGATGACGACGAAATCGATATCCAACCATTCCTTTGATGTAGCGGAGAGTTTGGGTGTACGCGATCGCACGCTTCAGACCAGAATGCTGCCCCAGCGCGACGCTCTCTTCCAAGAACGTCACACAGTCGAGGCGCTTGAAGGAGAAGATGGGGTCTTTATCGTACTGGCCATGTGGCCCCTCCCCCAACGCGTCCAATTGATATGGCGTTCCAAGCATTCTCGCGCTGATCGCTTGCAAACGCGCCTGTCTATTCTTGTGTGTTGTGTGGATATTTGAGAGCGCTGAAGACAAAGCGTTTTTCTTCATCAAGAAGAACGGTCTTGGGACATCAACTTTCGAAGGCGGTCCCATCCGCAAGTACGCCCGAATACTGTTACACGTATACGACGTGAGACGACGGATCTGGCAGGCCTTGCGGAAGTTCCCAGCGCGCGCCTTCTCGTATCTCATCTTCATCCAACGCACCGCAAAGATCCGCTTTTTACGCACAGGACTCATTAATCCCTTACGCAACAGTGACGCGCTCCACGCACCAGGCCACCTACCGAGCTGTTTACCGAGTCGAGGTTGTGTCCACACACGCGCCGCCCACCACTGTTGTGAGACTTTATCTCCGAGAGAGGCCTTCGCGAGCGAGGTGACGACAGCAAGGCGCCCTTTGTGTGTGGGGAGGTCTCGCAGAACAGAAGGGTCTCCAATCGCGCTAAGTGCACGTAGCGCAGCGATCTTCTCAGCCACGCTCCCAACCTTCACGCGACGCAACAGTAGACGCGATGAGGCCTGATCTTTCAGGACCCCAAGAGCTTCGATTGCCGCGAGCCGAACTCCCAAATCAGCATCCCGAAGCAACGGACGTATCGCATCCACACTCCAAGGCAATCTCCAGGCCATCAGCGCGAGTACGCCACCTCGCCTCATCTTCGCCTCTTTCATGTGAAGAAGTCCAAGCATGTAGGGAATGGATCGTGTCTCCCTCATCTGCGCGAGCTGTCGCCCGGCGATACGTTGAAGTCGCGCACTCCCAAGGCGGATCCGGTACACCCATCTCATCAACGTCACGCGCTTTGCGCTCCGACGAATGGCCGAGATCCCCGTACGCTTTCCACTCCATGAACGCCTACGCTTCGCAGCCTGAGTATGCGTAGTTGACACCACACAGAGACACAAGCAGATCAAACCACACAACACTCGCTTCATGTCCGCGCCTCTTTGTGCAGGGCAAAGATCTCTTTGGCTCTATCGAGGAGATCGTATGCGACCTGCTTCTTACTCAGCAGAGGAAGATGTTCAGGTTCTTTATCAGGGCGCACAAAGATCGCCTCGTTGGTCTCAGTACCAAAACCACTGCCGGCCTTTGAGACATCGTTGGCGACGATCATATCGACCTTCTTGCGAGAGAGTTTGCCCTGCGCGTAGCTGACGACGTCATGGGTCTCTGCAGCAAAGCCAACAGTGACACGATGTCGAGAAGGTGTGAGTGAGGCGAGGATATCCAACGTCCGCGCGAGCGGAATCGAGAGCGCATCATCACTCTTTTTCATCTTCTTGTCCGCGACCTCCTTGGGCTTGTAATCTGCGACAGCGGCGGACATGATCAACATCGAGGCGTCCTCAACGTGTGCGTGGACAGCTTCGGCCATATCCGCCGCAGAGCGGACAAATAGGGGGCGGCAGCCTGCAGGGATCGGTAATGTGTGCACGCTGGTGATCAACGTCACGTCTGCACCTCGTTTTGCCGCCGCTTCTGCGATCGCGAACCCCATCTTCCCGGTGGAGCGGTTGGTAATATAGCGGACAGGATCGATGTCTTCGAGGGTGGGACCAGCGGTGACAAGGATACGATGCCCCACGAGATCTTGCACATCACCTCGCAACACAGACTCACAAAAAGCGACCAAATCAGCAGGTTCGGCGAGACGCCCCAGACCAAACTCGCCACAGGCCATCTCCCCACTTCCAGGAGGAGCGATATGGTATTGGGGCCATGACTGGAGCGTTCGAAGATTGTTTTGCACACCGGGATGCTGGTACATTTGGGGATTCATCGCGGGCGCGAGGATAACAGGCCCATGCGCTGCGATAATTGCGGTAGAGAGGAGATCCTCAGCAGAACCTGTCGCGATCCGCGAGAGAGTACGCGCGGTGGCAGGTGCGACAATCGTCAGATCAGCTTGACGGGCGAGTGAGATGTGCGCTGTTGCGACCTCTTCTCCGCCACTAAAGAGCTCTGAATAGGCCTGTCTTCCTGTGAGCGAAAAGAAGGTCAAGGGCGTGATAAATTCGCAAGCTGAGCGTGTCATCACGACTTGTACATTTGCGCCCTTTTTGATCAGCAGGCGCGCAAGCTCAGCCGCTTTATACGCGGCAATACTTCCTGAGACCCCAAGCAGGATCTCTCGTCCGTCCAACATTCTCATCCTCCTGTGTTGTTGACGAGCATCATGGCTTTGTCTTCATTAAATGTAACGCGTCCCCAACCCGACCTCAAACTTTTCGAAGGCTTTTTCCTTGTTGTGACCATACTCTTGACAAGCTCTCCCTCCCCCCTCCATCATAAAATGGAACCACAACGACCACGCCGATACTGTATTGGGTAGACAATATCATCCCGACAGAAGGTGACGAGCATTGATCACACAACAACGTATTGCCAACCAAACACGCCCCAAGGCGTCCCACTCCATTGTCCTTTGGTTTGTTCTTTTGTGCGCCAGCCTCTACTCCTTACCTGCGCTTGCAGCCCCCACGCTCAATGTCGACAACATCAAGATCAAGCCTTTTCGCGCTGGGATCTACTTTCCAGCCAACGAGAGTGAATGCGAGAGCTACGTCCAAAGGCACATCAAGAGACAACCCCCAAGCAAGCGCCGACACTACCCACGCACGATCAAAGAAGCCATCATGTGGATCAAAAAAGCCCGCGATGAAGGTCGTTTTTACGCGCAGCAAGGGCAGGTCCTCGGTTGGTTACAGAGCCGCATCGATCAACACAAAAAGGGCAATCTCTTTTTGCTCTTTGGCAACAATCACAACATCATCGAACACTATCGTTTCTTCAATGAGTTATGGACACCTGGCAAAGACGGGATCGCGCTCTCAGGCGTCACCCATCTCGCGCTGGAGGCGTTTGTCACGGAGCTCAAGAAAAAACGTCTCTCCAGGCGAGATGTCCGGTGGATGAGAAAACTTTGGAAGACATGGCGTCTTCGTAAGTCGCTCTTGACCAACCGGACCCAACGCAAAAAACTGCTCTCTTTGCTCGTCTCTGGCCAGCAAACGCTTCTCGATCTGTACATCCACAAAAAGCGCAGGTGGGCGTATCGGCTGCTCGAAGTGCTCAACGCCTTTATGCTCGGTCGTTCCTACTCGCCGCTGTATTTGAAAGAGTTGATCAGGACGATCAAGCTCGCCCGCCACTACCAGGATGCAGAGGGAAGACGCGCTCGCCTCGACGTCGTCGCAAGTGATATGTCCTTGCGTCTTCGCAAAAAAGTCCGTCACTATCGGTGCTGGCTGTATAGCTTACGTGAGATCTTCAGCCTCCAAGCGATCCACCACAGACTCAAAAAAAAGCGCAATGTGATCGGATACATGTGGGGTTCAGATCACATCAGGAAGCGACACTTTCCGCGTTTTGTCTCGCGAAAAGACAAGGTCGTCTCGATCCGATTACAAGGAGGTGGGATGCCTGACATATGGGATCGCGCGTTACTGCGCCTGCGCCTCCCTCAAAAGCCCTTCGCGATCGTGACACCCGGCGCAGAGGAAGGCGATCTGATGGTCCACTTCCCTCCCAAAGGCCCATGGATCGCAGGCAAGGCGTTGATCGGCCCCATCTCTCAGGCACATCTTCTGCGACTGACAAAGGGACCAAAGCCGCCCAAACAACCCCCACCACTACCGAGCAATTACCACTACTCGCTCAACATCTCATTACAAATGATGAGACGCCCCCTCTCTTTTTGCTATCGCAAGGGACACACAAGCACGCTCGTACGCATTCATATCGCGCCAAGCGGTCGGATCGTGAAAGTTGGAGGGGTCCATAAACAGGCGACAGGTTGGTCCATGCCGTGCATCCAGCGGGTGCTTTGGCGACTCCCACTCCCCCCTCCTCCTGGACGGCGCGCGCTCGAGATCGTCTTCATTTTGCGCTACAAACCCAACAAATAGAGCACGCGACACAAACGAATCGGGCACCTTCTACGGCTTGAGTTGATCGGCAAAACGTCCTTGATATTGAGCTTCTCCGATACATTTTTGGAAGATGAACTGACAAATAAATGTCCCAGGATACAGGTACAGTGGGATGGGGGAGACGTTGTTGATCTCAAGCACCTGTTTGTTGGAGATGCCCGGCTGCATAAAGCCAGCGGTGACGTGAACAGTCAACCCCACACGCGCGAATCGACTACGCCCTTCCAGCCAACCACACACATCTCCAGGCAAGGTCAAACGTTCGAGGGTGATGCCGAGGACACTCTCACCAGGGAGCAACAAGAAGCGATCGTCGACTTCGAGATATTCGGTGACGTGTTCGTAGTTGGCGTCTTCGGTGATATCGAAGGTCTCGTTGATCTTTTTGAAGACGCGAAACTTGTTGTCCAGACGTAGATCGATGGAGGCGGGTCCAATAGCATCTTTGACGAAGGGATCGATCTTGATACGTCCACTCTCAACTTCACGGATGATCTCGTCGCGGGTCAAAATACTCATGAGCATACACACCTTTCGTTTGAGGGAGCCGACCTCACCGCTACGCAAGAGACCAAGGCCAGACCACCCGTTGTGGATGAATGTAATGTACACACACTTTATCGCACTCTGGCCAACATTTCCAACGACAAAGACAAATGATGACAAAGCATCCATGACACAGTGAGGGGACGTACAAGTTGTTGCACAGCTTTCGCTTGACTCTATGAGGATGGAATGATAGAAGGTTAGGGCCTATTTCACGCGAGTGTAATACGAAAACCAAAAACCATCGAAAGTCATACACAATTTGGGCTTTTGATAAGGGAAGTTGAGCTTCCTTTTGGTGTTGCCTTTGGAGACTCTCTTTGATGATAGATATGCAAAAGATACCAAGTATCGATCAGTTCGATCTCCACGATAAAAATGTCTTTATCCGCCTCGATCTGAACGCCCCTGTTGAAGACGGCGTGGTGACAGACGACACACGTCTACGTGCGGCGCTACCGACGATCAACTACGCACTCGCTCGCTCTGCGCGTGTCATCCTCGCCTCCCACCTTGGACGTCCAAAAGGCAAGCTGGACAAAAAATTTAGCCTGGAGCCTGTCGCGAAAAAACTCGCGGAGCTGCTCGATCACGACGTCATTCTCTCCGACTACCCCATCAGAGATGCGACCAACAAGCTCGTACACGATATGCGCAGCGGTGATGTCCTGCTCCTCGAAAACTTGCGCTTCGATCCCTCAGAGAAGAGCAACGAAGAGAGCTTCTGTCGTCAACTCGCCTCCTACACAGATGTCTATATCAACGACGCATTCGGAACAGCCCACAGAGCCCATGCCTCCACTGCGGGGATGGTTGATTTTGTGGAGGGCGCTTGTGGCGTCGGATTTTTGGTCAAAAAAGAGATCGAAATCCTTGGAAAACTCTACACAAACCCAGAGAAACCCTTTGTTGCGATCCTTGGCGGCGCCAAAGTCTCCGACAAGATCCAATTGATCAGCAGCCTGTTTGAGCGTTGTGACACGATCCTCATTGGTGGCGCGATGGCGTACACCTTCTTGAAGGCAAAAGGGGAAGATGTTGGTGCTTCGCTTGTAGAGACCGAACAACTCCAGCTCGCGCGGCAACTGCTCGAACGCGCTCGTCTTCAAAATGTGGAATTCCTCTTGCCTGTTGACCACGTTGTCGCGAAGGCGTTCCAAAAAGACGCGGATTGTCGTATCACAGAGGACACCTTCGAAGAAGGCGAGATGGGTCTCGATATTGGACCTGTCACACGTAGCATCTACAGTAAAGAGATCGCCGAAGCCAAGAGCGTCTTCTGGAATGGACCGATGGGTGTGTTTGAGTGGCCATCCTTTGCGGAGGGTACAAGAGCCATCGCAAAAGCTCTCGCAGAGACCGATGCCAACACAATCGTTGGTGGTGGAGACTCCGCCGCAGCGGTGCAAAAGTTTGGCTTCAGCGAACAAGTCAGCCACATCTCGACAGGTGGAGGCGCCTCCCTCTCCTTCTTGGAAGGAAAGGAGTTGCCCGCGCTGAAAGCAGTGTTCCAACGCGCCGCCCGACGTGCAGCCCTCCACGAAGACGCATAAACGTCACATACTGACAGGAGCCACACCATGAGCCAACGAAGACCTTTGATCGCCGGCAACTGGAAAATGAACAAAACACTTGACGAATCCGTAGCGTTTGCCAAGGAGCTCGTCGAGGCTGTCGGTTCGACACCAGACGTCGACGTCGTGATCGCCCCAACGACTGTGACTTTACACGCAGTCTCACAGGTCATCGCAGACAGCCCCATCCAGCTGTCAGCACAAAACGTACATCCCCAACCAAGTGGCGCGTACACGGGAGAAGTTTCTCCTGCGATGCTCAAAGCTGTGGGCTGTACATACGCGATCGTTGGGCACTCCGAACGACGCCAATACTTTGAAGAGAGTGACGCATTTATCCGCGAAAAGAGCGACGCGCTCCGCGCTGAAGGCGTTCTCCCCATCGTCTGTATTGGCGAGAGTCTCGAAGAGCGAGAGGGTGGTCAGACCTTCTCTCGTGTCGAGGCACAACTCAAGGCCGCCCTCGAAGGTTTGTCCGCCGAGGAAGCCAAAACCCTCACCATCGCCTATGAACCCATCTGGGCCATCGGCACTGGTAAAACAGCAACCCCAGCACAAGCACAAGAAGTCCATCACTTTCTGCGACAACAAATCGCGACATTGGTGGATCAAGATACAGCCAACAGCGTTCGCCTTTTGTACGGCGGAAGCGTGAAACCCAGCAACGTCGTCGCGTTGATGCAAGAAGACGATATCGACGGTGCACTTGTCGGTGGCGCATCCCTGAAGGTCGACTCATTTCGCCAGTTGGTCCATTTTCAATCATAACTCTATTTCATTTCACCTATCGTGTGTACGGAGAAGGCTCCATGACTTTTCTCGCGAACTTCATTCAAGTGGTTCATGTCATCACCTGTTTCATCATGATCGTCGCCATCCTACTACAGGCCGGAAAAGGCGGTGGTATTGTCACTGGAGGTAGCGCAACACAAACCATGTTTGGTGGTAGTGGTAGTGCTCCCTTCCTCGCTAAACTTACGGCTGTCCTCGCGACGATCTTCATGTTCACAAGCATGACACTCGCGTACTTTGCGACTTTTGGCCCCGAACGCGCACTCGCAGTCAAAGCCATCCACAAAATGGCTGACGAAGCCGTGAAGGTCCTCGAAAAAGTCAACGTCTCATCCTCCGAGACGCTGAAACTCGCTGCTGACGTAGAAAAAGCTGTAAAAGGCGCAAAGAAAACCAAAGCGAACAAAGCGAAATTCGACGCCATCCAAACACAGCTCAACGAAGTTCGTAGCCTCGTCGAAAGCGCCAAAAAACGCGTTGAAAAGCTCAAAAAAGATGCCGCAACTGCAAAGTCAAAAGCATCCATTACCAAAGCAAGCGACGCCAAAAAGAACGCAAACGAGCTGAAAACACAAGCAGACGACACCAAGAAAAAAGCTGAAGAAGCGAAGAAGAAAACCGACGCTCTCCTCGGCAAAAAACCAGCAGCACGCAAACCAGCTGAGCGCAAAGCTGCAGACAGAAAAGCACCCGCAAAACCCGCTGCACGCCCTGCTGAGCGCAAAGCTGCTGCACCTGCGAAGCCCGCTGCACGCCCCGCTGAGCGCAAAGCTGCTGCTCCCGCGAAACCCGCTGCACGCCCCGCTGAAAGAAAAGCTGCTCCCGCAAAACCCGCTGCTCCGGCGAAGCCTGCTGCACGCCCCGCTGAGCGTAAAGCTGCCCCTGCGAAGCCTGCTGCACGTCCTGCTGAAAGAAAAGCTGCTCCCGCAAAACCCGCTGCACGTCCAGCTGAGCGCAAAGCTGCTGCGCCCGCGAAGCCTGCTGCACGCCCCGCTGAGCGCAAAGCTGCTGCACCTGCGAAGCCTGCTGCACGTCCTGCTGAAAGAAAAGCTGCGCCCGCGAAGCCCGCTGCAAAACCTGCTGAGCGTAAAGCTGCGCCCGCGAAGCCTGCTGCACCTGCGAAGCCTGCTGCAAAACCAGCTGAGCGTAAAGCTGCTGCACCCGCGAAACCTGCTGCACGCCCCGCTGAGCGCAAAGCTGCTCCCGCAAAACCCGCAGCACGCCCTGCTGAGCGCAAAGCTGCTCCCGCGAAGCCTGCTGCACGCCCCGCTGAGCGTAAGGCTGCTGCGCCCGCGAAGCCTGCTGCACGCAAAGCCGCACCCACAAAGCCAGCTGAAAGAAAACCTGAAGCTCGCTAACATCCCCTCTGCTCCTCTACAAACAATCCCTCCGTACAATCCAGACTCTCTCTCCAAACCCACTCTCTTCTCACATATTCAAGAATCAAACACGTCTTGATCAAGGCGTCCGAAACGTGTAATATGTCTGTGTTAATTGTTTGAATGGAAAAATTTTTTGCCTGTTCTCACACAAGATGTTGGGATGGAAACATGAGCGCGAGATTCTTTGCCTTCCTGCTATTTTGCGGTCTCTTTGTGGGACACGCCGAAGCTGCAACCAAATTTGCCTACCCACTCCCAACCAAAGACACTGTGATCACAGCCTACTACGATACCAATCGTTCCTCCGGCGCAAAGCGCGACTGGAACGGAGGCTCTCACACATATGACAACCACGCAGGTAGCGACTACGGTCTCTATGGACGATGGACCAAAATGGACGCTGGCGTCTGGATCACAGCGGCCGCGCCAGGAAAAGTCGTCTCAGCCTCCGATGGCCAAGCCGATCGTTGCACCAGTGGCAGCTGTTCACCTTGCAACGGAAACTACGTAAAGATTCAGCACTCCGATGGAAAACACTCGTACTACCTCCACATGAAGAAAGGGACGGTGCAGGTCAAAGTGGGGCAAAACGTCAAATGTGGCGACCGTCTCGGAAAAGTAGGTTCGAGTGGTTGCTCGACAGGACCTCACCTGCACTTCCAGGTCAACACAGCGTCGAGTTACAGCACACATCGCTGCCCCTTCGTCCACAACGACTGGGTCAGCAAAGGTAGCTACAAAGGATACCCATCGACAACCTGCCAAAGTGGTGGCTCAACCAACCCCCCTCCCCCCACCAATTGTGACTACATCAAAACAGCTCGTCTACAAGGCGGACAGCTCAACATCCGCCCCTCTTCCAATACCAACCAATCCCCTGTTGGGACAGTTGGTGATGGCGTCTGTCTCAAAGTCCTCTCCAAAACGACGTCAGGACAAAACATCTCGGGCACCACCACTTGGTACAAGATCAACCACAACGGCGCGACAGGTTGGATCTCCGCCTACTACGCGGACTGTTCATCGTGTGGTCCTCCCGCAGAATGTAACGCAGGACAAACAAAAGCCTGCTACACAGGGGCCGCCAACACCCGCAATAAAGGTGTTTGCAAAGACGGAAAACGCTCCTGCAACAACGGCAAATGGGGCGCATGTCAGAATGACACCAAACCCTCCGCCGAAAAGTGTGACGGCAAAGACAACGACTGTGACGGCAGTGTAGACGAAGGCAACCCCGACGCTGGCGGAAGCTGTACCACTGGAACTGGCGGACCATGTGGACAGGGCACCAAGCAATGTAAAGGCGGGAAGATCGTCTGTGAAGCCAACCAACCCGGTGGCACTGAACTGTGTGACAACGTCGACAACAACTGCGATGGGCAGATCGATGAAGGTCTCTCAAGAGACTGCTATACAGGCCCCCCCAACACCAACGGGATCGGCTCTTGTAAAGGTGGCACACAGACTTGTAACGCCGGAGAGTGGGGAAGTTGTAACGGTGAAGTCAAACCCACAAACCAAGAGCTCTGCAATAACCAGCTCGACGATAACTGTGATGGGAATGTCGATGAAGGTTGCAACACTTCCGGCTCTTGTACAGCTGGCGAGACCCGCCCCTGTTACACAGGTCCCGCCGGAACACAAGGTGTAGGCACATGCAAACAGGGCCTCGAAACCTGCCAAAACAACACTTGGAGCGCGTGCCAAAACCAAGTCCTCCCAGCCTCACAAGAGCTCTGTGGTAACGCACAAGATGACAACTGCGATGGACAAACAGACGAAAATTGCAGTGGCAGCGACACCTGTGTCGACAATGACAAAGATGGCTACGGTGTAGGGAACAGTTGTATCGGTCTTCAAGATTGTAACGACAACGATCCCAATATGCACCCCAACAAAGAAGAAGTCTGTGGCAACGGAAAAGACGAAGATTGTAAGGACGGCGACCTCCCCTGCTCCAACACGACGACCAAGTTACAAGTCGGTCAGGCCGGATGTACACAGGCAAGTGATTGTGTAACTAACTTCTGCGCCAACAAAGGCGGTGTCAACAGATGTTCACAACCTTGCAAGCTGTCGGCAGAGTGTCCCACAGGATTTGAATGTGTTGGTGAACAGGCCTGCTGGCCTTCTTCGGGCACAACACAGTCAAACTGTGACAGCGCGAGTGGCGAAAAATGCTTCCAGGTGCGCGGTGGTTGTGGATGCTCAAGCCAGTCCGAGCAACCCGATCCAGGACTCCCTGTCATGCTCTTTTTGGGTTGTCTACTCTTTATGTGGCGTCAACTCCGAAGGACTCCCCATTCCACCAATCGCAAGTAACGTATCGCTTCCCCCAACGAGGAGTCACTCTCTCCCATGCTTAAGAATGTATTTGTGCTCTCTTTTTTGTTGTGTATGACATGTTCTTTGTGGCCTTCAGGCGACGTACATGCCCAGGCTTGTGACTACATCAAACTCGCTCGTTTGGGTGGTGGTAATCTCAACATTCGCCCCTCCTCCAACACAAACCAATCCCCCGTTGGAACAGTGCCCGATGGCACCTGCCTGAAAGTCCTCGACAAGACCACGTCAGGACAGGACGTCAAAGGGAATACCACTTGGTACAAAATCACCTACAACAACAACACAGGCTGGATTTCCGGATACTACGCAGATTGTAGTACATGTGGAGGTTCGACTTCAGACTGCACAGATGGCCAAACACGCACCTGTTACTCCGGTCCGGACGCGACAAAAGACAAAGGCGCTTGTAAAAGTGGTTCACAGTCATGTAGTGGTGGCAAATGGGGAGCATGCACAGGTGAAGTCATCCCCACAACAGAGTCATGCAATGGCCTTGATGACAACTGTGACGGCAATGTAGATGAAGGCAACCCCGGCGGCGGCAGCAGTTGTAACGCAGGTACAGGCGGAGCATGTGGACAAGGCACCAATACGTGCAAAGGCGGCAAACTCGTCTGCGAAGCCAGCCAACCAGGAAACAACGAAATTTGCGACAACGTCGACAACAACTGCGATGGACAGATCGATGAAGGCCTCTCAAGAGGTTGCTACACAGGCCCTCCCAACACCAACGGGATCGGCACCTGTAAAGGTGGAACACAGACCTGTAGCGCCGGTAAGTGGAGCACCTGCGCAGGAGAAGTCCCCCCAGCCTCCCAAGAGACTTGTGGCAACAACCAAGATGACAACTGCAATGGACAAACAGACGAAGGCTGTAGTGGTACAGGGCAAAAGAAACAGGAAGGCGAAGCTTGTTCACAACCTGATGATTGTGCGACCAACGTTTGCGCTCGTTTGGGCGAAGAATCGCTCTGCTCACGCGCCTGCCAAACTGACGCAGACTGTGCGACCGACTTCACCTGCGTTGGAGGAACAGCCTGTTGGCCAAAAGACAAAGTCCCCGACAGTAGTAGCTGTAAAATAGATGGAGATTGCCCAAGAGGGGCCTTCTGTGAAGCTGGCGTGTGCACCGAAAAAGGCTGTGGTTGCCAAAGCCAACCTGATGCCCCCGTGCCTGCCAGCCTGTTTTTGGTGTTGGGCCTGTTCCTATACCTCCGGCAACGTAGCGTCCGAGAAACAAAACATCCGAACGTATCGTAAGGTGAAAGCATGTTAATCAGGTCATTTCTCTTGTCACTTCTGCTCTGTGTCGGATTGCCACACGTGGCACAGGCAGCCTGCACCTATGTCAAAACAGCCAACCTCGGCGGCTCAAATCTGAATATCCGCTCTAGCGCAAACACGAGCAGCTCTGTACTCGGCGGCGTGCCTGAAGGTGCCTGTCTGAAAGTCCTCAGCACAACAACGTCAGGACAAAATATCAAGGGGAACACAACCTGGTACAAAATCTCTTACGGCGGTAAAACGGGCTGGGTCTCTGGATACTATACAGTCTGTAGCAATTGCGGAGGTCCGCCACCGGAGTGCAGCGCTGGACAGACAAAAGCCTGTTACACAGGAGCCGCCAACACCCGCAGTAAAGGTGTCTGTAAAGACGGAAGGCAGTCTTGTAGCAACGGCAAATGGGGCTCCTGCCAGGGCGAAACCAAACCCTCTGCTGAAAAGTGCGATGGCAAAGACAACGACTGCGACGGCGACGTCGATGAAGGCAACCCCGACGCCGGCGGAAGTTGTGGAACAGGTATCAGCGCGCCCTGCCAATTTGGAACCACCACATGCCAGGGCGGCAAACTGATCTGCAAACCCAAACCCAACAACAGCAACGAGATCTGTGACAATCTCGACAATAACTGCAATGGACAGATCGACGAAGGCCTCTCAAGAAATTGCTACACAGGTCCCGCCAACACCAACGGCGTCGGGATCTGCAAAGGTGGCAAGCAAACGTGTAGTGTCGGAACATGGGGCCCCTGCGCAGGAGAAACCAAACCCGCCTCCAAAGAGACCTGTGGAAATGGTCAGGATGACGACTGCAATGGACAAAAAGATGAAGGCTGCTCTCCGACAGGTGACTGCAAAGATGGTGACACACAGCCCTGTTACACAGGTCCCCCTGCGACCCGCAGTCAGGGCAGCTGTCACGATGGAACACAGATCTGTAGTGGTGGAAAGTGGGGCTCCTGTCAGGGTGAAACAAAACCCACCGCGCAGGAGATCTGTGGCAACGCAAAAGACGACAACTGCAACGGTCAATCCGACGAGAACTGCAACGTCCCGCAACAGTGTACAGACAACGACAAGGATGGCTTTGGCTTTGGACAAAATTGCTCAGGTATCCAAGACTGCAATGACGCCGACCCCTCTGTCCATCCCAACCAACAAGAGATCTGCGGCAACGGAAAAGACGACGACTGTAAAGATGGCGATCTTCCCTGCGCCAAGCTCCCCTTCGGTACACAAGGCTGCACCAAACCAGAAGACTGCGAAAGCAACCTTTGTGTCCGACTCAACGGAGAATACAGGTGTTCCCAGTTGTGCCAGACCAAAGCCGAGTGCCCCTCTGGTTACAAGTGTATCAATCAAAGCGCATGCTGGCCGATTCAACAGGAAGTCCCAGACGCAGGACAGCTCCAATCTTGCAAGGCCGACGCGGACTGTCCCTCAGGGCAATTTTGTGAGTTTGGATTTTGTGCACAGAAGACAGGTTGTGGTTGCGAAAGTCACGACGGCAACCTCTCCCCTCTCCCCTTCTTGTTGATGTTCGCTCTTCTCATCGGATGGAGACGAAAACATCTTCCCCATCACTGACATCTTGCAGTTGATGAGAGGACAATTTCACAGTCTCTTCATCGTTTTTTCATCAACGCGGTGATACTTACGAGTGCCGGGAATATGAGAAAAGAGGCGATTGTTGTGGGGATTGGATGAGGACATGAGAGGCATGTCGCTTTTTGGGTGGATGGTGCTCTTTTTTGTGCGTAAACCTCGAAATGACCAAAGCCAGCACAATCACAAGTACACAGCCCCCGATGATATACCAGGCATATGTTTCTTTTTGTTTGTTATCCATATCTATCATTCCCTTATCAAGCAGGTTATACACAAACAGACGATCGACATCGGCAACAAACATAGCGCATCCAAACTACGGAATCAAGCTCGTCTGAGGGATACACATGACGTCGAAACAAACACCGTCGGAATCGACACCATCGTTGGTCGCAAATGCTCCGCTCCCCACGCTCTCACAAGAAGCACTGGACGAAGCCTTTCCACCCATCGCTCCCTCTTTGCTTGCTCATCACGACGAAGACCTGCACACTGACGATCACGCAGACACCATCCCCGAACGCGCGCTCCCCTTCGCAGCACAAGCCAAACGAGCTGGACGTATACGTTGGTTGAAACGCATCGCGACAACCTGTATTTTGCTCGGCCTTCTCGCGCTCCTCGCGATAGCAGGGCTCTTTTGGCACCTCAGCCATGATCTTCCGACACTCAAGACACTCAAGGACTACAGACCATTCTTGATCACACGTGTATACGCGGTGGATGGCTCCATCGCGATGGAGCTGGCCCACCAACGCCGCACCCCCATCGCATACGACGAAGTCCCCAAACACATGATACAAGCCATCGTCGCCGCAGAAGACGCAGACTTCTTCAAACACCAAGGGATTGACTACCTCGGTATCGCCCGCGCGTTTTGGCGCAATATCTGGAAGCGTACAGGTTCACGACATGGGGGCTCGACCATCACACAGCAGGTCGTGAAGACGTTCCTACTCTCTCCCCAGCAAACATACAAACGCAAAATACGTGAAGCGATCCTCGCGCGCCGACTCGAGAGTAACCTGACCAAAGACGATATCCTCTTTTTGTATCTCAACCAGGTCAACTTCGGCAATAGACGCTATGGCATCCAAGAGGCCGCCAAATACTACTTCAATAAACCTGCACAAAAACTCTTGCTCGATGAGTGCGCGATCCTCGCCGGGATGCTCAAACACCCCGAATACTACAACCCCGTCCACAGCAAAAGACTCGCCAAACGACGCCGGGATTATGTCCTCAAGAGGATGTGGCACGAAGGATACATCGACCAAAAGACGTATACACAACACGTCAATAAGCCGATCGCGACACCTCAACCCCCTCCTCCTCCTCCGTTCTCCAGCGACTACTACACAGAGGAAGTTCGTCGACGTGCCATCGTCCTACTCGAACGCTATCTCTCAACACGCATCAAAGACCCAAAGAAGCGACGAATCGAAGCCTTGAACATGCTCTACCGCAAAGGTTTACGGATCGAGACCGCGCTCTCACCGCGCGCACAACGTCTCGCAAAGCGCGCGATGCGCCAGGGGCTTCGAAAACTGGACAGACGATATGGGTACAGAGGCCCTATCCGTCACATCCCAGCGAAACACTACACCAAAGAGCTCGCCTATCTGCGTAAACAAACACGCGCTCTCCCCAAAGACAAGCGACGACAGGCTCTCGTCACACATACCTCCTCACAAGGTGTCCACATCTCCACAGGCCAGCAGAAAGGTGTTATCCCCTGGTCATCGCTCTCATGGGCCACCAAACGACCTCTCAAAAATGGCACACAGCGCACTGTCCATCGCAAGAAACTCCTCTCCAAAGGAGACTTGATCTGGGTTCGTCCCCACCCCAATACACCCCAAGAGTTCTCTCTTGAACAGCAACCCAAGCTACAAGGTGCGTTGATCATGATCGAGCCCATGACACACAGAGTCCGGGCGCTTGTGGGTGGACGAGACTTTCGCAGCAACTCGTTTAACAGGGCTGTACAGGCCAAAAGACAGCCAGGATCGACGTTTAAGCCCATCGTCTACGCTGCCGCGATCCAATCACAACAATACACCACAGCCAGCCAGATCAACGACGCCTACTTCGAAGTCGTCACCAAAGGCAAACGCTGGATCCCCAAAAACGACAACAAGCGTTACCTCAACAGACCTGTTCGTATCCGCGAAGCCCTCAGCAAGTCGATTAACACAGTCGCGGTCCGTGTGCTCTCAAGGATGACACCTGAACGTGTGATCCAATTTGCCCAAAAGTTGGGGATTCATTCCAAGCTGACGCCTGTGCTCCCACTGGCCCTCGGCGCCTCCTCCGTCCAACCTCTCGAATTGACCAACGCCTACGCGACGTTCGCCGCACAAGGCATCTACGACGATCCGGTCTTTGTGACGCGTATCCTGGACGATGATGATCGCGTCATCTACGAACGTTTGACAAACCCAAGACGCGTCCTCAGCGCTGGCGTCGCCTATATCATGAACGACTTGCTACAAGATGTCGTGCGCAAGGGAACTGCGAGGCGTGCACGCGTCCTCAAACGTCCTATCGCCGGAAAAACAGGGACGACCAACAAGGTCCGCGATGCGTGGTTTGTCGGTTATACACCAGATGTCTGCACAGGTGTCTGGATCGGGCACGACGACCAAACAAGACTCACCATCGGTAGTCACGCGAGCAACACCGCTTTGCCGATCTTCGTCGACTTTATGAAACAACTACACATCGACAAAGGCGGACAAACGCTCCCGATCAAACCCTTCGCCATCCCCGATGACATCCAATTTGTGAAGATCGATCCAAGCTCTGGATTGCTCGCTCCACCGAACTTCACCAATTTTGTCTTTGAGGTCTTTTTGCCTGGGACACAGCCCACACAATACGCCAACAACCCTGACCCCCTCACCAATCCCATCGATCTTTAGAGCGTGTTTTCCACACACCTGGAAAAGTCCCATCATTTTTTGCATACAACCTTGCCAACATTCTCAATTGTCGCTAGCCTGATCGCGGTCTCGATTCACACACACAAGTACAAGGAATATCTGTGAGCGTCAAAGACTTCTCAAAACGCACGTACACGGTCATGATGACATGCCTCATCATTGGTATTGTCGCCGTCCTATGGTGTTCAGAATGGTTTGCATTCCTCCAGGCCCACATGTACGTCTCCTTTCAACATCGACAAGGAGAAGCTGTCTTCAGTGATGAATCAGCCAGATGGCTCTCTCCACTCCCCCAACAGGTGATGATCCCAGAGAAAGGACTCCCCTCTACAGTCCTCGAAGGTCAACGTCCCTTCTGGTTGATCGAACACGTCCGTACAGGCCTCAAGGGACAGCTCACACCGCGCTGGCAATGCAAACAGTGGCTGTTTGGTGCGCGTCGACTCTTTCGCGTCAGACGATGTCACCCTCACAATGGCGTCCAACGACATCTCAACGCCAACGCTCGCAAAGCCACCTACTTGATGAATGGAAAACCATGCCGGTGGCGCGGAAGTCGATGCCGATTTGGTCATCGTTGGCGATGGGCCGGTCCTCTACCGGACTTCCCCTCTGGCGGCGATCGATACAAGTGTGTTCGTATCCACCCCGTAAGCAACGGCTGGACAGAGGTCCACTTCCCTCCTGTCCCGATGCAAGATGGTGTGCGGATTGGGTATGGATTCAGCAAACGTGTTGGTTCATACACCCCCATGCGTGTGCAGCTTCAACTGCGCCAATGGCCCGACAAAATCAAATCGAAGACGCGCACTCCACGGCGCTTTGTCCCCACACTTCACAAGACGCTCATGGATCGTTGGATCGAACACCATTCGTTCTGGCACAGCCAATACTGGAAAGGAGGCGATGTCGCCCTCTCTCGTGGCGGGATCTCGATGAGAATCTGGACAAAAAACAACGGCGCGAAAGCCTTCTGTGTCCAAGTCGTCGCCTACCAGCCCAAAAAAGCCCTCGAACGAGCCCTACAAAAACGCATCAAAAAGTTGGTCGACAGATACCCTCGTCTCAAGGTCTCCCCCAAAAGACGCAGCCAAGCGCGTCCGACCTCGCGTCCAATCATCGTGAAAAGAGGCCACCCCTCCACACGAACAGCAAGGCCCAACAAGCGACGAAAACCTTCGACCAAACCAACGACCAAGAAGGCCAAGCAACACAAACCAACGACCAAGCCAAACAAACGAGACAAATCCACGACCAAGTCGGTAAAAAAACGTCCACACAAGCGCCCGACCAGTAGACCTCATCCACGAACGGAGGGGAGACCATGACAAAGCAAGCGCCCTCCTCTCTTTACACAGCGGACTCGCTCTACGATCCAGAAGACGTCCACCCACGTCCGTTACAATGGCGTCATCACGTATTTGTCGCGCTCGCGAGTCTGTTTTTTCTCCTGTGGTTGATCCCTTTCTACGAAGATCTTCCAGGCTCATCGGCCTCGCTCGACTCCCCCAATGAGAAGACGCGTGTCTTGGGGATGGCGTCGATTGGATTGTACGGAGAGCTTCATATCAACAAGATCCGCTCGCGCTGGTGGTGTCGCGTCACAGACCTCGCGGGTCGCAAGAAAGGGCCTCAAGATGGTCCGAATGCACCGGCGGTCTTCACCTACCCTGGAAAATCACCAGGGATGGCGTTGATGCTTGGACCAGTCTACGGTCTGTACAAAAAGACTATCTCACGGGGACCACCGAGCCTGTTCGAGGCGACTTACTTCGCGCGTTTATTTGGGACGATCTTGCCGACGTGGTTTGCGTCGTTGTTCTTTTACGCCTTCTTGCTCGCGATCTGTCGAAGCCGCTATGTCATCGTCGTCGGGTACTTCACGTACATGTTCGGCTCGATGATGTATCCATATGCGATCACTGTGAGCAGTCACTCCTTCTCGAACTCGATGTTGTGGTTGGTCTTTTTGTTATTGATCGCGCCTCCTCGTGGGATCTTCAAACGGATCTCCTTGTCCTTTTTGGTGGGGATCTGTTTGGGCTTGGCGATCGCAGTCGAATACTCCGCAGTCTTCACAGGTGTCTTCCTCGCGATTGTGGGGCTGTGGATCCGACCTCCACTGCCAGAAAAATACATACAAAAGCCTCTGCCAACAGGCTGGCGTTCGTTTTTCTTCTTTTGGGGTGTTCGGTGGCATCTGTGGGTGATCTTCTTGGGCAGCACGATCCCCGTTGGGGCCGTGATGTGGTATCACAAGGTCGCCTTTGGTTCGTACTTTACGACGCCTTATAGCCATCTACTTTACGCCCCCTTTCGCGCGGCCAACGCACAGGGCGTGATGGGTTTTCGAAGCCCAACATGGAGTCACCTCCTACACGCGTACATTCTGCCCTCATATGGGTTGTTGTTTTGGACGCCTTTTTTGCTCCTCGTCGTTCCAGCGATCGTGATGTTGCTGCGTCGGAGAGGGATGCGCTTTTGGGGGCTTTGGCTGTTTGGCTTGATCTCGTGGTGGTCGTTTTACAACACGACGATGCACAACCCACGTGGAGGATGGAC
The DNA here is from genome assembly GCA_002731275.1 of Deltaproteobacteria bacterium. GTDB lineage: Bacteria > Myxococcota_C > UBA6777 > UBA6777 > UBA6777 > UBA6777. The sequence continues at coordinate 18,740 of PCBK01000147.1, read as the reverse complement.
CGTAGGTCCCCGTTACATCGCGAACTTACTGCCCTTCTGCTTCCTCGCGGCGATCTGGGCTGCCGACCAGTTGTACAGGCGACACGGCAACCGGCTGACCCTGTTTTTGTCCTTTACGGCGATCTGGTCCATCATTTTTTACGCGCTGGCGGCTGTCTTGTTCCCTCATCTACCGGAGAGCTCGAACTTTCCCTTTAACGACATCCTCATCCCAATGCTCAAACGAGGTCTCGCCCCGAGCAACCTCTTCCACCTCCCGCCGGGTTGGGCGATGTCTATCTACTTTGTCGCGCTCTCTTTATTGTGTGCGTATATTGCATTTGCAGGTTTTATCGGAAGATACAAACGTCGTGCGATCACACTCCTCCTCACCTCTCTCGCCCTCGCCTACCTGATGCTGTTTCAACTGTACAGCCCTGACTACAATCTCCAAGAAGCTCGCTACAAAAACATCGAACGTCTGATCCCCGAACAGTACCGCTGGTGATGTCAAAAACGCTCTGCTCTACTTTCGACAACAGTAGCGTTTTTTGTCGATCGATTGCAGCTTGCGTTTAAAAGGCGGCTTCCACAGCAGCTTGATATAGCCAAGCCCTTTGTAATCGGTGTATTCCACTTTAACGGGGTGCCAACCAGGGCGCATCTTCACGACCCGACACTTGGTGCGCATTTTACCGGGGCGTCGATCGTTGACGATGTCTACCCCACCGAGTTGAAAGCGCACACCGTCGTCGTACCGGGCACAAAATGTATATTTTCCTTGTTGGGGTGCGTGAAGGAATCCCTCCCAACGTACACTGTACGCGTCCTTTTTAAGTCCAGCAGCCGGAGAACGTGGCCAAAGCATATCGATCTTGACATCTGTCCGCCTCGTCATGAAGGTCTCAAAACGCGTCCCTCTGTAGTAGTGTCCAATGACACCGCCCACAGCGGCTTGTTGGGCCTTGGAGAGTTTGACAGGCTGCAAAAACGAGCTCCACCAATAAACATACCCCCCGACTGCGCCGACTGCGGCGAGCGAAAAGACAGACGCCAACACGATCATCCAGAGCCGTGAGCGCCTCTTCTCAAGTGCGTGCACCTGATAACGCAACATCACCTGCTCGCGTAATTGTTTGAGCGCGAGGGACAAATCATATACGATCTCTTCGAACTCAAGGTCATTATCGCCGTATGTTTGTGTCATCAAAGGAGAGAGCGCAGTGTGTCTCTCACGCAGCGCTTGGAGCGCCCCCCTTACGAGCGCCATCTGCCTGCGATACAACCGTCCCGCACCACAAAACTGGGCCTCAAAATAGCTCCATTCATCGAGACTCCCCTGAAAGGGACGCTCGTAAAGTGCAAAGGTCCACTCGACGATCTGCTGAAAGAGCACCTCCAGTTTGCGGACCACACACAGCGCCTGTGTCCCGGAGGTCGGAAATTCCAACTCAATCCCATCTAACACGCGCTTGTTCTCGTTGAGTATCGCCAAGAGATGACGACGGACGACGTATGGATCGTGCGTCTTCTTGAGCAAAGAATCGATCGCCTGACGTGCCGAGTACGTCTCCCCAGACTGCGCAGCCTGGATCGCTTGATGTTCACTCTCCGTGAGGATGACCGGAGAGAGCCCAAGGTCAGACCACCCGCCTTCTTGTGAGAGCGTCGTCAAAAGCGCCTGCTCTTTGGCGACATCGTGTGCACCGACAATCATTTGTAATTGTCCAGCGACAACGCGCTCTTCGAGGTGTGCTTGACCTTCGGAGGAGTCCTCATCACCGGAAAAAGTAAGAACAGAGATATATCCTTCCTTTGTGGGGACATAGATATCGAGAAGATCTGGGCATTGTTGTTTGAGCTTGGTGATGATTGGTTCGATCATCCATCAGGACCTTTCGTTTTTGGTTTGACGCAAACATAGCCCCCTACCATACATGCCCGCCCTAGAATGTCCAGACACAGCAGGAAATCACCCAAAAAGAACGAACAACATCTTTGCAAACGCTCTAGCAAACGCCTGACCATTACACTACAATCATAAAGTAACATCATCCACTGTGCACAAGGATCGTCCGATGAAATACAACACACTCCTCCCACAAACAACTCTCTTCATCGCGCTCGTATGTCTCGCTGTCCTCGCATCCTCTTGTGATTGTGGCAATAACAAGAATTCCCCAGAGTCAGGCCAACACATGGATGGTGGTGGTGTCGCTGACAAATCAGCCTCTGAAAGCACAAAAAGTTGGCCTGACTCTACTGTCGAAAATATAGGTATGGATTCACCCCCTTCCGAGAGCCCTAACGAATCCCCAATCGCAGATGCCGGCGCCCAAGATCAACCTCCCCAAGAAGCGAGCATTGAAACGTCACAACCTCTCACCCCAGAAGAGATTTGTCCGAGAATCGCCAACCTCCGATGCAAACATATCATGGCTTGCTGTGGTGGTGTAGGACTCCGCTTCGCCAGCCAACAAGCCTGCACACGAGCCCTCACTGACGACTGCGAGAAGAACACCTTTGTCGAAGAACTTCGTGGGGTCACACAAGGACACATCGCCCTCTCTTCAGAGAATATGCAGATGTGTGAAGCAGCGCTTCAGCAAGAGTCTTCGTGTAGCGCGCTCGCCCCTGAACAACTGAAAAAAGTATGTCGCAAAGTATTTGTCGACAAAGCGCTAAGTGTGGGTGATACCTGCAAGAGCCAGCGAGGCGGACTCTCGTGCGCTGCACATATGGGGCAATGTGTGTCCTCCTTCCTTGGAGGTGGAGAGGTCGTCTGTGCTCGACTCGCGGCCGAAGGTGAGGACTGTCGCAACACCCCCTGCCAAGAGGGACTTCATTGCCCCCTTCATCCCGGAGATACAAAGGAGTGTCGTGCACCACTCGAACAAGAGAAGCGCTGCGTCTCTGATCATGAATGTCGCGCTGGCCTCGCCTGTATCGAACAGCGTTGTACCTCTCCACACAAAGAAGGCGAAACCTGTCAAACCCATAGACAATGCCAACCGGGCTTCGCCTGCCATCCCACCGAGGAGATCTGTGTCAAAGCCCAAGAGAACAAGAGCACCTGCGCCTTCTCTGGGCACTGTGTTGATGGACTCTTTTGCCATCAACAACGCCTGCAAGGGAGCCTCTGCCTCGCAGCTTCCAAAGAGGGCGCATTTTGTCAACAAACAGAAGACTGCCTCACACCTGGGTTGTTTTACTGTCACAAACAGGTCTGCACCAAGCGTCCGGCGCTGAACGCTTCTTGTACGAGTGAGTCGGGATGCCAAGCCCCTTATCAGTGTGACGCGACCACCTCTACCTGCCAATCTCTCCCAACGGATGGAGATCACTGTCGCCAAGCATCACCTGCTTGTGCACTGGGACTGACTTGCCTTCAGGAGAGTGGAACGCCGCGCTGTCGTCCTCTCAAGACGCTACAACAAGCATGTGCCGTCGACGAAGAATGTGCCGCGGGATTGTATTGCAAGAGCAAACAGTGTGCATCACTGCCTTCTGCTAGAGAGACTTGTTACATCGGAAGTTGTGCGTCGGGACATTACTGTGAGGCCACCTCCAACACCTGCAAAGTCCACGCCTCTACAGGAGGTGACTGTCCCATAGGAAATGAATGCCCCACAACACTCGCCTGTTTGCCCGACACAAACGGACTTCGAAAGTGTACGACGCTCCCCAAACAAGGAGAACGTTGTCGCCAGCGTTGTCAGGCGGGCTTACTCTGCCGCCCCTCCCCACTCGCAGGGACATGCAAACCTTCCCTCTGTCAGGGCTTCCTCCTCACTCCCTGACCCTCACACCATTACTGCAAGTATCCCATCGACTCGTAGAGATCTTCTTCCAGGGAGAGCTCTGAGGAGAGCACCGAAAAGATCGTCTCCAGGACAACATCCAACGTACGGTATACACGTAACTCTCGTACATTTGCACAGGAGTGGACAGTGCGCAACGCGTCCAGATCGTCAAAGTCGAGTGATGTCAACACGGAGACAAATGAGTTTTCTTGGTCAAATTGGATGGGCAGCACCTTGTGTTCTACCATAAGCTCGGCAGGAAGAGCCGACAGTGGACCATTAAGTCGCCCAGTACGAATCCCATCGAGCAACCTCTCGTGTGAGATGGGTTTCTTTCCACATATTTCTTCTTGCGACTCAAACCACTCGGGGGAGAGATCGGAGAACGCCTCTTCAAGCTCATCGAGGTGTGCAAAGAGGATCTCTTGTACGCGATTAGGCCAAGTATAGGGAGATATTGTTGCCATGATAAAACTCCACACAAAGAAAAGGAACAAAAAGCCTTGTTTCGACCCGAGCATAGTACGACACATGCGAAATATTCGCAACATAAGATTGACAAAGACTCCCCTACACCGAGAGACAGCCTCTCCATGCAAACAAAAAAAGCGGCTGTGAAGCCGCTCTATTCGGACACACATCCAACAAAAGCAAATCAGGTGCTTTGCTTGTAGCTGTCGATCTTCCGACCAATGGCATCAAACTGTGTTTTGTACTGTTTGAGAGGAATATCCATCAACGCATCGAGTCCTTTCATGATGGTGCTCATTTTGGAGAGTTCTTTGGTTAATGTCCGCTGGACTTTTTCAAAGGGTCCAAGGTCGAGCTTCAAAACGTGCTTTGTCACCTTTTTGATGATAGGATTGATGAGCGCTTTAATCGCTTTGTCCATCGGCTTTTGGACGGGCTTTGCTAACTTGCTCATATCCTTGAGGGCGGTTTTCACTCGCGTACAAAACTTCTTCTTCTTCATCTTCACCTTGACAGCACACACACGCTTCTTTTTACCGAAGACTTTGATTTTGGTACACGTCTTGACGGGCTTGGGGTACTTAAAGCTCACACAGATTCGCTGCCTCAATACTTTCGTGATGCTCGGTGTGAAGACACCGAGCCCCTTCAAAAAGAGATCGACCTTCTTCATCAGGTTGTGTGTCTTTTTGATCGGTTGAATGAGGGGCTTGAGAACTCGTGCGATTCTTTCGGCAGTGGGACGTGACTTCTTCAGAAAAGCGGAGAGTCTCTTCATGTCATTCGTGGCCTTCGCAAACAGTCCACTGTGGCTTTTCGCCAGAGCGACAAATTTGCCTGCCTGCGCTTCGTTTGAGGTTGAACACTGATTGAGGTCGAGACTTGCGACGTTCTGTCCGCTCTCTTTGTCGTGGAGTACAAAACCCTCATCATCGTCAAGCCCACCACATTTTGTTTTGAGCCCTTTGCGGATACAGAACTCGACAAAAAAGACCTTTGCCTTCCCACATACAGCGAGCGTTGAGATACGAAATGCTTGATACGTAAGGAAGAAGTATTTCCAACGTTTCTTCCACTTTATAAACCCACGATAAAAGTCATCGAAGTCTGTGTTTGTCCGCACAGATCGCTGCATGGTAGCGCCACCGAGCCGTATCTTCACACGTGATCTGTTTACGATACTGCTCGTTTGTTTCATAAAGGGAACGAGTGTTCGCGCTGCAATGCCGAGATAAGGCAATTTCCCTGTCATTTTAAGAACCTTACTCGCAGGCGGGATCTTCGCTGCGCTGTTGATCGTCAACCCTCGTTGAAAGGTCTTAAAAACCCACAATGGCGAGAGAACTGCGTGTCCAACGACAAACATTTTCCCAATGGATGCAGCTGGGTAGTAGACGTAATCTTTCGATGCATACTTCGCGACACTACAGTATGCGTCTTTCGACTTCGAGGCGATCGCGCTTGAAGAAAAAGTAACCAATCCAACAAATGCCAACAAAACGATTCTTTTCATGAGCTGTCTCCATTGAGTTGATGGCTGCGCTTATTTCCTTGCAGCAGCCCAAAGTGCACACCTCCTTAGAGCAAGCTCCATTCCATACATAAGACAGACGACAAAAAATGCATCAAGATAAAGATGTTACCCTCAAAAAGCAGTGTACGTCTCATCACATTCTCACCTAATATTCAACGATCGTTGAGAAAATGCCCCCTACGATCGTTGACTCGCAAAGAAACAACGGAAACTCAAATCCCCCCACGCTGGAATTGCTCAATGAGAATGTCCCAGATCGCCGCAACACGAGGCACATGGCGAAGCGCTCTGTGGCCAACGAGCCACAACGCACCTGCAGGAAAATCCTCGAAGCGAATCTTCAATTCGCCTGCAAGAGGCATCTTGACAAGCCCCATCTCTTGGGCCAAAGACTCAGCCACAAGTAACGCTCCAACCCCTGCAAGACACGCCTGGACTTGGACATCGATGGAATCCGTCCGCAAGACGATCTGCGCCTCAGGTACACTCTCTCGCAACCAGAGGGCGTCTGGTAAGTGTGCCATCGCAGGCCCCCACGATATCCACGGAATGCTTGCCGGCTCAGAGAGCACACCGACCTCTTCTACAAATGCTGGCGATGCGACGATAGCCATCTTCGCCTCAATCAATTTGACCGCGACCAGATCGCCACTTTGCGGGCGATACGCTCGCAGCGCGATGTCCGCTTCTCGGCGTGTCAAGTCCACGTAGCTCGCTGACGAATCGAGCTGGATCTGAAGCTTCGGATACCGCACGATCCACTCCTTCATCCACCGCGCGAGTAAATAACTCGCCACGCCTGGGATCGAGCTGATCCGGACGAGACCTTCGATCTCTCGCTCAAAACCTTCGGCGGCGCGGATAAACCCTGCGGCGGCCTGCTCCGCCGCGTCCACAAAAGGCAACAGCTCCTCGGCGACGGCTGTTTTCAAGACGCCCTGTCTCGTCCGATCGAAGATACGCACACCAAGCGACGACTCCAACGCCTCCAGGCGCCGACCAATCGTCGAAGGGTTCACCCCCATCGTCTTCGCCGCCCCTAACAACGATCCTTCACGGGCCAACAACATCACCAATCTCATATCATCCCAGGATATATCACGCATACACACCTCTCTCGTCTATTTGAGCCACTCACACACTCTAGGTCATCGTTTTGCATTCACGCAAAACAAACATGCATATATATCTATTGATCTGCACACACGCAACACATAGAATCGTTTGTGAGAAGACAAGAACACAACAGAGAACATAAAACGTGAGGAAGACCCAAAAAGAAAGGCGTCGGTACTCACGTCAACACCGAACGTACGTCAACAACACGACGTCGGGACAGGAGCATAAAGAGATGAACACAACACACGGAATTCACGTTGTTATCGGCGCAGGTCAGGTCGGTCGCAAGCTCGCAGGAGAGTTGTTGGAGCGCGGTCTTGAGGTCAGGATTGTCAGACGTGGTGAGGCAGGCCCGGCGCGCCCTGGATTGACATGGTGTCGTGGTGACGCGACAGATGCTGCGTTCATGGACACTGTGTGCAAGGGCGCAGAGGTCATCTATCACTGTGCGAATCCCGTCGAGTACCACAAATGGGACGGGATCATCCAGCCTCTCTTTCATGGGATCATGGGCGCAGCGATCCGCGCAGGTGCGAAGCTCGTCACGTTGGATAACCTTTATATGTATGGACGTCCTGATCACTCCCCCTTCGATGAAAGTATGCCGATGAGACCATGTAGCCAAAAAGGTGCTTTGCGAAAAGACCTCGTTGAGCAGATGTTAGAGGCTCATCAAAGAGGTGACTTGAACTTCACCTCAGGCCGGGCGTCGGACTTTTTTGGACCGGAGAGTGAGCTGTCCATGATCTGCTCTCCTCGCTTCTTTGAGCGCCTCCAAAAAGGCCAGTCACTCGAATACGTTGGGAATCCAGATCTTCCACGGAGCTACAGCTTCACCCCAGATGTCGCACGTGGCCTCGCGATCCTTGGGACATCTTCCAAGGCTGATGGTCACATTTGGCACTTACCTGTCAACGCGGGAATGACGACGAGAACGTTGATCAAGACATTCGCAGATGCGACCGGACACAGTGGAAAGATGACCAAATTGCCGAAGTGGATGTTCCACGTGATGGGTCTCTTTATGCCCTTTATGAGAGGTGTGCCTGAGATGTTATATCAATGGGAAGTTCCCTACGAGATCGATGACAGCGCATTTCGCGAGACGTTTGGCGTCAACGCAACACCATTGCACATCGCAGTCCAAGAGACCCTCAAGGTCGCAGCGCCCTCACTCTTAGGCCATGATATGACAGACACACGTTCACAAAAACCTCTGGGGTCTTTGTAAGCACCAAACCACCTGAAAGACATTGGCACAGTCTGGATGGTTCCACGAATTCCGCACGTACCATTTCACCGTTCACGTCTCGACTTTCGCCTGAACTCCCTCTCCCCAAAACATCATCGTCTTCATCTGGTTGTTCACTGTAGCGACCTCCTTGACGAATCCCCAAAAAAACAAGCACTCATTTTCAAAAAAGACAGACACTCTTTGAGGTGATTGTTTTTTTCGCATCTTTTTTACCAAAAGGTGGGACGACGCTCATCTATACAAATAAAGCCACTCGCGAAAGATGGATGAACGGTCCCACAAGATGGAAGTCAAGACGTGTCGATATTGTCGAAAATCTGGAACAAACAAAGCAGCGTACAGAAGAAAACGGAAGCGGTGTACAAAGAGTATCTACCAACAATACGTCGACGTTGCCGCAAAATTCTGCGTGAAGAGCACTTGGTAGAAGACGCTCTACAAGAGATCTTTAGCATCATCTTCCGGTATATCGAGCAATACAGAGGCGTCCCCGAAGACATCCTCCCTTGGCTGTACAAGATCACAATGACCCAATGCCTCCAGGTCCTGGAAAAAGAGAAGCGATGGTTCGCTCCCTTACAAGCAGCACTTGAAGAGGGTCATCAATCCTTCTCCAATCAACTCGGACCATCAAGTGTCGAAGAACATATGGCGGCTTTGCAGCTGATGGAACACCTCCCACAACAACAACGAGAAGTTTTGTTGCACCGCCATGTGAGCGGTATGACACAAGAAGAGATCGCGGAGGTCATGGGGATCACAAGAAACCAAGTCCGGTTGTACCTGTCAATCGCGAGCGAAAAAGGAAAACGATTGCTCAATGAAAAAGGATAACAAACAGATGGACACACAAACGTGTTACTCGGAGTATCGGCTGGAGAGATACCATCTCGACCTTTTTCCAAAAGAAGAAAAAGAATGTATGACCGCACATATCGAGAATTGCACACAATGCCAACACAATCTCCAAACGATCGCCAAAAGCTGGCAAGAAGAACACAGCAGCCAACCTATCCCAAAGACACCTGAGGCGACAACGTCAATGTTTGCGTTCGTGAGGTGGAGTTGGGCTCTTTCTTTGGTTCTCGTCGTTGGCCTGGGATTCATCTCGTGGCGTTCACTCCGCCCACATCCACAATCAAATAAAACACTCTCCATCAAAGGTACACACGTACCCAAAATTTATGTCGCCCACCAACATGAGGGACAAGTCAAGCAAGCACATTCAGGGGATACATTTATCAACGGCTCTGCACTGCGACTGGCTTACAAATGGGGAAAGAGCGGGTTTTTGCTCGTGTGGCATCAAGACAACAAAGGGAACATCACGCCGATCTACCCATCAGAAGCATCACAACCAGGATTGTACTTAACAGCCAACAAAACACAGTTGTTACCTGGTAGCTTGCTCGTAGAGGGCCCTTCCGACGGTCCAGAGTGGATCTGGAGCTGCTTCTCACACAAAGCACTCTCACACCAAGACATCCGTCAAGAACAACACAAGACACATCACAAACAACTTTCTCGCACAGAACAGTGCACCTATCTCATCAGGTTCGTCATGAACCGACCATCGTAAAAAGGGGAATCTGACATGTTACACAAACATATCTTCGCACAAGTGGGTCTTCTTGCACTCTTTTGCATTGCCATCCCCACAACAGGGTGGTCCAGCACCAAAAAAGACAGACCTTCGACCATTCGTCGGTATGCGTTGCTTATAGGAAATAATAGTGCAGGAGGTCGCGGCAAACCTCTTCAATGGGCTGAAGCCGACGCGAGAAAGATACGCGATGTACTCGTCCAGGTCTCGGGTTTTCAGAAACGGCACACGTGGTTGCTCCTCAATCAAAAGGCACAAGATGTCATCAAAGCCATGAAAGATATTCGTAAACACATCCAAACATGGCATGCACAGCGACCAACACGCAAAGCCATTTTGTTTGTTTACTACTCCGGTCACGCAAAGGATGAACATCTGCTCATGGGCAAGACATCGCTGTCTTTTACACGCCTCCATCAACTCTTTCGCTCAACAGGTGCCCATTTAAGGCTTGGGATCTTTGACGCATGTGAGTCTGGCGCGTTAACCAAGATGAAAGGACTTCGACGTCAGAAAAAAGAGTTCCATGTTCCCTTTATTCAGCTCTCGACAGCGGCCAAAGGCGAAGTCATCATCACCGCAGCAGGACCACAAGAAAATGCCCATGAAGATAAAAAACTACGCGGCGGGATCTTCACACACTATCTGGCATCTGGCATGAGAGGCGCCGCAGACGACGATAAGAACGGGCTCGTCACGTTAGAAGAGACGTATCAATACGCCTACGCCAGATCACTCAAACGTACGATCTTCTCTTCCCACGGTCCTCAAAGAGCGAGATTTTTGAAGAAGCTGTCAGGTCAAGGTAGCTTTGTCCTCGCCTCCCTCAACAACTCCCAATCACACCTCCATGTAACCTCCGCCCTAGAAGGGCAATTCTTTATCTGGGATGCCAAGGAGCGTTCGCTCTTCGCGGAGTTCAAAAAAGTACGAGGGACGAGTTTACAGCTCGCTTTACGTCCAGGGCGATACATGCTCCACTGGCGACAAGGCACAACCACTTACGGAACACCTATCGAACTCAAAAAGCACCAAAGGCTGACACTCACCAAACACGCGAGAAAGCAATTCAAGTGGCATCGCTTCGAGACCAAAGGGATACAAACAGTAGATAAGGTGGACTTTGTAAGAAGAAATATAATCTCCCCCAAGTTTAGCAGCTTTGGCGGAATTTCGTTATACAAAAACAACACCAAACACAATCCTTTGGATCCTGAGAAACTCTTCCAAAGAGGAACCACATCCCACAAGAAAATCAGCGAAAATATGTGGAAACTGCGTGTGGTTACTGGGAGTTTTATCGGTTCGGGTGTTCTTATTGCGTTGGGTTTTTGTGTCGCCGTTCTTCCCCTCTCCCAAGGCAACCCAGGTCGGTTTCCTGAGCCTACATTTATCGCAGGAATGGGGATAATGGGTGCCTCGATAGGCACGTCCTTGTTGGGAGGTGTTTTCATGTATCAATATTCAGAGTCACTCAAAAAAGCAATAGACATACACAACAAACGCATCTTCAAAGAAGCTAACACACTCACCTCCAATCATCCACGCTCTTACAAGCTCGCGAACAAACAACACCCAACCAAGAAACCAGTGTTCTCTCCTCCACCCATCACAAACCCCACCACTACCCTCGGGACCTATTAGGCTTTTTTCCTGTATACTTTTTTTCTTGCAGTAACCTGCACCCCCCCAAAGAATCCACGCCCCATGTTGACCCTCCCCTCCTCACCAAAGCATCTCTTCATTTATATATCTCATGATTTATACCTTCCATACACCTTTGGCACGCTTCTTGATAAAAGAAGCTCTCAGTAAGGAGTTGGGCGGTGATTCCCTTCGGACTCATGGGTCATTTTGATCATGACCATGAGTCATTTATCGAACAAAGGAGTCACCAATGACCTCAAGCGGACGCGACCAGAAAAACACATGAGGAAGAGAACATGAGAAAAAGCAGTGCAGGTAATTGGTTATGTTGGGTGATCGGCTTCGTATTGATGTTCGGTTCGATGGGGATGGCGTCAGCCTCCCACTATCGCGGCGGTATCTTGACGTATAAGATCGATGCGAATAACAGTAAGAAGGTCACATTCACGATGACGACGAGCTTTCGTCGGGGTTACTTCTTTAACGACACGACGGATCGAACAGGGATGCTCGCAAGTACAGCAGGCGCGAGCCTTGGGACGCTCAACTTCGGCGATGGGCAATCTGTCTCCATCGAATCCTACACAACCATCGAAGACCCAGAAGCCTCACTCGGTGGCGCAGGGGTCATCTCGTATAAAACGGTGATCACACACACCTACTCAACCGCAGGGACCAAGACCGCTTACTGGACATCCTGTTGCTGGATTTCAGGTGCAGTCGGGACCTACAACACCTCATGGCACCTGGAAGCCGACGTCGAACTCTCTAACACGACGACCAATCAGGGACCAAGTATCAACTCCCCGATCTACTTCGAGACCTGCCAGGGTGTCCCCTGGCAGATCAATATGAACGTCACAGATCCCGAAAGTCACGCGCTCACCTATACATTACAGTATACACCCAACACACGAGACCCCAGCGTCACCAGCCAGATGACGATCGACCAGCTTGGGACCATCACATGGCCCAGCCCCAAAGCAGGTATGTGGGTCGTCGAAACCCATGTCGAAGACGCACAGGGCGCACATGGTGACATGGATATCCTTCTGATCGTCCACTCCACTTGTAGCAACCAGGCCCCTGTCGTCACGCTCTCAGAGACCAACATCAACCACTCTCTCCTTACAGGTCAACAGATCTGTATCGATGTCACAGGCTCGGACTTCAACGCAGGTGACAAACTTATCTTCACAGTCGCACCACAGCTCGCCAACGCAACAGCCCCTCCAGGAGGACTCCAAAGTCACCCAAAAACGTGGCAGTGGTGCTGGATCCCCACAAACGCAGACGTCGGTGTGCACACAGTGAAGTTCATCGCCAAGGACAACCACCCCACACAAAAAATGACCGGTGAAAAGATCATCACCCTCTCCGTCTCACAAGGACAACCACCTACGATCACACCTGCCGGCACACGTGTTGGTTCACAGGACACGACCTTTGCCTTCACGGTCTCGATCGCGGATCCTGATGGTGGGACGATCACCGCCTCCAGCCTGCTCAACCTCCCCGCGTGGTGTACATCGACACCCACAGGTCTCACACTTTACAGTATCAGCTGCTCCCCCACCTCCGCTATCACCCCAGGTATATACAAACTCCGTGTCAACGCAACAGACAGTGGCGGCGACATCTCACAAAAAGACATCGACATCCAGGTCAACACCACCAACCAAGCACCTGACACACCAACCCTCTCTGCCGTGGTCGACAGCTGTCAAAACAAAGTCTCCTTCCTCGCCTCCGATGCCAACGGACAATACGACATCGCTGGCTACATTCTCGAACGCAGTACAACAGGCACCGCCGGCTCCTACGTCCCCCTCAGCGGCTCACTCATCACGACATCACCCTACATCGATGAAGGCGTTGTCCACGGGAATACCTACTACTACCGCGTCAAAGCACAAGACCAAAGTGGCGCACAGTCCGGGTACAGCAGTGTGACACAGATTCTCACAAACTGCGTCCCCAAGACGAGAAACATCATCATCGGATACGAAGACGCGATCGGCTCGGCAAACAACGACTGGGATTACAACGACTTTGTCGTCCATATCAAGAGTCAGGTCCAAACCACAACCATCAGCAACGTCGAATACGTCACACAGATCAAACTCTACATCGAAGCACTCGCGAGAGGATCTTCTTATACACACTCCTTCCATGTGCGTATCCCCAACCTCGTTGGCGGTTCAACCATCACGCTGTCCTCAAAGACCTCCAGAGCTGCCGGCAGCTCGACAGACACAAACAGCAGCGGCTCGGGACCCGTTACTGTGACTATTTTCAGCGACACAAAAGACGCCCTTCCCCCAGCAGGCTCTGGAACCTACCCCTTTGCGTCGAACACATCAGGCGCAGCAGGTTCTCATAGTAGCGGGAAGTACACTGTCCTAACAGTCGATCTGGCGACGCCTACGAGTAACCCTCTCCTCGGCCTTCACCAATCGCTCTTTGACGCCTACATCACGATCCCCTACCTCACAGGAAGCCCTGAGATCCACACAAACGCCTTCTGTGGTGTGTGTTCAGAGACCGTCACAACGGCACTTTACAGCAGCGAAAAGTTTACAGGGACAAGTACACAAGTCTCCGGTACGACAATGCCCTTTACAGTCATCACCCCCTACCAACAATCTGATTACTGGCAGTGGCCCATTGAGTCGAGCCCATTGTGGCACTCATTCACGATCACGTCCCCCAATGAGTTGTCTTCGAGTAGCTCATGGCACCGTAAAAAACGAAGCAGCAGAGTATGGAGCAGATGGTCCAACAGACCCTCTGAATGATCTGCGCTCATGTACCCAACACAACACACACTCGATACAGGAGAAAATACAATGCTTCGTTACACACTCACAATCGGCACATTCATCGTCTCACTCGTCACCTTTGCGTCCACACCCTTTGCGCAGTTGATGCCACAAAAACAGTACGTCACCAAACAGTTGTACCCGGTCCTGACCGCCCAATACAAACGCAAAGTCACTCCAAAACAAAAGCAGAATGTCACCCTACAATCCCCCGTTCTTGGCGCGATGCTCACAGCCCACCTCGACGGAGACGGTCTTCCAGAGATCATCACCAGTGAATCGGAGACAGGCATCCATGTCTACAGTAAGACGATGGATTGGTCCTTCTCAGCGCGTGTTGGTCGCGCCATCCCCACAATCGGCGATCTCGACGGAGACGACAAAGTCGAGCTGCTCATCGCCTCTTGTGACGCCGAACAAGGCAAAAGAAAGTGTTATCTGCACGTCCTCTCTACTTCAGGAAAAGAGGTCCGACGCACAGAGATCCCTGGTGAGATCCGTGGCGCTATTATCCTCGCAGACCTCGACGGAGACAAACAAAACGAAGTCATCTTCACGACCCAAAATAGCAAACTCGTCGTCCTCGAACGCGATGGGGATATGAGAAAGGGATTCCCCAAGGATCTCGGCCCCACACTCCCCATCACAGAGTCCATCTATGTCCCCTCCCCAGCCGTCGGTGAACTCGATGGACGCGCAAGTAATGGACGCGAGATCGTCGCGATCAGTAACAAAGGCGCGATCCACGTCTTTCACGCAAATGGTGACTCACTGCCAGCCTTCCCACATCAACTCAAAGAACCTGTCTTCGCCTCTCCAAGTCTTGGGGATTTTGATGGCGATGGACAAGGTGAGTTGGTCGTCGCGACTGCAAAAGGAAAGATCTTCCTGTTCACGCCCAATGCTCAAATCAAAGAAGGCTTCCCACAAATGGTCCGTGGACAGGTCATCGCCACCCCCACCTGGGCCGATCTCAACAGAGACGGAAAACTCGACCTGTTCGTCGGTACACAGAAGGGTTTCGTCTACGGCATCAACACACAAGGAAAACACCTCCCCGGCTGGCCGAGAAAAGTCGATGGCGCAGTCACAGCTTCCCCAGTCGCCGCAGACATCACAACAGACGCCCACAAAGAACTCGTCGTCGTCACACAGGCCGGGAGTGTATATGTCTTCCAAAAATGGGGCATCACAACCATCGGCTACCCCGTCCACAGCAAGCAACTCGTGTACGCCACACCAGCCGTCACAGACCTCGACAACAACGGTCGCGCAGACATCTTGTTTGCCACACATAACAAACAACTCAAGATCTTCGAAGACCTCCGCCTCGGCGATCCCAAACGATTCGGTGGTGGCGTGACATTCAGAGGTAGCGCGCAACAATCGGGCTCCCTCGCAAATGTCTACAAACCAGCACAGCTTCAACCCACCTCTAACGCGACCCCTACACCCAAACAAACCACACCTGTTGAGAACACAAAGACAGGCACAGACCCCACACAGCAAACACCGAATACATCGCTCGGTTGTAGTACACAGACGGACCACACACCGACACCTTACTCGCTGCTTTGGTTGGGATTCTTGCTCGTAGGTCTCTTGCGTCCCTCTCGTCCCCGGTCATAGGGCACAAGGAGCCAGCCCGTGACGGGCTGGCTCCTCGGCTCTTGGAGGCTCGATATGAAACTCACATCACCGCTCATCTTTCTCATGTTCGTGTCATTGTTTGTCCTCGTAGGATGTGGTCTTCCAGAGGAAGGCGCGAACGCCCAAACAACCCACATCGAAGCCCCCAAAACAGACGCCTCCACGGTGGATCAAGCTCCAGATGTCCCCACAGGGTTGCCTTGGGGCGCAGAGTGTACCAACTCCGTAGAGTGTCAGTCAGGCCGTTGTATCGAACCTTCTGGGGCAGGAGCGTTGATCTGTACGAGGCCATGTACAGCACACACAGAGTGTCCGACAAAATGGATGTGTGACATTCATTCAGGTGGAGAGGGGTTGTGTATCCCGACTTGTAAGGGACAAGAAGATTGTGAGACCTACAAGGCGCTCCCCTTTTGCAGTGTTGAAAACCATTGCTGGAAGAAACCTCAACCGATCGACACTGCGTGCCTCCGAGCAGGCACATGCTCCCCATAGAGCTCCTCTTTCACTCCCCATGGCTCCTCCCCTCGACAAACCACAGACACTATGGATGGAGGGCGTAAAGTCCCTTGCTTGTAGCAATATAGAGTGTACCCTTGCGCTTGTTCGTACCAGGTACAAACAGAGGCGGAGCGGTCACATATCCTTCCAAAAGCACTCTCCACCGACGCTTTCCGGTCGCTGTAAATGAATGCACTCTGTGACGCGCATCACCAACATACACGTTCCCTTTGGGGTCACGTACAACAAATGAGAGCGCTGCCCCGAGAGCTTTTTTCCAGAGCATCACCCCCTTTGAAGAGACTTTGTACAGATATCCCCGATCATCTACCGTGTAGAGGCTCTTTTTTTCCCCTTCTATAGGCTTCGACAAGATCGCCCCTTTGGCAAAGAAGGACCAGCGAGGCTTACCAACAGCATCCAACGCGACAATACTGCCGGACTTCTTGCCAATCGCGCTCGCACATGGAACCCACACATAGCCATCAGAGCGAACCTCCACTGCGCCAGTGATACGTCGACACACGCGCCTCCCCCACGCTCCTTTTGTCGTCGACTTCTTTCCCTTGTTCACGCTCTGATGAGCATACACAAACCCCGAAACGACAGGTGTGTATACGTGCCCCTGTGTCGAGAGGGTAGAGGACGCGACGATCTTCCCCATCAAGGTCTTCTCCCACAAGACCTTGCCCTTCGCATCAAATGCCCGAAGCATCATGTCATGGCCTCCAACGTAACACACCCCCTTTTGTGTACATACAGGTGAGCTTGTCAACGCCTCCATCAAACGAACGTTCCACTTCTTCTGTCCCTTTTTTCCGACACTACGAAGCATACCAAAGCGCAGACTCACCAACATATCCCCAGTCAAAGGATGCCTGTACAGACCTGTCAGTGGACCAGCCATACGAGAAGACCACACACGCTTCCCAGTCTCATCGATCTTCACGATTGTTCCAGAGGATGTCCCCAACCAGAGGGCACCCTTCTCACCACGTGCGATCGTGGATATGGACATGCCCTTCAAAGAGCGCCATCGTACACGTCCTGTTGTATGAGGAGCAGAAGATGGCGATGGTTTCGTCGTTGGGTGAGCTGTGGACTTTGTACAGCAGGAGTCCTTCGATACCTTGGCCTCCACCACAGAAGAAGAAAACGATACCAGAACAGTGACATACAACACCAAACGCCACATACGAATATTGAACATCACACATCTCCTCTTTGGATATCTCTTGTTTGGAAATTGAGAAACTTCTCACATAGAGAGATCGGTGTGAGTTGGCATTTTGCACTTTTCTTTTGGGCTTCAATGGGGCCGCCCTTTTTACCGGGCGGAGAGGGCTGAATGTCGAGAACATCGAGCGCGACTTCGTGCGGCTTCAATGGGGCCGCCCTTTTTACCGGGCGGAGAGAAGCTGTTTTGTTTCACGGCGGTGTCCAACCTGGCGCTTCAATGGGGCCGCCCTTTTTACCGGGCGGAGAGTCTTATCAACAAAACCACCGGCCAGCTCGCCCTATCTGATGAGGTGGTATCATGAGCTTCAATGGGGCCGCCCTTTTTACCGGACGGAGAGAGATAACCGTTGTGGTCACTGGCTACAACCGACGTCCACCCCGAAGAAAAAGGCTTCAATGGGGCCGCCCTTTTTACGGGGCGGAGAGCAAAGAGCCGATTTTTTCGTCGATAGATCCGGAAACACTTGAGCTTCAATGGGGCCGCCCTTTTTACGGGGCGGAGAGTGTACATGTACAACGTCGATGGTGCTTTCACCGACGGTGAGCTTCAATGGGGCCGCCCTTTTTACGGGGCGGAGAGTTCAAAGTCAGCGCACTCGACACGACAACACAGAACGACCCACGCTTCAATGGGGCCGCCCTTTTTACGGGGCGGAGAGGCTACTAGCTGATGGGTTGGAGATGTATGCACCCGAAATAATGGCTTCAATGGGGCCGCCCTTTTTACCGGGCGGAGAGCTCCGAAAGGCTCGTTACGAGCAGGTTCCCGTGTCTGACAGCTTCAATGGGGCCGCCCTTTTTACGGGGCGGAGAGCTGTTCTTGTTGGTGATTCCAGGCACGATCAAAGCGGTTGGCTATGTGGACACTGTGGCTTCAATGGGGCCGCCCTTTTTACCGGGCGGAGAGGTCCAAGTTCCTCATCATGCAAAACCCCCACATTGACATGGTGCTTCAATGGGGCCGCCCTTTTTACCGGGCGGAGAGGCGCTCCAGGCAATGCTCAACACCCAGAAGAATCACATTGGCTTCAATGGGGCCGCCCTTTTTACCGGGCGGAGAGACAATGTGAGAATGCACGCACGCAACACCAAGAAACAGCACAGCAAGCTTCAATGG
>PCBK01000146.1 GCA_002731275.1 Deltaproteobacteria bacterium | reverse complement strand
TTCGTGTCGTTGGGACGATCAAGGTACCACTTGTCGAGCTTATCCCTGTTTATCCGCCTTGTTCGGGAAATGAGAGTTGCCAAAACATCGATGTGAGATTGTCTTGTGTCAAGGATGCCTCCGGGCAAGGTTATTGTCGCCACCGTGCGGACGCGCTCCCTGTGTTGAAATTCCCTTTAACATCCAAAGGAAAGACGACCATACGTACTTTTTTGCTTCGCTCAACAGGTGATTTACCTCTTGTTGTCGAGAGTATCGCGTTTCGATCGACGAGCAGTCATGATTTCTTATTTGATCAGACAGGGGTGTCGTTTCCTTTCACACTCCAGGCTGGGCAAGAGAAAGAACTGAGTGTTGCGTATACGCCATCAGATGAGGTCGAGGACAAGGGAACACTCGAAATCAAAAGTAACGCGGCCAATATACCAGTGGCGTCTGTCCTTGTTGAGGCAAGTAGTCGTGGCTGTAATCTCGAAGTGTTGCCTCGAAAGCTGTCGTTTCCAGGGGCTCGTAAGTACCAGGTGACGTTAACAAACCAGGGGAATGAACCTTGCGTTGTACAACAAGTTTTCCTAAAATCGAAGCAAACGAAACCATTTGCCCTTATCCCAACACCTGCTCCAAATCAAGTCATCGGTGCTGGAGGACGTGTTGATTTTCTTGTCGCATTCACTCCTTTTGATAAAAACGAGCACGTCGATGCTATCGTCGTGAAGAGTTCGGACCCAGATGAGCCAGAGATGGAGATCGAGCTGAAGGGTGGACCCACCGCGGACAAAGAGTGTGATCTGCGGGTCTCACCTTCTCAGATTTCCTTTCAAACGGTCCCTGTTGGACGCTCCAAGACCATCAAAGTCAGCGTCTCCAATAAGGGTTGGGGGGATTGCCAGCTCCAATCGCTTACTGTTCAGGGGACGAATCCAGCTGGTCATACAGTGTTTCAACTGGGGACGAAGGTGCAGACGCCTGCTGTGTTGGCAACGGGAAAAGCTCTGCGCCTTGAGGTGCACTACACACCAACACAAGCCGTTGGTTACGAAGGTGAATTAGTTATCAAAGAGAAGAGTCATCCTCTCAGTGTTCCTCTGCGAGGAAATTCCGGGAGTCTTTGTTTGGAAATTGTGCCGGCTCATCTTGATTTTGGTTCGACGAAAGTAGGGTGTGGAACGAGGAAACAGGAAGTTCTTGTGTATCATGTCGGTGCATCTGGGTGTTTGAGTCCTATCACGATCGATAAGCTCAACTATAGCCAGACAACAAGTCGTGAATTTCGTATCAACTCTGCGCCCGTGTTACCCAAAAACCTATACCCTGGGGAGTCGATTAAGGTTGATTTATCCTACAAAGCGAACGATCTTGGTGTGGATACAGGTACATTTGAAGTGCACAACAATGTTCCCGGTCAAGATCCGGTGCTGCTCCCTGTTGTTGGGGAGGGAGTGGACACTGATGCGCAGAGAGATGTGTTCAAACAGCGCAACAAGCCACTCGTTGATATTCTCTTTGTTGTTGATGATTCTGGCTCAATGTCGGGGGATCAGCAAAAACTTGCAAGTAACTTCAAGACATTTATCACGTGGGCGTCCAATTTGAACGTCGATTTTCACATTGGAGTGATCTCGACTGATGTCACGACATGTTCTGGACATCCGTGTCGTTCTGGTCGTCCTCCTGGCTGTTTGCATGGGTCGATCAAGTACATTACACCTTCTACACCGAACCTCAACGCTGTGTTCCAGACAAACGCCATTGTAGGAACCTCTGGGAGTGCAGTTGAGAAGGGGCTTGAGGCTGCGTACAAGGCTCTCTCGCCTCCAATGACGACGGACCCCAAATGTAACCTGGGTTTTTACCGACCTGATGCATCTTTGTCGATGGTGTTTATCTCCGATGAGAACGACCAGTCTCCTAATCCTATTCACTTTTATGTCAACTTTTTCAGGAGCTTGAAGGGAAGTCGTAATGCCGACTTGATCAGGGCGTCTGGGATTGGGCCTTCAAAAATCACAAACGGTACTTGTTCAGGATCTTGTCGATACTTTGAGGTTTCCAAGCAGATGAAGGGGATCTATCAGGAGATTCGTTCGACAAATTGGAAGCAGACGATGACGAATATTGCTTCTGCAAGTTTTGGATATCGTTCACAATTCTTTTTATCTCGCAAGGCCGCTGCGGCTTCGCTCTCTGTGAAGGTGAATGGAGTTGTCGTGATAGAAGATCCGCGTAATGGGTGGCAATATGATCCTGTCACCAACAGTATCTCGTTTTCAAAAGGCCAACTTCCTCCTCCAGGCGCGACAATCCAGGTCGCCTATAAGGCTGTATGTCTTCCGTAAAATGAGGTTCTTGGGGGGCGAATGTGCAAAAGTACATCGCTCTCACATTTTCTTTTCCCATTTTTCGTGACGTCCTTCGTCGTTGTGTATGTGCCTTGAAAATGACTGAATGTATTTTTCTTCAATTGAACTCGTAAGACGTACCGTACATCTTTCTCTTATTAGGAATATTAAAATGAAAATAGTATGTGTATACTTTCGAAGATGGTTCGTGGTTTTGCTCTGTTTTGTTGGTCTTTTTGCATGTGGTCATCCCATTATGCCGCCAATGGAGCTGGGGATCTTAGCGGTCGACCCTGCTGGTGATACGCTTACGTTTTCCAGCGCCTCCATCGGAAATGTCCAGCAAAAGCAGGTCTTGCTATACAACAGTGGGAAGGGCGATGTTGTCGTAAAAAAAATAGCGTTGTCCGAGAACACTGCGGGGGCATTTCGTCTCGTGTCACTTCCTTCGATGCCGCTGGTGTTACGTTCAGGGAAAGAGCATGGGGAGCTCGTCACTGTCGAATATCTCGCAAAAAGTCACGCCACAGCAGCCGCAAAGCTTGTCTTCACATCTTCAAGTGCAGACAATGTCGATGCATATGGCCATTTCACTCTTTCCCTCTCTGCACACGTTCAAGAACCTTTGCTCGTGTACAAGTGCGAAGAACCAATTGATTTTGGGTACGTCACCCCCGGAGAATCCAAATCCAAGTCCTGTAAGATCCGAAATGAAGGGTCTGTCCCTATCGAAATCAACAGCGTGATGTACCAAGCAAAGACTGGGCTCGCGCGCTTCTTCTCGCTTGAGAACAGCGTGACCTCCTTTACACTTTTGGCTGGTGCTGTTCATACGTTGAAGGTGCGATTTGCTCCAGACAGCGAGACTCATCCCGATCATGTCGGTGCCTTTGTGTTGCAAGGGAAGAGTGGTAATCTCCAAAGAGAGTGGAAGCTCAATGTTGTTGGTCATGTCCAGCAAACAGGTTGCCAGATCAGAGTTGCGCCGCATTCTCTCGAATTTGATAAGCCAGGAAGACAAGCCATTACGATGTCTAATACTGGTAAGCAAGTGTGCGTGATTCAGGAAGTTTACTTTCAATCCGCGAAAAAAGGCACCTCTGACAATGTCTTTCGCTTTTTACCTGTCCCAAAACCCAAGTTGGAGATCCAGCCTGGTAACGAGTATGCTTTTTATGTGGAGTTTTCCCCTTCTGATCGCAAGGTATACAATGATAAAGTGATGATTGTAGGAGCTTCTTCCTCTTCACCTTTGGAGATCCCTATCAAGGCGCAAGACAAAGCACCGCCTTGCCAACTTTCGTTGAAATCCATCACAATTCCCCCAATGAAATCTCCTGTAGGTCGTTCGTTTGAGTATGCTCTTGCGCTATCCAATACTGGATCAGGAGAGTGTTCGATCAGTCGTTTGGAGGCCATTCCAAAATCACCAATAGGTCATCGGGCATTCCAAGTCAGTGGCCCCAAAAAGATCTTTCAGGGACAAACTGTCCATCTTCACGTTACTTTCGCACCGATGGAAGTAAGCACATTTGAGTCTGCTTTGGTGATCGAAAGTAACGATGCAGAGCACTCCACGATAGGACTTGCCTTAACAGGGACCTCGTACCCTGAGTGTCTCAGAATGACGATGAAGACTGTGGATATGGGAGTCGCAAAAGTCAGCTGTCATATCGATGTAGAGAACATTTTGCTGCACCACACCGGCGCAAAAGGTTGTCCCGCAAGCATCTCGCTGAATCAGTTCAGTATCACCAACATACCCACTTCGGATGTCAAGTGGGTCTCACAACCTACAACGCCCTTTGTTTTGCGCAAGGGAAATCCTATTTCCATTTCGCTACGTTTTACACCTTCTAAAGTTGGAGAACAAAGAGGCTTTATCTCTGTCGGGACGGATATACCAGGATATTCTCATCTCTTGTTTCCTCTCAAAGGGTTGGGTGTCACAAATGATACGCAAGGAGACACTTTTGTACAATCGAAGGCACTTGATGTCGATATCTTGTTTGTGGTGGATGACTCGTCATCAATGGCAGCCCACCAAACAGCGGTTGGAAGTCACTTTACTTCGTTCTTTCAGTGGGCGAAGAAGGTCAACGCCAATTATCATATCGGCGTTGTGTCGACGGATGTCACTTCGTGCAAGAATCGACCGTGTTCCTACGGGCGTCCTCCAGGTTGTTTTCACGGTGCCACAAAGTTTATCACACCTTCGACGCCTGATCCTCTTGTCGTGTTTCAAAAGAACACGCAATTAGGAACATCTGGCTCTGGACATGAACAAGGTCTTGAGGCTGCTTACAGTGCCTTGACTTTCCCCATGACAGTGGACGCGACTTGCAACAAAGGATTTTACCGTCCAAATGCCGCGTTATCTGTGATTATCATCTCAGATGAAGATGACACATCAATAAGGCGACTCGATACATACCTTAAGTTCTTCAATCACCTGAAGGATGGACTACAAGTCCGACCCACCCAGTTGTCCGTTATTGGATCAGGAAAGCTCATGAATAACACCTGTACGAACCTTGCGGGTAAGCCATGCCGCTATTTTGATGCTGTAAATGGCGTGGGGGGAAGTTTTCACTCCATCCTCAGCGCCAACTGGGCACAGCAATTGTCGACACTTGGTATTGAGAGTTTTCAGCTGAGGCGGGAATTCCGACTCTCAAGGCCTGCCGATACAAAGTCCATCGTTGTCTCCGTTGATGGGAAGTTGACGCCATCTGGAAGTTGGTCCTACAACGCGAACACAAATAGTATTGTATTCGACACTCTTTCAGTTCCTTCGGCTGGCGCGAAGATCTCTGTCCAGTACAAGGTACCGTGTACCCCTTGAGCTTTTGAGAGGAGGGCAGTCGAGGGAGCCTCAGGCAAGACATGAGGAGGCTGCTTTTTGGTTTCTTTTCGCTTCGTGATGGAGTATTCTTTGCTTTGCGTAGATGGATTGTCTACGCAGGTGGAGGGTCCGAGTCACTTCATCGGTTCTTTTGATGAACTGTCTGATACGCCACCTCATTTACTAAGCATACACTGTATTGGGGCGTTTTATGAAGCGAATTGGCTTTGCAATTGCCATCCTTGTGTCACTCATCCTGTCGCTGTCTCATTGTCATCGCTCACCATCAACACAAATGTCACAGCTCGAACAGTCTATCTATCGCGCTGATCATACACTTCAATTTTGGTTGGAGCATCAAGACCCACTTGTCCTCTCACAGAGCGGATTGTATTTTGATGTCGATCAAAAAGGGCGGATTGGCCTGCTCTTTGAGCTAAAGGTCGGTGCCTCCGTTCCCGACATCCCCTCGATGTTGTTGTATGGAACAAAAGGCCCGTACTTTGCGGCGCGTGTGGACCGAAGTGGTCTTCGCCAACTCATTCAATACAAAGATCTCTTGTGGGCTGAGTCTTCACAACGCCAAGTCCCTGATCGAGATCTGGCCAACCAAACGATTCTTTCGCACGCTAGCGTGTTTACTGCACAACAAGATCAATTTACCTATACCTTGAAACCCACAAACATTCCGGCCGGTACGACTCCTTCTTTTGAGCTCCGACTCTACACGTCTTACGATTCAAAGGCCAAAGTCCCCGAAGCGTTACCGGAACTTACCTTGTGCGCGGATAGCGCTTGTACAAAGACTTTGGACGCAGATGTCGCAGTCTTTGATAGCAAGAACCTCCCTACAGGGCTTGTCGATCCGCACCCCAAGCCACTCTCTCATGCTTATCTCAAACACACACTCACAACGCCTGAAGTGTATCTGCGTGTCAAAGGACATAACATCTCAGGTGCTGGTCGGTACACACTTGTGATCTCCTCTTTTGACGTGATGTTGAAGCAAGCTGATCTTGTCCTTCCCTCACAATCCAAAACGCCAGCGCTGGAGTTGGGCACAGGTGCAGCCCTCACACGCAAACAGGATGGAGTGACTGGGAAGGGAACCATCGTTGGTGTGATCGATACAGGGATTGATTGGTGTCATTCCGATTTTCTCGACGCAAACGGAAAAAGTCGTATCTTGCTGCTGTGGGATCAGACCATCCAGCCACAAAATGGAGAAGTCTCACCAGACGTCGGAAATGACAAGGACCCCAAGAATGATTTTGGTGTCCTTTATACCAAGCAAGATATCGACAAGGCGCTCGCCAAGTGTGACAAACAGGCCATTCGGACAGTCGATACAAATGGCCACGGAACACACGTGACAGGGATCGCAGCGTCAAGTGGCGCGAAACCTGGAATGGCTCCAGGAGTTGATCTTCTCATCGTCAAATATACCTTTAAGACAGTGAATCAGCCGGCGTCTGTTGACTGGCTGCTCGACGAAGCAAAGAAGCGCAAACAGCCTATCGCGATCAATATGAGTCTCGGTTCTCTCGCTGGGCCAAAAGATGGGACGAGCACGACGGAAAAGCACATCACTTCTCGCGTCGGTGAAGGGAAAAATATTATCGTGTCCGCTGGGAACTCTGGGCTCAAGAGTTTGTGGGCTTCTGGGGTTGTGGAGGCGGCGAAGCCTCTCTCACTGACGCTGCGATATCTCAGGAGCTCTACGTATTCTGGTGGTTGGTATACGCTCTACACCCATCCTGACGATACGTATGACTTTGAGCTTCAACTACCGGATGGTTCTTCATACAAAGCCAATTGGAAGCAAAGTCAAAAGTGGAACCTACCAGACGGGACGCTTTATTTGTATGCTGGTCGTGGTCGACTCCAAAATTGGATCTCGACATCCATCGCCTATATCAAAAAGCAGCCTGCCAAAAAAGAGGAAAAGCTCACGCTGATCATCACCCGAAAATCCGCAAAAGGTGACGGTCGCTTCAATGGCTACTCGACTTCGACAAAAGGGAATGCGCGCTTTGGCAGTCACTTCAAAAAGTATGCGAGTGGTTCATATGCCGGGACGATGGGATCTCCCTCTGTCGCACCTGGTGCCTTCGCGATCGCCTCACACAGTATGAGATTTGTGTGGGATGTCGCCAACAAACCCTTTCACTACTCATCAACCCATAAGAACTTTGGCTTTTTGGCAACCTCCAGCAGTCGCGGACCCACAGGAGATGGACGCTTTGGTGTCGGTATCACTGCGCCCGGACAGTACATCTTATCATCGAACTCTTCGGACCGTCCTGTCGATAACTCGACATTGGTCGACAAAGCATACCGAGCGATCTCTGGCACAAGTATGTCCGCACCAATGGTTACAGGAGCGGCGGCGCTTGTCCTTGAAAAAGCGCCCCAGGCGTTTGTACGACCTCTCTTGCGCGCTCACGCCCGAAAACCTGGTTGTTGCACTTTCGATGAACATGAGTGGGGCGCGGGTTATTTGTACACTCTTGGGATCTTTGATCGTCTGAAAAATGTAACCAAACCATCCTTGCAAATCAAAACGTCGAGTGGACAAACACAAGGACAGGCGCCTCTCAAGATGACCTTTGTTGCGACTTCGACAGATACAATTGTCGAATATCATTGGGATCTTGATGGTGATACGTTGACAGATGAGATCACGACAAAGCCAGAGATCTCAAAAACGTACACAAAAGGCGCGATGTTCGATGTGCATGTCATCGGCTACAACGAGGCCGGAATGAGCGGCTCTGCAAAGCTCACTATCTCCATACAGTCACCACCGCCACCCGAACATCCAGAGCCAGAACCTTCAGAAGTTGTAGAAACCAAAGTGGAAAAGGTCGCTGAGCCTCCCCGTGAGTTGATTGTAGAACCAACTCCAGAGGCCACGGTTGACGCGAGTGTGGAGAAAGAGGACGTTGTCGAAGTGAGCAGAGAAGCTCCAAAAGAGCGCGTGAAAGAGCCTCAACTGCCAGAGAGAGAGCCTCTTACAGAGTCTTCAAAAGAGAAGGAGCCTGTGCACGAAGCGGTAAAAGAGTCGCCAAAGGAGGAGGTTGCAGATATACCAGCTCCTTCTCCTGAGGGTTGCCAATGTCATGTTGAGGGTGGCGCTGCGCCTGTGGATATTGGGATGTTGTTTGGTCTGCTGTTTTTATTTGTGGCGTTCAGAAGAGGTCGCTGTCCTTGATGATCTTGGGCCGTTTTTCGCTTCGCCAGCGTCCTCAAGGGGAGGGTGTATCTTCACGTTTTTGTGCGACAAGTATCCATGCTTTTGCTTGTTTGTGATCGCCTTCGTCGAAAGTGACAGCGGTCAGTCTCTGAATTTCAAAGTAGGGTTCGACGGCGGCGCAGATCTCCGCTGCGCTTCTCCTTGGAGGTCCAAAGTCTCTGGGTGGACCGTCTGTTGAACCAATTAAGCTGTGCCAGATACCTTTGGGTTCTAAGAGGGCTGCGAGGCGTGAAGCGAATTGCGAGCGTGTTTCTGTGTCACTGAAGGTATGGAAACAACCTCTATCATAAGCAAAGTCAAAGCGGTCTTCTATGTCTTCGGTGAGGAAGTTCTTGACTTCAAATTGGGCCTGTGAGCTTTGTTGTTTTGCTTTCTCTCTCGCCATGGAGATGGCCGTTGGGGACATGTCCAGGCCGAGTGTTTCGAGTCCTTGTTGTTGGAGCCAGATGACGTTGTTTCCCGTGCCGCAACCGATCTCTATGGCCTTGCCTGATGAGATGTCGAGATCACCAAAGAGCCGTTGAAGGTGGATGTCTGGTTTGTTGGTCTCCCACGGGATATTGTTCTCTACGTATCGTTGCTCCCAATTTGGGTGTGTCATATCTTCGCCTTTTGTCTGGTGGGTTCGTTTTTTGTCGTCATGTGTACAAAGTGGCAAAGCTTGAGTTGATGTCAAGTTTGTCGTGTTGGTGGGGAGTGGATGTTTCTTTACATTTTTGCTTCGCAGGTGTATCTCAAGGCCTCAAGGCCGCTGAATACGATAAAGTGTTCGCGAAAGGGCTGAAAGCATGTGAGTTGAGAAGACTTGACGAAAGGTGTGGTAAATGGACATCGTCATTGTAAGGCATGCGCCTGCAAAAGATTCTTTGAAGTGGCTCTCCAAAGGTCGAGAAGAGGGCCAACGACCCCTGACAAAAAAAGGTATCGCGAAGATGCAGGTCGCGATTCGTGGTTTGCGGCAGCTCCTTGGGCATGTCGATGTGATGATGAGTAGTCCATGGGTACGTGCGATGCAGACCGCAGAGCTGCTCAAAGATGCCTACAACCTCGACACGATCGCCTCTGTAGAGGCGCTTTTGCCATACAAACATCCTGAAGAGCTGCTCAAAGAACTTCGGCTTTATGATCAGGAGAGTACAGTGATGCTCGTCGGTCACGAAACCTATCTCTCCGAGTGTCTGGCGTATCTGACTGTGGGAACACATGATCCTTTTATGTACTTTCAAAAGGGAGGTGTTGCGTATCTTTCTTGCGAAGGTCACCCAACAGCAGGTGCATGTGATTTGAAATGGCTAATGACACGTAAAATGCTCGAACAAATCGGCGACATACCATCCTCTCTAAACATTTGATACAAAGGCAACGTCTATGACAGATCAAACCCACGAAACGCTGGCTTCAGTGGATCTTGGTTCAAACAGTTTTCACATGCTCGTCGCAAAAGTCGATGCAGATGGTCGTCTCTCCAAAATTGACAGTTTGCGGGAGAGTGTGCGGCTCGGTGGAGGATTGACAGAAGACAAACTTCTCACCGATGAGGTGCAGGAGAGGGGGCTTCAAGCCCTGAAGAAGTTTCGACAACGTTTAGAGGCTCTTCCACAAGGATCCGTCCGTGTGGCCGGAACAAATACGCTCCGCAAAGCCCGAAATGCCA
Source organism: Deltaproteobacteria bacterium (assembly GCA_002731275.1). Lineage (GTDB taxonomy): Bacteria > Myxococcota_C > UBA6777 > UBA6777 > UBA6777 > UBA6777. The sequence goes on along the minus strand of PCBK01000146.1, from coordinate 73,754 downwards.
GCGAGTTTATCAAGAAAGCCACGGAGGTGTTGGGGCATCCCATCGAAGTGATCTCCGGTCGCGAAGAGGCTCGACTCATCTATCTCGGTGTGGCCAATGGACACTCTACACAGTCCGGTAAACGATTGATTATCGATATTGGCGGAGGAAGCACCGAGATGATTCTCGGTGAAGGGATGGATATGGAGCTTACAGAGAGTGTCTCGACAGGGTGCGTTGAGCTCTCTAAGAGGTACTTCGATGACGGTCAGCTTACGTTTGAGCGTTTTGAGCGAGCTTCTTTAAGCGCCAAGCTGTCTATCCTACCTGTCTCTCAAAGGTTAATCCAGTCGACTTGGGAGCACACAATTGGCTGCTCGGGGACGATCAAGGCCATCCGAAGGATTGTGTTGGAGCGCGGTTGGAGTCCGTCTGGGATCACGTTGGATTCGTTGTACGCGCTGCGGCGTGAGATGATCAAAGCCGGCCATGTCGATAAGCTCTCTTTTGAATCGCTCAAAAAATCACGTCGTCCAGTCCTGGCCGGTGGATTAGCGGATCTGATCGCGGTCTTTGAGATGTTGCAAATCGAAGAGATGGAGGTCTCAAAACAGGCGCTTCGGGAAGGTCTTCTGTACGACTTGATCGGACGGATGGAGAAGAGTGATGTGCGTGAACATACGGTCCAGTCGTTTATGAACAACTGGCGGATTGATCGTGTTCAGGCGGAGCAAGTCGCAGACCTCGCGGTCCACTTTTTTCACCAAGTGAAGGGGTATTGGGCGAAGGAAAAACATCAAAATTTGTTGCGGTGGGCCGGACTCTTACACGAAATTGGATTGCAGATATCACATCGACGTTACCACCGACATGGAGCGTATGTCTTGGCGAACGCTGACCTCGCTGGATTCTCCTTCCAGGAGCAACAACTCTTGGCGACGTTGGTGTTGTATCATCGGCGAAAATGTAAACCAGAACAGATGGTTTTGCCTGAGCTGTTGACGGAGCCGATCAAACGCTTGTGTGTGTTGTTGCGATTGGCGGTCTTGTTTTGTCGTCAGAGAGTCAAAACAGATTTGTTACCTGTCAGGTTGGAGATCGACGGTGACCAGGTCTTTTTGATGTGCGATGCGCAATGGCTCGAAGCACGGGCGTTACTCAAGGCTGATCTTGAAAAGGAACGCAAGAACCTGTCGTATATTGGTATTCAATTGAATATCGTATTGGAGCCACAGGCAGCGGATGGTTGATATGATGGGGGGCATCGGTCAGTAGAGGAGGGGGGAAGACGTCATCGTGAGGGCTTATTTTTTGCCTTTTTTCGCGGTGCTTTTCTTTTTGGTTGTGCCTTTTTTCTTCTTGGGCTTCGACACTTTTTTGGTCTTTGCGACCTTTTTGGGTTTCTTGGCGGCTTTCTTTTTGCTTTTCTTCTTGCTCTTCTTTTTCGCGGTGTCTTGGGTCTCTTTCTTCTTTGCCTTTTTGGCCTCTTTCTTTTTCTGCTCGCTCTTGGCCTTCTTCACGGCCTTTGCTTTTTCGAGCTTTTTGACAGCCTTTTTGGCTGCTTCTTTTGCCTTCTTGAGGTCCTTGTCAGCGCTCTTGGCATCGCTTTTGGCTTTGGACGCTTTCTTGTCCGCTTTTTTGGCGTCGGCTTTTGCGTTTTCGACTTTTTTCATTGCACTCTCTACCGATTTCTTTGCTTTGTTCACCTTCTTCACGGCCTCTTTGGCTGGTGCTTTGGGTGATTTGGTTTGTTTTCCTGGCTTTTTCTTTGCTTTTTTGGAAGCTGCCATGATGGACTCCTGTGTGTTGTTGATGAGGTCAGGTCAGCCAATCTTGACCAACCTGGTGCCAAAACGCATGAAAGAGATATGGGTGCGACATGACTTTTGACTGTCACGCAAACCTCTTTGTTCGTCCTATTTCTCGGCATCCGAACCATCCATTGTAAAGGAGAGTTCCGCCAAGAACAAGTTTTTCTGACGAAAATATGGGGAATGTCTTTTCTGAAATAAGGGATATGGATTGTTACACTAAGTCCATCTGAGTTCCCGGTAGGAACGCATATGACCTAGTTTTTTTGCTCGTCTTCAAGTTCATCGCCGTAGCGACTTTTGACAGAGCAGACGATTTTGTTGTCAGGTGCGTACACGACGGATTCGTCTTTGCCTGTATAGTCGAGCTTGTGTAGGAAGTAGCGGATGCAGTTGATGCGCGCACGCTTTTTGTCGTCGGAGCGGACCACTGTCCAAGGCGCATCGGCTGTATCTGTATGGAAGAACATCGTCTTGCGCGCTTCTGTGTAATCATCCCAACGAGTGAGTGATTGCAGATCGATGGGGCTGAGCTTCCATTGTTTGAGGGGATCAAACTTTCGGGAGTGAAAGCGTCTCAGCTGTTCTTGTCTTGTGACGGAGAACCAGAATTTAAACAGCAGCGTGTCGGAGTTGACAAGCATTCTTTCGAGCTGAGGAGCTTGCCGGAGAAATTCGAGATACTCTTGGTTGTTACAGAAGCCCATCACACGTTCGACACCAGCGCGGTTGTACCAGGAGCGGTCAAAGAACACCATCTCACCACGTGTTGGGAGTTTTTGGATGTATCGCTGGAAGTACCACTCGCCGATCTCCCGCTCCGATGGTTTTTCGAGCGCAACGACGTGAGCCGCGCGTGGGTTCAGGTGCTCCGTAAATCGCTTGATGGTCCCACCTTTTCCTGCTGCGTCGCGTCCTTCGAAGAGCAGCACAACGCGTTGCCCGCTCTCTTTGATCCACTGCTGTGCTTTGAGCAGCTCAATTTGCAGGAAGTATTTTTGGCGCTCGTATTCTTCAAGCTCCATTTTCTCGGCATAAGGATAGGCACCTACAGCGTTTGTGAGACGAAGCAACTTTTTGCCTGAAAGGACGCTGGTCCCGGACATGACCTTTTCAGGGTTTGTGTACTCTTTGAGTTGCCTGGAGGCCTCTTTTTTGGTGAGCTTTTTGTCGACATCCTTTTTCTTTGGCTTGGCTTGGGATGGTTGACTCTTTGCTTGTTCGGCCTTTTTGGCGCTCTTTTCGATTGCGGCGGCTTGTTCTGCGCTTCGAACTTTCCGTTCTGCCTTTTTCTTTTGTGTGTTTTCCGTCAGCTTCGCCTGTTCTTGTCGTTCTTGCTCTGTGATGGTCACAGCCTCTTCCTTTTTGGCAGGTGTTTTTTTTGTGGTCGTCTTTTTGGTCGCGGTCGTTTTCTTTGTGGGTGTCTTTCTCGCCGAGGTCGTTGTCTTCTTGGATTTGCTTGATGGTGTTGTTGCGGTCGCCTTTTTCGCTGTTGTTGTGGGGGTGCTTGTGACCTTGGCGGCACTTGATGGTTGTGCGCTCTTGGATTTTGTTGTGCGTGAAGTCGTCTTGGTCTTCGACGCTTTTGTCGCTGTTGTGCGTTTTGTCGAGGTTTTCGCCTCCACAGTCACTTTCTTGGTGGCTGCTGGTTTTTTGGCCGTAGCAGCAGGCGTTGTGCTGGTCGTCGAAGCGGCTTTGGATGGTGCTTTCACTTGTTTTGTCGACTTTTGTGCACGACCTTTCGCGTGGGTTGTGGATTTTGTGCTTTCCTCAACTTCTTTGACTTCTTTATCCTGGTTCATCCACTTTCCTTTCGGCCTGGGTCCGGCTCATTCGACTTGTTACGTCACGGTATTAACGTGTCTCCTTCTCTGAAGACGATCTTCATTATAATCATATCGCGTCACACGTCTGTTTGATAATCATCCTTCTTTGAGTTGATCTGGATCAAATAGCGTTGGTCACGAGGGAACATTTGAGCATGTTTTCACTTCCTTTTTCAAATTTTTCCGGTAAGATGAAGGGTTTTCTTTGCCTTTCGTTTGTTTTTGTGGAATCGATCGTTGTTTCTTGTCGTTTGTACAAGGTATTCGACGTCCTTGTGAAGGGAACGCAAATATCTCGGGCCTCAACCCACACACAGGTGCTTTCATGCTGAAAAAACTTCTCCTTCTGATGGTGATTTGCTTTGTTTGTGTCGTCTTGTTGTTTGTTGTCTTGACCCCAAGTCCTCCAAAACCCCTCACCACCAAGTTCTCTCTGAAAGTCACTCCAGACACTTTTCCCCTGGGCGCTCCCTTGCTTCGGGAGTATATGAGGGCGACGATATCCCCTGCAGCGAACAAGACAAGGCTCATGACGACAGTGCTCCTCGCACGTGGTTTATTGCCAGAGCATCCCATTTTGCAGAGAGAACAAAACTCGCTGATGCGTCTTATGGGGTTTTTGCCACCAAAAAAACGTCGGACTGCTGTGCCCGGTCGATTTGGCAAATGGAGAAAGTCTGCTATTGCCTTGAGAAAGAAGAAGAAAAAACCTGATCCCTTTTTTCCGAAAGGAAAGAAACGACTCAAGTGGTTCAAAACGGTCCAAAAAACAGCGCGCATGTTTGAACAGGCGCTGTACCAAACGGATTGTTATCCTGCTGACAAAGACATCTTGGGATTCTTGTCACTTCGTTCAGATGTAGGCGTCTCTTCGGTGATCTTTTTGTCCTTGTGGGAACTTCGACATGGCCAACCGAAGAGCGCCACAGAGCGCTTGCTTCGTCTGTATCGAACGCTCCACAAGATGGATACCAGTTGTTCTTACGGTTGGATTGTGGCTGGGAGTTTTCAGCGTTTGCGACAAAAGCTGCGCGCTGCGTTTGGCTTTATCATCGTCCACAAAGGAGTCTCCGACACACTCAAGACATCCGTCTACAAAGCGCTCTTGGCTGAGGAGCAAACTCCCGAACGCGTCCTCCAAACAATCGCGACCTACGAAGCGATTGCTGCTCACCAAGAGTTTCACGCGCCGCTTTTTTCCGGCACATTTCGCAAACAAAGTTTTGAGACGTGGCCTTGGGTGTCTAAGCCGACAAATGAGAAGGTGTTTGAGGCGCTTCTCCACGCCTCCATCCAAAACTCCATTCGTCCAGCGCGTGGACTGTCTTTCAAAAAGGAGCTTCCAATGGTTCGATTTGTACGCAAGCGCATCCGCAGTAATCCCCTTCAACGATTTTTTTCGGTGAATGGGATTGGGTACGGGAGGGTTGGGATATTCCTCAATCGCGTTTACCAGCCCGAGAAGGTCAAGCGTTGGTATCAACATCGTTGTATGGCTGGTGTGTATAGGTGGCGATACCAACAAATCCTCAACAAGCAAGGCACATCACTCACTGATGAGAAGCCTGTCCAGCCATTTGATGGAAAACCTATCTCACTCAAAGACAAATACCATTGTGGCGCAAAGAAGATCAAAGTAGGAAAGTGGAGATACAAACGCAATCTCTCCGTCTACAACCAATTGTCCTTTACGCTGCCTTCGTTGCCCGCTCCTTACGATGTCTTGTCCACAAAAGGAAAGTTACCCACCTCCGCTCCCTCCACACGTCCAGCCTCTTTACCGAAGCAGTGAGATCACTGAGACCACCAAAATGATCTGAATGGTCCGGCGATAGACCCCTTCACTGATCACACTCGCCAGCTTGTCTCCAAATGCCATCCCTGCCACCAAGAACGGAGAGGCGTACAAAAAAGTCCACAAGATGTGACCATGTAACAAACCTGCCGGGCCAGACATGATCAATCGAAGGACGTTCGCGCTGAACAGCAACGTAAGAATGCCTGCCCTAAATTCGTTTTTACTGGAGACCTGATCGAGATAAATCACCAGTGGGGGACCACCACAGCCAATCGTCCCCTGGATCAGACCACTCAACACACCTGAGAGGAGCGCCCAAAATGTTCGTTCGATGCCCGGGAGGGTGATCTTTGGCCAAAACGTCGATTTTAAGAGAAACAAGACGATGAAGACGGAGAGGAAGATCTTTAAGGGGCGTTCGGGGACGTAGCTGAGGATGCCAATGCCGACAAGTGTCGCTGGGAGCAGGCCCAGCATCATCGGAATGACGACATCCCAGCGCGTGTCTTTGTAGACACGGAAAGCCAACAGGCCTGTCATGGTTTGGAGCATAAGGGCGAGCGTGACGCCATCTTTGACGCCAATCAGCAAGGAGAGGATGGGGATCGAGATCAGACCTGCACCAAAGCCAAAAGTCGATTGGCCAATAATGGCGACTGTCATGATGGAGATGACCCATACAAGTGTCATGTCTGAGGAACCTTTTTGTTGGGGATAAGCTTTGGAATGAGGGAGGGGAAAAGAAGGGGGCTTCGTGACTGGAGCAGGAAGATTTCCTGACATCTCTTGGGACATGGAAGGCTCACAGGTTTGCGCCTCCAGGTTGGTCCCGTCGGGGACTGCAAACCAGGCTATCCTGGTTGCGCCAGCTGCAGTCCCCGACGGGACCAACCTGGAGGCTGGCAAACCCAGAATAGCTTTCCTTGTGAACCATTGTTGGCTTAGATTACCCGAACGACGCTGCATCGTTCAAAAGTCGAAATCTTTTTCTTCCGAAAACCCTTGGGGTATACTTTGCTCAACAATCACGAAGCTTCATCTTTGTACGCAAAGACTATACAGAAGTCAAGTGTTTTTTTCCTCGGAGGCGTATCTTGAAGAAAATCGGAATCTTGGGCGGGATGAGTTGGGAATCCTCATCCAAATACTACAGGCAACTCAACGAAGGTGTGCGTGATCGGCTCGGTGGACTCCACAACGCGCGATCGGTCATGGTGACCGTCGACTTCGAAAAAGTCGAACGATTACAACATGAAGAACGATGGGATGAGGTCTGGCATTACTTGGCGCAAGAGGCGAAGACGCTGGAGTTGGCGGGCGCAGACTTTCTGATCATCGCCTGCAACACAGTCCATCGCGTCGCCTCCCAGATCGAAGCCGGGCTCTCCATTCCTCTCCTACATATCGTCGACACTGTCGTGAATAGGCTCCATGAGATGGGTGTAGAGCGCGTTGGATTGCTCGGGACTCGTTTGACGATGGAGGGGACGTATTATCACGAAAAACTCGAAGCCGCAGGGATTGAAGTCTTTGTCCCCGAATTAAAGTCTCGCCGTTATTTGCAGCAGTTGATCTTCAAGCGTATGTGTGTCGGGACGTTTCTTCAGCGTGATGTCGAAAAAGTCGTCGACGTGATCCATGCTTTCGAGGCGAGAGGGGCGGAGGCGGTGATTCTTGGATGTACGGAGTTTGGGATCCTTCTTCAACATGCAAAAACCCCCATCCCGTGTGTCGATTCTGTGGATTGTCATATCGAACAAACCATCCAGCTCGCCCTCGCTGATCACATTGAAGACATTTGATTGGATGTGTCTGGTTTTCCGAAGTGATTTACTCGGCAGTGTCGTCGACGAGGTCCGTTTGCCATGTAATGTTGTATTCTTTTCCTCGCCAGGATATCGTGCTTTTCCACGGCGCGATCGCGATTAACAACACATGACCTGTTGCAAACACTGGCAACAACAAGAACGTCAGCAACGATGGCAGCGTACGACCCAGCCACTTGGCGTGAAGGGCATGGCGAAGAGCTTCGACGAAGTAGGCACATCCAAAGCCCACAAGCGCGTTTGGGTGACCTGCGCTCGCGACCAACCACACCAACGACGCAAACAGAGGTGAGGCGATCGGCTCAATGAGATAAGGACCTGGAACCGTTCTGAGCCTCACTCGTGCCCAACGCAAGTGGCGTTCGATCAGTTGGGACATGCGCCACTGTCTGTTGTGGTTGAAGATGGGAAGTGAGCCATATGCTGCTTTGTAGCCGGCTTTTTCGAAGCGCCTGTACATAAAGATGTCTTCTGTGGCGATCTTCCTGTAGTAGGGCGCGAATCCTCCAAGCTCTACAAACTTCTTGTAGCTAAACAACATCGACTTGCCGATCGGCTGGGGTTGGCGGACATAAAACCCCATGAAGACAAACCCCGCCAAGACGATCCCATTCAAGAATAAATTTTCGAAGGCCGCAGCCACAGTCTCTTCACCGCTCCCGCAGATCAAGTTGGTGACGATACCGACCTCTTCAGGTTCATAAGCCTGCACCATATCGGAGAGATAATCAGGTGTGACGCGCACATTGGAATCACTGATCAGCATCAAGTCGTGTTTCATGTGTCGCGCCATCGTCTCAAGGCTGGCCACTTTTGGGTTGAGACTCTCCGATGGTTCCGTTTGGATCAACCTAATGTCCGTCTCTGGATAGGCTTCGATGACACGCTCTGTCACTGCCCACGCGGGATCTTCTTTATCAGCGATACACACGATGAGTTCGTAATTGGGGTAGGTGAGTTGGCAGAATGAGGCGATATTCTCGTAGAGATCATCGTCGGCCCCCTTGGCTGGTTTCAGGATGGAGACGCCTGGAGCGTCTTCGCCAAAGTGACGGATATCTTTGGGTCTGGTCAAAAAGTAGGTCGCGACCAAGTCAAGGCATACATACACGCATGATGCCACAATGATGATCGAGAATGCCAACTGCATATTGCTCTCTCCGTGTCTTTCGTCTTATTCGGGGGCTTGGGGTGTTCTTCCCTCTTGTCGTCCGAGGGACTTTTTCCTTCCAACGGCCTTATACGTCATCTGTCCAAGAACATCAATCTTATCGTGTTGTTCTCCGACTGAACATCCATGCACTTGCAAATCCCCCTGAAAATATTGACTTTCAAGAAGGGATCGTTTATCCCGTTGGACGTTTGAATTGTATGAAAGTGTCCCGCTATGACGGGATGTATTTTGATGTGAAGGCACTTGAATGTGTCATGAGGCCGAAATATGATTGATTTGATCAAGCGCTATCTTGGTCGGTTGTCTTCTTTCTCTGCGCGACGCCCCGTCTTTGTGTGTGTCGTCGGTTTGATCGCGACAATCGTTGGGATATGGCTTGCCCTGGGGTTACGGATTAACAGCAGCCTGACTGATCTGTTGTCCAACCAATTTCCCGAAGTCCGCTCCGTCAAAAAGCTGCTCAAAGATACAAAAGGGTTGGGGTATGAGATGGTCACAGCGACCTCTCCCGACCCCAAAGCGAATACGCGCTTTCTCCGCGCACTGCAACAAAAGCTGCGCAAAGTCCCTGAGGTCGATTTCTCGATGTTTCGGGCGCCAATGGACTTCTTTCGTAAGCGCGCCTTGATGTTTGTCAGCCTGGATGACCTCAAGGACGTACATAAGCGTATCAAAAAGAAAATTGCCTACGAAAATAGAAAGAATAATCCCCTCGTCGTCTCCCTCATGGAAGACAGTGATCCAGGTTTGCCGTTCGGCAAACTCGAAAAAAAATACGCCTCCCAACAGCCCAATGTCCAAGAAACCTACAGCGCCGAACAAGGACGCTATCAAGGTCTGTTGATTCGACCCAATGGATTTGCCAACGACGCCATCTTCAGCGCAAAATATGTCAAAACCATCCACAAAGTCGTCGAAGGACTCAAGCCGACCTCCTTCCACCCCAAGATGAAGATCGACTACCACGGCACATTTACAGAGGCGCACCTTGAGTTTCTCGGGATCGAAGCGGATATCTCGCGTTCCTCGATGATGACGGCCTTTTTATTATTGTTTTTGCTGGGGATATACTTCCGAAGCCTTCGCGCTTTGATCTTGTTGATGATCCCCCTCGGGATGGGCATCGCCTGGACGATGGGAGTCGCCTATTTGATCGTCGGCTATCTCAACATGATCACTGGGTTTATCAGCGCAATCTTACTCGGTCTGGGCATCGACTACGGGATCCACATTCTCAGCCGATATCAACAAGAACGTGCCGCCTCTCACGACCTCCATGCTGCCGTTCAGGTCACAGGAGAGGAGACTGGAACCGCCGTTCTCATTGGTTGTGCGACAACAGCCATCGCCTTCTCATGTCTTGGCCTTTCGAGTTTTAAGGGATTCAGTCAATTTGGTTTGATCGCTGGCTCCGGTATTTTATTGTGTTTGTTCGCGATGTTGACTGTCCTCCCTGCGTTGATCAGTCTCGCAGAGCGCTGGAAGCCCGAGCAGATCATCCCACCCAAGCAGGAGAGTGTTGAAGAGAGAGGGCGTGTGTTTCCATTCTCCAAGCCGATTATGTTCCTCGCGGGGCTTGTATTGCTAGGGTCTTTCTTTGCGCTCTCTGGACACGTTAAATTCGAATACGACAGGTTCCGCATCGGCTATCTCCCGAAAGGGTACGATTTTGAGATGAAGCGCATGAAGCGTTTTCAAACACTCTTTCACCAAAGCCTCGCACCTACAGTCTTCACGGTCTCAAACGAGAAGGAAGCGCGGGGGCTTTTGGCAGCTCTTCGTCAGCGCGCTGCGAAAGTCAAAGATACACAGGCTCTTACACAATTCGTCTCCATCTTCACATTTGTACCAGGTCTTCAAAAGGAAAAGCAGCGTGTGCTCGCAAAGATCAAGCGGCTTCTCAAAAAGAATGACGCTGCCTCCTGGTTGGAAGGAAAGGACAAGGAGCGCTACAAGGCTTTCAGGAAGATGCTCGCGGTGGCGCCGTTTGGTCCCAAAGATCTTCCGTTGATTTTGCAGCGCAACTTCATGACGCCTGCCGGTGATTTTTTGATCCACGTGATGAGTCGAAGCAATCTGAGTCATGGCCTCGATGCGATGAAGTTGAGGACGTACCTCACTGATCTCCAAGCGAACGGTAAGACCTATGTGCCTGCTGGATCAGCGATCGTCTACGCGTTGCTGCTCAACACGGTGATCTGGGATGGATTGCTGGCGATTGGGCTCTCTCTGTTGATCGTGTTGTTGCTGCTTTGGGGAGATTTTCGCTCCTTTTGGCCGACGGCGCTGGCGTTCTTTCCGTTGCTCTTTGGGATGCTTGGGATGTTTGTGATCATGGCCATCTTTGATCTGCGGATCTCCTTCGTGAATATGGTGATCTTCCCTGTCCTCGTGGGGATCGGTATCGACAACGGTGTGCATTTGATGCACCGTTACCTCGAAGAGCCTGAAGCTGGTGTGTTGTCAGCCTGGAAGAGAATGGCAGGACCTATCATCATGGCGACCTGTACGTCTGTCGTGGGATTCTTGGGGATGATCACAGGGGCGCACTCCGGGCTCGTGACCCTTGGGATTCTCGCTGTCGTTGGTTTGGTGGCTTGTTTGATCAGCTCGTTGCTCGTCCAGCCTGCGATGATGGAGCTTGGTCGTGGAGGTGGGGACAGTGGGTTATCTCTTATCCCCAAAAGTGCGACGCCAAAAACCTCTGATGTAGAATCCTCCGAATAACGCCCGCCCAATCATAAAGGAGGTCGACCAAAGCAATGAATACGCCACGATCTGGTCGGCCTTCGCAGCATTCCCTAGTTTGACGAACAAGAACCACGCGATGAGCTGTGGTCCGCCATATCCGCCAACACTGACTGGCGTGAAGATCGACGCCGTGATAATGGGGATGCCGATCATCGCGAGAGAGAGAGGGATGTTGGCGCCCATCGCCCACAGCGCCACGAGGTTGGAGAGCAGGCTTGAGAGCACAAACAGCAGCCTCGCTCCGTATACCCGAAAACCCTGGCTCCACGTCGCAAAGGCAAACGCCCGAAAGACATCGTGAAACTTGCCGATGGAGTGCAAGATACTTTGTTCTTCTTTGGGAGGCGCTTGTGTTTGTTGTTCCTCTCGCTGGTGTGGGGGAGTGTAGTACTTTGCGAGCTGTTTTCCAAGCGGCGACGCGAGATAGATGATCCCACTTAAGACGAGCAACCAGCACACACCTACGCCGATCAGCCATTTCATGCCAATGACGGGGATGACGGGATCCACCATGACGTTGTAGATGACCGCCGGCGTGATCACGCTGAGGAGGGCTGTGTAGTCGAGGACATTGGCCCAGGTGTTTGCGCTCATCGTCTCAACAAAGGGGACCTTTTTGACACGCCACATATACAACGGGAACATCAACTCTGCGAGCTGAGGTAGACCAATCTGGACGACGTATGGGCCCGCTCGGGCTTCGAGGATCTCTTTCCAGGTCATATCCGGCGCGTTAAACCATTTATATGCGAGCCCAAAGGAAGACATGTCCGCAAAGAAGAAGATCAACAAGTGCAGCAACATCACAGGGATGAACAACGTCAGGTCCGCCTTGCTGATCAGCGTCCACATCTCCCCAATGGTCACCTTTTTGGTGTAGCTGACACGAAGAGAAGCCCCCGCCGGTATCCTCGATCCCTTTGTCCTTTGGATGAACACCTGCCCCTGTTTTTGCACGATGAGAAAGTCGACGTGTCCTTTGCAGGCTTTGTGGAGCTTGACGTTGTATATCGAACAGTACAGTCGCTTCGACTTGTCTTTGAGCAGGATGCTGTCTCTTTGTGCGAAGTCTCTCTGTAGCCTGGAGGATTGGGTCGTGTGGAGGGTGTGGACCTCGTCGGAGATCTGTGTGGTGAGGTTGTTAAAGACCCACACAAGAATCCCAATCGTGAGCACATAAGGCAACAATTGACCGACGATCGATTTGGCACTGAGCGGCTGTTTGTTCTCCATGGGAGGATTCTTTCCTTTCGTGTGGTGGATGTGTGTTTCGCTTATAGCATAGCGCCAATGTGTGAACAATGTTGTGAGGGCGGACAGTCGCGTGTTGAGCTTGTGGTTGTGCACAGGGTGATTCTTGACACTCTAGATCGCTTTTGCTACGTTCGCTATGCGCGGTGAGGGCCTGTTTGTAACGGGTTTTTCTTGGTATGAAAACTCTCCGGCGCATACGTTTGATTTGAAGCCTGTGTGCTCCCCCATGCTCATTCGCAGATGTGATCCGCAACAACCATCCGCAGGTACGCTGGGCGAACCAAAGAAAGCCATTCAATGATCTCGTGGCGTTCACAGATCAGCGCCACATGATGAGGAGTATGACCGATATGAGCCAACGAAGTCAGGTGCCTATCAGTGGTATTTTGAAAAATGCGACCAAGGTACTTTCCCATACCGCATTTGCACGAACTGCCATTGGTTTCCAAATGGAGAAACAGTTCTTTAACATGTTGTACCCCAACTACAAGAACGGTATCGCCAACAAAATCCGCCATATTGGTTTTCGGATCACTGACTTGTGCAACCTTCGTTGTCACACTTGCGGACAGTGGGGAGACAACGGTTATCTTCGCGACAGAGATCTCAAAGAGCTTCGCAAACAAGAGGTCCCATACACTCGCTATATCGAGATGCTTCACGATTTGAAAGCCAACAAGCACACGCCCATCCTGTACTTTTGGGGTGGCGAGCCGATGCTTTACCGCGGCTTGATGGACGTCATCCACGAAGGCGCCAAGCTCGGTATGCCTTCCTCCATCGCGACAAACGGTACGCGAGTCGCCAAATTCGCCGAAGAATTTTGTGAAGCCCCCATGTTCTTGTTGCAGATCTCCGTCGACGGTTCTTGTGAAGCAACACATAACGCCGCGCGCCCCGGACAATCCAAGAACCACGACAGCTTCTCCGAAGTCATCGAGGCCTTCGAGACACTCTCCGAGATGAAGAAGCGACGTGGGCAAAAGCTCCCGATGCTCGTCAGTTTGACCACAATCTCTCGCGAAAACTTCTTCGACCTGACAAACATCTACGAGCGCCTGAAACCCTACACTGATCTGCAGATCTTCTATCTCTCTTGGTGGATCGACTTTGAGAGCGCGACCAAACACAGCGATGACTTTGAACGACGCTTCGGTGAAAGTGCCAAACTTCCCTACGGTTGGGTGGGTGACTGGAGTAAATTCGACTACGCTGAGTTGAGTGGACAGCTCAAAGACCTTCAGAAGAGGGCGTCTGGCTTCAACTCTTGCCCCGTCTACATCATGCCAAACCTCACCGATGAAGCCGATCTTCGCAAGTACTACACCGACCACAGCGCGACCTTCGGGTTTAATCAGTGTGTCTCGATCTTCCAATGTCCCGAAATCGACAGTAACGGTGACGTCTCACCATGTCGCGATTATCACGATTACATCGTCGGAAATATCAAAGATACCAAGCTGACAGAGCTTTGGAACTCCGAGCGTTACGTGAAGTTCCGCCAAAGCATCAGTCAAGAAGGGATCATGCCTGTCTGTACGAGATGTTGTGGTTTGATGGGGTATTAGGCGGAGGGTTCTCTTCTGCTGACAGTTCTTTTTGATCATTTGACTTGGATTCGCTATGTTGTAGTCTCCATCTTTTGCATTTGGAGGCACCAATATGGAGCGGCTTTGGAGTCATTTAGAGGGCTTTTTGTTCGATCCGATAGAGGGATTGGACTCCCTTGAAGGTTACTTTCTCGAACGACGTGTTGCACATCCCTGGCTTCGGGAGGTCCGCGTCTCAATGAAGAAAGCCGGCTGGTTGAGGCTCGGCTTGTTGCACAGCGATGTCGCTGATTGGCAACAGGCGTTCTTTCGTTCATTGCTAGAGATGTACGATTCTATTCAGCAATCTGGCTTCCAAAGAGATCTCTTGAGCAAAGTCGCCGAGCTGTACTCCTTCATGAAGCCGTCATCCTGGTCCTTTGACCTCATGCGTTCATTTATCGAGCGCGCGTCCACCCTCCCTTACGAAGCTGATCAAGCCTATACACTCGCGGCGATCGCCCGTTCAACTGTGGGATTTGGCCCTCAATCCTGGTCTCAAGACTTCTTTCGCGAACTTGTACAACACACACGTCAACTCCGTGCAGACGAAGAGAAGGGGCGTTTGTGTTGTCAAATCGCTGGCGCTCTCGCCGTTCAAGGAGATCAAGCCTGGGTTGGGCGTCTCTTCGAAGAAGTCGTCGATATTGTTCGTTGTTTTCAGCACGACACCAACAGATTGGAGACGTCCATCGTCTTGAGTGAGCAATTCCTCGGTGTCGAGCAGGTCCGGCCCGAACTTGCCGAGGCTCCATTCGTTTTGCACGCGGCGTTGTTGTGTGTCTTGATCGGGATGAGTGACCAAGAATCCATTCGCGCGGGCCTGGCACGTCGTCTCTCCTTTATCGAACACCAACTCAGTCGACGTCCCGACGATGTCGTGACAGATACGTGGGAGCGTCTCTTGGAGGCGCTGGATGCACTCAAGGGGTGGAGTTTTGAAGAGCGTGACCTGCGAGGGGATGTACGGTGGAAGGTCGACTGTATTCCTTCGGTCATTGGCGTGTTGGGGCGCAGCTTTGTCCGATCACAGAATGACATATGGGTCTCCAACTACTTTCATCAATTGTTCGAGATGCTCTTGAGACAACCTCCGGGGGCTTCGCGTGAACAAGCCACACATATGTTGATCGAAGGGCTTGTGCAGCGTTATGACACACATCTTCAGGAGACTGAGGGGTGGATGCGCTTGGTCTTGGAGCGTGCTGAGTCCGTTGGGACGGATGCTTCTTTGGTGTATGATGGGGCGTTTGTTGGATTCCTTACACAGGGCAAGCTCGAAGATGCACAGCGAATGGCCGCTCGTATCGTCTTGCGAGAGCCACGTGACGCCGCTTTTGCTCGTCTCGCGGAGGCCTGGATGTCGATGCGTCAGCCAGAGGAGTCCGTGTTGAGTGTGCACGAGATCTCTGATCCCGAACGTCGCGGTCTCGCGGCGCTTTCTTTGTGTGATGAGGCCTGTCTCGTCCAAGCACCTGTTGCCTGCGCGATGTTGTTGAAGGAGGTTTCGACCTTGCCGGGGATTGCACAGCAAGCCTTGCAAAAGATCGTCGCACATCCTTCGTTGCCTCAAGAGGCAAGGGAAGCTATTCTATCTTTTGATCAGTCCGAAGAGATCAACCGTTATGCTGCACGTGAGAGGCTCTTTGAGCTAAACAGGTTGCGACAACATCTACCCAAAGCGCTTTACCTCAAAGAGAAACGTATGTTATTGGGGTTGACCACTTTCCCCGATGAACAGGAGAGCCACGAAATGTCCATTGAGATTATGTTTGATCGTCCACATCGCTACGGAGACGGTTTGTATCTGACGCCTCGCGAACACATCAACACCAACCATTTTGGCGAAGAGGTCGCTGGTAGCCGGTTTACTGCGTGGCGTGATTTTGACGAGATGTGGGAGGAGATTGAGCCGAGTGTTCGTGAGCGACTTCATGACGAAGGTGGTGTCCAGGTCATCGAACTTGAGTTGACGATTGATGTTGGACTTGTCGGTGTGATGGAGATTGATGCGGTCCCGTATGATAAGCTCGCGATTGAGGAGCGCAATGGCCAACCGAGTCTCTATTGTCACGCACCTGAAGTCAGGCTTCCTTCTCGTTGGATGACTGTTGTGATCGGTCCAAGCGAGGTCGCAGAGGGTGCTCTTGAAGACTACGAAGGGCACGATGTCCCACGAGCTTTGTACACAATTTATCCTGGTCCGCCTGCCGATCCATTCCCTCGCTGTGGCAAAGAAGATCACGAACGACTCCGTACATCCCTCAACGCGGCCGTCCGTTTGCTCCAGTCCGAGCAGGTCGAAGAAGCCAAAGCCGTCTTGTTCGAAACCTACAACAAGCTCGAAGGACATGACGACGCAGCTCGATTCTGGTCCCGCCACGTCCTCATCCACTAACCGCAACACTTTTGGGGAGAGATATCCCGAAGCCGATGGGGTCCTCTTCATATGTGGAGGGGGGAGTGATTGGAGAATCGTCGTCTTCATGTGTTGCGGATGCTGCCCTGACAGGAAACTCGCCTCTTTGCAGAGCCGAAGATGGCAGCCTGAACACTTTTGTATCATTTTGTGGAGTCGAAGATGGCAGCCTGAACGCTTTTGTATCGTTTTGCAGAGTCGAAGATGGCAGCCTGAACGCTTTTGTATCGTTTTGTGGACTTGAAGATGCTAGCCTGACGGGTTTGCTTCCGTTTTCAAGTCCAGCGGATCGCATCATTTTAATTTTGCTGCCGTCTTCAAGTCCAACGGATCGCATCATTTTAATTTTGCTGCCGTCCTCAAGTCCAGCGGATCGCATCATTTTGATTTTGCTGCCATCCTCAAGTCCAACGGATCGCATCATTTTGGTTTTGCTGCCATCCTCAAGTCCAGCGGATGCCTTTGAGGTGGTGGTTGTGGGTGGTTTGGGAACTGAACCCTCTCAAGAAGGTGTCTCTGTATTTTCGTCGTTTTCGGTGGGTTCAGAGGAGCTTGTGGAGGTTGTTGGGCCGATGTCCAAGAAGTACTCTTTGGTTTCGGAGCTACGTTGTAAGTGACGGAGTGAGCCGCGGGTGATGAGTTTCAGAGTAGAGTACTCACGATCCCATATTATCGCAGATTTCCAGACAGCTCGTCGGGCTTCTTGTGTTTCGGCTTTTTCGTTTGAGAGGCTTTTGTTTGCGCCTTTGACTTCTTTCCACAGAGTCTCCACATGTTGAATCAGATCGAAGTCTGCGTCCTTGTAGTGGAGTTCTTTGTGTGAGGGGAGTTGTTCATGGAGGTGTTCGATGAAGACATATTTGTCGTTCGTGGAGTTAAGCTCGCTTTTCTTCTTGCCGCCGGTGACTTGTTCAATAGAGAGTCGGATTTTTTTGAGTGCCTTTTGATCTTTTTTGAGTTTGGCTTTTCGCGTGATGAGTTCGAATGTATCGTAGACGAACTCGATGCCATCTTTTGTGGTGGTGGGGAGTTTGAGTTGGAGTTTTGTGAGGGCTTCGTCTTCGCCGATTTCTTTGTTAAGGAGTTCGAGGGCTTTGATGAAGTTGGTATGAGCGAGTTGAAACCATCCAAGAGAGGTTTGCAAGATGGTTGCGATTTCGGCATTTTGCTTGATAAGGACGGTGATGTTGTCGATGCTGTGTGAACCGTATACACGTCGATTGTCGTAAGTGAAATTGGAAGTGGGTCTCATGTGATACTCCTCATGAGGATAATGGGACGAGAGAAAAGCAAATTTCATTGAGCATTTGCTGGCCAAGGCCAAGCCTTTTATGCTTGTCGACTTTGAAGGGTCGTTTGCTTCCTTCCGATGGACAGATTTTGTCTTTTTTGATGTCCGTCATCCTACCACTGGAGCCCATTCGATGCAACTCGATAAGAGCGTTTTTTTGATGGCGCTGTTCTTGATGACTGCGCTGCATCACCGCTCGTAAAACGAGCGGTGATGCAAAGTCACTAGGCAAGCGAATGCGCGGCAGTCTGCGCCGAAGGCGCCAACTGGAGGGGGAGGCAAAGCCGATAGGCTGCGCCTGGGGACCGCCTCCGGTCCCCGGTAGCAAGGCAAGCGAAGCGCGGCAGCTGCATGGGCAAGCGAAGCGCGGCAGCTGCATGGGCAAGCGAAGCGCGGCAGCCGCATGGGCAAGCGAAGCGCGGCAGCTGCATGGGCAAGCGAAGCGCGGCAGCTGCAGGGGCGAGTGGCAACTCGCCCGTTCACAGGTGGGCGAGTGGCAACTCGCCCGTTCAATCGCCCGTTCACAGGTGGTCAGGGCATCATGAACCAGCGTTGGATGACGTCGCCAGCGGGCTTGTTTGCGGGGCTGTAGCTGTAGGCAGGGAGGATGGAGGGGTCAGTATAAAAGCGCCAGATAAAGAACCCATCAAACCAGGGTTCATTGGCAAAGACGCGGAACAATGCACGATAGCAATCGGCTTGTTGTTCTTGGGAGATGGGGCGTTGCAGATCATCTTGCCATTTCCACGGATATTGTGCGGCGTCTTCGAATGTGGTGTAGCCGACCTCCGTAAAGATCACGGGTTTATTGTATGCCTCGGAGGTCTTTTGAAGTGTTTTGACGATCGGCAGCCAATTGTCCATGATCGACAGCATGGAAGTATTTGGGCCATCGGACAACTCAAAATAGGCACCAATCCCGATATAATCGAGTTCATCCCAAAATGTCACCTGTTGGAACTCTTCGTACCAGTTGGCTGAATAGGTCAGCTTTCCTTTGTAGAGACTACGCGCGTGTTTGATAATGGCACGCCAACTCTCCGGGAATTGCGAAACACTTTGCTGATACTCCAACCCTAGAATCAACATCCCCACACCTGTTTCTTGGCTGAGTCGGGCGTAGTGTCCGATCATCTGTTTGTAATTGTCGTGAAATGTCTTCCAATCTTCTTCATTGTCCATCTCGATATCCGCGCGAAACGGGTAGGGGGGCTTAAAGAAGTCTGGGGACTCAATACGCGGCAACAACGTGATCTGGAACCCTTGCTGTGTGGCGTAGGTGATGAACTCTTTGTAGGCGTTGTCATCTAAACCATATGACAACGCGGGCTTATGGATATTCTCCATATGGACGTCTGGACCGAGCGCGATCCACTTGATGCCCAATGATTTCATCGTCTGTAAGGTTTGTTTGGTGACTTGGGAGAGGATGAGTCCCTTGTCATTTTTGGTGAGCCAGCCGCCGCGAAAGTGGCGTTCAGGAAGCTGAGGAGGTGTGCACGCAGTGAGCGCCAACCAAAAGATGAAGCCAAACAAAAAGGTGATGTGCTTCATACGGTTCCTCTTGTATGCGCTTTTTGGCGGCCTTATTTCAGGAGTTTTTTGGTGTCTCTGAGTGCTTTGGTGTCTTCGGGGAGGAGCTGCTGGGCGAGGTCTACGACGAGTTTGAGTTCGTCGATCTCGTTGGCCTTGTAGAGGGCGAGGGCGAAGTTGTGCAGATACGTTGGATCTTGGGGGTTAAAATCAAACGCTTTGCGGAAATAGGAGATCGCCTCGTCAAGGCGTTGGGGTTCAGCTTCAAAGGCGATCACACCAAGGCCTGTGAATGCCTGCGCAGAAGCGGTCTTTTCGAGAGAGCGTTTGTAGGCTTTCTCAGCTTCTTCGAGTGCGCCGGCGCCGCGGTAGATCTCACCAAGGTTGAAGGAGGCCTCCCAGCTGTTTTCACGTAGCTGTTCGGCTTTTCTGAACGCGACCTCTGCGATGTCAAACTGCTTTGTCTCGATGGAGATATTGCCCAACTCCAAGAAGTCTTCGTAAGCGCCTCGCATTTTACTCTGTTCGAGGGCGATGTCGAAGGCTTTGCGATTGCTTCCTTTTTGGCGGTAGAGGCGGATCAGCTCATCTCTGAAGATGTGCGCGAGAGGGTTGTTGAGGAGACCGGCCTTGTAAAGTTTGATCACACCGTCAATTTCGCCTGCGGCCGAAAAGACCTCACCCATGAAGAGATAGGCTCTGAGGTGGTAGGGGTTGAGGTGGATGGTCTTCTCACAGGCTTCGAGCGCCTTGATGGTATCAAATTGACGGGTATAGAGGGCTGCGAGCTCGAATTGGGCCTGGAAATGATTGGGCTCCAATTCGAGCGCGCGTTTGAGATAGGATTCGGCGCTCTTTGCGTCCTCTTCGGACAGTTCGTCTTGATGTACGATGATACGACCGAGGTTGTATTGGACATCGGACTGTTCGGGTTGGATGGAGAGTGCCTTTTCGTAGTCGGCTCTGGCGGCCTCTTCGTTGCCGTTGAGTTGATGCCAGAGACCCCTGACCCCAAGCGCCTGTGCGTCTTTGGGGTTGGACTCCAAAAGGGGTGTGAACAATGACTCGCTGCCATCGAATTGTTCGAGGCCGAGGAGGACACGTGCCAATTCCAGGGTGGATTCGCGATCATCTGGTTGTTCTTTGAGATGGGCACGAAGAATGGAGGCGGCCTCTTCGAGTTGACCTTCGAGGAGCGGTTGTTGGGCAGATACTGGAATTGTCATGTTTTCCGTTCTTCTGGAGTTCGAATGGGGTTAGGGGGAAGGAGGATCAGGAAGCGACAGCACCGAGGAGGGAGCCAGCGCCAGCGCCTGTTCCGCCACCCATAAGGGTGCTAAACAAGCCCATCATCATTTGTTGGTTGGGGAACGCGCCACCAGTCATGGACATCATGTTGCCCATGATGGGGCTCTGCATCAACGCGCTCGCGGCGCCCATTGCTGCACCAGCGGGACCTCCAGTGAGGAAGCCAATGCCAGCGGAGATCGCGATGGGGAGAGCTTGTTTGATCAGGTTTCCAACACCTTTGAGGATGCTCTTGAAGAATCCACCGGCTTGTTGGTTGAATGTGCGGCCAATACCCAGGTCATGTTGTGGGTACATTCCTGTTCCCATACCCATGTTGTATCCTGGCATTCCCATGCCGTAGCCGCTGTTATATCCGTTGATGAAGGGGCTGCTCATGCCGTTCATGGCCATCATGGAGTTGTTGAAGCCCTGTACGGATTGGGAGTATGCCTGATTGAAGACAGTCGCTGGATCACCTGTGATGGGTGTGGTGCCCATCATGCCGGTGTTCATCATGCCAGTGTTCATCATACCGGTGTTCATCATACCGGTGTTCATCATGCCTGTTGTGGGCATTTGTGGCATGGGGCTGTACATGGAGCCAAATTTTTCTTTGAGGTAGTTGAATTGGCCTTGTTGTTTCCAGTCGATCATGCCGTCGATGCGGCCGGGTCCACCTGCGGACTGGACAGTTTGCCAGAAGTCAGCGGGTCCGTTGCTGCCGCGGAGGATGGAGATGATGCTGGATTCGTCTTGCTCACCGGTCCATCCGGAGCCGAGGACAGAGATGAGGCGACCTTTTTCCATGGGAGTAAGGGAGCCCATCAGCTCGGAGTTGGTGGTGAGGTTACGGACCATGTCGTCAGCTTGGGTGTCGAATGGTTGGTGTGATTTTCTAAGGATATCCTCGAACGCTTGCTTGGCTTGTGCGCGTTGTGGGCTGTTTGCTGGACCTGTGTCGTAGGTGAATTTGTCCAGCATGAAGCGGAACTCTCTTTGTTGTTTTGGATTGAAGAGAGTGTCGTTGAGTCTTTGGGGACCACCAGCCATTTGGACCATCCCGAAGAACTCAGCTTTGTTGTTTGCGGAGCCGAGGATGTTGTTGATAGCTTTTTGGTCAGCTTCTCCAGTCATGCCTGATCCGAGGATTTGGATGAGGCGACCTTTTTCAGCGGGGTTGAGTGCGCTGAGAAGTTCGGAGTCTCTGCTCAATTCACGTGCCATGTTATCGGCTTTTGTGTCGAATGGCATGTGAGTTTGTTCAAGGATTTGCTCGAATTTGGCTTTCGCTTCACCGCGGCTTGGGTGCATTTCTGGGCTCACGGGAGCGCGGCTGTCAGCGAGGGGAGCAGCTTGTGTGTTGCTGTTGGTGCCGATTGTGGGGGCGCCGTTTGTGTTGGCTGCGGTCAGGTTGGAAGTGCCCGAGAGGATCAGGTCATTGGTGTTGATACCAAATTGCTGCGCGAGGCTACCTGCGTTGATGTTGCTGGAGACGTTCGATTTTTGGCTCATGAGAGCGATTTGTTGGCGCAATGGCGAATTGCTTGTGCCCATTGCGGATTTGGTCGGTTGGGGGACCATATCCTTGATGCTCGCGAAGTCGTTCCATGCTTTGTTGGATTCGATGGTTTTGATGTCACTTTTGATATTGATGTTGACATCTTTGTTGATTGCGTTGTTGTCATTGGCGGGGGTTGGAATACTTTGGTGGACGTTTGGACCACCACCGATTTTTGCAGCCATGATGTGACTCCTATCGTATCGTTTAGGATGTAAAGGCGAAAACAAAAGCAACGAACCCTCCATTCAAAAGGGCTTTTTGACGAATGATGCTTTTGTAAAGAGATTGTGGGATTTGTACCACGATGACAGCATCATAGAAAGACAAAATCCCCATGTCAAGCAAAAAAACACCCACCAATTTTTGGCCTCAACGTGTCGATTGTGATTCAATGCAAGTGTTCGATCGCTGTTTTGTGTCTTTATCCCGTATGGTCGGGCCTGTTGTTTTACCTCTGTGTTGTTGACAGGAGGAATCCCCTCAGACGGTCCCGAGGACGAAGGGGTTTGTATCGTGCGATGCCTGTTTACGGAGTGGGCCATGTTTGACTTATGTGGAAGTGTTGATGTGTGTTGATTTGCCAAGTCCAATACGTACTGTTTGTTGTCTCTTCTCGCTCTGCTCGCTGTTTTTTGCGACGGGGTGTCCGAAGCAGCAGGTGTCTGTTTCTTCGCAACAAGGGCGCACATCCTTTGTCTCTGTGATCGCAGCCTGTCAAAAGGCGCGCCAGCGCAGGCCAACGTTAAAGCAGCCATTGTTTTATATGGCTCGTATCTACGAGCAAATGGGTGAGGATGACAAAGCGTTGTCCCTATATAAACGGTACCTGACATCCTTCCAATCGCCAGCATTGACAAGGTATTTACAGAAGGGGCAGGTCCAAATTCGTCGTCATCTCGGGAGTCGAGGTGTTTCGTGGATTGCAACACGGATCAACGCCGTACAAACGGGGAGTGTCGCACCCAAACTTTACTGGGGGCGTGCGCCGCTTCAGATCCAGTGGGCGCTGAAAAAGAGCGTGGGGGTCGAACGAGAGAAGGTTACGGAGCTCAGTCTTTTGCGTGTCCATCGCAGGATGGCGCGGCTGTACAGGAAGCGCAAACAAAGACAAGAGATGGACAACGCGTATTTTCGGGTATTTTTGCTCTCCGAAGAGATGATGAGACACTTTGTTAAGACAAGGCGAGCGTTTGATCCCATCAAGCCTACCAATGCAGAAGCTCGATTTTATATGGCCGAATACAGGCGCAAGATCTTTCAGCAGATGCCTTTTGTGTTGTACAAAAAACTCGAACCAGAGCTGATCAAAAACATGCGGATTCGCTTTGTCAGGCCACCGATTGGCGAGGCGGGCTTGTTATTGGCCCACGATTATATGCAGGTCTTCCCGATGAAGGTCAATGAATGGTCGTGGGCTGCGAACTTCCGACGTCTTGAGATTCAACAACTGCTCGCTCAAAAAGCCCTACGTTCGAAAACACCACCTTCACTCCCAACTGGAGTGGTCGCGACCTACGAGAAGCAAGTGAAGAGTTTGGCGATGTTGTGGTTGAGGAAAGCTCGTAAGGGATACGCTTCTATCTTGCAAAATGCCGTGAAGATCGAGCTGTATACACCGTGGGTTGAGCGCGGGATGCTGGCATATCAGCGACTGGTCTCAAAGAACGGAGGGGTGCTGACTTCTTCGCCTTGGTGGTCGCGTTTACTTCGCCTTCGCGAGCAATTTCGACAGGAACAAAAAAGTTCGAAGCGTCGCTTTGTACAGTTGACAAAGCAAATGAAAGCGAAATGTCTTCGCTATTAGTTTGTTTTTGAAGTCGAATCGAAAGCGGATGGGGTGGGCGCTATCTGTTTTGTCTTCAGAATGTACGTGTTCACATGGTGGACTTTTTCTAAGAGGAAGTAGGGAATGGATGAGTATCTCGATGCCTCTTGCAAGGTGTGAGTCTTTTTGAGAAAAAAGAATAAAAAGATTGAATGAAACGGTGGTTCGTGGCGTCCATTTTCACATGCAAGCAATTCGCTGTGCCATCTACAGGCACACATGTCCATCACACTGCTTCGTATGTGGAGCAGCCCCGCAACCATATGGTCGTTGTTTGCCATAAACATGTGCATTGATAGGGACGGATCTTCCCAAACATATGTACCCATATGGATAGGGTCTTCCCCTGTATTCCGCGTGTTTATTGGCGAGCGGTATCCTTTCGTTCATTTTCCAGTATTTGTCAAAAGGAGTTACTCATATGGTGAAACATTCCAGGGTACGATTGCTTTTATGTTTGGTTGGGGTGGGGTTTCTGCTTCCGTCTCTTGCGTTTGCGAGCGCTGAAGGGCGCTTTGTGAATGGGTATCTTAACAATCCGAAAGTCCGGTCCAAGCTCGATCCATTGCGGCGGAAAATGCAGAGGGCCAAGCGTCGTTTTGATGCAGCAGCAGCGCCTGTCCGTACGATTGTCAGACACCGTGGCCAAATTTGTGTGCGGGAGACACACCGGAAATGCCATTCGTGGTTTAAGTGTCGTCGCGATTGTAAACTGAAGGCCCTCGGGCGTTGCATCGCCTGGCTCCCCAAGAAGTGCCACAAAGCCCAAAAGTGCCACACCATCAAGACGTGCAACTTCAAAAAGGCCAAGATGTGGGTGGACCTCAAGAACAACGCTGAACATGCTTACAAGATCGCGAAAGCCGACTTTGAGAAGACAAAGCGACGTTTTGAGAGCCAGGCCAAGAAGACCTTTCGTCGTGTGCAAAAAGATGTCAAGAAGGCCTCCAAGAAGACGGTCGTGGCGTTGAAGAAAGCCGCCGACGCGATCAAGAGGGCGGCACGTGGTGCGTTCCTGTCCAAGATCAGAGAGCTTGAGCGGGCTGCAAAGAGAGCTGTCCAGCCACTGACTCGGATGCTCGCAGCGTCAGGCCGGACCAAACGTATCTTCTACTACAAAGGTAAGCCTTACGAGATCAAATACGCCAACCTTTTGCGTGGTGGCTTGAGGTCCGACATCCCTGGCTACCACCGTCGCAAACAGATTGTTAGCACTTTGAAGTCCAGGCAATGTTTTGATTTCCAAAGGGAGATGAACAAATTTGCCAACGGTGGGTATAAAAGAATATTGCTCAGAGCGTTTACGCAAATGAGTGTGATCGCGCCGATTTTTAAGAAGAAGTTGCTGCCGAGATTGAAGCAGGGGGCAAAGCAGTTTCTTAGCCTTGCGCGAAATCGGAACTTTGTTGTCAACAGCAAAAACGAGTATTTGGCAGCAAGAAGAAGTTATGCGTTCGCCAAAAAACATCACCAAGATTTGAACACAGGGAAGTCTGCGCTAAAAGCCAGACGAAGTCGCGAGCGATACAATAAGAGCGTGAAGCGTTTGGAGAAAGCCTACAGGATGCTCAAAAGAAGCGAGCGCGATATCAAAAGCGCGAAGAAGAGCATCAAGGCGTACAGAAAGGTTCTGTCCAAGTCGGCTGGAAAATCTGCCCTTGGCGGTGTCGCGATGTCTGTGGCGGGGACTGTTCTTGGGACAGTGTTTGTCTACGCAAATCCATTTTTCTCCTGTAAACACCACAGAAGCGAAAGTGCTTACAAAGCATGCTATGTCAAAACATATCTCAGTGATTTGGGAGATCTCATCTTTGATGTGACAACGTCGAGCATTTATACAGGCTTTGACCTGTCCGTGGTGACAAGCCTCTCTGTCATCATCGCGACACAAGTGACCATTTTGCTCGCGGCGATGTCGGCTGGACTCGGGGCGGTGATGGGTCCACTGGTTGGACTGATTGTTAAGATGGCAATCGGTGTTACGACAACCATGCTCTTGGCGAAGTTTGCCAAACCTCATTTCAAACGACGTCTTTGGTATGGGACCTCCATGCACCATCCCTTCAAAAAGGAGGCCGAGCGGGCCGCTGGACAATCGTGGCTTGTGGCGAAGCTGCCTTCCTCATTTTCGGCATATACACAGCAATTGCTTCGTGAGGAAGCGAAGAAAACCAAAGATTACGGAAGAGTGGGGCATCCTTGTCTAAACAAAAAATGTGTCGGTGATGCGTGGTGTAGCCAGCGAGAGAATCGCTGCTATGAGACTTGTTTCAGCACGCCCACTCGCAGTGGGAATCGAATTCCTCGTAAGAATCGCTACTTTTGTGATTATGGTCGTGAGAAGCCTGTCGGCCGGGTTGGTGGAGTATGTCAGCGTGGTCGTTGTGCGAAGGGAGCGTGGTGTAGCCGTCGAGAGAATCGATGCTACGAAACTTGTCTCGACACACCCACACGGAGTGGGAATCGTATCCCACGTAAGAACAGATATTTCTGTGATTACGGCAATGAAAAGCCCGGAAAGAGAATCCAACCAGCTCGCCCCAAAGGATATGTTGGGTGCTATCTCGACAAGCCACAGCGTGATCTGAGTGCTCATCTCGCCGGTTATCGCCACACACCAGCCTCTTGTATCAAAGTGTGTGCAAAAAGAGGTTTTCCATTCGCAGGTGTGCAGGATGGTGGTCAGTGTTTTTGTGGTAATCGATACGGAAAGTACGGAAAACGCTCGGGACGAGAGTGTTCGAAGAAGTGTGCAAGTGATCGAAGATATCTTTGTGGTCATGCGTGGAGAAATGAAGTCTACAAGACCGGCGCCACGCGACGTAACATCAAATATACTCGACGTGGTGGGTATGCCATTCATTGTGCACGAGGAGGTTGTTTGCGCAGTGGCCCAGGCTGCAATACATCTTGGGTACGTGGTCAGTGTAGCTTCCCCAATCATCAAGCGAAATATCTCTGCGCACAACACCCTCAGTGCAAGGCGATTGTGTGCAACCGAAGTCGCAGGGATTGTCAGGCTCGGCGAGGGACTCGTCTGACACGTCATTCAAGTTTTAACAGTTACATTCTCCGCTAAAACGCACCATCACAATCTTTCCATATCTTCCTTCTCTTCCTTTACTCCGAAGACTCCTGACTGCCTTTTCTCATCCCACCATCCTCTTTAGTCTACTCCAAGAAGAAAAGAGTGTAGGAAAAAGAAGCGCACTGCGAGAAAACGGATTGCTCTGATTCGCGTTCTTGTGTACGATGGGTGCACTTTTGTGTTTGTGTTTACGCGTCAGAGAGCCTGGGGGCATCATTTTGATCGGATGGATGGACCCTACGAGGCTCAATCACTCTCCACACATTGTGTGGATGTCGCAGACCCTTTTGGTCTTGAGAAGGAATTTATCGATGAAGTTTGATGTTGAGAAGTACCGCTTATCGACGATGACAATCAGCGCGATCATGCTCTTTTCGCTCTTTCAGTGGGGATGTCCTCCTCGCAATATTCGTCGCGACCCCAAGGTCGTCTACACTGAAGCGCTCGGATTTTGCAACAAAGCGCACCGGCGAAGTCCACCCCGAAAAAAACCACTGTTCTACCTCGCGATGATCAATGAGCGGTTGGAAAAGTGGGAGCAGGCTATCGTCGCGAGACAACGATACATCGCACAAACACAAACAGGCGCGTTGCAAGGTTACCTCTCAGAGGTGCTCTCAAAGATGAAGAAGCACTACGACAAACAAGGGTTAAAGTGGGTTCTTGCGAGACTCGCAGCGAAGACCGAAGTCACCAAGCAGATGAAGTTTGGTCGAAAAAAGCTCGCCGCGATCGGCTGGGGCGGTTCGAGCAATGTCAAACGTCTGAACAAAGCAGATGTAAACAATCTCGTGTTGTTGCGTATGTACGCCAAAGTGGCCGAAGATTACCGGATGCTTAATAAGTTCAATAAAGCCGATGATTACTCGATGATCACACTGGCACTCGCCGAAGAGATGGAGCGTCACGGTATTTCCGCAGTGGAGGGACGTCTTCCCATTGTGCAAAAGAACGCTGAGTCTCGTTTCTTTCTGTCTGAACGACGTCGACGTGTTTTTCAGAAGATGCAATTGAGCAAAGAGCTCAACCAAAATAACGCACGTCTCAAAGAGATCATCGCTTTTGGTGTCTTGCTTTCACGGGATTATGCTGAGGTTGTGAAAGTTCGGGTGCCTGAGTGGGCGCTCGCTGCAGCGTTCCGTCAAGCGGAGATCTACACTCTCCTGTACGACAAGGTGAATGGTGTGACAAAGCCCGAGAATGTCTCACAAGATTCTTGGGTAAAGTACAAGAAAACACTCGATGAGATGGGACGTGGGTGGCTCAAGAAAGCCAAAGATGGGTTTGCAACGGTGCTTCAGAAGGCGATCTCGTTAGAGGTCTATACACCCTGGATCAAAAAGTGCGAGCAAGCCTACCAAAAGGTCAATGGGCTCATCGGGAAGAACACAACACAGCCTGCGTGGTGGGCACAATTGCAATCACTCAAGAAGAAAAAGAAAGAAGAACAGGTCACCACGCTGCCCGAACAAATCCTCGAAATGTGTAAGTCCTTCTAAGGCTCCCACAAAAACAAGCGCAGTCGTCTTGGACCTCATTTGTTTCCTGCTCCCGTCCTGCCCATCAATCCAGCAAGTGTGTGTATTCCTCGAATTCAGCTTTACACGGTTTCCCATCACAATACAGGTAGTGTTCGATGCGACCTGGCGTCATCGCGACAATCGTAGAGGACAACGTTCCATATGTTGGGGTGTGGATGCACATGGCTTCGAGCTGTCGAAGAAAGATACGTGGTATCCAACGGCTCTCTGGTGGATCAGGGATCTCCGAGAGCGGCGGGAGCTGGTGATCAGACAGCCAATGTTGTAGCTGTTTCCACAACGCAGCGCCTGTTTCGAGTGGTACATCACACAACGATCTCATGTAGCCTGCTTTGGGAAAGAGCGTTGTGTTGAGTCGATCATTCGGCAAGACGTGGAGTCCTGTTGGAACGGTCTCAAAGTCAAAAGTATCTGCTCCCTCTCTGGCATACGCCACACGTAGATCACCGCTTTGACCAAAGAGCAAGTTGAATGGGTTGTAATCCTTGGGAGAGCGGGCTTCGAGATATGCCTGGATCTGATCCGGATGCTCCATCTTGAGGGCATCTTTGACCACTGTGCCTCTCGAACCTTTTGACTTGTCGTCTTTTTTGTAGTTTCTGTGATTGGTCACGCCGACGAAGATACCTGCGGCATTTGCCCCCATCCAGGTCCCACCTCGTTTCTGGTCTTTTCCACCAATTGCGATGGGAGCGTCGTGTAATCGTTGAATAGAGCTGGACGGTCGATGGTAACTTTCATCGCGGTTGGCGGCGATCAGGAGCGGAAAGTCTGGATGGATATCCTGGAAAATCAAGACCGTACACATACATTTGTCCTATGTTGAAAGTAGGGGGTGTCAGAGCATTCTCTTGATCGGCTTGCGACAGAGGAGAAAGAATCGCGTACACAAGCTCACACTGGCAAAAGACAGCCCGGCGATCAAGCCCCACCACATCGCGACAGGATCCTGTTCACCACCTCCAAATGTCAGATACCACGACAACGGCAGTCCAATACACCAATGACTTGCGAGATAAAACAGCGCCGGAATCTTGATGTCACCAATGCCTCGTAACGCCGAAGATGAGACCGCCTGGATACCATCGACAACCTGGAAAATGGCCGCCATGAGCATAAAAGGAACAGCTGCTTCGATGATCTGTTCATTGACAGCGAACCATCCCGCGAGCTGCTTCGGGAACGTGTAGAACATCATCCCACTGACGCTCATAAACATGACCCCCCAGATTAACCCCGCGATGCCAGCGACCTGCGCTCCAGCTCTGTCTTCTTTGCCCGCAGCATGACCAACTCGAACTGTCGTCGCGCTCCCAAAGCCCACACAGATCACAAAGGTGAAACTCGCGAGTTGAAGGGCGATTTGGTGACCACTCAAGATCACAGGGCCAAATTGACCCATCAACAACGTCACGAGCGCGAACAATCCACCTTCTGCGAGATATTGTATCGAAAGAGGCCACCCTAGACGTAGCAGGTGGACGAGCGCTTTGCGCTGGATGGGCTGGGTGTCGTCGATTTGGTGTGTTTGTCTCTGTTGCGCGACGTAGTGCCGTAGGATAAGCCACTGAAGACATGACATGAAGGTCGTGGAGATACCCGCACCAAAGACACCCCAACCTGCAAATCCAATCGCCGGCAGACCGACCTTTTGAAGTGCCTGATCACCCATGGCCAGGAACGCCGTCGTGAAGACATTGAGGATATTCGCGATGATCGTGGAGGCGACCATTGGGCGGGTGATGTGATTGGCTTGTAGGTATGCCTTGGAGGTCCTGTACATGTACATAAATGCCAGGCCGGGGGCACGTGCGATCACGTAGTACTGGACAGCTTTGATGGTGGCTTCGTCGAATTTCAGCACGGGGAGGACGAACGGAGACAGGACGAGCATCAAGATCAACGGTATACACATGAGCAACGAGAGGACGATGCCTTCTCGGTAGTGTCTGTAAGCCTTGTCTTCTTCACCTGCGCCGATCGCCTGGGCGATAAAGGGTTCGAGGCCAAAGAGAATGCCCATGCCAAAGACGGAGACGATAAAAAAGAGGGTGGCGCCTGTTGCGGTCCCTGCGAGCGCAACAGCGCCCAGGCGTCCCATGATCGCGGTGTCAACGAGACCCATCAGGTGATTGCCCGCGAAGGCAGCGCTGAGGGGGGCAGCCAACACCAAAGTACTCCACAGCTCTTGTTTGAGTGTGGTCTGTGTGGATTGCATTGTTTTCACTTTCGCGTTGGTTTGGATGTGTTGGCAGGAGGTATGGTTGGTCGCACAATTGTATCGCTCAAGGGGATGTTTGCCTTACAGTTTGTACACCTTTGCGAACTTGTCGTTGATGTACTGTACGAATGGATCGATAGAGAGTGGCGCACCTGTGACTTTTTTACAGAGGTCACGGGCAAAGTGGACACTCCCAGGTTCGTGGATGTTGGTTTTCAACCATTGTCGCAGCGGCGCGAGCTCTCCTTTGCGGAACATACTTTCAAGCTCAGGGAGCGCCTGCTGCGCGGATTGGAAGAATTGAGCGGCGTACAGATTACCGAGTGTGTACGTCGGGAAGTAGCCAAAGAGTCCGGCTGCCCAGTGGATATCTTGTAGACACCCAACACTGTCATCTGTGACCTTGATGCCAAAGTCTTTTTCAAAGCGCTCATTCCAGGCCGTTGGGAGATCATCGATCTCAATGTCTCCTTCGAGTAACGCGACTTCGATATCGAAGCGCAAGATGATGTGAAGGTTGTACGTGATCTCGTCGGATTCGGTTCGGATAAAAGAGGGGGAGACGATGTTAATGGCGCGCCAGTAGT
This sequence comes from Deltaproteobacteria bacterium, assembly GCA_002731275.1. Lineage (GTDB taxonomy): Bacteria > Myxococcota_C > UBA6777 > UBA6777 > UBA6777 > UBA6777. Next base: position 42,390 of record PCBK01000146.1, on the reverse strand, counting down.
CTTGCAGATCAACAGAAGAGAAGGGGGCGTGAAAGCTCTCCTGAAGCTGTGGGTAAAAGTGCTCCCAAAAGGCCATCGAGCGTCCGACATTGTTTTCCCAGAGGCGAGATTGTGACTCATGAATACCGAGAGAAGCATAGCCACCAGCCGGTTTGTCCAGGCGTGCGCGGTCCATACCTTGTTCGTACAGAGCGTGACCACCTTCGTGCATACATCCAAAGAGAGATTCGGTCATTTGGCTCGTTTGGTAGCGCGTGGTGATTCGCACATCTGCACCATTGCCCGTACAGAAGGGGTGTGTGCTGACGTCGAGTCGACCTTCATTGATGTTGTAGCCCATTTTGTCGAGGACTTTGAGGGAGAACGCCTTTTGCGTGTCGATCGAGAAGTCACCTTTGAGGTGCTCTGGGTCGGGTTGGTATGTGGCTTCCTTCAGTGTTTGCAAAAGTGGGACAGTGGCCTCACGCAAGGAAGAAAAAATCTCCTTCAAGTCCTCGGAGCGTTCGTTGGGCTCATAATCATCGAGGAGCGCATCATAGCGGCTCTTTTCGCCTCTGATCGCGTCGGCGTATTCTCGTTTGCATTTGACGATCTGTTTGAGTTTGGGGGCGAAGGCGGAGAAGTCCTTTTCCTTGCGTGCACCTGCCCAGGCTTGGACGGCTGTGACGCTCAACTTGGCCAGCTCTTCGACGAGCGTCGGTGGGACTTTGGTTGCCTTGTCATATGCTCGCTTGGCTTCACGAAGATCAGCTCTCTCCACTTCATTCAAAGAGTCTACATCTTCGAGCTCTGCGATCCATTCGCCGACTTGTGGGTCCGTGAGTCTTTGGTGGTGGAGGGAGGAGAGAACAGCGGTCTCTTCTGCTCGTTGATCCGTCCCACCAGAGGGCATCATCACCTCTTTGTCCCAGTCCAGCAATTCGCTGATACTGCCCAAGTGATGCAGTTCGCGAAAGCGATTCATAAGCAACTGAAATGTTTTGTTTTCTGTTTTATTTTGAGAAGACATTGGGATCCTCCAGTAGGGTTCATTGATGTGAGCCGGGACACATTACCTGATGGTGACTAGGAGCGCAACTCTTCAGCTGTGACAATCTTTGTGGGGGGTGATTCTCGTTCGAAGCTCCGTTTGCATTCGACGGCTTCGAGGTCATTTACAAAGGATGGGAGCGCGCACCATTGGAGTGTTTGTCCAGTCAAAGGGGAAGGAACGTTGAGTGCGCTCGCATGAAGCATCATCCTCTCAGCAGCTTGGGAGTTCGTGGCATAGAGAGGGTCGCCGACGATGGGATGACCCCATGTGCTCGCGTGGATGCGGATCTGATGTCGAACGCCTGTGATGATCTTGATCATACACAACGTTTGGTGATTGCGATGTGCGAGTGGGACAAACCAAGAGTGGGCTTGTTGGACATGTCCTTTGTGTTTTTGAGAAGGGTCGAGGAATGCGATCATCTTGGAGGGTTGTGAGGGGTGGTGTGTGATGGGGATGAGGAGCTGTGCTGGAGTGGTGACGATTCCGTGTAGCCATGCGAGATAGCGCTTGTCCCATTGTTTTTCGTCGCGGCTTTGTGACAGGCGCTGAAAACTCTCTTGTGAGTTCGCAAACAAAAGAATTCCAGACGTCTCATAGTCGAGCCTATGTAGGAGTCCTGGTTCACGGGGAGAGCCTACATCTTTGATGTGTGGAAAGTCGCGTACAACAGCTTGTGTGATGGTGTCCAGATCCCAAGGGTTGAGTGGATGGCAGTGGGCTTGGTGGGGCTTGTTGACGACGATGACGTCTTCATGTTTGTCGATATATTCGAGTCGAAGGGTTGATTCTGCCTCTCGTGGGATGAGCTGTGATGTGCCGTGTGGGAGCTGGATGAGATCACCTTCTTGCACGTTGTATCCTGGCGGACGTGAGGTGCCATTGACGAAGACCTTGTGCTGTTTGAACCACAGCTTGAGGGCGCGGTTTGAGACGTGTGGGAATTGTGCTTTGAGGATACGGTCAAGTCGGCTGGAGGAGGTGGATGTCCACTGAAGGGGCGTTGACAAAGGTGTTACCAGCGAGTGCGTTTTTTACGGATATATACGGGGAAGTAGACCACGGCTGAGCCAGGGAAGGTCGGCATTTGCCAGCGTTTTGCGCGTCGTCTGATGCAGCTGTTGAGAGAGGTCGAAGCGTAGTCGGTGTCGATCACGCGAACACGTGTGACTTTCCCTGTGGTACCCATGATCGAGAATTCGATGTTTCCGCCCGTAAATCGAGAGTCCATCTGCATTCTCATTTTAAAGCAACCGAAGATACTGCGGATACGACCACGGATGTAGTTGGAGAGCTTCTTGCGTGGGATGCCACTACCACCGCCATTTGTGAAGTCGACAGTCGCAGCAGAGGGGCCAGTTGCGCCAGCTTTTCCACCTTTACGACCTTTTCGTCGGCGATACCGGATGTCGTTAAACTTTTTGTATCCCTTCTTCTTTTTGACGCCTTTGAAGCCTTCAAATGAGAATTGGTGGTCACCGTCTTGGAGGTAGACGTCGGAGCTTTGGTAGATAAAGACACGCCAGATCACAAACGCTGCGACGATCACGCTGATCCCTGAAGCGATACCGATCATCATGCGTTTTTTACCGGTCTTTTCCCAATATTCGTCACGTTCTTGTGCTTTTTGTTCGCGAAGAAGAACGGGGTTTTGTGTGTTGTGTAGCTCCAGGTAAGGCTGCAACTCCGTGATCTCGTGCAGGCGGCAACGGCTGAACCTGTTTTGGTCGAGGAGGAGGGTTTCGGGTTCAATTTCTCCCGTAAGCAGCTTTGGATACAGTGCTTTGGTCGAGAATGGCCCCATATCTTGTCCGTGCAGGCGGACAATCCATCTTTCTTCTTCTGAGAGATCAGTTGGTGGCTTTAAAGCTTCCTGATTGTCGACAACTTGATTTGCCATGATCAAAGCTCCATCTTCTTGATGAGACGTCGTGAATTGATTTCGATTGGGAGTGTAGTTCGCGTAGATACCAGCAACGACTTGAGAAAACGCTGTCAAATGGACGCCGCTGTGGGTCAAAATCTTTCCATTTATACAACAACTTGCCCCATCAGGCAAGCGACTGCGTCCAGAAAATCGCAATTTCTTGGTCGTGTGCATGGCAATGCGATCATTTTCATCCACTTACTTCCCAATCAACGGATGATCTGCTACCTTCTTGACTGATTGATTGTCAGGAGGTTGGTCATTTGTCCAAGAAATATATCGCAGTTGCCGGCAACATCGGCGTTGGAAAAAGTACACTCGTCGATTTTCTGTGCAAAACTTTCGCGCTCAAACCCATCTTCGAACCACATGAAACAAACCCCTATCTCGAAGATTTTTACCACGACATGAAACGCTGGGCGTTTCCCTCACAAGCGTACTTTTTGGGGCGAAAGTTCAGGCTCCATCGAGAAGCTGAAGCGTTCCCTTCACCTGTGATCCAGGACCGCACGATTTACGAGGACGCAGAGGTCTTCGCAAAGAGCCTCTACGAACAGGGGATCATGGATCAGCGTGACTTCGAAACCTATTGGGAATTGTACGAGAATATTTGTGATTCTTTAACACCTCCCAATCTCGTGATCTATTTGAAAGCCGACATCAAGACCATCCGCAAACGCATCGGGATCAGAGGTCGTGATTACGAGCAGGATATCCCTGTGCAGTATCTCAAACAGCTCGATAGGCTCTATGAACAGTGGTTCGCGACGTATGATCGCTCCCCCGTGATCACGATTTCGACCCATAAGATGGATTATTTGACTGATCTTGTCGATAGAATCGACATTTTATCCCAAATAGAGGTGCATCTCTCTTCGTGATGTTTGTGCTATCTTCTTCGCGAGAGAACCACTCTACCTACACGGATATTCGTGGATGAACCTCTACAGTGTGCTCTTGTTGAGGAGTGGTATGGCTCATCTACGTTTGTATCTTGTCTTGGTCTTGTTGATAACGTGCTCATCTGGTTGTTTTCTCGGACCACCAGGGTTGCAGGGACCATCTGGCCAGGATGGAAAAGACGGGACCCCCGGACGTGATGGAGAGCAAGGTCCACAAGGGCCACAAGGGCCTTCTGGCGCGGATGGCAAAGACGCAGAAGTCGATATCTTTCGCCCAGAGTCTTCACTTGGTCAGTACCCTGATGGGTGGGTTCCTACGGCTCGCAGGGGGACCATCGCCACTCATAAAGCATGGTATCGTGGTCGTGCTCTTGAGTACTGGGATCTCGGTGAGGTCCCTGTGACAACCTCCAAAATGTTCATCTTTTATTGGGAAGGGGAGAAAGAGCCTATCGCAGGACAACATCCGGTCTTGGAGACTGGACCACATCAGCCTCATGATTCCCCTATTGTCGAAGTCATGAGAGTGGATGTCCCTCAAACGTTCTCCTTCCGACTCAACGCGATCAAATCCCTCGAACGTCTCAAACAGACGGGGTTTTCGATCCAGTCAACGCTCTCTTTTCGGGCCTGTCCTATCGTCTCTTCTGACGCTGCTCTCGAAAATAACGTGGGCAATAACGCTGTCGCCCTGCAGAAGGTATGGGTTCATGCATATGCTGCACAAGTCTTTTGTTTTCAAAATGAAATCACACGGACCAATGGACGCATTGCCTATGGACAGATGGGGACGCCTGTCGTAGAAGCGAGTGGAAGCGCTGAAGGTGGTGCCTTATTCGAGCCTCTGGAGGTCTCTGTTCGCACACAGCTTCGCTTTTTTGTAAGAGATACCTACACCCAGGATGAATTACGTGATCTGAGGATGGTCTCTTTGGACGGTGCAGAAGCAAGCTCAACCCGTTTGACGCCTATCAGGCCTGATTCCCTCGAAACAGACGAGACGATCCCCGAGTTGGATGGAGCTTCGTTTTTGAAGAGCATTCCTCTTAAGAAAGGGTGGGTGGATGGTAAGGCGCTCTTGTACTGGTCCTTTGGGGAGGTCCAAAACAAGATTGGGAAAGTATATCGACTTGTCGATGCGAACGGTCCTGTCACGGATATCCCTGCCTGGATCTTTGCCTACCCACCTGGACATCGCTCTTACACACCTTTTGTGGAGATCGTCGAAGTCTTCCTGCCAGACTCTGTTGAGAGGGGTGGGTTACGCTCTCTGAGACAAATCCAATCACTCGCACTGAAGACGACCTCGACAGGGAAAGTCATCGCTGCGCCCATTGTTTCCAAAAATGTCGTGGTGGAGAAGCGCAATACAAATGAGCTGATCGAAGGATGGTGTCGAGGTGGGCGAGTCTGGTGGTTTCCCATAGCCGGGCAAAATGCGCTCCCTTTGGAGAGTGGAAAGCTTGTGAGTGGCCGTCTCTTGCGCCTTCAACACGACAAGACGCTGTTAGAACAACCTGTTTTCTCTTCGCAGAATCCAATGGTGTGGAGGAGAGAGGTTGTTGAGGTCCGAAAAGATGCGCTTGCTGGTGAGATCAGAGGATGGGGAGATGTGCTCTCTACTGACATCGCTCCAAGCACAACCTTTGTGTTCAATGTGATACAGCCCGGATCAGTGGATGCAAATGCTTCGACGCCTCCCTTTGTGGGAGCTGCATCTTTACCTTCGAACATCCCAAGGCGCGATGGGTACAGCGACGGACAAAGTATCTCTTTTTGGGATATGGGGGCTGTCACGCCTTCCATCGGAGCGTTGTACAGGTTTGTCGACGTACAGGGGCAGAGAGTGACAGGTCAGAGGGATATCATTGAGCGACTTCCCGGTGACAAAGACGCGACTCCTTTTCTCGAAGTGATCGAAGTGACTGTCTTTGATGGATACCAAGCCGATTCCATTCGTTCTCTCGCGTCGATCATACGAGCCGGTCTACCAAGGCGCCCAAGTGGCGTTGTGATCAATTGCCCGGTTGTTGCGCAGAATGCACAGATACAGGGTAAGGATATGAACACGTCAAACCCGCTTTGGGTGCGAGGCAGCTATGCGACGTGTTTTCCTTTTGAGACGACGTTGAAGAATGAGGGAGGCTTTCTGAAACAAGGATTTATGTACGCATTTTTCTTACCTTCTCAGAGCATGAGTATCACAGGGCAAGATGTTTTTGACGGTATGCGTAAGAGTTCAGGCGATGATGCTGGTTACTCCCCTTTGCGATTGGTGTTGCGCGTGGACGTCCCTGCAACTTTCGTGAGGGGAGATGTAAAAAAAGTCAGTGACTTGAAAACAAAAGGTTTTATACCTCAAAGCGCAGGTGTATTTCGCAATCTTCCGATGCAGATCACTTCCCCTTGATGGGCTTTTTTGTTATATTTCTGAATGTTGTTCATTGGCTTTTTCCAGTACCCTACAAGTTGAGATTCATCAAAAGCATGCAAAGAGATAACGTGCAAATTTGTCCTTCATGTGGTGCAAAGGCTCCTGTTCAGGCTGCTTTTTGTCCTTCATGTAGTCATAATCTGAAACGAAATGCTCAAAAGCGACGCGTGGACCCACTAGAAGGGATGATCCTCGATCAAAAATACCATCTCATCAAAAAAATTGGCGAAGGTGGTATGGCGAAAGTGTACAAAGCTGAACACGTATTCCTTCGCGAGCTTCGTGCCATCAAGATGATCAAACGTCCTGATCACCGACGGGAAACACAGTACGGACGCTTTTTGCGAGAGGCTCGACTTGCTCGAAAAGTGAGCGCGATATCCCCACATGTCATTCGTATCGACGATTTTGGGTACGACCAAAAACAGGGCGTGTATTACTACTCTATGGAGTTGTTAAAAGGGGAGAGCCTGCGCGAGATCCTACGCAAACCTCCATACTACCTGACCCCCGAGCGGACAGCCCAGCTCGCTGCCCAAATCTGCTCGGCGATGTCCATTGGACACGAAGAAGGTATGGTGCATAGGGACCTCAAACCCGATAATATCTTTCTGACTTCCTACAATGGGCAACCCGACTTCGTGAAAATCCTCGACTTCGGCCTCGCCAAACCTCTCGATCCAGATGAACCCGATTTCACTGAGGTCGGGAAAGTCGTGGGGACACCTGAGTACATGTCTCCTGAGCAGTGTCGTGGGCCCACTCCTGATGAACGCGTTCGAGGGATCAGCCACGTCGATGGACGAGCGGATCTCTACTCTCTTGGGATCGTGATGTATCAGTGTCTCGCCGGGCGTGCACCTTTCACCCTCAACGGTGAACCCACACCTCAGAACTTCCTGAAGTTGATGAGCCGGCAGATCTCTGAAAAGCCTGTGCCCTTGTTGAGTATCAGGAAAAACATCCCCCCTGGGTTGGCTGAGGTCGTAAAGAAAGCCCTGAAGAAAAACCCCGAACGACGCTTTCAATCGATGCGCGACATGCAAACGGCTGTCATGAACGCGATGCCCGATATCCACTATCCCTTCTTGCCCGAAGCTGAAAAGAGTGACAAACGCTCATCCGCGTTGTCTCTCAATCGGACGCTTCGCAAACAAACACCTCCTGCTGTCGCCCGCTTTCAGCTCCAACTCGATCCAGAACTTGATTACTAGTTCCGTTGGCTAGAAAAGAGCGTTCGTGTTGTGTGCGAAGCGCACAGCCTCCACTCGAACCTACAGGCCAAAGGCCTGATTTGGGAGCGGAGGCTGTCAGCTTGCATCCCTTCTTCCCCCAGCCAATAGACTCTCCACTTCAAACTTTCCCAAAAAAACAAACATACACATCCTCGAAATGACCGGAAGAATCATCCTACGAATTCAGTAAATTGGAACAGGTTTCATTTTTTTTGAATACACCGAGGGCGCTCTCGTCTACAAGTGTGTCCAGGCAAAAAGGAAGAATGAAATCGTGACCACGATTCAAGAGCGAAAAGAGGAAATGATGTCCACATACTTGAACACTCCCTGTTTGATTTTTCCATATCAAAAAGGAGCCCGTAAGGTATGAAACAGTCTTGGTTTTGGTTTGTTGTATGTTTGTTTGTGTGTCCCCAATTTGTTGATGCGAGAGGTTACACAAAAGCCCAAGTAGAGTCGATCGCAAAAACCGCGTGCAAGAAGAAGATCTGGGCCGCTTATAAGAAAGACAAGTGGCTTCGAGATTACAATAAGTGGAAAAAGAAGTGGAAGAGGTGGGGATACTGCCGGAACGTCAGGGTTCGCATTGTCTTTCGTAAACGACGTTTTCGGATCTGCAAACGGCGAAATAGTCGTGGTCGGATTGAGTTCCTGATCAATGGCAAAAAAAGACGTGTCCTCGGAAAGCTCATCAAATTCGGCAAAAGTCTCAAGGGCGGCTTCAAGAAGATGGAAGCCAAAGCAAAACGCCTCGCCAAAAAGGCGAAAGTCCGGATGAAGACGATCGGCGACAAGGTGAGAAAGGCCTTCAGAAAGGCGATGGCCGCGCTTCGCAGAAAGTGTGAGAGGCTCGCCAAGAAGTTTGCGAACTCAGCGGAGTGGAAACAAAAGCTCGCCGCTCGTATCGGAAGTATCGCCGCTACCAAGGTGAATTCGGCTCGCAGTCTGGCCCAAGGGAAGTTGCGCAAAAAGCTGCTCGATGCGCTTCGCAGAAGTCGAGATCTGAACGTTATGAAGCGAACACAGGCTGTCAAAAAAGCTGGTTTAAGAGCTTCGAAGTCGTTCGGAAAGACAGCAGCGATCGCTGTCGGACTGGCCGTTTCGTTTACAACCGCGACGATCGCTGTTGAGTGTTGGCCTTTTTCAGGTGCCCGAAAGCGTCGTTGTTTGTCCGGTGCTATCACAAAAGGGATACGTGATCTATCCTTTAACATCATCGCAGCGCTCGTCCAAGTCGCGGCTGATTTGAAAATCATTGAACCCACATCTCACTCTCTGGCGGCGATTGTCTCAGCAGCAGCAGCCGCCGCGACATTTGGGATTGGCGCAGCCGCTTATCCCATCGCGTACCTCGCTTCTAGCCTTGCGTTGAACGGAATCCTCGCGGTGACTTTCGAGCTTGCCTTGCGACCCAAGTTCAACAGCCTGTTTAATCGCAAAATTCGGCCTGGAGTGTCTGGATATGTAAGTTCTTTGGTCTCAAGAATCCCCACAAGCTCCCTCAAATGCCATGGCCCCAAAGCAATCTGCAAAAACTAAGGTGCAAAGAATAGAGAGGTCACCCTCTCTATTCTGATCTTTCCTCTCAAGTCTACTCTTCTGCTTTGTCTTTTTTGGCGAGCGCGATGTGGATGTCATCGAGCTGTTGCTGGTCCACAGAACCAGGTGCTTCGCTCATTGGGCAAGCTGCCTTTTGCGTTTTGGGGAAGGCGATGACGTCTCGCAGAGTATCAGAGCCCGCAAGAATCATGATAATACGGTCCAATCCCAGGCCCATCCCACCGTGAGGTGGCGTGCCGTATTTGAGCGCTTCGAGAAAGAAGCCAAATCTCTCCTCAGCTTCTTCCTGCTCAATTCCCACCATCTTAAGCAGCCGTGTTTGCAACTCTGTATCAAAGACCCGAAGGGAACCACTACCGAGCTCGTACCCATTGAGCACCAAGTCGTATGAAATCGACCGTATCTCAGCAGGAGCGGTCTCGATCTTGTCGATGTCTTCGGGGTGTGGCTGTGTAAATGGGTGGTGCAACATGTGCAAGTGTTTTTCACCGTTTTCGTCTTCGGTCTCTTCGACGAGAGGGAACTCATCGATCCACAAAAACGCATACTTGGAGGAGTCGATCAGCTCCAACGTTTCTGCCAACTTTCTGCGAAGTGCGCTTAGCCATTCATTGACTGAGGAGGCCTTCTCGTGGGCGACGACAAACAACAAATCGTTGTTTTGTGCTTCGGTGATCTGTTCAATCGCTTCGAGCTCTGCGCTTCCGTCTCCGAGGAAGTACTTAATGCTGGCTTCCCACGAACTGTCGAGTTTCTTGAACCACGCGAGTCCACCTGCACCTCTTTGCTTGATGAACTTTTCGAGCTTTTTGATCCACGATTTGCTGCGACCGGCTTCATTGGGAACGCGGATGCCCTTGACACATTTACCAGAGAACGCTCCAAAGCCGGATTCTGCGAAGACTGAAGTCATATCGATGAGTTCCAGTCCGTAGCGGAGATCTGGTTTGTCCTCACCAAATCGCTCCATCGCTTCTTTGTAGGTCATACGGGGGAAGGGGGTGGTCAACTCGATATTCATCGCCTCACGGAAGATGTGGACAAACATTCCTTCCACGACGTTGTGGACATCCTTGTCTCTGACAAAGCTCATCTCCAGGTCGATCTGTGTGAACTCTGGTTGACGGTCTGCACGAAGGTCTTCATCTCGAAAGCATCGGGCGATCTGGTAGTATTTGTCCATCCCAGCGATCATCAAGAGCTGCTTGTACAGCTGTGGACTTTGTGGAAGCGCGTAGAAGTGACCGGGTTCCTCGCGGCTTGGAACGAGGTAGTCCCGCGCACCTTCCGGTGTACTCTTCATGAGGATGGGGGTCTCGATCTCCAGAAACTCTTGGTTGTGCATGTAATCCCTGATGGCGTGTGTCACCTTGGAGCGCAGCTGAATGTTGCGTGCGATGGGATTACGTCGGAGGTCGAGATAGCGATACTTGAGACGTGTGAGGTCGGAGGCGTCGATTTCATCTTTGATCGGAAAGGGCAGGTCTTTGGTCGCGCCGTAGATCTCGGTGTGGGAGACGATAACCTCAATGGCGCCAGTCGCAAGCTGTTTGTTGACTGAGCCGCCGCTTTTTTCGCGGTCAACGACTGTTCCAGCCACACCGATACACGTACCGAGGCGAAGCTCTGGAAGGAGCGCTGCGAGCTGTGGGTGCTCTTGGGTGTTGAGGGTCAATTGAGTCATGCCGTAACGATCGCCAAGATCGAGGAAAATGATGTTTTTATGTTCACGGCGGAGTGTGATCCAGCCTTTGAGGATAACCTCTTGTCCCTCATGTTCAACGCGCAGTGCGCCGCAAGTGTGTGTGCGATTGGCGAGTGTGTTTGCCATGTTTATTACTCCATTTTGATGTATCTTCGTGTCGAATTTGTACTGCCGATATTGTGGTACTGTTTCGACATGTTTGCGTCTGTGAATGGGTTGTCTGCTCAGGGTCGCGTGCCTATGTATGGAATCACTTTGTGTGAAGTGACATCTCAACAGTTGAGATTCCAGGCACTTCAACCGAGAACAGGACATGATATGAAAGATCCACGCATCGATGAACTCGCCAAGACTCTAGTCAACCACTCTTGTCAAGTCAAACCCAATGATCTTGTGATGATCGAGTTTCGTGAATCAGGCGCTTTACCACTGGTCGAAGCATGCGTCAAGGAAGTCACGCGTCTTGGCGGTGTTCCCATGCCACACATGCAATCCACGAAGACGATGCGTTCGTTTTATGTCAACGCTGATGAGTCACAGTACCGAGCGTATGGTGGTTTGTTGCGGGGGCTAATCGAGAAAATCGATTGCTATATCGGTATTTTGGGAGGCGGGAATCCATTCGAACTGTCGGATTTGACGGCAGAGAGGAAGTTGTATCATTCGAAGTTTATTTGGAAGTATGTTCATTTGGATGTTCGCCTCCATAAGCGATGGGTTGTGGTTCGATTTCCGACCTCCACACTGAGCTTGAAGGTCGGCATGCCTACAGATACATTCGAAGAACTGTACTACAAGGTTTGCAATTTTGATTATTCATATCTCACATCGGCCATCGGTGATCTGGCGACTCTTTTGAGAAAGACTCGAAATGTTCGTATTCTTGGTGAGGGGACAGACCTTCGTTTTTCCGTGGAAAATATGCCTGTCGTGTCTTGCACTGGTCAAAACAACATTCCCGATGGCGAGCTGTACACAGCCCCAGTACCAGGCTCTATGCACGGAGATTTTTTGTGCAATCTTCCGACGTTACACAATGGAGTGCGTTTTGAGGGGGTGAGACTATCGTTTGAGGGTGGGCGAGTCGTACGTGCCTCGTCGGAGACATTCCAAGATCAACTTCACGTGGTGCTCGACACGGATGAAGGAGCGAGGCATGTGTGTGAGTTTGCGCTTGGACTGAACCCATTCATCCAAAAGTCGTTCATGGATCCTATCTTTGATGAGAAAATGTATGGTTCTTTTCATTTGGCACTTGGAAATGCATTTCTCGATGCCGACAATGGTAACCGAAGTATGATTCATTGGGATTTGATCTCAAGTCAGCTGACAAAAGATGGTGGCGGTGAGATCTATTTTGATGATGTTTTGATCCGAAAAGACGGTCACTTTGTCCATCCTCTCCTGAAAGATAGCTTGTCTTGGGACAAGTTGACTGGGCTGGACCCGTCATCCTGAAGGGGGCTCATGTTCTTGATGTTTGACGAAGTTGTAGGACTGACTGACGTCAAGTGAGCAGTGATTGCGATGAGCGCCGGTGAGAACAGCTTCTTCGTAGGGGAGGCTGTTGAAAGATTCGTAATGTTCGATAATTTGAGGTTGTAGGCAGTCCACTGTTGATCAAAATGCAGTTGGGTGTTTGCCTTTTCCCGCTCTATTCAATATATATGTGCTGCAATTGTTCGACTCCGTATGGGTCGGACGTGAATGATCTCTGTTTTGTGATCTTTTTGCAACAAATAAACCAGAGGAGACATTTGGTTTGTCTGATATACATTCTCGGCAAGAATGGTTGAGCCCTGCAAATCGCTGGAACGCCAGCTATATCGAAGATCTTTACACTTCTTGGAAGAGTGACCCCGCCTCTGTTCCAGAACATTGGCAACATTTCTTTGATGGATTTGTGTTGGGGCAAGGAGGCGAAGGGGACGCACAATCGGCACCTTTGTTTGATGGTGCATCTACTCCTACGAGACGTTCTGTACATACAGATGAAACAGACCTCCACTTTCACGTCGCGGACATGATCTTTGCTTACAGAAGACAAGGTCATCGTCTCGCCAAGATTGATCCTCTGGGTCTGTACCAGCCATCCTTTCCTGGCTTGGACATCGCATCATTTGGTTTGACTGAAGATATGATGGATGTCGAACTCGATGGCCAACACCTCGGCGATTTCTTCCCTGCCGGGCAAAGCTTCAAGATCTCAGAGCTGCTCGATGCACTGCAAGATACTTACTGTAACTCCATCGGCGTCGAGTACATGCACATTCAGGACCACGAATGTCGTCACTGGCTGCAAAAAGAGATGGAGACCAGCCACAACAAAACACAGCTCTCAAAAGACGACAAACTCTTCTTGTTGCGCTCTTTGATCGATGCAGAGAACTTTGAGACATTTACGCATAAACGTTTTCCCGGCAAAAAACGCTTCTCTCTCGAAGGAAGCGAGTCGATCATCCCTGCTGTGCGTTTCCTCGTCGAAGAGTCTCCAGAGCTTGGTGTCCAAGAAGTCGTCATCGGTATGGCCCACAGGGGACGCCTCAACGTCTTAACCAACCTTTTGGGTATGCCATACGAAGCGGTCTTTGCTGAATTTGAAGATATCGGAATGGATCATGCCCGAGGTGATGGAGATGTGAAGTACCACAAAGGGTACAGCTCCGATTATGTCACTCGTCATGGTAAAGCCATCCACCTCTCCTTGACACCCAACCCCAGCCACCTCGAAGCGGTTAATCCCGTTGTTGAAGGTCGTGCCCGTGCAAAACAACGACAGCTCGGAGATACAGAGCTTCGCAAAAAGGTGCTCCCGTTGCTCTTGCACGGTGACGCTGCGTTTGCCGGTCAAGGACTCGTGTCTGAGACCCTGAACCTGTCACAATTGCCAGGGTACCAAACAGGTGGGACGGTCCACTTGATCGTGAACAACCAGATTGGATTTACCACATCTCCTGACGAAGCTCGCTCGAGTGTTTACGCGACAGACGTCGTCAAGATGATTGAATCCCCCATTTTTCACGTCAATGGTGATGATCCAGAAGCGCTTATCCACACTGTGTTGCTCGCGCTGCGATTCCGACAACGATTTGGAAAAGATGTCGTTATCGACATGCTCTGTTACAGACAGCACGGGCACAACGAGAGCGATGAGCCGTTGTTTACGCAGCCAAAAATGTATCAAAAAATCAAAGACCACTCCTCCGTTTGCTCCATTTACCAAGAGCAATTACTCAGCGAGAAAATCATCGATGTGAGTGATGCCGAAGACCATAAACAGCAGATCAGACAACTGCTACAAGAGGTCCTCGACAAAGTCCGCACAGAGCAACCTCAGATCCATATTCAGGCGTACGAAGACCGATGGGTTGGGCTCGATAAACCTTACGATGATCAACCTGTCGAGACAGGTGTCCCGTTTGATCGATTGTTGGAGATTGGTGAGAAGTGTTTCTTGCCACCTGAAGGATTCCATCTCAACAGAAAAATCAAACGCCAGCTCGCCAAGCGCCTCGACGCCCTCAAGGCCAAAGAAACGCTTGATTGGGCCTCTGCAGAATATCTCGCCTTTGGTTCACTTTGTCGCGATAACATCCCTGTGCGATTGAGTGGTCAGGACTCCGGGCGTGGGACGTTTTCACACAGACACGCCGTCTGGCAGGACATCGACACAGAAGAATCATATATTCCTCTCAACAACTTGCACCCTGAACAGGCCCGATTCTGTGTGTATAACAGCTTGCTCTCAGAAGCGGCTGTTCTTGGCTTCGAGTTTGGTTACGCGATGACTGAACCTCACATGTTGATCATGTGGGAAGCGCAGTTTGGTGATTTTGCAAACGGCGCGCAGGTGATCATCGACCAATTTATCACAGGTTCAGAGTCGAAGTGGCAGCGCACCAATGGTGTTGTGATGTTGCTCCCCCACGGCTTTGAAGGGCAGGGGCCAGAGCACTCCAACGCTTACCTTGAGCGCTACCTTCAGGCTTGTGCTGAGAAAAATATCCAGGTTTGCAACGTCACGACACCAGCGCAGTATTTTCACTTGCTGCGACGTCAAGTGTTGCGCCCATTCCGTCGACCTCTCGTGTTGATGGCACCAAAGAGCCTCTTGCGTCACCCCAAAGTCCAATCAAATGTCGATGAATTCGTCAATGGTCATTTCCAAGAGATCGTTGATGACGCAACTGCAAACACAAATGTCGAGCGTCTCGCGCTTTGCTCTGGAAAGGTCTACTACGACCTGCTCGAAGAACAAGCGAAGTCCGAGAACGGTGACAACGTCGCGATCGTGCGCGTTGAGCAGTTTTATCCACTTTGTGAGTGGCGCTTGGAAGAGATCAAGAAGAAGTACACAAACCTCAAAGAAGTTGTTTGGGTACAAGAAGAGCCACAGAACCGAGGTGGATGGACATTTATGTTCCCACATTTGTTGCAATTCTTCTCGCCACTGCCAATTATCTACGTTGGCCGGGATGCGAGCGCGAGTCCTGCAACAGCTTCCTACCAAAAACACGTCGAAGAACAAACCGGACTTTGCCAAGCTGTGTTCCGTGAGAAAGTCTTCGATGATGCGAAAAATCCGATCTTTCAAAGTCTTACATTCTAGGTAAGGACGGAATGTTGGCAAGGTGAATAGAAAACATGCGTTGTAAGGTTTGTGTGCGTTTATTTCGGCTTTATCGTTCGTTGAAGAGCCGCTTTCGTGCCGCTGAATTACCTGACGCGACCCCAAAACGAGCTAAGGAGGATGTCGATCCGATGTTTGAGGTCAAAGTTCCTGAAGTTGGTGAGTCTATTTCTGAAGGTGAGATCGTTACCTGGTTTAAGCAAGACGGTGATATGGTCCAGGTCGACGATGAATTGTTCGAGCTTGAGACTGATAAGATCACTGCCACAGTTGCTGCTGAAGTCGCAGGAAAGTTGTCCATCAAGAAGGGCGTCGATGAAGTTGTTGCGATTCACGAAATTGTCGCGACAATTGATACCTCTGCGACAGGTGGTGATGCTCCTGCTGCGAGCAAAGCATCCGAAGCTGAAACAGCAGCTCCAGCGTCAGCGCCTGCATCTTCTGGTGCAAGTGGTGATGTGATGTCACCTGCTGCTCGCCACCACGCTGCACAGCACGGTTTGACGAGCGGTGATATTCAAGGCACAGGCAAAGACGGCCGTGTGATGAAGGACGATGTCCTTCGTACAGTGGCAGCCGGTGCTTCGAAGCCTGCTCCTCAGCCAGCGGCTGCTCCTAAAAAAGAGGCGCCGACACCCTCTATCCCCAAAATTGGCAAGCCTGCAGACGGTCCTCGTCAAACAAGACGTTCGATGACCCCCATCCGCAAGCGCATCGCCGAGCGTCTTGTTCAAGCACAACAAACAGCAGCGATCCTCACGACTTTCAACGAAGTCGACCTCTCTGCGGTGATCGCTATCCGTAAAAAGTACCAGGATCAATTTGTGAAAAAGTATGGCATCAAATTGGGCTTCATGTCCTTCTTTGTGAAGGCGGCTGTCGATGCTCTGCAAAATGTCCCTGGACTGAACGCGTATATCGATGGCACTGAGATTGTGCAAAATCACTTCTATGACATCGGGATTGCTGTTGGTACTGAGAAGGGGCTTGTTGTTCCTGTTGTACGTGACGCTGAGACACTCAGCTTTGCAGGTGTCGAAGCTGAGATCTCCAATCTCGCGAAGAAAGCCCGCAACAAAAAGCTCACGTTGCAGGATCTTCAGGGTGGCTCTTTCACCATTACAAATGGTGGTATCTACGGTTCATTGATCTCCACACCCATCCTCAACCCACCACAAAGTGGGATCCTTGGGATGCACGGCTTTAAACAGCGACCTGTTGAAGTCAATGGCAAAGTCGAGCTGCGTCCTATGATGTACCTCGCGTTGTCTTACGATCACCGAATCGTCGATGGTAAAGACGCTGTGACCTTCCTCAAACGTATCTGTGACTGTGTGGAAAATCCCGAGCGTATGCTGCTTGGTATCTAATCCTCACTTTTCCCTCCAAATACACCCAAATCATCTCCTACAAAACCCCCATCTACCGTTTTCTTCCAACCCTTTGCTGCGCTGCGTCCTTTGTTTGCAAATGATTCAATCCTTTGAAGCGTTGCAACGATTTGCATCAAAATAGACCTGTCATCAGAGGGGTGTGTCTTCTTGTTGAGAGCTTCTTCTCAGGAGGAAGTCTCGGTATCGTCTCCTGTTGAGTCTCTCTTTTGTATTCATTGATGTTTTTATTTTGGTATCCGTTTTGGATTTCTCTTTTTGTATGTGGCACTGTCTTTGCAAAAAGGTAAGATTGTAAATAGAGTGAACGTACGATACCGAACGGAGTCGAGCATGAGATACCTACGATATTTTACAACGATACTAATAGCCTTTGTGGCCTTTACATATTTCGAACATCGCGGATATGCGAAACAAACTTCCCAAGTTACTGTAAAACATGTCAAAAAAAAGGGTATTGAGATTCACCTTCCTGGTCCACTGGAGACAGTCTTTCGTATTCGCAGTAGTGTCTTCGCAAGACCTGAATACAAATTTAATCTCAAAGATTTTTCATCCAAACTCGATGATAGTGATGTATATGTTGCAACACGTTTCAGGATATCATTGGAGGCGGAGATCCAAAAGCAAGTCGGCTTTGTCTTGACGATTCAGGATGCTCGATTTTGGGGGAATGGATTGCGTTCTGGTGGTGATATTCGGTTTGATCCAGACGAGACCAATCAATTTCATCGTGAAGTCTATTTGGGGACGACTTTTTTTGAAGGGTATCTGTTCTTGGAGCGGCCAGGCCGTCTGCCTCTGAGGTTTGAGATTGGAAGAATCGGAGCAACACACGCACATGGCTTTATTCTAGGGGATCCTGGATACATCCCACAAGGACAGTCATTTGACGGTATGAGGCTGTTTTTGTATGGACCCAATCGAATGAAAACGGAGCTGTACTGGTTCAAAATACGAGAAAGTGTTGAGCTGACTGATACAGCGACATGTCAGGACGGGTGCTTGTTTGAGGGGGACGATTTGGCTGGTGTGAGACATCATTTTCAGTTTGGAAAGTCTTTCAAGCTAGGGATCTCCGCACACTACCTTCAACGTGCGCCACGGACGGGAAAACCACTCGTGAATTCACAAATTGGTATGATTGGCCTGGATTACACATTAAAGACGGCGAGCATCCGTTCGATTTTTGAAGGTTATGTACAATTCGGTACCCACGAAGACAAGTCTTTGTTCGCCTTTGGTGGATTTGCGTCTGTAGCCTATACACTTCCGGCTCCACTCAAGCCATATATTGGTATCTTTTTGGTCGCGGCGAGTGGTGATACTGGTACACAAGCAGATTCGAGTATGACGTTTGTGCCTGTATATGGTAAGAGACGGAAGTTTTCCAATATCACCAACATGTTCGCACCAAGCAACATTATCGCGCCTTCCTTGTTTGTGGGGATTCGTCCGACGAAGACGACCTCTGTCCAGATCAACGTGGCGTACAACTTCCGCTGGGCTGACGGTGGCGTTTTACAAGGTGGTGGCAATTATGCACCTATCTTTAAGGATACGACTGAAACACATGAACAATTTTTGGGGATGGAGATCGACGGAGCCTTTAAGTGGAAGGTCGCGAAGTTTGTGACTTTTGATATTGGCGTCGGTGCGTTCTTGCCTTCGACAGGTGATGTCTTTACAGTGCTCGCGTCTCAAAAGTCTGAAACATTCGGGACAGACGTCGCGATGATGATGTTCTCTCGGATTTGGCTAAAGATTTGATTGTATTGTGGGTCTGTGGAGGGCTCAGGGGGTGAGTGGGCAATTTGGAAGCAACGCGTAGCGAAGATCCCGGTATGTTGAATCCCTATACTGAACGTGTACACCACCTGTTGCATCGACAGCGATGTGGGTGTTGTAGCCGTTGTTGTTGGTTGATGTGTCGATTGTTTGTTTGGTCCACTGTGTTGCACCACTCTGTAAATACAGGTGTGTGAGTTGATTTGGGAATCTGTAAACGACATGTGTCGTTCCTTTTGTGTCGACTGCGACTGATGGATCACTTGAGTTGATGTTGGTGTCGATACGTGTCGTGGTCCAGGTCCCTGTGGGGAGTTTTTTGCTGTAGTATACACCGGCGTTTGACGAGTCACTTGCTTTAAACGCGACATGTATTGTGCCGTTTCCATCGACAAAGACGGAGGAGGGGGAGCCTGCTCGTGTGATGGTGCCGTCAATGACTTCGATACTCCACGTTCCGCCTTTTTTGAGCACTGCATACTTGGCCCTGCTCGCGGAGGTGTTGGCGTAAGAGCCGTACGATAGGTGAACATGGCCTGCCGGTTCGACAAACATCCCTATGTGGTTAATATTGATGGATTGTTCGATGGTGGTCTTGCTCCAGGTCGTACCTCCAAGCTGCTTGGCTGCGTAGATGAGATCACCTGCTGTACCGCTTGTGCTTGTGTAGTAGACGACGTGAAGGGTGTCTGTGTTGTCGATTCCCATCTGGATATACCGACCTGTGTTTCTGTAGTTCTGTGGTGCTGCGATGGTTTCTTTTGTCCACGTACCGCCTTTGGGTTTCGAGGCGATGTAGGCGCCAAGATTTGCACCGTCGTAGTATGCGATATGGACGCCGCCTTTGGTGTCGAGACCGAGTCCAGTGGATGAGCTTGTCGAGACATTGCTGAGAGTGAGCGCGACCTCCGAGCGCCAGATACCAACGCTGTCTTGGTATACATACTTCAATTGTTTGTTGGAGTAGTTAAAATGGGACATATGTGGACGTCCAGATATGTCGAGCTTTAAGTCTGCTCCAACTCCTGAATATCCTTGTGATTCTGCGGATCCGACACGCCACTTTCCGTCACATCCACAGACGTTAGCTTTGCCTGCGCCTCCACAAGTATAGGGAGCCGAACAGCTTCCACACTTCAGTTTTCCTCCACAACCGTCGAAGATCTCACCACAGTTTGCACCTGCAGAGCTACATGTACTTGGAACACATACAAGTTTACTCATTTGGCAGTTGACTTTTTGAGGAGGTGTCGAAGTGTTTGTTTGTACCCAGTAAGCTCCATCCCCAATGGCGCCTGAGTACATGGGAGGGAAACGGTAGTCCAGGCAGGATTTTTCATATGTTCCGTCTGAACGCTTTCTTGCACCGTTATCCAATACAAGTGTTGGAGCTTTGAGTGGTAATCTCGCATAGAGGTACAATCCGCTTTGTGTACTGTTGGGGGATGGACACGAAGTGCTCGCGTGATCGACGCCGAGTTTTCCGTCTTGATCCATACCTGCTGCGAAAAATGATTGGCACGCGTCTGCGTTGTTATCTAAAGAGAATGAGACGACCCCATTTTGTAAACCGTACCACCAGTATCCGGCTTGGGGGCCGACCTCTGTCGTCCTGTGTGCAAGTGTCCCAGCGGCGAGGACTGGTGGCCATGAAGAACCGATGCCATTTGAGGCGGGCCATTTGGCCTGTGTTGTCAAAGACGCGAGCACTCTCTTGGAGGTGTTTGTGTTGTCAAACCAGTAGATTTGGCCGCTCTTTTGATCTGAACTTGTCATCAATTCGACGGGGTCGGACCAAGGAAGCTTGGCAAAGCAAGTCTTGTCAGTAGGTTTACACTGAGCGAGGCTTTGACTCAATACATCGGTCACACCTGACATAGAGGCACCTGGAGAGAACCACCAAAAGCGCGTCCAGCCACCACGATTGAGTGTCATCTCACAGTACACTTTGATATCTTTTGTGCCGTCTGGGTTGATCCAATACACACCTGAGGTGGTGGCTGGATGGTAACCATTTTGTGGGAATCTATAATGAGTGCAGCTCTTTGCGCTGCTACCATCTACATAGCGAAGTGCGCTCTGGAAGGATGTGACTGACGCTTTGCAAGAGCCTGAGACACATACAAAACCTCCCTGACAGTCCGTGTCCCTTTGGCACCCTGTAAAACAAATGCCGTTGACACACTGTCCCTGTGAACCTGATATCGTCGGGCAATCAGCGCTTTTTGTACATCCTTCATAGCACACACCTGCTCGACACTTTTGTCCACTTGGGCACTCTGTGTCTGTTTGGCAGGAACGACACTGGAAGGTCGTAAGATCGCAGATCTTTCCACTCGAACAATCGCTGTTTCTTCTACAACCTCTGATCACACATTGTTGACTGAGGCAGGCGAGATTGAGGTCCGTTGTACAGAGCTTGTAAGAGGTTGAGCCTTTGAGAAACCGCAGACAACAATCTTCACTTGTCTGACAGAGAACACATTGTTGCGTGTTGATATCACAGAGTTTTCCGCCTGTGCAGTCGAGCTGATTTCTGCACTCAGGGACACATTTGGTGTTCCTGCACACGAGGGGTGATGGACAATCATTATTTGTTGAACAGCTTTTGTCTGTTGGTAATTCTGGTGGGGGTTCGGGGGTTTTCTCTGGTGTACCTGCGTCCTGGTACATCTCCTCAGATGGTTCTGGGGTAGGCTGAATGCAAACACCTTGCACACAAATCGTTCCGCCTGGACATGTTACGTTTTCATCGATATCACCATCACAATCATTGTCTTTGCCATCGCAGCTTTCGATGCCTACGCTGCCTGACTGTGCTGAACATGAGGTGGATTGTTCATCTGTGCATATATATACGCCATTTCGCTTACATTCTCCTTTACCGACGCTGCAAGCGTCTCCTTTGTTGGTGAATGTTTCATCTATTTGGCCATCGCAGTCGTTGTCTTTGTTGTCACAGACTTCTTTTGTCGGCGTGATTTGAAGGAGGCAGTCTCCCCATTTACCGTCTGCACAGAATTGTATGCCTGAACGACATAGACCAACATCGGCTGTGTTTGGGGCTTCGGGAAAAGAGTAGCATTTTTTTGTTTGACCATTTGTGCAGTTGCTGATGCAGTTCTCATCGACAAGACCGTCGCAATCATTGTCCTTGTTGTCACATGTTTCGGACTTCTCTTCTGTCGTGTAGTCCTTATCCCATGATTGGTACGTTCCTGAAAAGCAGGGGAGCCAACCAGACGAACCCCCACATACTTTTGTGGAGGAGCGGCAGACTCCGAGCTGTTTGCTGCATAGGGGACGAATCATTTTATCGGGATTGTCGACAATCCCGTCACAATCGTCATCGAGACCATTGCATTCTTCAATTTGAGGCGTTTGGCTGTTGAGACATTGACCCCACACACCATGTTTGCAGAATTGGATTCCTTTTTTGCAGATCAGTATTTTGTCTACGTTTTTGTTTCCATCAAAACATTCCTGTGATTGTCCATCTGTGCAATTACAGCCTTCATCGATATCGCCGTCACAGTCGTTGTCATATCCATCGCAAGTTTCTGTCTCTGGAGTGAGTTGTTGCTGACATGCTCCCCAGACGCCTTTTTCGTTGCACTCTCTAATCCCAAACTTACAGGTGCCGAGACATTTGTATTCGCCTTTGACGAGAGGGCATCCGAGGAGATGGGTGTAGCATTTTCGTTTTTCACCTTGTCGGCAGGTGATGGCTGTGCAATTTGGGAGGTCTTCGTCGATGTTTCCGTCACAATCATCGTCTTTTTGATTGCATTCTTCTTTGTCAGCAGGGAGAATAGCACCGATGCAAGCGCCCCATTTATGGGTTTTTGGATCGCACGATTTGAACCCAACGCGGCAAATTCCTTGGTTTAGGGTCTCGTTGGAGGAGGATGTATTTCCTTTTTGATCTTCATAGCAAGGGGGCGGAGAATCTGTTGCACGGCAAAACTCTTTGCATTTTTCGTCGCTCTTGTCGACTTTTCCATCGCAGTCGTTGTCTTGTCCATCAAAGCACCGCTCGAAGGTGTTTTCGGCTTCTTGTTTAATCGGTTTACAATCACCCCATTTGCGCGAGAGGAGCTCTTCTGGCTGGCAGATTTGGGAGCCAATGGTGCAATTGTCTGCTGGTTGAAAGAGAGTGCAAATTCTTTTTTCTCCGGGGTTTTCACACGGCTCTCGCTTTTTTGAAACACATGCTGCGTCCTTATTGCAGTAGCCTTCGTAGTTTTGGTTGTTACATTCACAATCTTTCTCGCAAGGACTGTCACTTGGATCGATCGTCTGTGTGCCGACTGTTCCGTCACAAATAGGGGGTGGAGAGCAGTGAAGGCTACCAAAAGACATGATGCAACAGAGCGCAAAAAGTATCCAATGTCGGATAAGTAGGTGACGTCGATACGAGCGATTCATGATGGATATCCTTTCTAGATGATAGGCGATGTACTGTTTGTTTTGATTGTATGGTGATATGTGTGAGGAGGATATTCCCCAAAAGGGGTATTTTGAGAAGGAAAGTTATTCCATTGCATCTTATGTAAACTGTGTGAATGACCATTTCAATCAAAACGACAATGGTCATTCTTGGAAAGGTTAGGGTTTGGGTGTGAATGGCAAGTATCGTGTTTGCAATGCTGAAAACGTATGAGCAGGAAGCAAGTATGTACTGGTAGTCGGATGAATACGTTGGCAGGATGAGTATCGTGTATTGAGTTACAGTGTGTGTTCTTTGAAGGGGTTTTATCTCATTTGGAAATCTTACCAAGGTACATGGAATCTTTTGGGCGGAGTTGGTAGTCTCTTTGGCCTGCTTGGAAATGATTTTGGTTGATTTTGTCGAGTGAAATGTTGGTTAAAAAGACTGCCAACTTTTTCCTTTTGGGTGAGAATTCGCCGAAGAATGTGAAATGTTGGTCAAAGAGACTGCCAACTTTGTCCTTTTGCCTGTCATCTTCGTCAAAGATGCTGTCAACAAGCTCATACGGGTTTTCGAGTGGGTTGTTGCGTTTTCTAAGCTGGTCGAATGGGTGGAGGGGAGGTCGTGGAGGGTGTAATCACCGTTTTGTGTGCTGAGCGGCTGTCCAACGACTTTCACCTTGGTCATACTGCCTGTGAATACTTCGAAAAAGTTTCCAAGAGGGCAAAAGAAGATCCCAAGTCCTTTAAATTGTTTTACCACCAACTACAGCAAGGAGAGACCTCGGATAGGTGCCAACTTCAGGCGCAAGTTTTTGCGACTGTGCGTGATACCAGATGACATAGCTTGTGAGTTGGCTGGACGTGCGCGCCCCCGACCGCACCTGTTCGGGGTCATAGCCCCAAAACCTGCGATGCTTCACATCGCTTTTGTCACGCTCGAAGCACGCTGTGCGGCGGTTCGTAAACTCCCGCCGATGCTCTACCGCTGCTTCGCAGCACTCCAGTCCGAGCAATGCCAATGTCTCTACACAATGCACACTTTTAATGTCTTGTTTTTGTTTGTGTATTTTGTTGTTCGGGTGCTTGTGGGGAGGGACCCTACGGGGTATTTGACTTGCAGTGTTTCGTTTTGTTTTTTGGGGGAAGTGATTGAGGTGTGTTGGGTGTGATGTCAGTGTTCTTCGTAGATTAACTTTCGAAGTTGATAGTGCTTGGGTCGACACTGAAGCTGATGCCACACCCACAACTTGATTCGGAGTTTGGGTTACTGACTTTGAAGCCACTTTGCATCATGGTTTCTTCGTAATCGATCTCCGAACCAATCAGGTACAGGGCACTTTTTCTGTCGAGGAAGACCTTCACACCGTGACATTCGATGACGTTGTCTGTCTCTTTTTGTTTGTTGTCGAGGTCAAAACCGTATTGAAATCCAGCACATCCACCACCTTGGATGAAGACTCTCAGTCCATAGCCTTGATCGGATTTGTTTTGCATTTCGATAAGGGATCTTACTTTGTTTGCGGCAGTTTCGGTCAATGTAATCATATCTTCGCTCCGTCGGGTGAGGAGTGTGTTCGTATACTCTAGCTCGTACATAGTATATAGGGTCGTATCTTCCAAAGGTCAAGGACAAAAGTGACCCTGAAAGACGGTCATTTGTCAGGCTTGTTCAATCACACTCACGTTGAAAAACAGGTTTTCCTTTGACGAAGGTGTGTGAGATCATGTCATCTTCGTAGGAGAGTGCGGATTGGAAGAGCAATTTTTGAATGTATTTGGGGTCAATGTGACCTGAATTGTCTTTGCATTCATCAAATCGTTTGGAGAGATAGCGTCCTTTTGAGGGATGAAAGACGATGAAGTCAGCCCACTTTCCGGACTCGAAGTTTCCGATCTCATGATCCAATCGTAGCGCCTTCGCGCCATCGATGGTGACGGATGAGAGCATCTGTGTTGCGTCGAGGAACGTTCTTTCTTCCTCTGGCAATCTCATCTGGATCAGGTGTGCGTGTCCCATCTCTCGCCATAACGAGAATGAGACACCTGCTGCGACATCGGAACCCATTGCGATTTGAACGTCGTGCTCTTTGTGTTTTTTGAATGAGAATGAGCCGCTGCCCAAAAAGGCGTTGCTGCTAGGGCAGTGGGCGACACTGCACTGGTGTTGTCCCATCCTTTTGAGTTCGTGTTCTGTCGTGTGGATGGAGTGGGCAAAGACAGAGCGGGACGTGAGCAAGTCAAATTGTTCGTAAGATGCGAGGTAGTCTTCACATTCTGGGAAAAGTTGTTTGACCCATTCGATCTCTGCGTGGGATTCGTTGATGTGGGTTTGGAAGTAGAGAGATGAATCTTGTTTGATGATTTCGCCCATCATCTTGAGCAGTGATGGGGAACAGGCTGGGCTAAATCTCGATGTGACGACGTAACGAAGGCGTTCTTTTTGGTGCCACTTGGAGATCATACTTTCGATGTGTGGTCGAATCTCACGGGCTGTGTATTCGAGCTCTGGATGTGTGTGTCTATCCTGGAGCGTCAATCCTGTGACAAGGGCCATTTGTTGGCGAAGACCTTCTTCAAATAGATGATCTGTTGCGCTCGAAAATTGTGAGCCGAAGACGAGCGCTGCTGTTGTTCCGTTGGAGAGGAGATTGTGCACGAACTCCTGCGCCATCATTTTCGAAAAAGCTTCGTCTTTGTATTTTCTTTCCTCGGGCCATACGTGATGATCGAGCCAGTGAAGCAGGTCAGATTCGACAGCTCCAATGATGCGGTTTTGTGGAAAGTGGATGTGGCAGTCGACAAAGCCAGGGAGGACAAAGGAGCCTTCTTGGAAAGTGTGGAGAGTGGCGTTTGGAAAACGTTTTTTGGCTTCGGCTGTGTCACCGATCCAGGTGATTTTGCCTTGCGCATCACATACAAGAGAAGATTGATCATGAATGCGGAGTGTTCCTGAAGGGGAAATGTCGACGAATGTACCTTGGAAATGGAGCATGTTTTTGCGTTCTTTCTTATCTGCGAGTAAGAGGGCTCCAGAATATATCAGTTGATCATTGAAAGTCAATTCTCGGTTCAATGGGAGGAAAAGAGGATGGATTGTTCTCCCAAGGAGGGAGTTTGTGTTGGTGTGTTCGTATGTCTTGGTTGGGCGTTGGTTTTCCACTGAGGTGTGGGTTTGATGTTTGCATGGAGCATCGCAGCACCTCCGAGCATGACAATTCCTGCGATGAGTGGGGGGAGGCTTGTATTGCTGACATCGATCCCATCCTGGTATGTCTTGCTCGTTTTTCGACTTGTTGCGACGAGGATCTGTCCTACAAGCACAAAGCTAGCAGAGAATCCTGTGATAATGCCTCCAATGACAATGAGCGGAACGAGAGGGTGTTTTTTTGGGGTGTAGTGACGGTTTGCAATCTGCAGGGAGTGGCCTGTGATAAATAAAGCTGCGGCGAGCCCCATCCCAACGCCCGTTCCAATCGCGAGTGGAGAGATAAAAGAAGACATGTCCTTGCGGTTGTCGATGGCGACTTGGAGGACGGACATACTGAGCGTGCCAAATCCTGTAACACCGTAGGCACTCACGACGAGAATGTCGCCAATTTCGGCAGCTTTTCTGTTGTTTGTTTTGGACGTCGACGCTTGTGCTGTATACGAGAGCGAAGGTGAGCTTGTCCAGACAAAAAACATGGTCGCGACTCCGAGGAGATATGGAGAGGAGTGGGAGAACAAAGAGTCCTTTTTGTACGAGATGATGGAGAGTATGTTTTTTTGTTTCATGTCGAATGACGCTCAAGCTGATATCTTCGCGGTTTTCTATGTGTTTTCGAAAGGTTGTATATACCATCTTTTTCCAAATTTCAAATAGATGCAATGCGGTTTAGTGAAAACCCTCAATTTATCAGTGTCTTATGCTGGATACACACGCGCATGTCTGCTTGCTTTAAATATACGTGTCATTTGTTATGTAAACTTTCATCTCGATGAATCACTGGCATAAACACTTTCCATGTGCAAAATGTCTACACATAGGGTACACTTTTCGTATCTCAAAAGGATCAAAAATCCAAACGCAACAGGGTACAAGTGTGAATCGCAATTTGTTGAAGTGGTCGTTACAAAATCAACAAGGTGACCTTTCAGTGGAGCAGGAACGGATCGCGAGATTGATTCTCACGACGGTGATTGCATTGGGATCGTGGGGACCACCGTTCTTTTTTATCTTTTGGTTTGTCGGACTAAAAGCTCCAGCAGTAATCGTTGGTGTGACCAGTGCGATTCTGTGGTCGTCCCCGATCTTGTTGCGTAATGGGTTCTCTGTTTCATTTGTTTCCAACCTGATTACGGGGTTGTTTTGGTTTGCGATCACATCGATATCTTGGTTTGCTGGTGGTATTCAATCGCCTGTGATGATCACACTTGTCGCTGTTGCGATGCTTGCGTGGCTTTTGACGCAAGGCTTCTATCGGGTCATGTGGTTGTTTTTGACACTGTGCAGTATCCTTGGCTTCTTTGTTGCAGAAAAATGGGGGCTTCAGAATCCAAACGTTCTTCCTCATGACATCGTTATTTACTTGCGCCCTGTGATACTCATTGCAGTCATCGCGATCAGCCTCTCTGTTGTCTGGTTTTTTGAATATCTTAAGAACAATGCAATGTCCGTTCTTGCCGAAAGTTACAAAGATATCGAGAAAAACCAGCAAGAACTTGTACGCCTGACCCATGATTTATCAGCTGCGCGAGACGAAGCTCTTCGAGCCAGTCGTACAAAGAGTTCTTTTTTGGCCAATATGAGTCATGAGCTTCGTACCCCCTTGAATACGATTATTGGCTACTCTGAATTGTTGTTTGAAGAAGCTATGGATGAGGAGGATCAAAATACGGCGGATGAGCTTGCCAAAATCCACAGTGCAGGTGAACACTTGCTTGCGTTGATTGCGGAGATTCTTGATCTGTCAAAAATTGAAGCCGGCCACATCGAAATTGTCCCCGAAGAATTTACCCTGTCATCTTTCTTGGATGATGTGTCTATTGCAGTCATCCCACTCGCTACAAAAAGAACAATGAATTTCAGGTTCATTTTGACGAGGAGATCGGTGAGATGTGTTCGGATCCGACCCGTTTGCGACAAATCTTGCTCAATTTACTTTCAAATGCTTGCAAATTCACAGAAGGCGGAGTCATCTCGCTCATTGTTGAAGTGTTTGCGTACGAGGACAGAAAATGACTGCGGTTTGAGGTCAAAGATACCGGGATTGGGATGACGCCAGAGCAAGTTGAAAAGATCTTTGATGCTTTTGTACAGGCTGATCAGCTCACTTCTCGGAAGTATGGAGGGACGGGGCTTGGATTGGCGATTTCGCAAAGGCTCTCACGGATGCTTGGTGGGGATATTCATGTATCGAGTGTGGAAGGGGAAGGCTCAAAATTTACACTTGAGATACCCATTTACATCTCGATAGATACAGAATGTGACGAGGATGATGAAGGGCCTTGATGTGTTAGGATGCTTTTGGTGTACTTGTGCCTTTGAAAAGCTGAACGATGGCGGAGAGCACAGATGAACGATTTGTTTTTCTGTAGATGGAATCTTCAGGGAGCTGCTTCATCAATCTGCGGTGCGCTTCAGGCAATGAGTGGTAGGGAATGGCTGGAAAAAAGTGATGAAGTGCATGATATCGAAGTCCCATTGGAGCCCAGAGTTCGGTGAAGATGTTACCTGGAACATTGATGGAGTCGAGCATTTGTTCTTCGTAAGTCATTTTGTCGCCGGTGTTTGTGTAGCCGTGGGCGACGAGGGTCCGGATGTTGTTTGTGAACCAGGCTGCAACAGAGATCAAATATCCGGCGATGATGGCTTTGAGTGGCACGATTCCCAAGAGGGTGAGAGTGAAGATGGTGAGTCCATATAGGCAGGCTCCCCACTCTTGATAATACAGGTCTTTCCACTCATCTCCCTTCATCTCAGGGCGGACATAAGCGTTGTCGATCACGGCGGCTGAAAATCGCCTAAGTGTCCAAGCTCGAAGTTTTGGGTGGAGATAGGAGATGGGGGTCCAAAAGACGAGACGAAGGACGAGATAGGGCATGATAAAAAAGGATTGCGCGAGATACAAGATGATCTGATATGAAGGCCCTGCGCCGAGAGGTAGGTATTCTGGATCCTCGTCTGTTCCGTACATGTTCTTGTTATGGTGTGCACGATGGACTTCGTACAAGAAAGAGGGAGCCATCCACGGAATTCCCCAGACAACATTCCAAACAAACCGAAACTTTCCAAACTTCCTCCGGGATAGATGCACAACCTCATGGATCATGGCTGTTGCCCGATAGAAAGTAAAGATTGCGATGATAAACGCAGCGATTTGAAGGAGAGAGAAGTTGGGGGCCGATATAATTGTAAAAAAGCTGGAGTAGGCGAGGGTGCAGGTGACAACCAGGTCTGTCCAGAAAATAGCCATGTTTGGTTCGAATAGATCTTGGACAATATCTCTTGCTTCTTTGATTGAAAATGGCTTTGTCATGATACATTCACCTCGTATATTTCCCTTCATTCCTCGATTTGGAAGGGTTTCGGTTCGTTTGTCCAATACAGTAAAGAGATCGTGCTGTCAACTTTTGGAGACCAGCTCATAAAGCCAAACAACGACTCAGAGGAAGAGATGGCAATATACGCCAATAGTCAGCTAGGATGATGAAGCGTGAATGTGATTCACGGATATGTGTTTTTCAGAAGGTATAAAGCTATTACTGATAATTTGTTATGTAAACAAAAAAGAATCAAAAACACATTGGTAATCATAAAAGAAGAGGTCATATCATTCATCATCACATTTTACTCCTACTACAAGGGTCATTTTGTACAAGAATGAACACATTGAAATATACGATACAACAAGATCATGAGCTTTTGAGGTGTCAATGACATTGCAATCGCAGTATGTCAGGTGTATGCTTGTTCTTCTTGATTTTTGTCTATGTAAAGGAGTCGTTTATGCGCTCGGATCTGTCTCTTGAGGCACTGAAAAACAAGCTCACAAAAGAAGAGCGTGAAGCTATCGACGTCCATTATGCTTCGTTTGAAAAAGAACATCAAAAACAAACAGATCCATCGATGGATCTGTTTGTTGTCTACTTAATTCAGAGAGAACTTCTTTCTTCAGAGACGCTCAAGAAATTGAGAGGCTACTCTGTAGCTCTCGATGGCATCGAAGATACAATTGACGCCTACATAGACTCCCGGACACAAGCTCCGATTTCAATCCAGAGTCCACCTCGAACTCATCCATCACACAATGTGAAACATTCTGAGAATAAAGGAAAGAGCTCTATTTTTGCGAGGGCAGAAGAGGCGACCTTGGATCTTCAAGGTGACGGATGGGCTAGGGATTTACGGAGCATGACTGCGAGTGAAGATGTCGGCCAACTTGTTACGCTTGCAGCTGATGGTGATTTTCAGGCTCTGGAAGAATCTCTTCGGGCGATTGATGATAAAAAATCACTACATGAAGGCTATGAATATAGGGATGAGTTGGGAAAAGGTGGGATGGGCAGTGTTGTCCTTGCAAAACAAAAAGCCCTAAACCGGATGGTCGCAATTAAACAACTTCATGAAGAATATTCAACAGATCGCAGTTGGTTGATTCGCTTCTTACGAGAAGCACAAGTCACAGCGCAACTTGAACACCCTGGTATCGTTCCAGTTTACTCTCTCTTGTTTACACCTGGCAAAGAACCTGCTTACACAATGAAGGTTGTGGAGGGAAAAACACTCTCCAAAATCATCAGAGCCGCAAGAGAAAACCTGAGCCAAGGACAAACTCCAGAGTCGTTGTCTGAAGAGCTCAATCTCCACAGCCGACTCGAGTATTTTCTCAGGGTATGTGAAGCCATTGGTTACGCACACAGCAAAGGCGTCCTGCATCGAGATATCAAGCCGGCAAATATCATGATTGGTGAGTTTGGTGAGGTTCTTGTGTTGGACT
This sequence comes from Deltaproteobacteria bacterium, assembly GCA_002731275.1. GTDB lineage: Bacteria > Myxococcota_C > UBA6777 > UBA6777 > UBA6777 > UBA6777. Next base: position 11,369 of record PCBK01000146.1, on the reverse strand, counting down.
GGGGGATTGCAAAGCTCTTTTTTCGAGAAGAAGACCATGATGAAGAGTATGTTACTTTATCAATCGACTCATTGACGACAACACACCCCTCACTCGAAACCAAAGTGGGCCAAGTTGTAGGAACACCAGGATATATGTCCCCAGAGCAAGCCCGAGGGGAACACGACACGATGGATGATCGATTTGTCCAGCTCCAATCTCTGCCTTGGTATTTTGTCGTCACAACTCGACCTTTTTAAAGGGGTTCTTTTTAAGATTTCTTTGTGAGGAGTGGGGAAACTCCTTCTTGTGTAGGGAGTGAGGTGGACTTTTTCTTGTAAAGTTGAAAAAAGGTTTGAGTGGATACATTCAAGGACAATTGTTTTTCCTGAGCCATTTTGACCTGTGAAGATGATATGGACAGGTGAATCCAGATCGTAAAGAGTCAAATCAATTTTACAAAATGACTTTTGTGAGGATGAGGATGATTCAAATCATAGGCATATTTAATGATACACGCAAATTTTCAGCACGTTTTTTTTGAGAACAACCAAGTTCATCACAAAAACAAGTTCAAGACAGACAAATCCAATACAGAACCCAGAATGAAGCAATTCGAACCAAACAGGAGCTCCATTGGAAGTTGTGACATAGTTAAGTTTACATAATATCAATTATAGGACGCAATAAGTATCATCCCCTGCAAAGACAAGCACTTACAAATGTTCCTTCGAATTATCTCCCCTTCTTCCTTTGGGCTCAAATGTCTATGTTTTTCTCCATATTTTGTAAACACTTACATGAATTTCAGTTGCCATTGTGGATAGTTTGTATCCTCTGTTTTTGTTGACTTGCGGGATGGAGGACAACTTTCCACCGTGCGCATTGTAAAATTCAATGCATTTACTCGTTTGCATTCGTGGATGTGTTTTAATTTTTGTTTTCAAAGCCTCACACAGGGACGAGTTCCTGACTTTTAGTGCGTGAGTTTGATTGATTCATCTCTACACATCGATGCTCCTCCTTAAATGCACCAAGTTTACCTGTCTTTTTTTGTGGATTTCACTTCAGCATGGGAATACTCATGAGCCATGTTCATCAATGGAGTCAAACATGATTTCAATTCATACATGACCTTTTACCTCCCCATTGAACCCGATGACATCGAAATATTTTGAAAGAAACTGATAAACAATGACTTCAACGCGTGATATTTGTTCCGGCATTTTGAATACCTGTTGGAGATCAATGACAAAAAAGTCGAACGAAAAAGGAGCAAACCATGAGACCAAAAAATTCTTGGTTGGTAGTGGGTATTTATATTTCACTCTCGCTTCCCAACTTTGCCTGTTCGATCGGCCCCAGCGAGCCTTTTGGAGTTCAAACACAAGCAAATACAGGAGGATGTTCGGTCACAGCAAATCAAAATTTTTCATCACCGATCATTCTTGGAAGAACAGTCACCTTCACAGCATCTGGAAGTTGTGAAGACAATCAGTCACTCGAATACTTGATGTACCTTCGGAAAGATTCGGGTACATGGATAAAATATCGTTCTTGGGATACAAGCCCGACCTTCAATTGGGACACAACCCAAGCGAATGTAAACTCAATATACTTTGTTCAGATTTGGATGCGTAGACAAGGCCGAAATGTAGCCCTGGATGCAGCTTCACCCCTGATGTCGTTTACACTGAAGCCCTCCAATCCCAACGCAAGCTGCAAAACCATCTCGATCAAAAAGCTCATCGACACGCCAGTTTCACGTGGGACAGGAGTTCCCATCGAAGTCGCGTACGATTGCCCTGACTCTGTCGCCGAATATCTCGTATACCAACCTATCCTGAAAGATGGGAACACAACGTGGAAAATCATCACGGGCTGGACTTCAGCACACACCTTCCAGCTTGATACAACAGGACAGAATGTCGGACAACATTACGTCCAGATCTGGGCTCGAACACGAGGAAGCACAGCTCCATACGAAGTCGCAACAACCATCAAATATGAAGTCACAGCCAATACATGCAAAAGTTTCAAGGTTGTTCCTTCGCAAACCTCACCACAAATCCAGAGCACTGATGTTTACTTTTTCCCCGAAAGTATAAACTGTCCAGGAGGCGGAATCCCTGAATACAAAATCTACCACCGTCCTCCCAGTGGGACTTGGGAAAGTTCAAGTTGGTCAACGAAACCGGGATATCACTGGAACACAACCAGGGAACCTGTAGGTACACATCTCTTCCAAGTGTGGGTTCGAGCCGGTGAAAGTGAAGCCACATACGATGTGGTTCAAATCTTCACATATGAAATCCTACCCAATACATGCGTCGCTCCAAAGGTATCCTTCAGTCGCCCGAGCCCACAACCATACGGAACAGGACTCATCCTCTCTTACTCATCGAATTGCCAAAACACCTCAGTCCCCACGTTCAAAGTTTATCGCAAAGATCCCATCGCAGGATGGAGCCTCGAAAAAGACTGGTCCGAAGAGACCAGTTTTGGTTGGCAAACAACACCGACTACAACGACAGGGATACACTACTTTCAGGTCTGGGTGCGTGCAAAAGGAAGTCTTGAAAGCTATGACGATGCAAGCCCTTCCATTCCCTACGAAATACAAACCATCTCCAATCCTGAAATGATCGTGTTCCAGCAAGAAAACTACATCTCCAAACCACCTACAGAGTTCTCATATATGACGTCCGATTCACTTGGAAACATCTACGTCACTGGCCAGTTTTTAGGAGTAAAAACATTCGGCCCAAGCACTCTGCGCTGCAGTGTGACCCCAATCTTTGCGATTGGAGAGTCATACTACTGTGGATACATCGGAAAAATAGACAAGGATGGAAAAAAACTGTGGGCATATCCAATCGGAGGGTTTTACGGTCCTCACTCAAGATCAGGCCCTATCCTTACCATTGATCAACAAAATCAAGCGTACGTTGCATACACCACATTTGATGGAACTTACACAGGCTCCAGCAAAGTTTACACAGGATTTTCCGAATATACAGCCATTGTAATCGGAAAAATTGACACCCAAGGAAACTGGCTATGGACCCAAAAAACATCAGGTTTTAGTTCAACAGTTTCTGTTCAATCTATCGCAGTCGATGCAAGCGGAAACACCTATATCAAAGGAGGAGCACTAACAGATGATGTAAATTTTGGTGGTATCAACTTTGGAGTTCCGTACCCAAATGGATATCTCGATTCATTTGTCGCGAAATTGGACAGTAAAGGAATGTGGCTCTGGGCAAAGCTCCCACCAACGAAACAAGAACCCATTGGGGATAAAATAGTCTTCAACAGCCAGGGCGAATTGTATCTATTTGGAAATAAACACATTTCCAAAATGGATGTGAATGGTAATTGGAAATGGAACAATTCATTCCCATCCGTTGAAGACGTTTACATGGACAATTCAGACAATATATACGTCACAGGAGTAACTTCAAGTACGGTCACATTGGGAAACATTTCCCTTGCAGCGCACCCTGAAAAAAGAGCGTTTGTCGCTAAAATGGACAGTACAGAGACCTGGAAATGGATATCTTCGAGTGGTGGGACTGGTAGAGTCAGTAAAAGCAAAATCATTCCGACCTCTACGGGAGACTTGCAAATAGTGCTCAGCTACACCAACGACAACTCAAGCATCACAGTCGGCACAAATTCGATGACCCTTTCGGGCGTTTCTGTCGCAAAGATTGCCCCTACTGGAATTTGGCAACCAAATGTACTGTCATTCCCTTTTTCGATCTCTGCTGCAGGTAGCCACTCAAATGGTGTATGGATGTACAAAAACAACTTCGCAATTACCTCAAATGGATTATATGTCCAAGGAAGATATGCAGGCGTTCCTAAAGTTGGCAGTGTCCTGACATTACCCACAACAACATTTGATAAAGAAATATTCTTTATCTGGCGTGCCCCTCTCTTGTAAATGAGAATGCGAGCAATGGAGAATGATGGTTTCTTTTTGTTTACATAACAAATCATAGGTGATTATATAAAGAACAGCTTCTTTCTGCTTGTGAAGTGTCGAACTTTGCGTTAAGATCACTCCCTTCGCTGACTTCACTAGTATCACATGAGGAAAGAGAGATGATGGTGGACAGGGTTGAGGAAACAGACGTTTTAATCGTAGGTTCAGGTGTTTCAGGACTTTTTACAGCCTTTAAACTTGCAGATACACACAAGATCTTCATCCTCTCCAAAAAACAAGAATACGAATCAAGTACTTACTACGCACAAGGTGGAATCGCATCTGTCTTTTCACTTACAGATTCATTTGAAGCCCACATCAAAGATACCCACAAAGCTGGTGTCAATCTTTGCCGAGAGGATGTTGTCACCTTTTGTGTGGAGGAAGCTCCAGAACGAATACACGAACTTATCGACCTTGGTGTTCAATTCTCAAAACGTGACGGACATGACAACGAATACGACCTGACCAAGGAAGGTGGCCACTCACACAGAAGAATCCTCCACGCAAAGGACATGACAGGACAAGAAATTGAACGAGCCCTCCTCCAAGCATGTCATGCTCACCCAAACATCACATTCTATGAATACCATATGGCCGTTGACTTCATTCTGGATGATCCACTCTCAGAATATCCTCGCTGCATCGGTGCATTTGTTTTTGATCAAGAGCAAGAACAAGTCTTCTCGGTCAAAGCATCATCCGTCCTCATCGCATCTGGTGGCGCTGGAAAAGTCTACCTCTACACCTCAAACCCTGATGTTTGCACAGGTGATGGTATCGCGATGGCATACAGAGCTGGTGCTCGAATTGCGAATATGGAGTTTATGCAATTTCACCCAACGTGCCTCTTCCACCCCCACGCAAAATCGTTCCTGATCTCAGAAGCTCTTCGAGGTGAAGGTGGTATACTCAGAAACCACAAAAATGAACGCTTCATGGAGGGTACCCACCCTCTCAAGGAATTGGCTCCTCGGGATATTGTCGCTCGCGCCATTGATGCAGAGATCAAAAAATCAGGACATGACAATGTATTTCTCGACATGACTCATCTCGACGGAGAGTTCCTCAAGGATCGATTTCCAAACATCTACCAAACCTGTCTACAGTTTGGAATCGACCTGACAACGCAACCTATTCCAGTCGTTCCAGCCGCACATTATACTTGTGGGGGGATCGTCATCGATGAATACGGAAGGACAGACATTCCAGGACTTTACGCAGTCGGTGAAGTCTCTTGCAGCGGACTTCACGGAGCCAATCGACTCGCCTCAAACAGCTTGCTTGAGGGCGTCGTCTTTGCACACCGCGTCGTTGAATCCATAAAAGTTGACCCTCCCAGCCTCTTTGATGGCACACTCCCACAGTGGGACCCTGGAACAGCCGTTGATTCAGACGAAGCCATTGTCGTCTCACACAACTGGGATGAGGTTCGTCGTCTCATGTGGAACTACGTTGGGATTGTACGCTCAAACAAACGGTTGCAAAGAGCAAAGCGGCGATTGCAATTACTCAAAGAAGAGATCGATGAATACTACTGGAGAGTACTCGTCTCCAGTGATCTTCTCGAGCTCAGAAATATCGTCACAATCGCAGACATCATCGTCGAATCCGCTCTCTTACGTAAAGAAAGTCGTGGCCTGCACTTTACAGTCGACTTTCCAGAAAGCGACGACCAAAATTGGAAAGTTGAAACGATCGCTCATCGCCCACCAAAAACAAAAAAACGCCCCAAAGCCTGGGAAACCCCACAAATGAGCACCCTACCACTCCTAAAAAAGCGTAAAGCACACTCGTAACTAGGCTAATATGAATTAGAATTCTCATTTAATGTTCAACTCTTTAGTTTACATAATATACATCCAGGTGATTTACATTCCACACAGAACAAACCTTTGACAACAAAGCGCGGTTCCGCCCATTTTTCTCCTGATCGAGAAGGAAAAAAAAACGGCTACTTGTCTGGGATATCTTCGGTTCGGATCGTTGGTGGGATATAAGGAGCGATGTATCGATCTTTAGCCTTGGGTTGGGGAAGTTTCTTCAAATCGTTGAGCTTTTTGATAGGCAGATTTTTCGGCGGAACCACCACACGAGGCGTGACAACCTTCTCTTTCGCCTTGCTATCTTTGTTCACTTTGAGCAAGGAAGGTTCATTGGATTTTCTTGGAGCAACTTGTTTGTCACCAGGCTTCTTTGGTGGTGGTGCAACTCTCGTCGAAAAAGAATCGACAGCATGACATTCCAATCCACCAACATGCCTTAATCTCAACTCAAACTTTTGTCCAACTTTCACGGGCCGACATCGAGGAGCTTCCAATAACTTCGTTTTCACCAAAGAGGTCTCTCTCAGCTCAAAAAATTGCTTCCACAGCCAGTGCGAGAATTTTTTTCGAACTTCCTCTCGAAAACCGGCTTCGTAATCTTTCCAACGATAGAGAGGTGGAACACTCTCTGACTTCAACAAGACAATCGCATCTTTCGGCTTCATGTCATCGGAGAAAACTTGATCTATCGTCGCAATGTTCTTGCCACCAAACAACAAAACCTCTGGAGAGACTCTGTACACCCTCCCCTTAAAGAAGAGTTCGTCATTAGCAGGCAACCACAGCTCCTGAGGATATCGCCCTTTGAAAGTCATCTTGACCTTCACTTTTGATGTCCCATCAGCAGGCTTTTTTTCAAGCACCTCGACATTGGCCAAAAGAGACGTTGCCTGAAGTGTCTTCTCAAAAGACGTGATAAAGGCAAACATCTCCCAACTCGACCACACAAGAAATGTCAATGGGATAAGAAGCAAGAGACGACGTGCACGTAGGATGAAGCACATAAAGAACACAACACCAACGAGATGCAACCACCAAACATCCCCAAGCTTAGCAAGCGCCGGCTTGGCCCCGATCAACGCAACGACAGAGAGCGCTGCAAACAAAAACCCTTCCAAAAAGGAAAGACCAATGCGCGCAGGAGTCGCCTTCCGACCGAGCAAGAGGGATTCTTCTATGATATCTTGAAGACCCTCCAACCGACTCTCCATCATCGGAATAAACATAGGTGTCGTATGTGCATCGTCCTCCATCATCGGTCCAGTGACCTGACTTAAGCGTCTTGCGACACGTCGGCGATGATAGAGTCGAAATCCAAACTCAAGAAACGCCCGTATAGACGCGGCTATACTGTACCATGAGATAAGAACGAGCAAAGAAGGCCAAAGCAAAGAAGTGGCATTGCGGACGAGTTGGTGGGTTGTCAGCATGGCTCATTCATCCATAGTAAAGCGTGAAGTGAGTCGAGGAAAATGGAGATAATTAACCGTGAATCGCTCTCTTATCGACAGCCATCGCAGCTTCCCGCATGACCTCGGAGAGCGTTGGGTGAGCGTGACATGTACGAACAATGTCTTCAGTGCTCGCACCAAACTCCATCAAAACAACAGCCTCAGCGATCAACTCAGAAGCTCTTGGTCCGACGATATGAACACCGAGGACTTTGTCCGTCTCTTTATCCGCGACAATCTTGATAAAACCATCCGCAGCATTAAGTGCTTTTGCACGACCATTTGGTCGGAACATAAATTTACCAGATTTGTATTTAACACCAGCCTCTTTCAACTGCTGCTCGGTCTTTCCGACCATCGCAAGCTCAGGGTTGGTGTACACAACATTCGGAATCAAATCGTGGTTGATATGGCCAACCTGTCCGCTGATGATTTCAGCGACAATTGCCCCCTCATCTTCGGCTTTGTGTGCGAGCATTGGTCCTTCGACCACATCACCAATCGCATACACGGAAGGAACATTTGAACGGAATTGATCATCGATAACAACCTTTCCACGTTCCAACTTCAACCCAATTTTTTCGGCATCCAATCCACCTGTGTACGGTCGTCGACCAACCGATACAAGTAACTTATCAGCTGAGATCTCAGACTTTTCGCCGTTTTTGTCCTCAACGGTAATGTGAACCTGTCCATCTTTCACGTTCGCGTCGAGCATTTTTGTCTCAAGCAAGATATTCAAACCTTGCTTGGTCAAAGCACGTTGAAGCGCCGTCGAGACCTGCTTGTCGGCAAATGGTGTCACACGTGGCAACAATTCAACCACTGTAACCTCTGCACCGAGTCGTGACCAAACGCTACCAAGCTCAAGACCAACGGCACCAGCACCGATAACGATCATCTTCTTGGGAACTTCAGGGAAAGACAACGCCTCTGTGGAGCTAACGATATATTCTCCATCGAACTTGGCAAAAGGTAGTTCAATCGGAGCAGAACCTGTCGCGACAACAATGTTCTTTGCTTCGACCTCTTGTGTGCCACCTTCAGCATCGGTCACAAGAATTTTTTGAGGCCCAAGAAATGAACCGGTCCCCTGGAGTACAGTGATCTTGTTTTTCTTCATCAACAACTGGAGGCCGTCAGTCAATTCATGAACGATTTTAGTCTTCCGTTCCAACATTGTATTGAGTTTCAACTCAACACCACCGTTGATACCAATACCGTGGACATCGAAGTGATTGCTCGCTTCGTAGTAAAGTTCACTCGACTCAAGCAACGCTTTTGATGGAATACAACCAACACGCAGACATGTCCCACCCAAGCGTGGCTCTTTTTCAACAAGACCGACTTTCAAACCGAGCTGTGCGCCACGAATGGCACAAACATACCCACCAGGACCAGCACCAATAACAACCATATCAAAGGAACTCATCGCTCCAAACCTCCGAGCTATGCGTATCATAACAGCCCCCCTGAAACATTCGAATTCAGGGAAAAGCATGTATATACATTGGGTGTATCACACTTTGGGAGTGCATGCTATTTTTGCACGCACTCAACCATCCATGCCTCTTTATTTTGTGCTCTGCACAAAAAAGTCAATACGTCAAACAAATGAGATAATGAAAACACGATGAAATGACAAACATATTTTAATGATACATCCCCCTCCCAAACACCAGAAACCTACTTCGTACAGGCCTCATCTTTGTAACATTCGGCACAAAATGCCTTCACAGAATCCTCCGCCTCTTGTGAAGCGACTCCAACACTGCCTTCAAATTGCAATTCAGCTTTTCCTTTCACCCCTTCGTTGACATCTTCAATTGTGATCGTCCCTTGAAGTGTTGTAGGGGTCAGGAACTCACCAACAAGTTCGAAGGTCAGGTTACTTCGGGAATCAGCATATTTCCAATAGATACGGTTGTTTTCATCGATGCCAAGTGTCGTAAATGGGAGCTTGCTATGTCGGACAGAGACTGTCCATGCCTTCTTCGCGTCTTTGTTGATCAATAGCGCCTCAAGAAAAAAGCAACGAATGTACTTCTTTCCATCAACAGAAGGCTGTACATCAAAAGACCACGTCTTTGCCTCATCCTCCTCAACCCCTTTTGATTTGACATACCATCGCCCCACACTGATCGGCGATTCATTCACTTCTTTATCCGTCACCCCTGCATCATATGAAGGCACCTCGGTCCCAACACAGCCAACAAAAAGCAAAGTAAACACACAAAAAAACACTAGAAAACGGATTCTTTCCATCATCACAACCTCTCGTATCAAGTCATCTGCCAATAAACAAGATAACCCAAACCCTCACTACAATCAAGATGATGGAACAAAAAGAATACCTTCAAACACCAGCGAGATCGGAGAGATCACGTTTCGCACACTCGTACAATCTGGACACCTCGGACCATCGCACAACGTCCCACCAATTCGATAGGTACTCAGCTCTATTGGGCCCGTACTGCTTGTAGTATGCATGCTCCCACACATCAACACACAAGATCGGTACATCTCCCAAGCTTAATGGGGAATCTTGATTCGGCAAACTGTACACTTGCAGCTCAAGCTGTGGATCAACGACCAACCACGTCCAACCAGCACCAAAAAGTGTCGCAGCCAAGCGCTGGAATTCCTTTTTGAAATCATCAAACCCATCAAACCGATCGTGGATGACATCAGCAAACACACCGTCAGGTGTTCCCCCTTCATCAGGACCCATAATTTGCCAAAAAAGGCAGTGATTTGCATATCCTCCACCGAAATTCTGAACATCTGCCTGTATATTTCCGGGCAACGAGTCCAATTGCTTGAGGAGAGTGTCTACCTTTTGGCCCTCGTAAGCCGTCCCCATAATCGCCTTGTTTAGCTTGTTTGTATAGCCAGCATGATGAATTCCATGATGCAAACGCATTGTCTCTTCATCAATTGCAGGTGCAAGTGCGTCATATGCGTAGGGCAACGCCGGAAGTGAAAACGCCACGCTCTTCTCCTTTCAAATTCCAAGTAACTGAATCGCCAATCCACTCATCGCAATCGCCAATCCAGCGAGTGTGTTTGCATGCTTCTCGATCACTTTGAGGGAGACGAAACGAAACCCCATCGAAACAGCCGAAACAGCAAACAACATCGTAGCGATTGTTACAAGGCTGAATGTCAGCGTGACTGCAAGGACCAACCCCCAGTGAAATTGAGATGCAGGCGCCATAAGCAACGGAATCAATGCCTCACATGGGCCAAACACAAAGATCACAAATAATGTCCATCCAGTCAAATTGACCTCTGGAGCATCACTTGAGGATCCCACCCCCTCCTCGGTATGTCTATGCTCGCCATGGTGGAGATGAGCATGAGTATGCATGCTCCCATCACCATAACGATGCAAATGGGAATGCTCTAGCCCCCGACGTGTTCGTATAAAATGCCAAGAAGCGTACACCAAGCCAAATCCAATCAATGACCACGCCGCAATTGAACCACGAATACTCTCAATCCAAGTCATTTGATTCAGTGCGACCCCCAAACCAATCCCAACAGCCCCTAGCAAAATCGACCCCAACACATGGCCAAGACCACATAGCGCTGTCAAACCAAGTGTTTTTTTGAGCCCCCACTTGCGAGCCTTCCCAATCAAAACAAACGGAAGGTAGTGATCAACACCCACCAACGTATGGACAAATGCAATCGACACTGCCGCAGAGAGTAAAACCAACGACGCTGAACTCATATCGTTCTCCAACCATGATCGGTTTTCAAATAAAAGACAATCTTCTTATCATAGACTCAAACGAGAAAATTGTCACCTTCTTCTTTACACCAGGGTGCGTTCAAAAGGTGTTGATTTGATCTGAAGCAAGCGAAGAAAAACGAGACATGAGAACATTCCTTAAATAACTATAAAAAAACAAGGATGTAATCATGTCTGTTGAACAATATGCTGAAGCCATCGAACAAATCGGTCAACTCCTTTCTTCCAAATGCCTCATCAATGAAGAACACAACACCCTGCTTTTAAAGATAGATTCCGTTTTGAGGATGCTCTTTGCCGAAGTTGCCAAACAAATCGTGGTGACGATCTCCGAAGAACTTGTTTCCGAAAAAGTCAACGAACTC
>PCBK01000145.1 GCA_002731275.1 Deltaproteobacteria bacterium | reverse complement strand
CCTCTCGAAAGGCTTGAGAGGAGGGAAGGAGCGGAGCGACAGGGTGGAGAGTTTGTTGAGGCGGATGATTGCAAGTGAAGACGCAAAAAACCCACTACAAGCTCGAAAGCAAAAGGGAATCCAAGGATATAGCCTTGCTATATCCGCCTGAAAGTGAGGGATGAAATAGTGGAACCAGGGGAGTTTGCGGAGACACAAGTGCAACGTCCGCCGGATCAGCATTCGAGTTTCCCTCGCGCATATCGGTTAATTGTTCCCTCCTCTCGAAAGGCTTGAGAGGAGGGAAGGAGCGGAGCGACAGGGTGGTGAGTTTGTTGAGGCGTATGTTGCAAGTGAAGACGCAAAAAACCCACTGCAAGTACGCAAGAAAGGGAGCCTTCTAAGGATATGGCTTGCTATATCCGCCTACAAGTAGGGGATTGTTTGGTGGAATCAGGGGAGTTTGCGGAGACACAAGTGCAACGTCCGCCGGATCAGCATTCGAGCTTCCCCCGCGCATATCGGGTAATTGGTCCCTCCTCTCGAAAGGCTTGAGAGGAGGGAAGGAGCGGAGCGACAGGGTGGTGAGTTTGTCGAGGCATATGTTGCAAAGCGCACGAAGCAAATCAGCCCGATGAGGGCGCTTGCTTTGGACGCAAGTGCAACGTCCGCCGGAGCAGTTTCCGAGTATCTTTCGCATATGTCGGGGAAGTAGTCTCTCCTCTCGAAAGAGTTGAGAGGAGGGAAGAGCCGAAGGCTTAGGGTGGTGAGTTTGTTGAGGCGTATGTTGCAAATCAGCCACGAAGAAAAGCCTCTCCAAGAAGAGCATTGTAGGCGGTAAAGCCCTAACCCCGTAGGGGTTCAAATGCGGTCCAGCGCGCTGCGATGGTGCAACGTCCGCCGGATCAATAGAGAGGGTTTATGATCAGTGGCAGCGTTTGAGGAATTTGTTTTTGTAGGAGCTGAAGGAGAATTCACCAGACACTTTGTGGAGATTGAGTGGATCTGCGATCCCACGACGGCAGAAGTAGAGCGCAGCCTTGAGTTTGTATTGATCAAAAGAGAAGGTCGAGATGATGCGGCGGAGGTGGCGTGTTTTAATGGGCGCGAGGATGTGGCGGGAGAGCCTTCTCGCTGCTCGTATCTTCCCTTTGCTGAATGAGAACTCTTTCATCAGACGGCGAACCATCCAGGCTTTGAGTTTGAGTCCATTCAGGCGGGATGTCCAGTTTTTGAGTGAACGCAGACGATTGCGGTCGAAGCTCAATTTTTTGAAGGAGCGGAGATATCCACGGAATTGTCCTCTTCCGAGTGCCACTGGAGGAGGGGGTGTGGTTGTCGTTCCATGATGATCGTTGGTGCCATGGTGATCGTTGGTGCCGTGGTGTTGGCCTTCTGGATCTCCTGGTACGGTCCCTGTTTGTGGTGGTGCATGGGTACGAGGGGGCAATGAGTTTGCGGGAGGCGCAACGGAGTCTGGTGTATTTTGTGGAGGACCGTTGGTGGGAGCGGGGCTTCCTGGGGGAAGATCGTCTGCGATGTTCCCACACTGGACAGTATGAAGCTCTTGTCTGACACTCAGGAAGTTACGTTGCCACTTACGTGTATCGCGGTTCCACCACCAGTTTTTGTAGAAAATACCGACCTGGATCGCGAGGCGTGTTTTGCCCATGACTCCTCGGCATACTCGCCTTTTGGATATGCTCTTGACCCATTTACGCTTGGACATTGTGTAGGTGCGCAGCTTGGTCCAGCCGGACATTTTGCGTACCCAAACGCGCAATTTGAAGTCCCAATGTTGTCGGCGAATACGTCTCCAGCGACGTCTACGAATGCGGACTTGTGAAAAAATCACTTTGGATGAAGGGCTGATCGTGATCGAGATAGGAGCGGCTTTGGCTTGTTGCTCTGGGATAAAGTAGATACCCACAGCAAGGAGCAAAACAAGCCAGGTCGTTTTCTGGAAACTTTGCATATGGCCTCCTCAGGCATGTTTGATGTGCGGACGCTTCGTCTGCATTCGACGTATCATGACGTGTGATATTCACATTCAATGTGATGGACTGGTGTGCATCATACAGGGAAAGGCGTAAACCTTATTGATATGTATCACGCACTTTTGTGTTCGGGTTACATTATTTGAATTTTTTGTGTGTTGGTGTCAATGAGTTCGGTGTTGTTGCTGTTTGGCTCAACTGTCCCTCATGATGTTGAGCATCACCCATCCCGCAAGACCACCCCCGATCAGGTAACCGATAAAGCTGATCGTTGGCAATCCAAAGATCGTGGGCGTCCCGTGGGAGAGTGAGAGGGTCGCCATCAACATGAAGATCCCCGAGAGCGCGACCTCAAGTCGTCGGGCGTTTTGAAGTCTGTATTCCTCAAGCCATCGGCCCATTTGCCGCTCATCGAGACCAAATTGAATGCGTCCGTTTTCGATCCCCAAGAGTACTTGACGAGCCGTGATCGGGAATTGTTGGAGAAGGCGGTTGATATGCCCAACCTGCCTCATCCCCCGATGCCATAATTCTTCTGGGCTATAGCGCTGTTTGACAAGCTCTCGTACGTAGGGTTCGAGTTCTTTGAAGAGATCAAGCTCTGGATCGAGCTGTTTACCGACGCCTTCCACTGTGACGAGCGCTTTAAACATCATTGTATAATCGGGGGGGACGGCGATGTGGTGTCTCATCGCGCCGTCGAGTAGCTCCTGGATCAGCTTTCCAAAGTCGATGTCAGCCATCTTCGCGCCGAGCAGGTATTCATCCATCAAGCTCGCGACATCTGCCTGGAACCGATCGTAATTGACCGGGACTTTTTTGATACCGATCTCGTAGAGTGTCTCCGGGACGACTTCATAGTCGTGTCTGACGAGTCCGAGGAGCAGATCGATGACGTAATCCTTCATCTTGGGGGTGAGTCGCCCCACGAGTCCAAAGTCGATCAGGGCAATTCGTCCGTCAGGAAGGACAAAGATGTTGCCGGGATGAAGATCACCGTGGAAGAAGCCGTGTACATAGATCATCTCAAAGGAGATGGCGACCATCCTCCGGACGAGATATTCTCGATCTTCTTCGACGTCCGTGATTTTCTGTCCTTCGACGCGCTCCATGACGAGGACGTCTTTGGAGGAGAGCTCGGGGTAGGCGATCGGGATATGGACGTCTGGGTTGTCCGTAAAGTTTTTGGTGAAGCGCTGTAAGTTTCGCAGCTCGACGGTGAAGTCTATCTCTTTGGAGAGGGCCTTCTCGAACTCCGCGGCGATCCCTACTGGATCAAAAAGTACGGCGTCAGGAAAGAGCGACTCAACCTGTCGGGCGAAGAATTTGAGGATCGAAAGATCACTCATCAGTGTCTCGCGAATCCCTGGACGAATGACTTTTAACACGACCTTGGAGCCGTCTTTTAGCGTCGCTTTGTGGACCTGCGCGATCGAGGCAGAGGCGAGCGGTTCTGGATCGATGTTGTCGAAGATCTCATCGACAGGCGCAGGGAGTGCGATATTTAGCTGCGCAGATATCTTCTCGAAGGGAAGGGGCGCTGCGGAAGACTGGAGTGTTTTAAACTCTTCGATGAACTCCTCAGGTATCAAGTCAGGTCGTGTACTGAGGATCTGTCCGAGTTTGATAAATGTTGGGCCAAGCTCCTGCATGACGAGGAGCAATCGTTTTGGAGTGGAGAGACCTTCTGATTGTGGCGCGGGTTTATGTCCGAGCATACGTGTGACGAAGGTATCTTGCAGATTCATGCGCGCGATCAGCTCACCAAAGCCGTATCTCACGAGGACAGCGACAATGTCCCTGAATCTGCCGACATCTTGCCAGGCCTGGCCCAATGGATTGACACGAAAACGGTTCAATATGTTCTTCCTTTCCTGAATGAGGCGTACGCTTTCGTTTTGGACGATTTGCACGTGAATGTCAAAGGCGCTATGTTCATAGGAGCGTTTTGGTGATCTGTATATAGGGAGCGTATATGCCTTTGTATGTACGATGGTTAGGTCTTTTGTTGCTCGCGATGTGTACGTGTTGTGGTGTGGTAAGTGCCGCGACGCCTGCCAAGCAAGTCAAGCAAGAGATATTCAAGCCAAAGAGATGGGCGTTGACGATGGCTGCGCGAATGGCGTTGTCCGATGATCCACAGCTACCACATGGTGCGGGGTTGGGGGTCGATCTGTTGCTCCACCCCGTTGAGCGGATGGGTGTAGGTGTCTTCTCGACATGGTCAAATCACCAAGGGACACACTTTCTGCGTGGGGCAGTGGGCGTCCACTTTCTCCTGGATATACTGCCGATCCTGCCCTTTTTTCAGACGAGTGTTGGTTTTCAAGGGCGTTTTGGTGTTGTCGGAATGTTGTGGACAGCGGACGTCCATTTTGGTGGGGGGGTTGATGTACCTTTACCTTTTGGAGGCCGGGTGGGAGTGACGTACAACATCTATGTACCGCTTCAAATCGAGAGCTTTCCCATCACCAAAAGTTTGCATCTGCGACTCACTTTGGTATTTTAGCAAGTGCGCGACGAGGTGTATGTTCTTCCACCGCAACTTTTTTGTACGACGCGCCGAAACTCACTTGCACCACAAGAAGAAGTCCCGCAACATAGACTTCAATTCTTCTGGCCGGTAAGACCGCACTTATCGCGTTAGAATCTGCTATAAGGAATGATGAAAATGCACAAGCGATCAGCATGGACATGGCTTTGTTTTCTCGGTGGTTTCCTTGCGATGGGCTGGGTGATGACGCCATCCACAGCACATGCGCAATACAAACACACTTCCATTGGCATCCATGCCTCTGTGCCGTTTACGTTCAATGTTGGTGGCGATCCCACATCGACGAACAACCGCGCCAAAAACGGCTATGGTGTAGGGGCGGGTGGTGCGCTTGGGCTTGAGTATACACAGCGCTTTGCTGATGCCTGGGCGTTTGCAATCGAAGCGCACGTCTCCTTGCACGCCTGTGCGGTCCCCAACGATATCTGTGTGAGCACCTCAACACCTCTTATGGTCGAGGCTTTTACGGATCTCCGCTACTACTTTCTGACCGATGAATTTCGCCCGTTTGTCGAGCTCGCTGTGGGCTTTTGGCAGACATTGACCTTTGTTCAGGGACACATCACCGCGCCAGGTCTTGCGCCAGGTGTTGGTTTTGATTACTTCCTCAAAGAAGAGATCTCGATCGGTGTCAAATTCAGGTATGGACTGCAACTCTTTATTGACCAAAAGGTCGGTCTTTTCCCGTTTCATAGTTTAATGGGCTCGGTCAACGTCTCGTTCTTCATCTGACGACGCGGTGCTTCTTTTTTGCCCTCCACACTCTCCCTCTCTCTACCAATTCGCCAAAGACTTCATGATGTTTGTGTGTGCTGATGTGCTTTTTCTGCCCTCACTGCATTGACGATTTTGTGCATTTTTGGTATCAACGATCTGCACAAAGATCGGACGCTGAGGGCGTCGTCGTCGACCTGTTCATGGACCTGTTTTGAGAGGAATACAGCGTTGCAGAAGGCTACTCGCAACATCGTGAGCGTACTCCTCGCTGCTGGACGTGGGCGGAGAATGGGACAACCAAAAGCGCTGTTGCGCTGGCAAGGACGTTCCTTTTGTGAGCATCTGATCCGTGCACACTACGAAGCCGGTGTCACACACGTCGTTGTCGTGACATTGCCTCTCGTCAAAGAGGCGTTGGCTAAAGAGATAGAGTGTCCTGTGACGTGGGTACAAGGACTTGACCAAGAAGAGCCGATCGATTCGCTCCTTCGAGCTGTTGCTGTCTTGGATAATGCCCCCGACGCAGCGCTGCTTGTCGGTCCTGTCGATCAAGGACCGATCCCTGTCTCACTTTTGACGACATTATGTCAGCAGTTTCCTGTGGACGCTTGCCGCGTTCGCATCCCAACATACCAAACACAACAAGGCCATCCTGTATTGATCGGTGCCGGGTTTCGACCTCTTCTCCGAAAACATGAGGGTGGGTTACGTGGTCTCTTCCAAGAGCACCCCCAATCCATCGAATATCGAGACGTCAAAACCCGTGCAACTCTACGAAATCTCAATACACCCGAACAGTTTGAAGCCTTTCAGCGCGCCGCTGAACCCATACATTTTTGATGTCATGCCCAATGTCTGCGTACCTCTGGGCCTTATGATAACGCGCTCTCGACCTCATCGGTCGTTCTTTTTCAACATACCCTCATCAGCACACGTAGAGGAGTCTCGGTGATGTACTCAAATGGCCATCGATCCGGATGGATCGAAATTATCACAGGACCTATGTTTTCTGGAAAGTCTGAAGAACTGATTCGGCGTCTCAAGCGCGCTGTGATCGCGCGTCAACGTGTCGCTGTCTTTAAGCCAAGCACGGACGATCGCTACGACGCTGTCGATATTGTCTCTCACTCCAAGCAGCGTTTTACGGCGTACCCGATTGAGCAAGCTGCTGAGATCCTGGAAAAGGTCGAGGTCGGAACCAATGTCGTTGGGATCGACGAGGCCCAGTTCTTTGGAGACGAATTACTCGATATATGTGAAGATATGGCCAATCGCGGGCTGCGCGTTGTTATCGCTGGACTCGATATGGATTACTTGGGCACACCTTTTCCCCCTATGCCCCAATTGATGGCTGTCGCTGAGTCCATCACCAAATTGCAAGCTGTGTGTATGCGTTGTGGCGCACCGGCAACACGCTCACAGCGACTGGTTCTCGACGAAGGTCAGGTCCTCGTAGGGGCCACCGAATCCTATGAAGCTCGCTGTCGCTTCTGCTTCGAAGAACCGACGCCACGTCAACAAAATGGCCAAACCATCGCCTCTGTTGTTCCTCCACATGCTGACATGAACTCCGAACAAAAGGCTACATGAGATGGAAATCAAAAAAGAAAACATCAAAGTCCTCTATTCCGCAGAGCAGCTCCAAGAGCGTATCGAAGCGCTCGGAAAACAGATTACAGCCGATTACAAAGACGTCAAAGAAGATATCATCGTCGTTGGTGTGTTACGTGGTGCCTTTTTATTCTTTGCCGATCTGTGTCGGCAACTCGATTTGACTATTCACGTCGACTTCTTGGGCTTGAGTTCATACGGTAATCGCACGGAAAGCTCTGGAGTCGTCAAGATCACCTCAGATCTTTCAACTGCCGTTGTCGATAAGCACGTCATCGTCGTCGAAGACATTGTCGACACTGGGTTGACGATGCAATATCTCATCGAGAATTTTCGTACACGTAAACCCAAGACTCTCAAGATCTGTTCATTGCTCGAAAAGCCTGCACGGACGATCCAGCCCGTCGATATCGACTATCTCGGGTTTACAATCGATGATTATTTTGTGATTGGATATGGATTGGATTTCCAAGGGAAGTTTCGGAATCTTCCGTATATTGGTTATGTCGATGGTCTGGATGATGATGAGTGAGTCTCGTCATTGTGATAGAGCGCGTCTTTGACCTTACCTATTCCGGAAGGGATGTCTGCTTGCGAAGAAACTCCATGTAGTATTCGATGTCCTTCCACGCCTCAAGCTCACCTGCCTCGATCGACTCCTCCAAAAATCGTTTGATTCTTTGCACACGAGGCCCTGGCTCAAGTGCCAGTGTTTCGATGATATCTCGCCCCAATCCTGTCGGTAAAAAGGTCCGCCTTGCGTCCTTTTTTTGAATCGCTTCAACACGTCGCGCAAGCTCGTTGGCACGCTGTGCTGCGAGCTGCCGCTTCTGCTCATTCCCAGAGGTCATATCTGCACGAGAGAGCTGCAACAAAGGCTGAAGTCGATCGCCGGACTCTGTGATCAAGCGGCGGACTGCTGAATCCGTCCATTCAGGAACATAGCTGTTGGGACGCAGGTGGTTTCGCACGAGAAAAGCGAGGGCATCTTGGAACGATGGCTCCATGCGAAAGCGTGTCGCGATGCCTTCGACGAGGATCGCGCCAAGCTCATCGTGCATGTAAAAGTGTACCTCTTTGCGTTTCCCATACGTCCGTGTCCAACACTTTCCAACATCGTGCAGCAGCGCAGCCCACCGGACGAGCGGCGTAGGAATCGCTTGGTCAATCACCTGCCTCGTGTGGTCCCAAAGATCTTTATGGTGGTAACGTGAGGTCTCGGCAAAACCGACCATCGCGTGCGCTTCTGGCAGGAGCAATCCAAGCACCCGTGTGTCGAAGAGGACCTGCATCCCCTCCCAAACGTGTGGACCACATAAGAGCATCGTCATCTCTCTAAACCATCCATCACGAGGGGCAAAGAGGACACGTCCAGCTTCCTCCGTGGCAGAGCGGAGCAGGGCGCGCTCTGGCTGGACGCCTAGCTCGGCGACGAGGCGGGCGAGACCGATAAGTTTGAGCGCATCTTCCTCGAAGGCGCGGACAGGCTCCTTTTGGAAAAGTTGGATCTTTTGTAGCTCCAAATCCTTCTGCACCCCAAAAGGGTCAAAGACCTGACCTGAACCGTCGATCGCGAGCGCTTCGATCGTGTAGCCTCTTTTTTTGAGCATTCGTTCGAGCGCTTGAGCGTTCGATTTTTTGCGCGAGCTGCAAGTGATATAGCCGAGTAATGTGTGCTCGCCAAGCTCGACATTTACGGGGATGGGGCCGCGTTGTGTTTTGTATCGTACGGGGAGGTCTTGCAGTTGGAAGATCTCCTTGCGAGAGATCGGCGAGATAAATTCGAAGACACCGGGCGTCCCCCAATCCTGTGTGCGGAGGAAGTTACGTGCTGCGGCACCTACGAGATAGAGGGGTTTGTCGGCTCTGCGAAAAGCCGCGAGTATACGTTCCATGAGACCTGTCTATTGTTGGTTTGGTGTGTGATGAAAGGAGACGTATCGCTCAATAAATTGTTCGGCGAGGGTCATGGGATCTTGCGCTTCTTGTTCGAGTGCTTCGAAGAAAGACGCGGAGTGTGTCGGGGACTGCAAGAGCGATTCAAGTTGATCGTGGAGGATACCTTTAAGCAGGACGAAGAACTCCTCATGGAGTCGCTCCCGCTTGTGTTTGTGTCCGTCATGTTCGCGGATATGCTCGACATGTTTATCTGTATATGTGAGGATCTGCTCGATGCCTTCGGACTGTGTCGCGATACTTTGGAGGACAGGAGGATGCCACGCGTCTGCCGGGCGAGGGCGTAGATCGAGCATCATCTCCAGATCTCGCTTGGCTTTTCTTGCGCCAGGAAGGTCGGATTTATTCACGACAAAGATGTCGCCAATCTCCAACACGCCTGCTTTGATCGCTTGGACTTCGTCACCGAGGCCAGGGACCGCGATCACGAGTGTTGTGTCTGCCTGTTTGACAATATCCACCTCGTCTTGACCAACACCGACAGTCTCGATCAAGATGATATCGACGCCAAATGCGTCGAGCACTCGGGCGGCGTCTCGTGTGCTTCTTGTTAAGCCGCCGAGATGTCCACGTGTCGCCATCGAGCGGATGAAGACACCTTTGTCGAGAGTGTGTTGTTGCATCCTGATCCTGTCACCGAGGATGGCACCTCCAGTGAACGGACTTGACGGGTCAACTGCGAGGACGCCGACGGTCTGACCTCGTTGTCGGAAGGCTGCGATGAGCTGGTCTGTGAGTGAACTCTTTCCGCTCCCTGGTGCACCAGTCAATCCGATAATATGAGCGTTACCTGTGTGGGGGTAGAGGGCTTTGAGTTCTTCGCGGGCGGAGGGCATTCGATCGTCGATATCGCGGATCAATCTCGCGACAGCACGACGATCACCCTTGAGGATGCGGGAGGCAAGTGAAGACATGCTTTATCCTGCTCCCTGTGTCCACCACTGCTCGGTGATGTGATGTATCTGTTGTTCTCGTCCTTCCCATCGAGCCTGAAGGGCCTGGGCGTCGCGATACAATTTCTCGACCGGGTACTCTGTCGTAAAACCGTATCCACCGTGGATCTGAATGGCTTCTTGGGCTGCTTTTACCGCGCTCTGTGTGGTGTAGAACAGGGCGCTACGGCTCTGGGTTTCAAGGGCGTCTTCATCACCTTGTGCCCATGCGTATCCTGCTTGCTCGAACATGAGCTGTGCGGCGTCGATCTCCATAGCCATATCGGCAATTTTCCATTGGATGGCCTGGAATGCGGCGATGGGCTTGCCAAATTGCTTGCGTTGTTTGGCATAGGCTGCGGATTCATCGAGCGCACGTTGTGCGACGCCGTAGGCTGTAGCGGCGAGGCAGAGGCGTCCTCTACGCCAAAGCGCTGCCTGCTCGTCGCCATCCAATGTGGTGATGAGGTGTGCACTTGGGACCTGGAGCGCTTTGCATTCGATATGTGCGTTGCCTGCGCCGCGGAGACCGAGGGATTGTGGGGCTGCTGTGATCTGAAGCCCTTCATGTCCTCTTTCGAGCCAGAAGGCTGCGGTCGTGTCGTCTTGTGTCGCGAGGACGAGCAGGTGCGTCGCGTCGGCTGCCATTGGGATCGAGGAGAGTGTGCCTTCGAGCTGATAGCCATCACTTGTGTTTGTGTATTGTATTGTGGGGGCTTTATGAGGCGGGAGCGCTGCGAATGCGACGCGCGTTGTGCCTTCGACAATCGCTGGCAGGTGCACTTTGTTGTGTGCTTCGCTGCCGTGTGTGAGCAAGAAGGGGACGACAAAGCCGTTGTGAGAGGCGAGCAGGGCACCGAGTGAGGCGTCGACCCAAGAGACCTCAGCGATGACGTGTAAGAGCGCGATGGGGTCAGCTTCAGCGCCATCGTATTGGTCTGGGATACATGCACCAAAGAGTCCCAGGCTGCCAAGGGTTTCGACACCTTCTGAGGCAAAACGTCGGGCAGATTCCCACTGATGGACGAGCGGAGATAGCTCTGTGCGAGCAAATTGGCGGACTTGTTCTGCGATCATTTGTTGATCGGCGCTGCGTTCAAATTGCATAGAGGGCTTCCTTGTCTTTTGGGGCGGAGCTGGTGAGTCTGTGAGGGTAGAAGAGAGACCTCAAGGCTTATGACTCATTGAGTCCTACTGTGTGTTCGATCTTTTTGACGGCCTCTGTTGTGTTCTCCCAGCCAAGCATTTCACCGATATCCTTGACGATCTTCACGAGAGAGGAGCCGGGGGTGAAGATCGAGAAGACACCTGCCTCTTTGAGCGTGGGGATGTCTTCATCTGGGATGATTCCGCCACCAAAGACGATGATGTCATCGGCTTGTTCGGACTGGAGTTGTCGAATCACTTCTGGGAACAGATAATTGTGTGCGCCGCTCATGATGCTCAAGCCAATGGCATCGACATCTTCTTGGAGCGCAGCCTGTACGACCATTTCGGGGGTTTGATGGAGCCCTGTGTAGATGACTTCGAAGCCTGCATCACGGAGCGTACGGGCGACAATTTTGGCGCCTCGATCATGTCCATCAAGTCCTGGTTTTGCGATCAAAATTCTTGGGGTTCGTTGTCCCACCTGGCGCATCGCGACCTCATCGTGTTGAGAGTTGGGATTAGCGTCTGACACTGATACGTGCGACGGGTTGGATATTCATATCGGGGTTCAACTCCTGGAAGGAGAGAACCGCGAGATAGGGGAATTCGAGTTTGACGAGTTGTCGGAAGTAGCGACGAATCTCGACGTTTGTAAGGATAACGGGCTGCTGTGCTGTCGCGGGGAGGTCGCCAATCTCGACCCGTACGGCGTCGAGGATGTCCTGTGCGATCTCTGGCTCAAGCGCAAGATAGTTACCCGAAGAGGTGATCTGGATGGAGTCCTTGATCGCCTGTTCGATCTGTGGATCGAGCAGATAGACGACAAGGGTGTTGCCACCACGGGAGTATTTGTAGGTGATGTAGCGCTTCATGGACATCCTGACGTACTCCGTGAGCATGACAGGATCTTTCTCCATTTGTCCCCACTCTGCGAGCGCTTCGAGGATCCCTTTGAGGTTACAGACGGAGATCTCTTCTTCGACGAGGCGTCGGAGGATGTCCGTGAGCTGTTGCAGTGAGAGGACTTTGGGACTGACCTCTTTGATCAACGCTGGGAAGGCTGGGTCGAGTTTGTCGAGACTGGATTGGACCTCTTGGATACCGACAAATTCATAGGCAAAGCGCCGGAGGATACTGGAGAGGTGAAGAATCACGTATCCCGGTGTATCCCACGTCGTGTAACCTGATTGTTCGATAATCTCTTTGCGGTCTTCGGGGATCCAACATGCGTCCATACCGTTTGCGGGGTTGATCGTGGGATCACCCTCGATGTTCATAATCGCGATACGTTCAGCGCTCTCGTTGACGAGGATTTTTCCATCAGGGATCTGGCCGACGGCGACGGGGACCTCGTTGATTTTGAGGATGTATGTATCATCAGGAAGGTGGGAGCAGAAACCCCGCACACGAACACCTGGGAAAGCGACCCCTAATTCGTAGAAGAGACCTTCTTTCATCAGGGGGAGCATCTCATTGAGGAAGCGCTCCCCCGACTCGGTCGCTGAGTCGACGAATGGTGTGAGGGCGTTGGAGACTTCGAGCGCGATGGGCGTGACGATCGGGACGAGGTCTTGTGGTTCGGCGTCTTTCTTCTTCTTTTTGGGCTTTTTGGGCTGGTCAAGCGCCGGGATGTCATCGATATCTTCGTCTCCATCGAGACCAAGAGTCTTGATCTCTCTGGTCTTTTGGAGGCTGTAAGCGAGGAAGCCTGCACCTGCTGAGAGGATAAAGAAGGGGACCTTTGGTAGACCTGGAATCAAGCCGAGGACGACGAGCAAACCACTGATAATGTAGAAGGGTTTGTAGTTGGCGAGGATCTGGGCGCCGATGTCCGCACCGAGGTTGGTGCCTTCCTTCTCGGGAGTGACCCTCGTGACCATGATCCCCGCAGAGACCGAGATCAGGAGCGACGGGATCGCGGAGACGAGACCGTCACCGATGGTCAACATCGCGTAAGTCGAAGCCGCCTCTCCGGCGCTCATCTCCTTTTGCAAGACACCAATGATGATCCCTCCGACGATGTTGATCACCGTAATGATGATACCAGCGATGGTATCACCCTTGACGAATTTCATCGCGCCGTCCATCGCTCCGAATAATTGCGACTCTCGTTCGAGGTTACGGCGACGTTGTCGACCTTCATCCATATCGATCGCACCTGCGCGCATATCCGCGTCGATCGACATCTGTTTACCAGGCATCGCGTCAAGTGTAAAACGAGCTGCGACCTCCGAGACACGTTCCGACCCCTTGGCGATGACGATGAAGTTGATCAACATCAGGATCAAGAAGATGATCGCCCCGACGACGAGGTTACCTGAGACGACAAACTCACCAAATGACTTGATCACCTCACCGGCGTCTGCGTTGAGCAGGATCAGTCGGGTGGAGGAGACGTTGAGGGCGAGTCGAAAGAGCGTCGTCACCAGCAGCAGTGAAGGATACACTGAGAGGTTGAGGGAGCTGGGCATATAGATCGCGATCAAGACGAGCGTCAAGGCGATACTGATATTGCACGTGAGCAAGATGTCCATGATAAACGTGGGGAGAGGGATGATCATCATGCCCACGATAAACACGACCAGTAATGCCAAACCAATGTCGGCATATCGTGTCAGGACGTCGGTCCAAGAGCCTTCCATCAATTGGGTTTTCAGATCTTGTGCCACTATGTGCCTCGTTTTTCTTGCGGGGGATTCTTCAATACAATCACATTTTCCGCCACACTATACACCAAATCAACCTCTCTGAGAAGTATCTACTGCTGGCTCTTTGCGTGTGTTTGGAATTGTCTTGTGTTAAGCAGGTGCTGTGAGGGAAGGTCGGTGGGTCAAGCGTTTTGTGCTGCAGCCATGTGAGGACAGCCTGTCGCAGCGGGCGTCGCTTGGGGCGCTGTGCGTTTCGTGAGTGTCTTGCGCTTGTAAGCGAGTGTCGTCTGGCTAGGGCCTGCTGCGCCTTTGCCCATCACTGTGTGAGGATCTTTGGTCCGCAGCTCCCATGTGAATTGCTGGAGCATCAAGCTCGCGATGATTTTCATCTCGTAGTGCGCAAAGTTTTTCCCTGTACACGTGTGAATACCACCACCAAATCCCGTCAATTTAAAGCGCCCCTTGCCTTCGTCTCTCTCTGGACCAAAACGCAACGGATCGAACTTCTCCGGTTCTGTGTAGACCTTTTCGGAGTAGTGTGCCCCAAGTGTATCGAGCATGACCCATGAACCTGCAGGGATCGAGTAGCCATCGAGCTCTAAGGGCTCTTCAACACCTCGGAACAATCCCGGCGCGACAGGTTTCATGCGCTCTGTCTCATCGATCGCCCATTGAATATGCTTGAGCCCCACAATGTGTTCGATCGAGATCTGTGTACCGTAGGGCATCAGTTCATCCATCTCTTTCTCGATGTGCTCAATATACCAAGGGTTTTGTAACAGCAAAATCATCAACCAGCTACCATGACCGTAAGTCGTCTCGTGCCCCGCAAACATGAAACCAATGACCCAATCGATCGCTTGATGGACCGTGAGCTGTTCACCGTCCTTGGTCTTGGTCATCAGCAGCTCTTGCAAAAAGTCATCGTACTTCTCTGGGTGAGCCTGACGTTCTTTGATGATGGGTTCGAGGATCTCGATCATCCTCTTCTTGGCACGATCTCGTCTGATAAACTTGGGAAATGGCCAATTGGAAGGAAGGTAGGGGTCAAGCGCGTTGCTGATATCCATGAACAGATCCCAAAACTCTTGACTCATCGCGTTGCGGAACTCTTTTCCCATCATCGCGTGGGCTGCGACGACTTGTGTCAGATATCGCATCTCGTCGACGAGTTGGATCTCACCTTCTTCACCGAGACCATCGAGCCAACGCTGCACTTCTTCTTGGATGATTGGGATATAGGAGAGCATCTTGTCCCGCTTAAAGGGAGCGATCTGGACAGGGCGTTGGTTGTGGTAGCTCTCGGGACTTTGCAGAAAGCTCGTGTTGCCAAAGATCGCCTTCAGAAATTGGTAGGCTTTGTCCATGCGTAGCGCTTTGTCCGTTTGCTGAAAAAACACCTTCGCGTGCTCTGGACCTTGTAACACAACACAGGGCGTCTTCCCCATCTTGATCATGTAGGGAGCTCCTTTCTCCTGCTGTCCCCTTCGCAAGAGCGCGGGCTGGTCTTTTGCCATCTCAATGAGATGCCCAATGAGTGGATATGAACCTGATAACAAAGGGGGTTGTGGCTTCGTGGTCGTCATGACGCCTCCTGCTTTTCTACCTTGCGTGTCTTTGTTTGGGGATGACTATTTTACACCTGTAAAATAGACTCTCTACGGGTATACATGTCCCACAACTATTTTACAAGTGTAAAATAGTTGTGGGACGGGTGTGCTTTCCGTTCCACAGTGTTTTGGGTATAAGAGATGGTAGGTGGGGGAGTTGGAAGACATGTGGAGGAAGTGATGGAGGATAAGAAGATGGATCGTCGGATGTTGCGTTCAAGGCGGCAAATGCAGGACGCGTTACGGGAGCTGGTCGCGGAGAAGGAGTATCATCGTATTTCGGTGGCTGATATTGCGGAGAAAGCCGGCGTGTCGAGGCCGACATTTTACTCTCATTTTAAGACGAGAGATGATCTGCTGTTGAGCTGTTTTGACGCGACGTTTGAGGATTTCTTTGAGAAGCTAGAAGATTTTATGCAGAGCGAAGAGGTCGACTTGGGGGCGTCTTTTTACGCGCGTCAGTTGATCGTGTGGGTCTTTGAGCTATGGGCGGAGCGAGAGGAATTGATACGTTTGTTGTTGCACTCACGCGCGGAGGGATTGGTCCTGCAGAGGTTTCAGGAGTATACAATGCAGGCGTTACAGATCCACCTTGAGCGTTTGGGGTTGGTCGATTACCCGGAGGAGCTGAAGCTGCTCGTTGTCGATTGTCTTGCAGGTGTGATGATGACGTTGTTTCGCCGTTGGTTGGAGAACACAGAGACGTACACACCAGAGCTGATGGGCGCGATGTTTGAGACGTTGATGATTCCGGGATTGTTGGCGATTTTTCAGGGGGGAGATATGAACGAATGGTTTGTGGGGGAGGGGGCGTGATTAGCCGTTGCCTTGTGTCTCTTTGACTTTCTTTTCGATCTCTTTGAGGACTTCATAAGTCACGACAGAGAGGGCACGTGCACGCTGAGCTGCGGGATCTGGATTGATCTTTTCACCAGCTTGACGTTGTTTTTGGATGTTCACTTCGTCGAGCTTGATACCTTTTTGGAAGTCGGAGGCAGCTTCGAGGACTTCACCTTTGCGAAGTCGGATTTCGCCGCGGTTGACGAGCGCGCAAATATCATCTGCGTCGATCTCAAGGGCTTTGTTGAACTCGATGAGCGCCTCTTCGTAGTCCTGTTTGGCTTCGTAGATGGAGCCGAGGGCTGTATGGTAATAGGCGATCTTTGGGTTCAGCGTGACGAGGCCTTTGAAGATGGTCTCTGCGTCGTCGTACTTACCTTGTTGGTAAAAAAAGTATCCCTGATTGGCCCAGGCCAACAGCACATCATCGGAGAGGTTGAAGAAGTTCTGAAAAGAGGCTTCTCCGCTGAGTAGTTTTTCGAGCTGTTCACTGGAAACCTCGGGGCCACTAGCACCACCAGTTGGTGCGGGTGGGATATCTTCTGGGATACCCTTTTTGCTGTCAGTCAAGATCCACCTCCGTGTTCTTATTCTGTCTTGGGCCGAAGGTTTTGCTTTACGTTCAAAACGACTTCGGTGAATTCGTTTACGAGATCGCAGAGTGTACAACGACCTGTTATGCGCTGTTTGGTCACATCGGGTGACCAACATGTGATCGGTATAGCACGACCCATTGCTTTTGTGAACAACTTTTTTCGTGTCGGCTTGTCTAGCTATGTTCCTTTGTGTTGGAGGGTGCTAGATCGAGTATGTGGGAAAACAGACGCGAATTTGATCGAGTGGTAGCTGTGTGCATGTGTATTGTGCTCGACAGTCGTCATTGCTCCCACAGGGTTTGAGGCAGCGACGAATGTTAATTGGGGCACCACTGGGGTCTTGTGTTTCGACGGTTGCACAATATGAGAAGCGAGGGCAGGGGAGCGTCTCATCACACTCCATACTACAGTATCCATCGGGCGCACCGAGGTCGCAGTATAGACCACGCAGACACTCTTGATCGGACTGACAGGCTTCACCGACACCAAACGTCCCACAGGCAGAAGACAAGGCCAGACAAACGACGAGCGCGAGGAGACAAAGCCTACTGCGCACAGGGAATGCCCTCTGTCCTCTCGATGGTATCGTTCTTTTTGTTCTCGCTCCAAAGACACAAAACATACTATTCTTCCAACGCAATCCATCTACAAAAAAGCGAAGCCTCGACGAGTTTGGCCTTCGCTTGCAATCTGTCCTTCACATGCTATACAATGCCTTCGATATTTGTCGAATGATTCACCGAACGAGGAGAGAAAAAAACGGATGAGAAATCGAATCATCCCCATCCTGGGTGCTTGTATGTTTACCGTTGCACTTTTGAGTGGGTGTCCGTCTTCAACGAAGAATACCAAAGAAGGTGGTCTGACCGCAAAGGACAAAGACATCTTACAAAAAGGGCGACTTGATATCCAGGGCCTCGTGTCCAAAGGAAAACAGTACGCCGCGATCAAACAATATCAGACGCTCTTCCAAAAAAACACAGACAACCCTGTGTATTACTATCTGTATGGATATGCGCTGAAGAACAAAAAGAAGAAGTGGCGTCTTTTTGATCTGTGTTTGCGACGTAACCCTGAATTCTTTTGGTGTCTCGTTGGACGTGGTCGGATTTATACGGCGTGGCGCGTTTGGGATCGTGCAAAGGGTGACTTTGAGCTCGCCGAAAAATCTCTGCCTGGTCGCGTCGAGCCGCTACTTGGTAAGGCTGAGATCGCTTTCGCGCGCAAGCGAAATGAGAAAGCTGTGGAGCTTTACAAGAGCGCGTTGGCCAAGGAAGCCAACAACGCAGACGCCAACTACGGTCTCGCCGTCTTGTACGAACGTCTCGGGCAGCGTAAAAACTCCATCAGCTGGTATCAAAAGTTCCTCAAACAACAACCCGAACACTTTGAAGCGCTGCGTGCTGTCGGCAAATTGTACAAAGCGGAGAAGCAAAACTCCGAGGCCGCCTCTCACTGGGAGCGGGCGCTCAAATTGCGCCCCAAACTCTTTCGTCTACACATCCGTCTCGCACAAACCTACGAAGAGATGGGAAGCGCTGCGAAAGCCCTCGCGCTGTACGAACGCGCAAGTCGTTTGCCACAGGTGCACTTCAAGACCTTCTTTCGTCTCGGTGTCCTGCGTGCAGGTGTCGGCAATATCGATGGCGCGATCAAAGCGCTCTCAGAGGCGCTCAAACTCGAACGAGAACACGATGAGACGCTCTTCCGCCTCGGGACATTGTATCTGCAAAAAGGTGAACCCAAACAGGCCATCCTCTATTTGCGCCGCGCTGTTCGTGTCAATGGGAAGCGTGTCGAGTCTCGAAAGAATCTCGCGAAGGCTCACATCCAGCGAAAAGAGTACGCGGACGCACTTCGACAATATCAAGAGATCCTCAAACGTGCGCCGAAAGACGCCAGTGTCCGTACTGATATGAAAAAGCTTTTGGATCGATTGGGACTCTCCGATCAGCCAGTGAGAGGTCCATCTGTTCGCGGAGTGCTCAAGAAGTGCCAAGGGATCATTTACAAGTGTTATAAGACGCGCTTGAAGGAGCAACCCAAACTCAAAGGGAAGCTCGTCGTGAAGCTGGCCATCCCCAAAAGCCAACCTGTCCGTGTTTCATGGGATCTGGAAAAATCGACGCTTAAAGATCCACTCGTACAAGCATGTGTGAAGTGGACGTTGCGACGCGCTGTTTTCCCCAGAAGAGGCATCCGTATCACCTACGACTTTTCCTTCCGTCCCTGATCAGAGACGCACCCCAACTCCCCCTCTCATCTTTTTCTCTCACGTATGGTCTCAGGTGTTGAGCTCAAAGGCGTACTTTTGCATCAAGCGACCGACTGCGGGGACGCCTTCTTTGACGTTTTTGGCGGCGACACCCCGAAGTTTGTCATAGGTCGCGATGAGCACTTTGTTACTCGCGCGTTGACGTCGACGATCTGTGACGCTGAGCAGAGACTCGGTCACTTCGTTCTCTCGTTGCTGGATGTACATCGAGAAGGTGGGGCGTGAGGCTTCATCTTCTTGCAGGTAACTTTGGTAGTAGGCGTCGAGTTCTTCGACAAATTCGTCGAGCAAAAAGTCGATCGCGCGTTCGATCATGCGGCCATTTTCCAGCTTGCGGATGACTTTAAAGCCTCCTTTGATCATCAGCCCTTTGACGCCTTTTTTCTTGTTGACTTCCTCGTTGAGGACGGTGGCGCAGTCGCGGATCAACTTGGGTCTGACTTCTTCAGTGAGTACAATTTCTTTCAAATTTGCCATCGTGTTTGTCCGTATGTATTTGGGCGTGTTGGGCTTTTGCAAGCCAAGACGCCACAAGGGTCTGTGTGGAGCTGTGAAGGTACCCTCTCCACACGAAGTGCGGAGCGCTCTTGATTGTATACGACGGGACTGGTGATTTTGTACAGTTCGTTGCACACGAGATACAAGTCGCCACAAAAAAGAAAATCTTTTTGTGAAGATGTAGGGGGTGTAGGAGAAGAGAGTGGGGCAGAGAGAGGAGTCTCGCCGACGAGGTGCAGCGATTAGAGTCGTTTGGCGTAGTATTCCACGACGAGGAGGATGTCGATGGGGAACGGAACAGATTCGCTGTCTGGAAGGTTGAGCACTTCAGCGGAGCGCTCGCCTTCATCGAAGCTGAGCCATTCGGGACGTTGGAGGGAGAGCTGTGTCAGGGAAGACTCGACGATGTCGATTTTGCGGCTCTTCTCACGCAATCCGATGACGTCACCTTGCTTGACGCGGTAGGAAGCGATGTCGACGCGTTTTCCGTTGACAGTGACGTGTCCGTGGCCAGTCAATTGACGAGCTGCAGGGATCGTTGGAGCGAAACCTGCGCGGAAGACGACATTGTCAAGACGGGATTCGAGAAGTTCGAGGAGCTTTTGACCTGTTGCCGTTTTGCTCGAACGTGCTTCTTTCACGAGACGACGAAGTTGGCGCTCGCTTACATTGTAGTTGAAGCGAAGCTTTTGTTTTTCCATCAAACGACGACCGTATTCAGTGGTCTTCTTGTGACCAACGTTTCCGTGTTGTCCGGGGGGATATGGACGACGCTCTCTGGATTTTCTCGAAAGACCAGGAAGATCCACACCAAGGGCACGCAGTTTCTTGACGCGGGGTCCTTTATAACGAGCCATTCTGAAATACCTCCGATTGTGCTGTCGGCACTTTGAACGGTTTCAATGAAAGAGGAACACTCATGTCCCTTCGATTGTGCATTGAAACGCTATCATGTTTGTTCTTTGTTTTGTTATCTGGTGAGATAAGATCACATGTCGTAAAACGTTATCTCGAAAAGACGAAATTGTACATTTCAAATATCTCTTCCAAAAAGGACGCAAGAGAATACACAAACTCCTACCTGTTTTTCAAGCCTTTTTTGTAAGTGCTTGTGAAACAAGAAGGATTGCCGCGTGTGTATGCTCTCTCTTCCCAGCGATCTGGTACGCCTGGCACGATGTACCGATCGGGGGGACATCTTGTAACATGCTCAGACACAAAAAGAAAGCCTTTAAATCACTTTCTTGAAGTGCTCCCTCGTCCAAATGCCCAAACCTCCTATACATCGACATTTTTGACAGTGACTTTTTGTCCTTTGCTGCTCCATGCGATTTTCAATTTGCAGCCGCCGCGTGATTTGGTACACTGCACGAGCTTTTGGACGACTTGATCCTTCCTGTATGGTGCGTAAGGCCAAAAAACAACAAACCTTTCGCCGTTGATCTCGTCTTGATCCAGAGGCATCAGTCATTACATATGCACGACGGACCTTGCCCATGAGGTCTTGTCTTTTTTCCAACGCCAATCAGGCTGACCAGGAGATAGAATGTCGGGTAAACACGAACAAGAGAAGCTCACGCCGCGCCCCGGACGCTGCGAAAGTCAGACCTTCGATCCTATGGCGATCGAAGATCCATGGTACCAATGGTGGGATGAAAATGGTTTCTTCCACGCCGAAGTCGATCCCAATCGCAAACCATTCTCCGTCATGATACCCCCTCCTAACGTCACTGGCGCACTTCACCTCGGCCACGCGCTCAACAACAGCCTTCAGGATGTCTTGATCCGTGCCGCACGTATGCGAGGCGAAAACGCCATGTGGTTACCAGGGACGGACCACGCTGGAGTCGCCACACAAGCCGTCGTCGAGAGACGTCTCTGGGAAGAAGAAGAGAAGACCCGTAACGATATCGGACGGGACGCTCTCATCGAACGTATCTGGGGATGGAAGGACACCTACGAGGCACGTATCCTCGGACAGCTCCGCAAAATTGGCGCCTCCCTCGACTGGGAACGCACCCAGTTTACCATGTCACCCGAACTCTCCCACGCTGTCCGCGTCGTCTTTCAACAACTCTTTCGCGACGGCCTGATCTACCGCAGTAAGCGACTGATCAACTGGTCCACTGGGATCCTCACCGCGCTCTCCAACGACGAGCTCGACTACAAGACCGTTAACGGCTCCTTTTGGACATTCAAGTATCCACTGAAAGATCGCGAGGGAGAATTCATCGAGGTCGCGACCACACGACCTGAGACGATGCTCGGTGATACTGCCGTCGCCGTTCACCCCGATCCTGAGGCTGAGCTGAACAAGCGCCTCGAAAAAGCCAAACAAGATGACAAAACCGAAAAGATCGAAGCGCTCGAAGCACGTATCGCCAACGATCTGCCTCGTCTCAAACGCTTCGCCGATCTGATCGGTGAGACCATTATGCTGCCTCTCGTCGATCGACCCATTCCGATCGTCGGTGATGCGATCCTCGCTGATCCCGAAAAAGGAACCGGCGCGGTCAAGGTCACGCCTGCACACGATCCCAATGACTACGCTTGTGGACAACGCAACGATCTACCCATGATCAACATCCTCAACCCCGACGGTACGCTCAACGAAGTCACCGGTGTCTATGAGGGTCTTCATGGTTACACGGAAGGTCGCAAAAAGGTCGTCGCAGATCTCGACGCGCTCGGCCTCCTCATTGAAGTCAAAGACCATCCTCATGAGGTCGCCCACTGCTACCGTACTGGTGTGCCGATCGAACCCTATCTCTCCAATCAGTGGTTCGTGAAGATGGATCCACTCGTCGATCTCGCGCGCAAGTGCTACGAGGATGGTGATGTCGAATTCCATCCCAAACAACGCGGAAAAGATTACATGCGCTGGCTGGACTCCACACCTGATTGGTGTATCTCCCGTCAGATCTGGTGGGGACACAGGATCCCGATCTGGTACTGTCTCGATTGTAATCCTTCGATCTTACTCGATGAGGACAATGAACCACGTGGCTTCTCGATCCCCGAAGATGCCCATCCAATCCTCCCCGAAACAGACGAAGCAGACGCGACACCTGCATGCTGTCCACAATGTTCGGGCACGAGATTGGTCCAAGACCCCGACGTCCTCGATACATGGTTCAGCTCACAGTTGTGGCCTCTGAGTACACTTGGGTGGCCCAACAAGACAGAAGACCTCGAACACTTCTATCCTACGAGTGTCTTGAGTACAGCCCGTGACATCATCGCTCTTTGGGTCGCGAGGATGATCATGATGGGGATGAAGTTCGAAGGCAAAACACCCTTCCAGCACGTCCTGATCCACGGGACGGTCCAGGATGATCACGGGAACATCATGTCGAAATCACGTGGTAATGGCTTCGATCCATTGCGTGTCATTGCTGGTGGTCGTGATGAGATCAAAGGAAAGTACAACATCGGCAATATCCCCAAACACCGGATCGAGCATTACAACGTCTCGTACGGTGCTGACTCCTTGCGCTACGGCTTGTTGTTGTTGACGACAGGTCACGCACAAGATCTTCGTCTGAAGGTCGATCGCGAGCAGCGCAAAGGCAAAAAAGGGGAGACGCCTGAGTTTGACGTGACGATCCCACGCTTTGAAGAAGGGCGTCGCTTCTGTAACAAGATCTGGCAAGCCAGTCGTGGTCTCGTCTTCCGTCAGTGTGAAGATTATACGATCGACACACGTATCGAGACGATCGAAGATCGCTGGCTGTACCACCGACTTCACGTCGCCGTTGAGAAGATCAGCGACCACATCGAAAAACTTCAGGTTGGTGAGATCTGTGAAGAGCTCTATCATCTCTTCTGGGATGAATTCTGTTCTTGGTATCTGGAGATCGTGAAGTCCCGTCTGTGGGGCTCCCACGGTGAAGAGAGTAAAGCACAGGCCCAGACACACCTCGTCTTCGCACTCAACACGTTGCTCAAACTCTTGCACCCTGTCATGCCTTTTATCTCCGAGTCTTTGTGGCAGGAGCTGCGTGACCTGCGAGAGAAAGCCGGTGAGGCTGATCTTCCTGAGGCGGTCATTGTCGCGCCTTGGCCGACACTTGATTCCTTCCCACGTGACGAAGAGGCAGCGCAGTTGACGAACACACTTCGTCAGATCGCTGGCGCGGTCAACCAGATGAGAGCGATGCAATCGGGGATCGATGATCGCATGAAGTTGCCAAAACTGATCATCTCCGGTGCAAGTGAAGAACTTCAAGCACAACTCAAACCGACATTGGTCGGTCTGTCCCGATTCGTGAACATTGAAGAGATCGAGATCGGTGAGGACATTGAGACGTCTGGCATGAGCGCGACGTCTGTTGTGGATGAGCTTCGTCTGACGATCCCCCTCGAAGGTGTCATCGATATCGAAGCTGAGGTAGCTCGTCTCGAAAAGCAGATCGGCGATCTCAACAAGAACATCGAACGAGCTGAAAAACAACTTGGGAACGCGAAGTTCGTCGAGCGCGCACCAGAGGCTGTTGTCCAGCAGGCGAGAGATCGTCTTCAGAGTGATCAGCAAGCTGTCAAAGTCCTCGAAGAGCAGCTCAATGAGCTGAAGTCACAGGCATAACGGAGCGCACCTTGAAGAACACAACACCCAAAGAGATCGACTTCAACACGAGTGAGTTGACCATCGACTGGAAGGACGGCGAGCGCTCAACATTTCCTCTTGAGATGTTGCGTCGACGTTGTCCTTGTGCTGAATGTCGCCGCATCCGCGCGACGAGACCTGAGCACCTCGTGATGAAAAGTCGTGACATCGTCCTCTTATCATGGTCTAAGATGGGCTTTTATGGTCTAAAGCTCAATTGGTCTGATGGTCATGATACAGGCATCTATACATATGACTTTCTTCGTGGAGCAGGTGACGCTGGCAAGGAATACCCAGTCGCACCATAGTGCTCCATCCTGTAATAGAGGGAAAACCCCCTCAGACGGGCTTCGCCCGCCAGCTCCCCCTACTCAATCCTCGATGCTCTCGGCTTGGCAAGGGGAGCGATGCACATCTTTACGAAAGAGAACAGAAAACGAACCAAACATTCAATTGTAGGTGAGGTTCTCGTTCTTTTGTGTACTACGTAAAATATGGTTGGGTCTGTATCCCTCCCCTTGCCGACGAAGTCGAGTAGGGGGAGGTGTCGGCGTTTTCGCCGACGGAGGGGGTTCTTCCCCCCCCCACTTGTATCCCTCCCCTTGCCGACGAAGTCGAGTAGGGGGAGGTGTCGGCGTTTTCGCCGACGGAGGGGGTTCTGCTCCCTTACCCGTACCAAGATCCACAATGCTACAAACAGGTGACAATGATGGAACAATGGCATCTTTCTGAATGTTGGACATATCCGCTCAAGTCGGCGGGTGGTATCTTGACAACGACAGCTCGTGTTGAGCATCGGGGTCTCTCAAATGATCGTCGTTGGATGCTCGTTGAGCTCGATGGGACCTTCATGACACAGCGTCGGGACCCAAAGATGTCGTTGATCCAAACATCTCTTCAGGGGGATACATTGGTCGTGCAGGCGCCTGGGATGCCACCTTGTGACATTCCGATGCAGCCTCCTGTCGAGCAACATAAAAGTGTACGAGTGTGGCGTTCGGACGTGGAGGCGTTGTTGGTCTCTGAGAAGGTCGATGAGTGGTTCTCCAAATATATCGAGCGTCCATGTCATCTTGTGTGGATGCCCAAGAATGTCCGAAGAGACGTCAATGAGGCGTACAAGGCAGGTGAAGGCATTGTGAGCTTTGCAGATGGTTATCCATTCTTGTTGGCGTCCATGTCCTCTCTACAAGACCTCAATGGACGCCTGGAGCAGGGCATTTCGATGAACCGCTTTCGGCCTAATTTGGTGATAGAGGGTCCACCTGCTTTTGCCGAAGATCGCTGGAAGAAGGTCAAGATCGGTGAGATCACCTTTGCTGTCGTGAAGCCTTGTGATCGGTGCGCGGTCATTACCATCGATCAGACGACAGGCAAGCGTGGGGCCGAACCTCTCAAGACGTTGGCGTCTTTTCGTCGTCATGACAAGCGTATCTTCTTTGGTCAGAACTTGATCCCACTGAACGAGGGCACGATCAAAGTCGGTGACCTTGTCGAAGTCCTCGAAGAACACGACGAAGCCAATCCCCCTCTCTCCTGATTCTTTTCTTTGCTCCCCTTGATTTACTATCCTTCGAATGTATGACGAGCTATCTGTGCGAGACCTGACGCGACGGATGTGAGTTCGTTTCCGCTCCCCATTTTCTCTTCTCCAAAGCGGTCGATAAAGATCTGTCTAACAGAAGGCACAAAAGACGTCCCTCCAGTCAGGAAGACTCTATCGATCGCGTCACTGCCGAGATTCAAATCGTCCATGAGCCTATCACAGCAGCTTGCGATCTGGTCTAACTCTTTTGTGATCCAAGTTTCGAAGTCATCTCTTTGGATGTCGC
The DNA here is from genome assembly GCA_002731275.1 of Deltaproteobacteria bacterium. Lineage (GTDB taxonomy): Bacteria > Myxococcota_C > UBA6777 > UBA6777 > UBA6777 > UBA6777. The sequence goes on along the minus strand of PCBK01000145.1, from coordinate 13,714 downwards.
CTTCGATAGGTGTGCGCAGGGGTGTAAAGCGGAAGTTTTGTTGTTGTTTATTAGACAGTGCGACTTTGGTTTGTTCGACAGCGCGGTAGAGATAGAATCCCAGGTTGCCTTCGATACAATCGATAAGAGCTTCGACTTGTTCGGGTTTGTGGGAAGCTTTTTGGATGTCATGTAGCATGCCGAGTGTTTTTTTGTCGGAGAGCATGCCGAGGAGGTGCCATTGTTCGAGTTTGGAGTAAGGCCAGATGGGCATGGGGAGGACTTCACCAAATTGGGATTTGAATGTGCTGTTGATCCCGAGGTGAGGGGAGACAAATTCGCGTACGATGCGTCCATCGAAGGTATCTCCGGCGATGGGGACACCGTCGATACCGAGGATTTTTTCCTGACTTGATTGTCCGATATGAGAGGGTCCGACTTTGATCACACAGAAGTCCGTCGTACCCCCACCGAAGTCGGCGACGAGGACGAGTTCATCGTGGTCGAGGCTGGTTTCATAGGAGTATGCGGCGGCGACGGGTTCAAATTCGCAGACAACTTCGTCGAATCCGACGATGGCGAAGGCGTTGTGGAGTCGTTCGAGGGCGAGCTGTGTGCGTTCCTCGTCATCATCTGCGCCGGCGAAGCGGACGGGGCGTCCTGCGACAACCCGTCGGCCAAGAGGTCCAAATTGTTCTTCGGCTTCATCGCGGAGGTGTCGTAGAATGATGGCGACGAGCTCGGGGAGTGAGTATTGTTTGTGAAGGATCTGTGTGGTCTGAAAGGATTTGCTTGCGAGGGAGCTCTTGGGGCTGAGGATCAGGCGGCCGAGGCCGTCTTCTTCGAGATAGTCTTCGATGGCGTAGGGGCCGGCGGAGACTTTGGGTTGTCCTCGTTTGTCCCGTTGTGAGAAGGAGAAGTAAAGGATCGAACGAAAGAGATCGACGGGTTTGTTAAAGAGAGAGAATTGCGCGACTCGCGAAGGTTGATCGTGGTCACAGACGGCGATTGCGCTGTTTGTGGTACCAAAGTCCAGTCCTACAAACATCTCGAAACCTCCTGTTCATGGGTGGGTAGATTATGCAAAAGGCAAGGTCATACGAACAATGGAGATGGTAGGTTCGAAAAAAGGTTTCGAAAAAGAGCTGGGGGACGTGTTACGCGCGGTCTTGGAAGGCTTGATAGAACGCTGTCCAGCCAGAGGTTTTGCGTTGGACTTCATGTGTGGGGGTGGGTTGTGTGGGGAGTGTCGCGGTCTCTTCGAAGCGGATCAATGTTGGGGTTTCTGTGTGTTCAGCGTCCGCGAAGCAGTCATTGGCACCAGTTTTGCGTTGGACTTCGTGTGTGGGGACGTCTTCGATCTTTGTGGACTTTTGCCACATTGTTTGCCCCGGTGTGTCGACATTGACAGCCTCGACGTCCCAGCTGATCGGATATCCTCGGAGCAATTCATATGATCCAGTGGTGGAGGTTTGTTCGAAGATCTGTTTGGGTTGTTGTTGGAGCAGCTCACGGACATGTTGTACTTTTTCGATGAGCGCGAGAGCTTCGTCTTGTGGAAGTGAGTTTTGTGCGGATGTGAACGCGTGTCCAAATTCACGTGCGTATCCAGCAAACTCTTTCCAGGTGAGGAAGAGTTTGGCTGCCATTTGATACCCACGCATACGTCTCTGTCTGGCCATTTTTCCGTCTCCGTTGTTGCGAGCCTACAGGTGGTGTTCCATCTGAGACTCTCATGGGTTGCTCGCCGGTCTCTCTCACGAGTCGATGTGTGTGGACCGACCTGACACAGTGTAAGAGGTTGATGCCTTGAACGGAAATTTTTGACACAACTTCAGGGGGTTCCATCAGGGGATGACTGCCGCTTGGTTTGGCAGGCTGCAGGGCTATCAGGTGTGAGGGCATGTGCTCTGCTCGGTATCGGCTGCCGCGCTTTGCTTGGCGTAGTGGGCTGGCTGCCCACACCCGCCTGGGGTCGTTGCCCCCAGACCTCACGATGCTCACGCATCGTCTGTGTTGCGCTCTCCGAGCGCGACTGCCGCGCTCTGCTTGGCTGGTTGCAAGGCTATCGGGGACTGGAGGCGGTCCCCAAGAGCAGCCTGAAGGCTTTGCTTTCCCCTCCTGTTGGCGCCTTTGGCGTTTCTCTCTTCAACTGTTTCTCATTGAAATGCGAGTCCCATGAAAAGGAAGACATGTCTATGGTATACTTCTTTTTCATTTACATGTTTGATTTTATGATTCTTTTTTGTGATGGGGTGGGGCGTGATGTTGATGTTTTTTGAAAAAATACTTGCGCTACTCAAGAAAAGCATTATTCTACTTTCTAGTGACTTGATTGTGCTCTTTCTTCTGCAAGGGGAAAGTCGGGTGGTATACAGACTTGCCTTGTGGCTCCTTTGAAGATAGTGGCTTGATTGTGGTCATTGTGATTCATTTTGTTGAAAGTGTTGCATTGAGCAGTAACGTTCAATCGGTACTTTTCCTCTAGTGGTTCTGCTTTTGTAGAGCTACCGGAGGCCCCTTTTTGTGACTGTTTGGAGGTAAAAAAAAAGCAGTCACCACAAAGGGCAACTGCCGATTTATTCGTAATCCCTAAGCCAATAGGGATCAACTTTAACCGCTTGCTCAGCGATCATTTTTTTTCGTCGGTCACTATAGACCGAGAGTGCATGTTGAGCAAGTTTTCATTTAGGAAAATGAAAATGAGTAAAAATGAAAAAGGGCGCAAAAGCCTTTACAAAGAGATTGATGGTAAATTGTTCAAAACTTGTCCAAACTGCAGTTTCGTTTCAGAGGCAGCCAATGATGATGAAGCTGTTTTCTTTCCTCTTTCTTACTTTGGCAAGAGAAACTACAGGGGGGTCGAATACATACAATCCCACTGCCAAAAATGCCGAAGGGAGAGTTGGAAGAAGAGCGCATGATTGCTCCTCAGCAATGGCATCATCGAAGGGTCAAAGGGTAAGTGATTGAGCTTCTGGCAAGGTATGAGGAGAAGTTGTGGTGCTGTAAAGTTGGTGAAGATTGAAACATCAGACTTCAACTGCAACCTCTACTCATGTCTCTTCCTCTGTATCCTTAGTATCCTTTTTGAATCCGATGGCCTAACATGACTCACTCCTTCTTCGGTAAGCTGAGAATCCGAGACTTGAGTAGATGGGAGGTGTCCAAACACTTGTGAGAACTGAAGGGGTCATGGCTCCTGTTTTGTTTTTTATCTTTTGCTTGGTTATTCCCTCCTCTCGAAAGGGTTGAGAGGAGGGATGTCGCGAAGCGACAGGGAGGTGAGTTTGTTGAGGTGGATGATTGCAAGTGAAGACGCAAAAAACCCACTGAAAGCTCGCAAGCAACCGAGCACTATAAGGATATGGCTTGCTATATCCGCCTGCAGGAAGGGGATTGTAGAGTGGAATCAGGGGAGTTTGCGGAGACACAAGTGCAACGTCCACCGGAACAGAAATCTAGAATCCCCCGTACATGTCGGCTAAATGATCCCTCCTCTCGAAAGGCTTGAGAGGAGGGAAGAGCCGAAGGCTCAGGGAGGAGAGTTTGTCGAGGCGTATGTTGCAAAGCGTACGAGGCAAATCAGCCCGACGAGGGCGCTTGCCTTGGACGCAAGTGCAACGTCCGCTGGAACCGATTTTAAGCTAAATCCCGTGTATATCGTTTGCCCCATGTTGTTGGGGCGTATATTGCAAGCGCACGAGGCAAGTAAGCCCGAAGAGAAGCCCCTTCAAGAAGGACTCTGCAGGAGGCAGAGTCCCGATTCTGTGGGTGTTCAAGTGCGGTTCAGCGTGCTGTGCTGGTGCAACGTCTGTCGGAGTCGCATTCGAGTCTATCCTACGCTTGTTGTCAAAACGCTTCTTTTTCAGCCAAAAAGGAGGGTGGTCTTTTGTGGGATTTGTGATATATTACCGTCTTATGCGGATATAAGGCTACTGCAAGAAAAAAAGTGTAGAGGAAAAAGAAATATGAGAGGTTGTGGATGAGTTCTACAGAGACGACGAATCGGCGCTTTGAGATCTTACTCAAGTTAGGAGCTGGGAAGTGTTCCTTCCAGGAGCTTATGGCTGAATTTGATGTGTCAGATCGAACATTGCGTCGGGATCTCGAAGCGCTCTCTGCGCGCTTTCCCATCGTGTTTGGTTCACATGAGAACGCTTATCAATATCATCTCGAAGATTGGTATCGCTTTCCAGGGATCGCCTTCACGCCTGATGAACTCGCTGCGCTGTGGGTTGGGAAAGAGCACGCCCTCAAAGCCCTCGAACAGCTCCCTTTCTTCGACTCTTTTGCCGCCGCACTTGAGCGCGTTGAACGCTTTCAAAAAGGCCAAAGTTGGCGGAAGGCACAGCAATTACCACAAGTCTATCAGACCGATTTTCCCACGCCACAAATACAAGCTTCTTTTCATGAGCTTCTTTTGCAAGCGACACTCGAACATCAGCGGCTTGAGTTGCTTTACTTCAGCGCAAATCGTGGCGAGGAGAGCTGGATAAAAGTTGAACCTTTCTTCCTTAAGTTGACGGTTCGCGGCCTACATCTCATCGTGTACCATCTCGAAAAACAAAAGTTTGTTTACCTCAACGCAAATCGTATTCGTCAGGCCCACGCGCTTGAGGAGACGTTCTCCCCCGAAGAAAGACGCTTTGATCTGGAGCAGTTTACAAAGGAAACCTTCGATGGGATGCGTTCTACCCCCGTACAAAAGGTGCGTCTCCTTATCAAGGGAAAGACCGCACATTGGGCCAAGGAGCTCTTTTTTCATCCAACACAAACGATCTGTGAGGTCGAAGATGGTGTCGAGATCGCCTTCGAGAGCGGTGGTGAAGCTGCGATCGTGCGTCGTATCCTTTATATTGGACCCGATTGTCATGTGTTAGAGCCACAAAGCCTTAAGCAGCAAGTATTGGAGGCTGTGAGCGCCTTCCTCCAACAACCTATGTGAAAAAAGTGTGTGCATGTATCTATCATGTTTTTAGGTGTTTATGTCACTATTGTTGTGTCGGGGTTTCCTGAACATCTGGTGGGTTTGACGCTATTTGTCACACCCTCTTGTTACAATTCGTTTTGAGACCGTTGAAATATCACGTTAACGTGAAAATGACATGATCTGTCAGATGTATATCTCTTCTTTCGTTGAAGAGGTAAGAACTTAATTTCTCTTTGTATGATCTAACGAGAAGGAGAAGTCACCTTGGAGTATACCGAATTCTTTCGCACGATCACAGGGCACGATCCCTACCCATACCAACAAGAGTTGGCGACAAATGTGTGGCCTGAGTTGTTGGATATCCCTACAGGTTTGGGGAAGACGGCCGCCGTGCTCCTTGCATGGTTCTTCAAACACCATCAAAAAGACACGAACAATCCGAAAAGATTAGTCTATTGCTTGCCGATGAGATCGCTCGTTCGACAAACACATGACGTTGCAAAAGATTGGTTTGAGAAGGCGGTTGACGTTGGTCTCATCTCTGAGGAGGAGAAACCTCTCGTCTCGATCATGATGGGGGGAGAGATTGATGATAAGTGGCTTACCCAAAACGAGCGCCCTGCGTTGTTGATTGGGACACAAGATATCTTGTTGTCTCGTGCGCTGAATCGTGGGTATGCGATGGGGCCTTATCGCTGGCCGATGCACTTTGGGTGGCTCAATAATGACGTGATGTGGGTCTTTGATGAAACACAGCTCATTGGTGTTGGGATCGAGACAGGTGCGCAATTACAGGCGTTCAGACAAAAAATGGGAGCGTTTGGTCCAACGCATACGATGTGGATGAGCGCCACCCTCGACACCCATCAAATCGAGACCATCGATTACAAAAAGCCCCACGGTGAGTACACATCTGTATGCCTCTCTGAAAATGATCTGACGATCGCTCAGGTACAGGCGAGGGTTGGGGCTCGTAAAAAGATTCAAAGGCTCGATGATGTTGTGTTTGGGTATTCCAAAAAAGATGAGCGAAAACAATACACCATTGATCTCGCAAACAAGATCAAAGAGCTCCATAAAGATGGGCACTTTACCCTCGTTGTCCTCAACAGGGTCGATCGTGCACAAGGTGTGTATAAAGCATTGAAGGCGCACTTCGATGAAGGCAAGCTCGCGTTGATCCATTCCCGCTTTCGACCCTATGAACGCAGAGCACTTGAATCATCCTTGTTTCCTGAGAAGCGCAAGGCCGAGATCGTTGTCGCTACGCAGGCGATCGAAGCTGGTCTCGATATCTCCGCAGATATGATGATCACAGAGCTTGCAATGTGGCCTTCTCTTGTGCAGCGATTTGGTCGATGCAATCGCGAGGGAGGAAAGAATACACATGCCTCGATCTATTGGATCGATCTCAACACAGACAAAGACACTATCGACGCGCTGAAGAAAGAAGAGAATACCCTTCGAGGCGAGTCTTTACCCTACACGCTAGAAGAGATGTTTGTTGCTCGTCACTTGTTGGAGAAGTTGGGAGATGATGCTGGACCTGGTTCTCTCAAGGCGATCGCAGATACATACAACCCCCCCAAAGTTTATCGGCCAGTGCTCCGGAGAAAAGATCTTCTTGCCTTGTTTGATACAACACCAGATCTATGTGGTGACCAGCTCGATATCTCTGGCTATATCAGAGACGAAGAAGATACAGATGTCCGTTTTTATTGGCGTGATTTCAAGGAGGCACCTTCAAAAGAAGAGTGTCTGCAGCCTGTACGCGACGAGCTATGTGCTGTTTCGATCGGTGCTGCCAAAGATTTTCTGAAGTCTCTCAAAGAAGCAGACGCCTGGACGTGGGATTACCTGGACAAAGAGTGGCGAGGTGTCGCACCTGATTGGACACCCAAAGAAGGTTACACAAAGCTCCAGCCTGGAATGACTATCATGTTGCGTCAAAGGGCTGGTGGCTACGATGCGTCGCTAGGGTGGACTGGTGAGAAACCCAAAAAGGGAGCTCCTGCTGTTGAGCTTGTGAGTCTTGAGGATGCAAAACGCTTCAATGGGATGGATGACGATCACGACACAAGCACAAGCCGCCCGAACAAAAAAGGTTGTTGGCTTTCGTTGACAGAGCACCTCGATGATGTGGTGAAGGCTCTTGAGGACATTCTCCCTCACTTTGGCCATCTCGATGAACTCGAACCATACAAATATGCGCTGAAAAGATCTGCACAATGGCACGATGTCGGAAAGGCGCATCATGTGTTCCAAGATCGGTTGTTATCTCCTTTTCGAGGTGATGACAAAACGGAGCTTGAACCTCCACCTGAAAGTGGAGAGGGGATCTTTTGGGCGAAATCCAATCACCATCGCGGTAACACAAGCAGAAAGTACTTCCGACATGAGCTGGCGTCGGCGCTTGCGTGGTTACAAGATGAGCAAGAGACCGAAAAGAAAGATCTCATTGCCTACCTGATCGCGTCACACCACGGGAAAATTCGGCTCTCGTTACGTGCATTGCCTGGTGAGAACGTCCCCACAGATGATACGTGTTTGTACGCGAGGGGCGTGTGGGATGGTGACGAGCTTCCTGCGGGGATTGTGTTGCCAGCCATCAACGGACTCTGTGAGGGGAGAACACTCGAATCCTTCAAGCTCGATCTCTCCGTGATGAAAATGGGAGCCGGGAGCTGGCTAGAGCGGATGCTCGCGTTGAGAGATGATGCTGAGTTGGGTCCATTTCGAATGGCATTCTTGGAGACGATTTTGCGATTGTCTGACTGGGAAGGTAGCGCCAACGCCTGCAAAGAGAAGGAAACTCCATGCAAATAAAAACCCCTATGTCCTCTAAAGCAAAGCGCCAACCTCACCCCGTGAGGGGTGCAACTGTTGGGGAAGGCAAGAACGAAGTTCGCGCCAGGGGGATTTTAAATCCCCCAATAGAAACAAACCCCCTTTTCCCACATGAGGAGTACGTCTGATGAATGACTTGAAACTGTCAGGGTGTCGTTCTCTGCCGCTCGCTCACTACTTGAAGAGTCTTGGTCTTTTGCGACTGCTCTCCGAACAACATTCATCGGAGTGTCGTGGATTCTGGAGAGATGAGACATTCTACCTGCGGACGGAGCTTACACAGGATCAGATCATCTCATTTTTCCTGGAGAGCTACAAACCAACACCCATCCTCGCACCCTGGAACGGTGGCAGTGGCTTCGCCCAAAAGGACAAAAACCAGCGCGCTGTACTCGATGATTTTGTGGGGTCTAACGCGCCACGTTTTGCGTCGATCAAAGACAACATCACACGGTTGCAAGACCTCTTGGAGTCGATGGGGCTCACGAACAAGCCCGAAAAAGAAGAAAAACCGATGGTGCTTCGTGCCTGTCGAAATGTCCTCCCTGATGAGAGCCTCGAATGGTTGGACGCTGCGTATGTCCTCACGACAAAAGGACCAAAGTTTCCGCCACTACTTGGGACAGGAGGAAATGACGGTCGCTTGGAATTTTCCAACAACTTTTTGCAGCGCATACAAGAGGTGTTCTCTCTTGAAGATGGAGCGCCAACGCCGTTGTCTGAGATGTGGCTTCGTGGTGCGTTGTTTGATGAGACGACCTGGGCGCTCCTGTCAAAGAAACCCATCGGCCAATTCTTTCCCAAAGCTGTCGGAAAATTCAACGCGACGACTGGTTTTGAGGCGGATTCCTTGATCAATCCCTGGGACTTCATCTTGATGCTCGAAGGTGCGATGTCCTTCGCGGCGTCCGCGGTCAAACGCTTCCAGAATGGGATGAGCGCTGTCAGTACACCTTTCACTGTTCATTCTTCTCATCTTGGCCACGGAACAGCGGCTTTGGGAGAGGGGAGTCGCGCCGAGATGTGGATGCCCATCTGGTCAGAAGCCTGCTCATACAAAGAGATCCACACACTGTTTTCGGAAGGTCGTGTACAGATCGGTCGACGCACGGCGGCCAAAGGCATTGACTTCGCGAAGGCTGTTGTGACGCTCGGTGTCGAACGTGGGATTGTCGCCTTTGAACGTTATGGTTTTCACGAGCGCAATGGATTGGCGTATTTTGCTGTGCCACTCGGTCGTTTCGATGTGAAGGCTGAGCAAAAAGATGCCGACCTCGTGTTGGAGCTGGATGACTGGATGAGGAAGATGGAGGGACGAGTCTCCTCCTGGCCTGAAGGCGTGCGTCGACTCTTTCGGTTGTGTGAAGAGTCGATCTTTGAGCTCTGTCGCGATGGTGGTTCCGAGCACATCACGAAAACGTTTATTTTGTTGGGACGACTTGAAAAGACCTTTGCGTTACGTACTGATTCGCTCAAGGGGTGTCAGCCTGTGCCACCACTTTCAGGACGTTGGCTCTCGGGTTGCGAGATGACACCTGAGCTTCGACTTGCCGCGTCACTGGCTTCCCTCTTCGATATTCCAGGAAGTTCTAGAGTCCCAATCCGCCAGCACTTTGAACCTGTTTCTGTCGGGTGGAGAGGGAGTGGAAAGGACGCCTTTGCAAAGTGGAATGAGAAGGTCGCTCGGCACGAGATTGTTTGGCGAGAAGGTGACATCGTCGGAACGATGAATGAAATATTGCAACGTCGTTTGCAAAAAGCTTCCACTTGGGAGACGAAAAGAGCACTTTTTTCCGGGAGAATTCACGTTAGAGAAGATGACTTGATCGATTTTATCGACGGAAATGTCGATGAGAGCTTGCTGTGCGATCTGCTCTGGTCATGTTTGCTGATCAACCCACATGAACTATGTGCATCAGCGCTCCAACATAAGAATGCCCCAAAACAAAATCTGCGAAAGACACCAATGTTTTATAATCTTTTGAAGTCGTGTTTTTCTGGGTACATACTCGACAAAGAAGAAGGAAAGATCACATTTACAAACATCCCAAAAAAGGGAAAAGACGACGAAAGTCAAAATAAGATCAAGGGAACAGCGATCCCGTTGGTTGCGGGAATTCATCGTCTCGCGATGCGTGGTCGAGGGGCTGAAGCGAGTGTGCGAAGTGTTCGTCGGCTGAGAGCGAGTGGATTTGTGCCTGCGCTTGACAGCCTCGCGATCTCTGGCGACAGGGCTGCGCGGATCGCTGCGGCGCTTCTATTTCCGATATCGGCATATTCGCTCATGGCGCTGGTCTCCCCTTTATTCCGTAAACATCCCAAAGAAGACAAAAGCGAAGAACAAACCACTATCACTGTCTGAGGAGAATAGACATGGATTTCACAACGTTTCAAAATGAATCTCGAATCTTGTTGGAAGCAGAATTGAAACCCCTTCAGGGAACGCGTTTTCAGCCGACTGGTTTTCCAGATCTTGGACCAGCCGCATACAAAGACGCAGATGGCAATGACATGCTTCTTGTCGAATCCGCACAAAGTGTCGCCAACAGGCTTGAGGAGGTCTGTTGGGATAACGCGGCACAGGACTTGATCGCGCCTCTGCAAGGGCTGCCGTACATCAATGTGTTCGATGAGAATGACGCGTGGCTGACATCTTCTGTGAAGGAGTCCCATCGTATCAACAGCCCCTACATCCTGGAGAGCAAAGACAAGACATTTTTCGAGCAGTTGGAAAAGGATTGTGAGCCATTCCAAACGGGACATGTTCGTATCGATGCCTTCGCGGATGTATTGAAGAAGTATGACTTCAATACTCTGTTACATGGTGTGTTTATCGCCAAGAAGGACTTGGCACGTGGACGCCTGCGTTTGCCTCGTGCGATCTCCGGTTTTATCGAGGCGAGTAATGTGAATGTCGCTGCGAGTGGTGGTGTCAAACTCGATCTCGTTAACCCAAAGGGGTCAGAGGGGCAGAGCGCGAAGGAAGGATTTGGTCACGTTCCTTTCCATCGTGATGAGTACACGGGCAAGATCACAGCATTCTTCAATGTCGATCTCGCACAGATCCGCAGTTATCGTCTCGGTGAGGCTATCGAACGCACTTTGATCGCGTTGGCGTTATTCAAAATCCGGGCATTTTTGGACAGAGGTTTGCGGCTGCGTACTGCTTGTGACCTTGAGCTTGTTGGTGAGCCTACCGTCAAACGTCCAAAAGATCTTTCTCTTCCATCTCTTCGGGAGCTTGAGGAGGCATTGCCTGGTTTGATCGCGGCGTGTGAGTTTGGTGGTGAGCCTGTGACGAAGACGGTCTACAAAAAGTGAGGGGGGATATATGTTTGCGATCAAATTTCGCTTTTTGACGGGTCGGTATCACGCGACGCCCTGGGACCGTCAGGTCAACGAAGGTGCGATCGAGTGGCCGCCTTCACCCTGGCGGATATACCGTGCGTTACTCGCCTGCTGGCATCTCAAAGGTGGAGACATTGAAGAGGCGCAGATGAGGGCGCTGATCGAACAACTCGTCTCTGTTCAGCCTCACTATCATATTCCAGATGGTGTCGTTGCACACACGAGACATTATATGCCCCTCGGCGCTCTCGATGGTAAAACGTCACAGGATAAGACGACGAAGATTCTCGACGCCTTTTTGCATGTGAAGAGAGAGGAAGGTAATGAGTATCAACCTCTATGGATGTACTGGCCGGACCTCTCTCTCTCAAGTGCATTGCAAGACACTCTCTCTTCATTACTTGAGAAGATGGGGTATCTTGGGCGAGCAGAGTCATGGGTTGAGGCGTCGTTTGTTCCGATGCCATCCAATATCCCAGAGATGAATGTGTGTCCTGTAGAGGATGAGGGAGCGCTTCCTGAAGGTGATGAAAAGATTCGTCTTTTGCAGGCGATGACGCCTTCTGATTATGGGTTATGGCGTGAACGTGTGAAGGAGAGGAGAGAGGCACAAGATCTCTTCATCAAGCAACAAAAAGCCTATGAAAAGGGGAAGGATGTCTCCAAAGTCAAGCTCACCAAGAAGGATCTGCAGAAGATAGAAGATGCTTTACCCATTGGGATGTTTGAGGCGCTGCAGCTCGACACAGCAGACATTCACAAGGACGGTTGGCAGTGGCCGCCAGGGAGTGTGTGGGTGGATTATCGACGGCCCAAAGAGGCGATGCGTCCCAGGCGCTCTTATGCGCTCGCGAATCGGAAGAGAGTTGTCTCTCCGACTGTTGCACGTTTTGCTGTGGCGGATCAGGTGTTGCCGCGTCTGTTGGAAGCCATCGAGGTTGGGGGAGGATTGCACAGGGCGTTCGTGTCTTATGCGGATAAAATGGTGGAAGGGGGCAGCATCAAAACCATACCCACGGTGCTCTCTGGATGTGATGATGATAAGAACGCGTTGAAGGGGCATCGTCATGTGTTTATCTTGCCGGAATCATCAGGGAGGCAGCGTCGGGGTCACATCTCTCATCTTACATTGTATGCGCGGATGGGTTTTGACGAGGAGGCGCGGCGTGTGCTTGAACGCTTTTCGAAGTTATCTTGGTCTGGGAGGACGCTTCAGCTCGTGTTGTTAGGTGTTGGGCGGCCGGAGGACTTTGCGGGCTTCAAGGAGGAAGCTGGTCAATGTGTGCTCTTTGAAAAGTCGAAGGTGTGGACGTCTGTGACGCCTTTTGTGGCGACTCGCCACCCGAAGACGAAGAAGAGTGGTGCGCCTAAGTGTGATGAACGTGGTTGGCAAATTGGTTCGCCAAAGCACGACTTGGAGCGTTTATTATTGGCGTATCTTCGCGAGGATGAGCCGGCGTTATGTATCGAGTCGATCGAGGAAGAGGCTTGTGTCATGGGTGGCAAGGAGGTCGCCTGGTACAAGTTCAGGACGGAGCGCGTTCGTGGAGGGGGAGGGCGACGAAGTCGTGCGAGTCCCAAGGGATTTCGGGTGACCTTCTCGAAGCCGGTGCGAGGGCCACTTGCTGTTGGGTATGGCGCACACTTTGGTTTGGGGATGTTTCGTCCCATCGACACTGGCGATGAGTGAATTGCCTGACATCTGATTCAGCTGCATTCTTTGGGTGTTTGGAGAGCATTCTTTGGAGAACCAGAGAGGGTCGCTGTGTGACAAGAGAATAATCTATTTTCCCATTTGGTGGGGTTTTCTTTGATTTTTGGAGGCTGTGATGGAAGAGACGTCCATGTCTACACTACCGGTGCGTGCTGTGAATGCGTTCACTTTTTGTCCACGTTTGTTTTGGCTTGAGTATGTCGAAGGGCAGTGGGCCGAGATAGGAGCAGCTCCTGTTGCATTCTGATCGATGCGAAGCCAGAGGCGAGCGTACCTTTGGGATCTCCATGTAAAGTGACTTCGGGTGCGTTTTTGCTTTGGGATATCCATGTGAAGTGACTTTCATCGAGTCTTTGTTGTTCGCGAAATCATGTAAAGTCGCTTTCATCGAGTTGTTTCCGTTCGCGAAGTCATAGAAAGTCGCTTTCATCGAGTCTTTGTTGTTCGCGAAGTCATGTAAAGTTGCTTTCATCGAGTTGTTTCCGTTCGCGAAGTCTTTCGTTTCCATTTCCTTCGAGTTGTTTCTGTTCGCGAAGTCTTTCATTTCCATTTCCTTCGAGTTGTTTCTGTTCGCGAAGTCTTTCATTTCCATTTCCTTCGAGTTTTCGCCGTTCGCGAAGTCTTTCATTTCCATTTCCTTCGAGTTTTCGCCGTTCGCGAAGTCATATGAAGTCATTTTTTTCGAGTTTTTGCAGAAAATACATGCGTTTTTTGTGGCTTTTGATGACTTTCCCGAAAGGAAAAAGGCGAAGGTTGTCATTTGTGATGACTTGGAGAACGGAAACAACTCACGAGAAATGTTTGTGAAGGAGTTGGCGAACAACAAAAACGTTGTCTTTGTGACAAAGATCGAGCTGGCGAACGACAAAGTCTCCTTTGGGGTCGTTTTATTG
>PCBK01000144.1 GCA_002731275.1 Deltaproteobacteria bacterium | reverse complement strand
ACATACGACACAATCCCTCATGATCATACGTATGTCGCAAGCGACATCCTTCTAACGCTCGACTGCTCGGGAAATATATGCGGTTGTCATTTACGACGCCACTTTGCAACGACCCCTTCAACAAACCTCTCCATCCCCCTGTCACTTCGTGACTTCCCCCTTCCTCTCCGGCCTTCGGAGAATGGAAGGGGGAGCATTCAAACTATATACGTGGGAGTTTGGAGACTGTGGGCGTGAGAAGAACGAGACGATTGACGGACGGTATCCCTTGTACATATCGGATGGATGCCAGAAGGTTCGGGCCTTGTGTCCGACCTAAACTGTCGAGAGTATCGGTTGGTTGGTCCCTCCTCTCGAAAGGGTTGAGAGGAGGGAAGGAGCGGAGCGACAGGGTGGAGAGTTTGTTGAGGCGGATGATTGCAAGTGAAGACGCAAAAAACCCACTGAAAGGTCCGCGAGCAACCGAGGAATCCAAGGATATGGCCTTGCTATATCCGTCTGCAAGAAGGGGATGAAATGGTGGAATCAGGGGAGTTTGCGGAGACACAAGTGCAACGTCCGCCGGAACAGAAATCTAGAATCCCCCGTACACGTCGGGCAAATGATCCCTCCTCTCGAAAGGCACAGGTTTTCACCTGGGTGTATGGCCGTTCGTATCCCAATCGCCATGCGTAGATGGTTACGTTCGTATCCTTTGTGCGTGTTCCCCAACGAACGTTTCTGGAGACAGAGGCTTGAATGATTGGATGGAGGGATTCGTTTGGTTGATGGGGTGATGCGAATATCCCACCGAAAGTGCTCGAAATGTTTTGTGTGCAATCCTTTTTCTTAAAAAGGAAATCCTTTGGCGTTTTTAGGATTCTTGATTTGAAAAAAAGACACGTTTTGTGCGCTTTTGAGATGTTTGGTTTCTTTTTTTTGAACTGGGAGTGCTTTTTTGGGTTCTTGATTTGAAAAAAAGGCACGTTTTGTACGCTTTTGAGATGTTTGGTTTCTTTTTTTTGAGCGGAGAGCGCTTTTTTTGAAGGTGCGTTTTCGATTTGAAGCGGGGGGAGCGAGTTTTTGGGATGTGAATATCCCGTCAATCGTATTTTTATGCGTTTTTTTGAAAGTGGATATCTTCAGAACGTACTCGGGCTGAATTTTTGGGATATATTTATCCCACAAAGGCAGGAACTAGATGTTTTTTGGGGAAGTGAGGTTACTTTTTGGGCGCTCTTGTTGCGATTTGGGGATGTTGATTATTTCTTGAAGGTGTTTGTTTGGCGTTTTGTGGAAGCGTATTTTCCAAAAACGTACGATGATGACGATATGAATGAGTTGGATGTTGTCTTGGCTGGTTCGGTGTCTATTTTTCCTCTTCGAAATATTCGTACTTTCTGTTGAAAGTGGACAAGCAAGACAAAATCACTCTTGTCTCGCAAAACAACTTGGGAGGGGCTGTTATGGAGCTCTCATCAAATGCAAATCAACTTGTCTCCAGCTCTGGTGGCAATAGCAGCATACCAAAGACCAGTCACATGCAGATATGGAGTTATCCAACTCCCTGCTCGCTGGTTGCGTGTGATTTTTTGTGCGCTTTGGGGTATACAAGAAGAGACTATCTTTCCTTTGTTCGGTGTCTCTTCTTTGTTCGGTGTCTCTTTTTCCATCCCCAACTACCTTCATTGGGAGCGTTGTTGTCCATGAGAACTTCACAAACAATCTTTCCCAGATCCCTTCTCGCACCGCTCGTCTTGTTATGTCTTGCTTTTTCCCTTGGTTGTGGCTTCACACCTGTTTGTCCTTCTGAGAAGGCTTGCAGTGAGACTACGCAAGATGAAGTGTTCGATGCTTCTGAAGTCATTAGGGACTCTGAGTATTCCGAAGAGAAGGAGTCTGTTGCAGAGTTTGCTCCTGAAGTGGACAAAACACCGGAAGAGCCTACTACTGAGAAAGGTCTCGAAAAGGAACCTATCCCCGAGGGAGAATGTACTCCTGGAGCAACGAGAACTTGCTATGACGGTGAAAAGGGAACATCAGGAGTTGGTATCTGCAAACAAGGACAGCAATTTTGTTCTCTTGCTCGCTTGTGGGGTCCGTGTGTTGGGCAAATCCTCCCCACAAAAGAATCCTGTAACAACAAAGATGACGACTGCAATGGGAAAATCGACGATTCTTTCCCTGAACAAGGACAAGATTGTCGAATTCAAAATCCAAGCCCCTGTGATGATGGCGTTTTTGTTTGTGAGCCTGTTAAGTTGCTGTATTGCAAACCAAAAGCTGCATCCAATCCCGAACTTTGCAACGGAAAAGACGACAACTGCGATGGTAAGGTCGATGATGTTTATCCTGAGAAAGGAAAAACTTGCCAACGAAGCGATGTTACGGCACCTTGCAATGATGGTCTTTACCAATGTCAGGGAGGATTTCTCCTTTGTATCTCAAACATCCCACCAAAAACCGAAACGTGTAACAACAAAGATGACGACTGTGACGGGATGATCGACAATGGCGTGCAAAAGGAATGTTACACCGGAGCGACAAATCCGACGAATACATCGGGTGTTGGCATCTGTCGAAATGGAAAGCAAACTTGTACTGCCGGAGTGTGGGGGAGTTGCCAGGGAGATGTCGTTCCTACAAAAGAGATTTGTAACGGAAAAGACGATGATTGTGATGGAACAGTCGATGAGGAGCCGAACGGAAGTCTTTGTCAGACACATTTTGCCTGTTTGAATGGTGGATGTGTTTGTGACCCTAAATCCGCGGCTGTTTGTGGTGGTACGTGTCTTGATGTGACCTCAAATGACCAGCACTGTGGAAAATGTAACAATGTTTGTAAAAATGGTTTGTTCTGTTTTCAATCCAAATGTACGGATTCATGGATGCAAGGAGCGACCTTTCACTCTTGGCATGGACTCTATTTGCTTGGTGGGAAAATCCTCACAAGTGCTGTGGATGCAAAAGGAAATGTTTTTGTTGCTGGACGTTTTGAAATTTCCGCAACTTTTGGCTCTACGACAATCTCAACGCCCAATTTTGATGGCGAGTATAGTGCTTTTCTTGCAAAGATTTCGCCAAAAGGCCAATGGTTATGGGCCAAACGTATCGTCAACTCAACACGAGATGAAGTACGAGGTTTGACGGTTGATTCTACTGGAAATGTTTACTTGACAGGTTATTTTGCAGGAACAGCCACCTTTGGAACGACGACTCTAAAGAGTGTTGTGAACAGCATTGGTATTTTTGTTGCAAAAGCTGACAACAATGGCAATTGGAAGTGGGCTATCCATGGGACTGTTGGTATGGGATTTGATATTGCCTTTCGAAACAATCAAGTATATGTTACGGGCTTTTACAAGTCTGGGAAGTTTGGTTCTGTAATGCCTATTGAAACAGGAGGTCCCAGCAGTCGGAGTTCTCTGTTTGTTGCAAAGGTTGATCCTGTTTTGATGAAATGGGTTTGGGTAAGGGGAGTTGCAGCGTCTTATGGTTGGAAAGTTGGTGTTGATGGAAATAATAATGCATATGTGCTTGCTTCATCTTCCGAAAGCACTCTCTTTGGTTCTATTGCTGTGACACAGAAACAATATGCCGTTGCAAAAATCGACTCCAGTGGTAAGTGGTTGTGGGTTAAGGAGCTTCCTTTTCCTGGGTTAGAGAAGATGGTTGTTGATGATGCTGGTAACTCCTACGTTACTGGTCACTCTGGAGGGACTTTTTCTTATAACGGACAAGTTATCAATCCGAGTGGGAGCCAAACTGTATACATTGCAAAGGTCAATACTTCTGGAACTCTTGCGTGGTGGAAGTACATTGGTAACAGCAGTCAGCCTGGAAATGATGTTTATTTAGGGGGGATTACAACTACATCTAAAGGGATTTATCTTGCTGGGTTCTTATTTCAAAGCAACGCCGAAATAGACAATATATCTTTGAAATTCGTCAATGGACACTATTTTCTCCTCAACATAGACAAGCAAGACAAAATCACTCTTGCCTCGCAAAACAACTTGGGAGGAGCTGTTGTGGAGCTCTCATCAAATGCAAATCAGCTTGTCTCCATCTCTGGTGGCAATAGCAGCATACCAAAGACCAGTTACATGCAGGTATGGAGTTATCCCGCTCCCTGATCGCTGGCTGTGTGTGATTTTTTGTGCGTATTGGGTGGGCAAGAGATGAGGTCTTAAGGGGAGTCCATCATCTTACGAGATATGGACGACTCGTAAGGATGGCCAGTCGACATTATCGAGGTCATCGAAGTCCGCTATACCGAGACCGTTGCCTCGTAGATGCAGGGTCTCTAAATGGGGAAGAGGGCCAGCCTGAAGGGTCTTGATCAGACCGGGACCAAGCTGACAATGTTCGAGTGAGAGATGTTTGAGCCTCGGTGTATTTTGGATGACTTCTCCCAGTTGTGCTTGTGTGAGGTTGTTATTGTGATGAATGACCAGTGTCTCGATGTTTTCCCATCCTTCCAGGTGCGTGAGTTTGATGAGCGCTTTGGTCATAAATAAAATGGAGTGAAAGTACAACTCCTTCAACGTGCGAAAGATACCTGCTGTTTCGAGGTCTTTTGTCGGGAGGGAGCTGAGAACTCCGGGGCCTTTTAAGCACAGGGATGTAAGGACACATCCCGAGAAAGTTTTGAACAATTGTGCAAACTTCTTTGGTGAGTAAGGACGTTCTGGTTGGAACGTCAAATGTTTGAGCGTCCCCCAAAAGGGGAGCGTTGTGAGCTGCTCTACGTACTTGGGAGGTTCTTTGCCTCGCGGTCTTGTCGTATCATTGAGGAGATGGAGATTCTCAACATTGGCGAGCTCTGGAGTCATGAGATGAGGAAGAATGACCTCTGGGCGTCTTGTTGAGACTGCATCGACCAGACAGAGCGCTGGAAAACCTCCCTTTGTCATGAGTCTTGTCAGCCATTCATATCCAAGAGGGCGTTTGCCTTTCGTACTATTGTATATCCAATCCGACGGTTGCGGTTCTTCATTCCAACTTTTGATGTGCTCAAGCACATACGGGAGGACGACGTTCTTGTATTCATCATTTTCGTCCCACCCATTGAGTTCTTGTTGCAATGTGAGCCAGTATGTTGCATCTGGGATGCTCCGCCAACCCCCTACGTAAATGGGCAAATCGTTCCGATGTCGTTTGCTTTTGAAAGATGCGACGGCAGTCTTCTAAGTTGAGTTGTCCGACATCTTCGACTGTGACGGAGAGGGTGTGGAGCGCTGATGGACCAAGTTGATTCACAAAGGCTTTGATACAGTGTTGTGAGATTGAACCGTACGACATGATCAACGATTCGAGTTGTTGTTGAATGGGGTTCTCGTAAATGGCTTGTAGGTAAGGGTCAAGTGTATGGATCGATTCACACTCAATGTGTTTGAGTGTGAGTGATGATTGTGAGAGAAAGTGTCCCAAGGCTTCTGCGGAGAGGACGTCTGGATCAAATACTAAGGTTTCTAGAGTTGAGAGGAGAGGACGTCTTGTCGCCTCTTTAAACAATCTGTCGAGAGGGGCGCCTTCTTTCATCGAACGAAAGGAGAGTGTTTTGAGTTGATGGGGAGGCAAAGTTTGTATAAGAGTTGAAAGAGAGGTCTCATCCATATACAAGTTGTACAGTCTGAGGGTGTGGAGGTTCGGGAAAGCGCAGAGTTGTTCGATACTCTCGGTGGAGAGTGTCGTCCCTATATGATGATTTGCTGCTTGGAGTTGGAGCTCTTCGACTTGTGCAAAATATTCGGCTCGAAGGAATTGCTGTATGTGGAGTTGGATGCCGTCAGGTACGTTGATGGAGATTCGTTTGATGGAGGGGAAGGCGTTTGCAGGAATAGGGGGGAATGGATTGGCGGAATGTATGTGTATGTGGAGTGTTTGAAGTTGTGGCCAGGGATGGAGCGCAAACGTTTGTAAGGGGGTGACAGAGTCCATGACAAGCTGGAGAGTATGGAGTGTCGAATGTCTGTTATACGCGTCTCTGAATTGTTCGAGCGCTTCTGTGTCGATGAAGGAAGGAAGTCTAAGATTGATCAATTCGAGTTGTGGAAAAGCCACTGTGGCGTCTGCACATCGTCTTAACAGGTCTGTATTGAAATGATCGGCTTGGTATGTTGATTCATCTTGACTGCGAAGAAAAGATGGTATCTGCCGAAATAGGCGAGAGATCGCATGAATGCCATATTGACATGATAGATCGATACATCTTGCAAACCGTGCAGCCCAAGGGATGTGTAGGGTTGGGATAAACCATGTTGTGGGTGCGATTCGCTCTGTCGTCGGGAGGATATGTCCAGGTTTGATGTCTGTCTTTGGGAAGGCTTGCTCGACGAGTGGGGTAAGTGTTTGTGTGGCGAGTCGATCAAGAGCCTGAATCTCTTCAGCGGAGTGTGTACGTGTGTGTGTTTCGAGGGAAACAGCCCACTTCTCGCATCGCTCGACAAAGGTCTCCCAACCTGGATGTTCTTCTGTCTCAAGAAAGGTGATGATGTCCTGAAAGGCTGGGATATTCTGTAGTGTGTTGTGTTCAGAGTTCATCTTTAATATTGTCCAACTGTTTATTTTTTCTCTCGGCTGGCTATTTGCAATGTCATCACATGCTGTCTCATGGCTGCTATATTGGTGATAGCTCTTCAAGCATGTTTTGGCAAGGGGAGCGATGCATATCAAACGATATGAAAAATATTTAGCTTGCGTTTTGATCCAGGGGCAGTTGCACTTGTGTCTTCGCAAAGTGCACCCGAATGTACGCTACAATCCCTCATGATTATACGTATGTCGCAAGCGACATCCTCCTAACGCTCGATTGCTCAGACAACATATGCGGTTGTCATTTGCTTCATTCACTTTGCAACGACCCCTTCAACAAACCTCTCCATCCCCCTGTCACTTCGTGACTTCCCCCTTCCTCTCCGACCTTCGGAGAAGGGAAGGGGGAGGCTTTATACCGTATACACGGGGGATACTCGAATTCTGATCCAGGGGCAGTTGCACTTGTGTCTTCGCAAAGTGCACCCGAATATACGACATAATCCCTTACTGCAATACGTATGTCGCGAGCGACATCCTCCTAACGCTCGATTGCTCGGACAACATATGCGGTTGTCATTTGCGACGCCACTTTGCAACGACCCCTTCAACAAACCTCTCCATCCCCCTGGCCTTCGGCCTTCCCCCTTCCTCTCCGACCTT
>PCBK01000143.1 GCA_002731275.1 Deltaproteobacteria bacterium | reverse complement strand
TATGGCTTGCTATATCCGCCTACAAGGAGGGGATGATATGGTGAAATCAGGGGAGTTTGCGGAGACACAAGTGCAACGTCCGCCGGATCAGATTCCAAGCTAAACCACGTATATATCGGGCAAATGGTCCCTCCTCTCGAAAGGCTTGAGAGGAGGGATGTCACGAAGTGACAGGGTGGAGAGTTTGTTGAGGTGGAGGATTGCAAGTGAAGACGCAAAAAACCCACTGCAACTTCGTGAGAAACCGAGTGTTCCAAGGATATGGCTTGCTATATCCGCCTGCAAGTGAGGGGATTGTAGAGTGGAATCAGGGGAGTTTGCGGAGACACGAGTGCAACGTCCGCCGGATCAGATTCCAAGCTAAACCACGTATATACCGGTTGAATACCTCCTATCGAAAGGCTTGAGAGGAGGGAAGTCGCGAAGCGACAGGGTGGAGAGATCAGTTGCTTGGATAGAGGGATTCGTTTGGTTGGCATCACCGGGTTGAAACCCGGTGCTATAGAGAGGGTACGCTCGCCGTAAAGGCTTCGCATCGATTTGAACATGCGGCGGGACTCAAAGTCCCACCTCAACACACAAACCAACATTCGACCGTTTCCCAACACACAAACCAACATTCGACCGTTTTTCCGATCCCAATCTCCTTCTGCAACCCCTCCAAAGAACACCATCCACATACCTATAGCTCTCTCCCCTCACACAAATACACCCTTATATTTCAATACATTACCATTTTCACATTGACACTGTGCTGCAATGTGCATACACATATACACACCGACTGTGATTGTGTGTATACACACTACACTTATTTGAGAGGAGTGAAAGTGGATATTCAGCTAAACGAATCTTCGGGCATTCCGTTTTATCGTCAGATCAAAGACCAGATCGCGGCGTTGATCCGCACAGGACATTTGGAGCCAGGTATGCGCCTGCCTTCAGTAAGGGAGCTGACCTCGACGTTATTGGTCTCTTTGATCACCGTGAGACGGGCGTATGCAGATCTTGAAGCGGAACGCTTGATCGTAAGAAGACAAGGACAAGGGACGTTCGTCTCGGAGGAGGCCAGCTCTATGTCGAAGGAGCAGCGCTTTCGTGAAGGACGTGATGTACTGGAAAAAGCAGTAGAGAGCGCGTTCTCATTGGGATTGGCCTCAGAAGAGGTGGAGCAGCTCCTCGAACAATGTCTCGAAACCGTTCAATCAGGAGAGAAAAAATGAAAACACTCGTTGAGTTACAAGATATCAAAGTCAGGCGTGGAGCCTTCACATTGGACATCCCCTCCTGGACCTTGCAAGAAGGACACATCCTTGGACTTGTCGGGCCAAATGCAGCGGGAAAATCGACATTGTTAGAGCTCCTCGCTGGATTTCTTCCGGCGGACAGCGGACGTGTCTCAGTTGTGGGTAAAACACCAGTGTCAAACGTCGAAGAGGTCCGCTCACAGGTCGGCTTCATGAATGACACCTATCCATTGCCCAACATGCGGATTGGTTCACTCTTGAAAATGGTCTCAGGCTATTACAAGACTTGGGATACGGGGCTTGTTGAGACATTGTTGAAGCGCTTTGAGGTCGACCCAGGACAGGCCACCCACACCCTCTCCAAAGGGCAAGGGACGAGATTGCGTTTGATCCTCGCCATGGCCTTCCAGCCGCGCTTGTTGATCCTTGATGAACCTGCCACAGGACTCGATCTGGCAGGTCGTAGAGAGCTATTGAGGACCGTCCTGGAGTTTGTGAAGGGACCAAACAAAAGCGTGATTATCAGTTCTCATATGCTCGGAGACCTGGAACGTATCGCAGATACTCTTCTTGTCCTTGACAGAGGTCACATCGTCAAGCAAGGCAACACACAAGAGCTCGTTGGCGATGAACGAACACTGGAAGAGGCATTGCTTTTATGGGGTGCAGCCGGAACAAACCACTCCCAGGCAGCGTGAGACATTGGTTGCAACTTCGATGTTGGAGGACAAAAATATGAAGCTCATTTTCACACATATGTGGGCACAAGCACGTTATCGATTGTTTACGTGGAGAGGATTGATGTATAGCGTACTTGCGATGGTCGTGAGTACGCCAAACTGGCCACAACCAAGCCGCATGAAGATATGGTCAGGAGTTCTACCAGAAGGATATTCTGTTGTCTTGATGGCATTTGTGACGGCCCTCCTGCTATGTTGGGGAGTTCTTTCCGACAACAAAGACACAAAAAGAGAATCGAGCTTGTGCTCTCTCCCAACACTACCGATTTCCAAATGGAAGCGTACACTTGGCGACATACTCTTGTTGGTGTTGGTCCTCTTTATCATGCACCTACTCACAATAACAGCGTTGTTATATGCAATAAGAGCGCTGGAACCGACGATGTTGAGGATGTTTCTAAACACGAACACATCGTCTTGGCTAGAAGCCTTGTTGGGAGCACTTTTCTTTGTTCCATCCCTCTCAGTCATTGCACTAACGCTTCAAAAACCATCCCCTTCACAATCCATGGATCTTCCAATCTTGTTGACAACCTTCGTGTTACTCGCAGGACAATTGGTGCTCGTTTCGAGTGGATGGTTATATTCTCCAATGAATTTCACCATAGCGTGTTTCGCCTTTACGGTGTTTGTGTTTGTGTTCCAATGGCTCATAGGAGATGTAGCAGCTCTATTCCCTTCGGCAAGGGAATGGCGTGGTCAAATGAACCGCCCATACCAAAGTGGTTCTGTGCTCTTTTTTCGAGATCTACTGATTGGCGCGCTCCCACAATTGCTTGCCTTGAGTGCGCTTGCGCACGCTACAGGTGGGTTGCGTGGAAAATGGAGCGCGCCATCAGGTATGTCGATTGGAAATATGGGTCTATTTGCCTTTGAGATGATACTTTTGACGTCTTCGATCTTGATCGCGTTTCTCCCTATTCTAGCGAAGATTCCATTCTTACAAGTGGGAGAGAAAGGTCGCGCAATTGGCGCGGGTTACACCCTTCCCGTTTCCAAATCATCAATGCTACGATACTTTTTTGTGTATGGACTCATCATGGGTGTCGTGTTGTGGTTTGGTGTCTTCTCAGCAGACCTTTTGAAACCTACGCACACCTTCAAAATGACACAGGTCACCTGGAGCACAACGTGGATCGCCACGAAGATACTCATGCCGACAGTTTGGATCTTTCTGCTAGCATCAATCTTTGTCTTTTTGGGTGCAAGAAGTCACTTTTGGTCCGCTGTTGGTGTATTCATGTTTATCTTCTCGCTCAACTTCAAGTTCCTCGCACGCTATGGCTTTGCGGTCAGCACAATGACGATCGTCGCGTTCAGCATCATCCTCTTTTTAATGATAGGCTTGTATCCCCTGTTTTTTCCTCCTGTAAAGCAACTCCCAAAGACAGCAGCCTCTACACATCCGGCCCTTTGAACGACAAAGAGAGTTGACAACGGACACTTGACGACTCACTTTGAAGTGTATCGACTATATTCTACAATACAAGTCATTTTGGAGTTACATAGATGGATACACTTACTTTTACCCCCCTTGGCCACGCGACTGTTCTGATCGAACTTGGATCCCTTCGAATCATCACGGACCCCGTTTTTAGTGAGCGCGTCGGCTTTAAGCTCGGCCCCTGGATATTTGGTCCCAAACGCACGATCCCCCCAGCCATTCACCTAAAAGAATTACCTCCCATTGATGTGATCTTACTCTCTCATTCCCACTACGATCACACGGACGCACCGTCTCTCAAGAAGCTCCCAAAGGAGAGCATCGCGATTGTACAAAAAGGCAACGCAGACCTCGTGAAGCGTTTTCCCGATCGACGCGCGCTGTCATGGTGGGAGACCACACACGTCGAGAAGGAAGGCGCGCCCAAACTCAAAGTAACAGCGATCCCATCGAACCATTGGGGCGCAAGAAACCTCGTCGATCAATGGAGACGATGGGGAGGATTTTTGCTGGAGTTTCCAGACATCCCCTCTCCACATCACCCTTCTCAGCCGCTCTCCGTCTGCTTTGCCGGAGACACAGCCAACACAGAGAAATACAAAAAGGTCCATTCCTTCCGAAAAGAAGCACCCATTGATGTCGCGATCATGCCAATCGGCGCGTACGATCCCTGGTCTGTCAATCATTGTACGCCCGAAGAAGCCTGGCGAATGGGTATCGACGATCTAAAAAGTACACACTTCTTGCCCATCCACTATGGCACCTTCCCCATCTCAGCTGAACCCATCGAAGAGCCCATGCAACGCCTCCTCGCGTTCGCCGAAGAACACGGCTGTGCAGACAAAATTGTCGCCGCACAACATGGCGCGACCTTCTCTCTCCCACTCAAATAAGCCCACTCACACTTTCTGTTGCACCTTGTCCGAACAAAAGGTAGATTGCAGCCGCTACCACTCTCCCCACAGGTTTGGAAAGGAAACGACTATGGCCCAACCCAATTATGATGTACTCCTGCTCGATATAGAGGGGACAACGACCCCCATCACATTCGTCTACGATGTGCTCTTCCCCTATGCGAGGTCGCACATGAAGGACTTTCTCTCCACTCACTGGGATGAAGACACCGTTCAACAGGACCTCCAGCTCATCCAGCAACAATACAACACAGACAAAGACGAAGGTATCGACAGCCTCCCAGCGCTCGCGACACCAGATAGCCCAATGTACAAAGAGAGCGTCCTTGGTTACCTTTTGTGGCAGATGGACAACGATCGCAAAACGACAGGGCTTAAGTCATTACAAGGCAAGATCTGGAAACGTGGCTTTGAGAGTGGTGAGATCAAAGGCGTCGTATTTGACGACATCCCCGAAGTCTTCGAGCTGCATAAACAGCAAGACATCCCTATCTACATTTACTCTTCAGGCAGCATTCAGGCCCAAAAGCTGCTCTTTGGGCACACCACCTTCGGCGATCTCCTCCCCTACCTGAAGGGACACTACGACACCACAACAGGCCCCAAAAAGGAAGCACACAGCTACACACTCATCGCACAGGACATCGGCATCGAGCCAACACGTATCTTGTTCGCGACAGATATCCTCGCAGAAGCTGTCGCCGCACAACAAGCCGGATGCCAAGCCATCATCATGGAGCGTCCTGGCAATCATCCCCAACCCACACATACCTTCCCAACACGCACAAACCTCCTCCTTCCATAGCAGAAAAAGCAAAAATTCTTGCACAGAGATCGTACAATGTGCTCTCTAATCAGGTATACAAAAAGAGTCTGCGACCAGAAAAAGAACGAGGAGAAGCTCATGGATACTCATCAGCGAAGATCATTGTGGAGTGTATACTGGGTATTGTTGGCGTTACTGTGGACGTTTGCGGCATGTGGAGATAGCTCCAACAACACCAATCACGAGCAAGCAACCTCCGAAAAGACAACGACACCTGACGGCGGAAGCACAGCGGAGAAAAACAACAACACCGACACATCCAAGCCTCCCGCACCGATCACAGCACTGACCGCTGATGAATTTGTCTATGTCCACTATCCAAAGAATGATGGTGTCGGACACATCAAGATCTACGACCTCAAGACCAAGACCGCGCGCCTCGTCACAGACCTCGACAACAAGACCAAGACGCCCTCTGTTTCGCTGTCTCCAGATCGCAAATGGATCGCCTTTCGAGCTTCCTTCCGGCCCAACGCAGAAGACCTCAAGCAAGGGATCACCATCCCGGCATACTGGGTCGTCAGTGTTGATGGCAAGCAGCTTCGAAGGGTCACAGAGACCATCCCCAACAGCAACAACACAAACGCAACCTGCCAGAGCGATGTCGAATGTGCCACAACGGGCTACTGCAACACAGCACTTGGCAGGTGTTCACTCCGAAATTACAGCATCGGCTTAGGTCGTCCTGCGTGGTCAGCAGATGGAAAGACCCTTTGGGGTGTCCTCTCCACACATTGGTCCGAAGGAACACGTCTCACAGGTGGCAGCTCCCTCTTCGATGTCCCCGTGAGCGGCGGAATCATCAACATTCACACCAACACCTCGGGCTGCGCTCAGGTCACACACATCTCGACCCATCCGACACAAAACAAACTCGTCAGCGTTCACTCCGTGTGTACGAGCGGAAAACCAGGTCTACACATGTACGATCTGCCGCCGAAACAATCGACACAGGTCTTCAGCAATCCCAATATATCGGCTGAACTAAACACAACAGCGTGGCTCCCTGATGGCAGCGGCGTGTTGTTTGTCACGAGCACGACCTGGGACCTCGACAATGATGGAAAGGCCGACACCTCAGGCATTGGGATCGCCGGCTACGATCTCAACACCAAGCAATTTTCCGCGATCCTCCCCCCTCTCAAAACAGGGACATTTTACAGCAATTTTACAGTCGCTCCCGACGCCAAACGTCTGCTCGTCTGTATCTACGACAGCACCAACAACCGCAGCGATATCTACATGCTTGACACGACCAACCAAACGGAGCCATTCAAGGCCTTGATCGAGGATGGAAAGAGTTGCGATCCTTCTTGGCGATAGGCGCGTCCAGGAAAAAGTGTGTGGACAAAAAGGGATGAGGGAGAGGGTGTCATCGTCGCGTAGAGAATCACCCAACACTTGACGGATTTCGAAAAAGGTGTTGATACAACACAACAAAAGCGTACATCTGCGTATGTACGTCGTGCAACACACTACCGGCGTGACATGAGGAAGGTAACATGAGAGGAATCCGCAAAATCATCGGTTTATTCGTCATTGTATGTATCGCGATGCCCACCCTCGTTGGGATCATTTGGTCCACAGGGTTCACCAGCGCGGTGTTGACACAAACATTCCTCGCAGAAGTCCCACAGAAGACCGTTCAGCAGCTACCAGCTCTCCTCGATCAATTCACGAACATGGCAAAAGGTTCAGATGCGATCAAAAACAAAAATGCCAGAGCGTGGATCAAAGCACTCGATCAAACCAAAACGACCCCCTCTCAGATCCTCAAACAAATAGGTGTCTATCAATGGTTAGAGAGTGAACTTTCGAACACGCTCGGTAAGTTCGGAAAAATGATCAAGGGAGAAGTCGCTCCAGGTCAGCTCGTGCTCAACAACAAAGTCCTCAAAAAAGCCCTCGCCCACCCAGCGTTCCACCAGTATATCAAGGACGTCCTCGCCCAGCTTCCGGCCTGTCAGGAACCACAACGCAAAGCATGGACCCAGACCCTCCAACAACAAAAAGATGAAGACACAAAGCTCCCCGCTTGTAACCCTGGAACAGCCGTCACACAGACGATGATCAAGAAGATGGTCGCGGCCGTTGTCCTGATGCCCGAGAAGATCTCACTGCTCAAAAAAGACATCCCCCTGCTCTTACAAATGGTGCGCATCGCGAGCGCGACGATGTGGATCTTATTCTTGATCCCCGCGCTCTTTTTGCTCCTCGGCGCCGGCATTGCAGGGGGGACCAACTCCAAGAGTTTTCTGCGTTGGTTGAGCATCCCCATCGTGCTCGCGTCACTGTTCCCCTTTGTCGTCTCCTCAGCCGTCAGATACGCGACATTACTCGCGTTACGTATCGACCCTGGACATTGGAGTGAGCAATTCCAGTCCGCCTACTACACACCTGAAATGCAACGGTTGATGCTCGAAAAGACCGCCCCACTCATCGAGAGTATTATCGCGCCGCTCATGTCCTCCGTCGCAGATGTCGCGCTCATCACCATCATCATCGGCGGCATCCTCTTCCTCCTCTCCTTCGTCGCGACAGGTCCAGCAGAGACAAAAGAAGCATGACCTCTCCCCTCCTCACGCTCAGAGAATACCTCGCCCGCCCCCCTTCAAAAGAAACCTTTCGGGATATCATCAGAATGTTTGGGATGTGGAGACACGGCCCCGAACGCGCAACAGGTCTACAATACGCCGAGGGACACCTCGCTCGATGGCCCGATGAGCTGCGGGAGCTCAAAGACGACGACATCTGGCCTGGTTGCCCAGAGAGTGAACCTTTCGACACATTCCGCCTCGTCAGGAGCTTTGATCTGTCCAACAAAGACTGGGGAGCACAAGAAGCACAAGCGCTCGCTCACGTCCCCTCCATGCAATCCATCACGAGATTAGACCTCAGACAAAATAGATTCAAAGCCGACGCGATCGAATATCTCTTCAACTCCCCCTTTCTGCAACAACTCCAATACCTCGACATCTCCAGCAATAGCCTTCGAGAAAAAGGTGCATATGCGTTCGCAACATCTGAGTATACAAAGTCCCTGAGACACCTACACATCAGACACAACTCGATCAAAGCCGAAGGCCTCCAAGCCCTCTCCACGTCGCCACACCTTCAACAACTCGCATTCCTCGACGTCAGCAACAACAATATCAGCGCCAAAGGTATACAACAGCTCGCTCCCTTCGAACAATGGACACAGCTCAAAGGGCTGGCGTTCTCCTCTCACCTGTTAGGGCAACAAGGTATGGCGTTCCTCGCAGAACCGACACATTTGCAGGCGCTTAAAGTCTTACAACTCACCTACTGCAATCTCGATCTCGATTGTATAAGGGCGCTCACCAAGAGAAAAACATGGCCCTCCCTCACGACACTCCAGCTCGACTTCAATCTTCTCAAAAGCAAAGGGCTTGAGGCGTTGGTCAGTGCTCCCTGTATGAAGGGGCTCCAATCACTCAGTGTACAAGGCAACCAGATCAAAGATGACGGCTTGCAGGCCCTCGCAAGTTCACCGTACATGAAGCAACTCACCCACCTCGACATCCGCTCCAATACCATCGGAAATAAAGGCGTCATCGCCCTCGCAGAGTCACCACACTTGAACAAGCTCAAGACGATCCAATACTCACAAGGCCGGATTACACAAAAGGGTGAAGACGCCCTCTCCCGTTTCATTACCCTCAAAGAACTCTACTGAGACTCCTTCGATAAGAACGCTCATGAAAAATGTTGTGGGAGGGAAATGTTTACACCCAGTACAATGTTCACACTCCAAGAAGACGAGATCCGCAACAGAAACAGCTCTCCCCACTTTATCGAAGGAGTCCACAATGGAAGAACACGAGCTCATACAAGCACTACAAACATCTGCTGAACCAGAGTGGCTCAGTGATGAATCCCCAAAGACGATTGAATTTCCACACACCTCTTACCTGGAAACGTTCATGTTTCTGGTGAGCCTTGCATCCTTCGTAGGGTTTGTTGTCATGGCGTACACACATTGCAGCGCCAAAGCTGTGATGGCTCCATCGTATCTCTGGGGCTCCCTTGCGATCGCCATTGTCACCTTCTTTATCGCTGCGAGCTCGGGTTGCAAGTACGTCCTGGACTTTCACAAACAACACCTCTTGTTTCAAAAGAAGTACATATCCTTCCCTCATGAGCGCGTGCTTCTGCACTTTCGGGATGTACAGGCTGTTATCTCCCAAGGCCAACTGGTCAACGAAAAGCGCTCTATCGACTGGAACAGTTACCTTGCTTTTGTCACCAAAGAAGGCAAAGTCGTTCGTTTCTCGGAAAACTCGAAGGCAGAACAAAACAAAGAGTGTCAGCGCATTGCAGATTTGCTGGGTGTCGAAGCCCACTGTGCATCCATAAAAGAGCGACTCTCCATAGAGAAGAACCCTCAAAATCGCGAACTCACCATCGAATGCCACAAGCTCGTAACAAAGGATTATCTCCTCGTGATGGCGAAGCAACTCGGGTGGATTCTCGCGTTTTTGTTGTTGTTTATCTACTCGTTTAAGTTGCTGGCCATATTCTTCAAGTAAGGCCGTCGGATGGAAAAAAGCGAAGACAAGAGGGCAGTGGATGGAGCCTCAAGCAAGGCATGAGGAGGAGGCATAGCATCGCTACGCCGACGACGAATCACAAAGCCTGTGGCTCCAGCAACAACCTTCTGTCTTCGTCTCATTTTCCGTTTCCTTTTTTTCATCTGGCGGCCTAAGCGCTTACATGACCTGCTCTTCAGAGGCGCTCTCATCAAACGATGACAGCAAAATGTAGCAAAAGAACAACGTCCCCGCGCAGATCAACGAGACCTTCAAGACCAAGCCGCTCCTCCCCCTGATAAAAAAGTCGTGGTACAAATGACCAAATAGCCGCCAGGGTCTCGTAAATAGATCCCAACTGTTCCAACGCAAAAAGCGGCCAATGTAAATGGCATACCCTGACAGACACGTGATCATGAAGAGCACAATGTGTGTCCAAAATGCAGAGAGCTTCGAACGAATCATATGATGGACATGGCGCAGTGACATCAGGCCAAGCACCAAACCATGTATCGCGAATGTCGTGATCATTAATGTATCAAACCACAACACATTCCCTCGTCGTGCGATGTGCATCAGATCCGTCAAGATGTAGGGCGCGTTGGGAAAGAATAGCAACCACCCAATCGCAAGAGGCCAGAGAAACCGCTCTTTGTGACGATGAAATAACATCAACATCACACAACTCATGCCATACGGGACCCAAGCCAACATGAGATTCCACAACAAAAACTTGAAGCGAAATGCGCCCGCGACTTCGTAGCGCAATCCGTAAACAAAACAGGCAAATACCGAGAATCCCATCAACATCAAAAAGCGCTTGGCCTCAGCTCGCTCCTGCAACACATACGCATCTGACATACCAACACCTCCTTCAAACAACAGCCAAAGACCGGTCCAAACAACAGCCACCAGTCCAAGAGAACGCTCTATCTTGGCCGAAGAGCATGAAGTCAGTGTGAAATTACCCCGTAAAATCAATGAATCCAGAGACTCCCCCCTCCTTCTACGAAAGTACTGTTTGGCGCTTTTGGTCAAAACAGTACTTTCGTGTCTGCAAGACTCACTCCTTTTTCGCTACTCTACAAGCATACAAACGAACCAAACAGGATCACCACAACACATAACAGGAGTCCACTATGAAAGCCATCATCCAAGAAAACTACGGCGACACAAATGTCCTCTCATTGCAAGACATCCTCACCCCCACCCCAAAAGAGAACGAAGTCCTGATCAGAACGAACGCGACCTCCCTCCACATTGGAGATTGGCTGATCATGAAAGGCAAACCCTTTGTGCTGCGCATGATGATGGGGTTGGCCAAACCCAAACAACGCCCAGGCTCCGACGTCGCAGGTGTCGTCGAAGCCGTCGGTTCACAAGTCACAACGTTGAAGCCAGGTGATGAGGTCTTTGGTTGGTGTAAAGGTGGTCTCGCCGAGTACGTCTGTGAAGACGCTACGCACTTTATCCGCAAACCTAAGAATGTCACATTCCAGCAAGCAGCCTCGTCGATCACATCAGCGGTTACGGCTCTTCATGCGGTCCGCGATCAAGCAAAGATCCAACCAGGACAAAAGGTCTTGGTCAATGGCGCTTCGGGAGGTGTCGGTCCCTTCGCGGTACAGCTCGCAAAGATCTTTGGTGCCGAAGTCGCTGGTGTATGTAGCACGAGGAACACCGAACTTGTCTCTTCAATTGGAGCCACACGAGTCTTTGACTATACAAAAGAAGACTTCACACAGTCCGGTCAACAATACGACTTCATTCTCGATGTCGCAGGCAGCCGTACATTGTCGGAGTACAAGCGCGTCCTCAAACCAGGCGGAAAGGTCATCCCAATCGGTGGTCCCCCCAAAATGTCCAGAGTACTAGGATTGCACCTGCGCGCAATGTTCTCCAGCTATCAATCCGCTCCATTTGTCTCCTACCCCAATCACGAAGACCTCAAGTTACTCGGTGAATGGATGGAGCAAGAAGCGCTCACACCT
>PCBK01000142.1 GCA_002731275.1 Deltaproteobacteria bacterium | reverse complement strand
GTTCGTCAAAGTAAGTCTTGTGGCTGAAACAGGAAGCCGAGGCTCTGATTCTCAGATGCCCTCGGAAGCTCGCTCCTTTAGGGGCGAGTAAGTTCACTTTAGGAGACGATATATCGTCGTTGGGTGCATTGGAAAGGAGGGCGTTTGTGAAATCGTTTACAAATAGGGTGGGGGTGCCGAAGGAAGAGGAGCGGGTTGTCTGTTATTTTCTGCGCACAAAGGTCTCACAGTACGCATCCCCCTTGGAGACGCACTTGGTCTCCTCAACGACCCACTGTACGTCACTTCTGAAGAGTTTATTGTATGTATCTTGATCAAAGTTTGGACGGCTGCTCCAGTCGACCTGATGGGCGAGCTGCATCATCGCGAGGCTCGCTCCTTGAAAGAAAAAGCAGCGGCTGTTGTTTGCCGTCTCGTAGTGCTGTGTGTGGTAGTTGGATTCGTATGTCCCAGGTGAGCGAAGTACAAGTGTTTGGTTGGGGACGAACTCTTGTACAGTCCAATGGCCAAAACCAAGTGCGCGGCCAATCGCGTTGCAGCCTGTGATGATCTCTGCTGGATACCCCTTCAACGAGCCATAAAGTCCTTCCCACTCGGGGGAGGCTAGGATACCGCCGAAGGTGTTGAAGACACAAACATGGCCAGACTCTTTAAAGAGATCACTCATGACGCCCTCTGATTGAGGCATTTTTTTGAGGATGTTGTAGAAGGCATCGTAGGAAATGCGATTGTAGTACTCAGTCAGGTGCATCGTCACAAAGACGCCGAAGCCTTGGAGTAGACCACGCTCATCAGTGGAGAGGGTGTCGAGGAATTCGACGAGTTGGTTGGTGAGCGCGGTGATCTCTTCTTCGTGTTGTCCTGAGAAGGTTGGTTGCTTGGCTTGGAATGGTTTTGTGGAGCGTCTCCTGAGGGGTGTATTGACGCGGGTGAGTGTAAATTCGCAGTGTGGAGCGCCTGTGGAGATACATTGCGTCTCCTCTGCGCTGATCGCGCCCATCGGTAGATCATACGAAGCTTCTACAGCAGCAGCCGCGAAGCCCGCCGCAAAGGAGTCCGTTGGAGATGTCTTTTTGACCTTCTTGCCGTACTTTTCTTTCCAGGCAAATCCGTAGTGCAAAAACTCTCCTTTGACAATTCCTCCATCTTGGTTGGCCGAGAAGTGTAGGCTCCCTTGGCCCATCATACGAAAAATCGATGAGGCGAGCTGCAATCGTTCGAGAGGAAGTGCGACATCGCTCATACGAAAGACATTTTCGAGTAGATTGTACGTCGCCTCGTGTGCTGCTTTGACGCGGAGTTTGATGCCTTCGGCTGTCCCGAGGGCATCGTCGATGGTTTGTTCGAGGAAGAGGTTGAAGTGATGGCAGTGGTATACGACAGGTTGCTTGGCAAAAAAACTGTGGTTGTAGTTGGGGGCGTATTCAATCATCTCTTTGATATGTACATTCATCACTTCTTTTCCTTGTGCTCTGCGGTAGGACTGTTGCGTCAACTACCCTGGATCGATGTTTTGGTGGAACAGGAAGGCCACAATTTGTGACTGTCCTGATTTCTTCATAGCAAGATAAATACCAATATGTTTTGATTGTTGAATGCTTTGAAATCATATAGAAAGCATATCGTGGGGGAGGCTTCTCTCTTTGCATTTGGGGGTAGTGTTGCAACATGATGTGCAACATGATGCATCCGCGACATGTTTTTGAAGAGGTTGTGTGGAGGGGTTAGCTTGGTTGTTTGGTCGGTCTGATGAGTACGTCGTGGAGCTGCATATGTTGTGGGGCGTGGAGGATAAAGTGGACGGTGGAGGCGATGTCTTCGGCTTGCAGGGTTTTGAACCGCGAGTAGATTTGTGTGGCGAGGTCTTTGCTTTTTGTGACTCTCTCCGCGAACTCTGTTTCGACGGTGCCTGGGCTGACAGAGGAGATGCGAATGTCTGCATGATGTTCTTGCAGTTCGAGGCGAAGGCCTTCTGTAAGTGCGCGGACAGCGTATTTACTCGCGGCGTACATTCCGGCTCCTTTGGGAACTCTGTGTGCGGACATTGAGGAGATGTGGATGATATGTCCTGGAGTTTGTCTGCGCAACATGTCTTGGACTGCCTCTCGTGTGCAGACACTCAGCGCGAGGACATTGACATCAAAGATGTCTCTCCAATCATCTTCAGCTCCATCGATGAGAGAGGTCATATGGCCTGTCCCGGCGCTGTTGATCAAGATATCTACGCCGCCCCACTGTGAGCGGATCTTCGAGAACATCGCCAGAATAGAGGAGGTATCTCGTAGATCGACCTGGAAACCCTGAAAATCTGCATGTGTGCCTTGCAGTTCGTCTTTGAGAGCATCAAGTCTCTCGATGCGCCGTGCACAAACAGCGAGCTTGCAACCGGCACTGTGAAGATCTTTGGCGACGGCGCGCCCGATCCCACTAGAGGCGCCTGTTACGAGGGCAACGGCACCTTTCCATCTACTTTGTTCCACGTTCACGCTCCCTTAAAAGATGTGGCGAGTTCGAGCACTTTTTCTTTGAGAACATTGACAAAGCCTTCTACATAATCGCTTCGGGAGCCGCGTGCAAGTGAGAGCCATGGGCTGATGATGGTGGAACGCAACACCATAATCTGCTTAACCTGTTCGAATTGTTTGTGTGGGATGCCCAGCGCTGCGAGGTGATCGACCATGCTATGTTTTCCGTCACTGCATGGTTTCCCATATTTTTCATATGTAAACTGTGTGCGTGAGATGATGTAGCCGTGTTGTTGAACAACATCCTCTGGGCGAAAGCAAAATTCGTTGTACACAGCTTGGTTGAAGGCGTTCATTTGTTGCAAAGAGTCATTGCCCTCAATGTTGAGCAGAAAGCACAACAGATTGAGGTTGGGTGGGGCAGTGACAAAGTGCATGATGACGCCTTCCTCTTTGAGTTGTTTGACGGTGCTCTGAAGGCATTTGAGATACAACTCTTGTGTGCCTTGGAGGGTCTTTCCGATGAGCTGTCCATACCCCGTGAGATTGAGGGGGACGACTTTGTGTGCAAGCCAACATGAGGCTGCAGACGCACCGGGCTTGGAGCCTTCGAGGATGTATCGTCCGAGAATGGGGCGTGTTTCTTCTTCTCTGTGGTCTCCGATGTAGGGCGCTTCGAAGGCGACGAGCTCTTTGACACGTGCGTCCTTGAACGCGATCACCCCACATGGGTATGGGATGTAACCGAGTTTATGGGGGTCAATCGTAATTGAGTCCCCGTGTGGGACCGCTTGTAATCGAGCGAAGACTTTCTCAGAGGGCCAGTTGCGAACGGCTTGTACGATGGGTCGGGGAGTGTCGATGAGTTGGTCATATTCATCGTACAAAAGCGTCCTTGTATAGCCTCCCCAAGCAGCGTCAATGTGGAAGTGAAAGTCGAGTCCACGAGCACGAAACTCGTCTCGTATGGCGGCGACTTCGTCGATGGGGTCGATCGCGCCTTCCTCTGTGGTTCCGAGAACAGACACACACGCGATGACGGGGCGTTTGTTTTGAAGACATTCTTCGAGTAAGGCGCGCAGGCTGTGTGGGTCGATCTGAAAGTCTCTTGTCACGGGGATGC
Source organism: Deltaproteobacteria bacterium (assembly GCA_002731275.1). Lineage (GTDB taxonomy): Bacteria > Myxococcota_C > UBA6777 > UBA6777 > UBA6777 > UBA6777. Next base: position 69,854 of record PCBK01000142.1, on the reverse strand, counting down.
ACAGAACTTGTTCTTGTCCAATCCCTAGCACTTCGGCGATCTTTGCGAGGGAGTAGTGTGCGGTCGCTGGTACGAGGAGCACAGGGGGGTTGATTGGAGCTTCGCGCTCTGTGAAGAAGCGTAAAAGGCCCTTGCCTGAGAGAGTATGGGGGAGTAAAGCTTGCGCGAAGTCATCCGAGGGTTGGCCCAAGGAGGTTTGTGTCTCGACCCAGTGGGTATAGACCTCTCGTTCCAGATCAAGCGCGGCGGTTGTTGTGATGTTGAGCAGTGGCCATGGAGCATCAAGCGCGGTGAGAGCGACGTGTTCGCCTGTACTTAACTCCACACCGACTTCGTCCAGTGCGTGCTCTTTTGCCATATCGTAGAGCGCGAGGGGGAGGAATTTTACGTTGCGTGCGATCCAGAGCGCTTCGAGGTTTGCGATCGTGCCACCAGAGGTGATGTGTCCCCAAGTATCGCCTGTCCATCCGGATATTCGAGCGAGTTGACGAGCAACTTCTAGTTCATACTCTGTCGTGATGGGTGAGGCTTCTGAGCTAACGTTGTTGGGGTTGTGCAGCATGGCGGCCATATAGCCGAGGATCGCGGGAAGGAGCTGTTCGCCTAACATGTGGCCGATATAGCGGGGACTGTAAAAGGGGATATCTCTCTTTAGTTTGGCGAGAAGTTCCTGAAAGGATTGTTGGAGTAAGGCGACAGAGTCCTGGAAGTCGTCTTTGCGTTTGACCTGCTCGGAGATCAAGATCTCATCTTCTGGATGGAAGTTACGTCTCCAGAAGACGCAGTCGCGGACGGCTTCCAGGATCATTTTTTCCAACAATTCGGCATTTTCGGCCTTGGGGCCAAGAAACCATGAGTATATCTTCGTCTCGCTCATCTGTCTTCCTTTGGTGGTATCAAAAACCTGTTCATACCACGACCGTTTGACCGATGGTTGACCTGGATCAACAGACAGATAAGGCTGCGAATTTGTTGGAGAGGCGTGGAGAATATGTCAAATCCCCCGACCTTCTTGATGCTCGGGAAGGGAGCTTCATGAGTGGAGCCTGATGATGGCTCCTTTGAGTTACGTCCCTAGGCGCTTTGGTTTTGGGCGAGAATAGGACGCCCTTCAGAAGGGAGTTGTTTGTGTCATGGGATCACGCAGGTGCATTGGACTTGTGTGAAGAGTTTATCCCAAAACTCTTGTCGGGACTGTGCTTCGACGCTGCCGACCTTTGATGATTTGAGGATCAAAAGACGTTTTGGGGGAACAATTGTCACAACCTGTCCGCCTGCGCCGAGCATATGAAAGACACTATCATCGCCACAATCTGGATACGTTGCCTTAATGGATGTCCCTGTTGTGTCGATCCCTGCGCTGTTTAGCCACACACTGAGACCATATGTTGGGTTCAGACCAGGAGTGCGCAAGGTCTTGATGTCGTTGATATCGAAGATCTTTCCTTTTCCAAGTGAAGCTGCAAGGAGCTCTTCTGCGAGCTTTTTGATCTCAGGCAGTGTCACAAAGCCGCCATTGGCCAGATTGGCCGTCTCGGTTCCATCTTTGATCCTGGCGATGCGGAGGCTCATACCGAGTTTGTCAAACAGCTCCTCTTTGAGGAATGTTTCGGCGTCTTTGGTCGTGATGATTTTGATGATGTGGGAGAACAACGTGAATGGCTCTGAACCGTACTGGAATTGCTTTTTTACAAAAGGTGTATCGATGGCGTCTTGGAGGTTGATCTTGTTGGTGGTTTTGACTTCCGTTTTGATACCGCTTGAGAGGCTCAGTAGCTCGCGGATGGTGATCTTGGATTTGTCTGCGTCTGTTTTCCAGGCGGTGATGTACGTGGATACTTTGTCGTCAAGTGTCAGCTTCTTTTGCTTGACGAGGATGAGCGCTGCGAGCCCTGAGAGAGACTTTGTCATGCTGTACATGGAGAATTCTTTATCCGCAGCGCCTCCTGCTGGGAGGAGGATTCCGGCATTTTTGCGGTTGTAATCCTCGAACAGCTTGGTCTCGTTTTGATAGACCATCATACCAGTGGCTGGGGGGGTTGCACTTTGTGCCCACGTCCACGTGTCCTGGATGTTTTTGTTGGGGAGCAATGTACACACTTGGGGGACTTCTGGAGTCGTTTCTTGAGGAGCTTCGGCGATCGCTTCGGGGGTTTTTTCAGTGGTGATCTCTCGGGTCGGTTCTGGAGTGATGGTGTCTTGTGGCTGCGAATCTTGTGGAGCCGTCTCTTTTGGAGAGGAGGCGTCTTCGATTTGCTCTCGAAGCTGTTCTGCTGGTGTCGTTTCATTGTTTGTTTGTTCCGATGGTGCCGGTCCTGTACAGGCCGTGACGTAGTTGAAGGTGCAGATGCATACTGTAAGCGCAAGGGTTGTGTACAAGGATCGTTTCATGCCTTTGTCTCCGTGAAGCGATGGTGTTTGTAAGGTCAGTACAAAGACCCTTAATGAGGGGCTTTGATGGTTTTTTGGGGCGTTGTGTTTTGTGGTTTCTTATACTTTCGAAGAAGTTTCAACAATGCTGGCCACTTCTTTCGTTGTCTCGGTGTGAGTTGTTGTTTGACATAGTTGTAAAAGGTTCGTGTATGGGGCTGTGTTTCCCGCTGAAAACGTACGTGTGCAGTGCGTTGTTGTTGGATAAGCGTAAGCGCCGCGCGGAGGACTTTTTTGTGTTGTGCTTTTCCCAGGCGAAAGTAGACACGCAACATCCCTGCTAACAGACGGGCTCTTTGTTGCGCAGGTGGTAGGTCTAAAGCTCGAATAAATCGACGCTTCATGCGGATTCGTTCGAGCGCTACTCCGCTGAGTCCACCGAGCACAAATGTCAAGAAAAGCCCGATGGTGAGCCAGATTTTGGGTCGTTTGATCATCCTGCGTTTCCTGTGAGAAAGGCGATTTGTTTTGCCAAAGAGGTGTACTCTTGGTAGTAGACACAACCCCAGACGAGGAGGCAGATCGCCGCATATGATGGGATGCTCCAACGCAGTATCTGTTCGACTGCCGGCGCTACATTTGCGTCGGGCAGCGTCTCAACAGCCTGCATGATCTTCTCGACCTGTCCTGTTGGTGGAAGCAAGTCCAGTGTTTGTAAGACCTCTACCAACTCTCGCTCCTGATCATCGTGCATGATGTCCTCCTTTGCTCTTTGGAGAAGACTCACTGTAGCTCTCATAAACTTAAACGACACCACCAATGGATCTCCTACGCAAAAAAATAAAAAAATTTGGCGCCGATGAGACGGAGATATTCTGACATTTTTTTCATTGCGCTGGAGTGTTTTTTGTGGTTTCGTAGGTGTGTTTGTGAAGTCGCTCTGTTTGTTCAATCTAGAGGTCCAGATGACATCGAAGAAGGAGCTCGTACACGCACTATTGGAGGGGATGTCGGCAGGGGATGAGACTTGCTTTCGGAGGTTTGTCGAAGAAACACACGCGGACGTGTACAAGATCTGTATGGCCATTTTACACCAACAGGCAGATGCAGAAGAGGTGACACAAGAGGTCTACATCAAATTGCATCTCCACCTACAAGAACACTCTTTGAGCGAAGAAGGGTATATGTTTTGGCTTCGACAGGTCGCGACGAGAGCATCCATCGATCATCTGCGCTCCCTAAAGCGGCGATGGAGACGTCTGACAACCTACTTCACAGACTTTATGTCGCCTTCTGTACCCTCGAAGGTGACGTCTTACCTCACGCTCAAAGAAGCTCTTCGTGCGCTGGACACTTTGTCTGAGGCCCAAAGAGTCGCTTTTACATTGTATACGATGGGGGGATTGAGTCTTTCTGAGATCGCCGCACTTGAAGGGAGCTCAGAAAAGGCTATCGAGCAGAGGATTGTCCGGGCAAGACGAACACTCAGGCAAAAGTTGGATCGATAATACGACCCCACCGAACACATTTTTCCAATTCGCAAAGGGGTACACAGCTCACTTTCCAGCGTTTTATCCAACAACCCAAGCGCAAATCGATTTGGGAGCTCCACTCTCGCTTCTTCCTATCTCTAGCTAAGCTCCATAGACAAATTTATCTCCTGAAAGAATATGTGAAATAGGGGTTTATCTTTGAAACATGTGTGGTGTTGCAACGCATGTTGCTATTTGTTCTCCGAGATGATGCAATATGAAGTATGTGCTTCGTCTTTTTTATGCTACATTGCCTTATCTACTTGTAAATACTCTAGAGAAAAGAGAAGGCATCATGGTCTTGTTTTTGCATGTTTAAAATGATCATGCAAAGAGACTTCCTCTCATACCACAGGTTGGAGAAAATGGATGAGCGAATCAAACAAACTATCACGTAGAGGCTGGATTGGGCTTGCCGGTGCGGGCCTTGCTGGCGCTGTGATGAGCAAAAGCCTCAACAACACAGCAGAAGCAAAAACGACGACAGTATCAGGACAGTCGATCACGCCAGTCAAGGACTTTACGGGTCCAGGCCCTAACACACATTGGAACTCTGTTGGGCCCTATGTGAGTTATCCCCAGAAATCACCTCTTTTAATGTTAACGGATCGTCCGATCCAGCTGGAAACTCCACGTCATTTCTTTTTGACACCATTCACTCCAAACCACGCCTTCTTTGTGCGCTGGCACCTTGATGGACACCCTACGGCTGTCGATCTCGCAAAGTACAGATTGAAGATTGGTGGACACGTCAACAAAGGCTTATCTTTCTCGATGGCGGACTTGATGACCAAGTTCCCAAGAGTGTCAGTGGCAGCTGTTAACCAATGCTCAGGTAACAGTCGAAGCACGTTTCAACCTCGTGTCGCTGGTGGGCAGTGGGGGAATGGTGCGATGGGATGTGCGATGTGGGAGGGCGTCCGTGTGATGGATTTGCTCAAGCAAGCAGGTCTCAAAAAAGGCGCACTGCAAGTTCAATTCCAGGCGATGGACCGGGGGAAAGGCCCAAAGGGAAAAGGTTCCTATGCCTTCTTGAAATCCCTTGATTTGAGCAACGATGTACTCAAAGAAGCCATCCTGGCATACAGTATGAACGGAGAGCCGCTTCCTTTGCTCAACGGTTTCCCCCTACGGCTGATCGTCCCTGGATACTTTTCAACGTACTGGGTGAAGGCTGTTGAAGGCCTTAAAGTGCTCGATAAGCCCGATGAAAACTTTTGGATGAAGAAGGCCTATCACGTACCGGATAACGCAAGAGGCGCGACGACTCCCAAGGAGGTCGCCGCAGGAAAGTTGAAAAAGGTACCGATCAGCCGCATGCCCGTGCGTTCCTTTTTGATCTCACCTGATGGCTCTGGGATGATCCCTGCACATATGCCCGTCACCCTGAGAGGGATCGCTTTTAGTGGACACGGTGAAGTGCGAAAGGTCGAGGTCTCCCTGGACAATGGAAAAACCTGGAAGGCTGCGACGCTGGATAAAAGTCACGGCGACTATGCGTTCCGCGTATGGCATATGCAATGGACCCCCAAAAAACCTGGAAGTTACACGATCGCAGTCCGAGCGACTGATAAAAAAGGTCATGTTCAACCGGATTCTCCTATCTGGAATCCCGGTGGCTACATGCGAAATCAGATCGAGCGACAAGTAATTATCGTGGGGGAGTCCAAATAAATGAAAGCACGTAATCGATACCCAATGTTTCTCTCTGTCTGTGTATCACTGGCCTTTGCCTCAAGTGCGTTTTTTGGGTGCTTGCCCAATCCCCACAAGCCCGCGACAGATCAATTTGATAAGCCGGGGACGCGGATTGGCCCTTCAAAGAGACAAGCTGCACCTGTTCGTGCGGTCGCTGGATCTTCTTCTTCGCTTCGCGCGAAACACCCTGGTGGTCGCACCTCTGTGTACCCAAAAGGTCCACTCGGTGCGGTTTTTCAAGCCAAACCCGTCCCGCTGAAGCCTGGTAGCGTCTACAAAATCGGTCAACTGCCGATGTACACGCCTCCCCTTGCGAAAGGAGAGGGACGTGAACTGGTACAACAATATTGCACAGTCTGTCACAGTACTTCTTATATTACGATGCAGCCTCCTCATCCGCCCTCCATGTGGAAGAAGGAAGTACACAAGATGATCAAGACGTATGGTGCGACGATCCCTGATGACGTCGCCAAGAAGATCATCGCTTACCTCGCGGCTCATTACACACCCAAGGCGCGAGAGAAGGCGTATCAGGCGAGATTCCCGAAAGGCGGGAAGCAAAGTGTGACGCTCGCGTACCAAAAGCAATCTTACACAAAACTCTGCTCGACCTGTCACCGCGACAACGGAGGAGGTATCCCTGGCGCCTTTCCTCCTTTGAAAGGTCACATCCCAGCGCTCGTCCAACAGCCTATCGGTAAACAGTACATTGCCCAAATTCTTGTATACGGTTTACCCGGTCCCACAAAGATCAAAGGGAAAACATATACTGCTCCCATGCCTCCTGTACCGTCCAAGGACGACAAAGAAATCGCTGCTGCGATCCATTATGCCCTTCATGCGTGGGGAAATAGCTCGATGTTGCCGAAGTCATTTGTAAATGTCACGGCGAAAGATATCGCGCAAGCTCGTAAGAAACAACAAACTGCCAAAGAACTTCGCGCGCTTCGCGCAAAACTTGGCTTGTAGTGGCAGTCTTTTTCATCATTTGAATCGACTTCATTTGTTCCATTCTTCGGAAGATAAGAGACCCGTCTTGAAACTAGATTTCACTGCTGGCGCTTCTTGGTTCCAAGGGAGTACAATATCCATGATCGTGATTACGTATCTGTATCCAATATCACTCGCCATTATCTCGGCGTTTGTCGCCACATTGGAGTATCTCTTTCCATGGCGGAAAGAGCAAAAACAGCTCCGTGAGGCTCTTTTTTCGGACTTTTTACACCTCATCTTTAACGGCCACTTTCTCGGCATCATCATCTTTGGTATCTCGACACTGTATGTCCTTCCATACGTGGATCAATGGCTCGCTGCTTACAATTTGACCGGAGTTGTCTATCGTAACGCCGCAGCCTCATGGCCTTTATGGGTGCAAATTATCGTCGCACTCGTCGTCGTTGACTTTGTGCAGTGGTGTGTTCACAACCTCCTTCACCGCGTCCCTTTCTTCTGGGACTTTCACAAGTGTCATCACAGTGTAAAAGACGGTGAGATGGACTGGATTGTCTCTTTCCGCTTCCAATGGACTGAGGTTGTTGTGTACAAGACTGTGTTGTACTTTCCTTTGGCGTTTTTTGGGTTTTCCCAGTATGCCATCTTGTTCCACGCGATTTTTGGGACTCTGATCGGTCACCTCAACCATGCCAATCTCGATTTAGGGTATGGTTGGTGGAAGTACATCTTTAACAGCCCCCGTATGCACATCTGGCACCACGACTATGACGGTGATTCGAGAACAACTGTGAACTTTGGCATTATCTTCAGCACCTGGGATTGGATCTTTGGGACGGCGAAAATGCCAGATGATCCACCAAAGAAGCTTGGTTTTCACGGTGTCGAAGAGTTTCCCGAGGAGTTTTTTGGGCACGCCGCTTGGCCTCTACAGATGGTGCTCCCACACACAAAAACGATGGCGGTGATCGGCGGGGTGTTTGGTTTTGCTGTCTTGGGTGCGGGGTGGTACTTTGCCCAGCCCAAAAAAGTCGCCTTTCTCACTCCTATGATGGGCGAGCAGGTCGCTTCGTCGATGCCGGCCGTGACGCCTGCAAAGAAGTCAGCCTATTCATCGTCACCAGAAGAAGCGACAAAGGCGATCTCCGCATTTGGCACCGCAGCAAAAGCAACGGGTTATCGTTTTCCCGAGTGGATGGTCAGCGTCTCTGAGGTCGCAAAAGCGCTCGGGAGTCCCAAGTTGATTTTGTTGGATGTGCGACCCAAAGGGCGCTTTGAACTTGGTCATATCCCATCTGCTCGGCAATTGTATCGTTCCGATTATTCGGCGTCTAAACCCATCCCAGGCTTGTCACGCAAGAAGGACGAGTTGCAGGCGTTGTTGCGCAAAAAAGGTGTGAATCAAGACTCTGTGATCGTGCTCTACACAGACGGTGGACCCGAAGCGTTCCGTTTGTGGTGGACGCTGAGAAAGGTGACCAACACACCCACTCGGATCTTGGATGGAGGCCTTCAACAATGGAAGAAGGAAGGACACGCGATCGCTGGTGGAAAAGAGATCGAGCACAAGGCCGGAGATATCAAGCTAGACACACCCAAGAAAGCACCTCTTTTGCTTTGGAGCCAACTCAAAGATCGCCTTGGCAAAGAGAAACACCTGTTGCTCGACACACGCAATACCAATGAATTTACAGGAAAAAAGCACCACCGAAAGGCAGCACGCGCCGGACACATTCCAAAGTCCCGCCTCTTGGTATGGCACAAGGTCATCCGCAGTGAAAAAGATCGCCGCATGAAGTCGCCCAAGGAGCTAAAAGAGCTCTTTGCATCATATGACGTCAAGAAGCATCCTCTCGTCGTCACATACTGTCAGTCTGGAACACGTTCGGCTGCTGTGTACTTTGCACTTGCGCAGATGGGGATCGATGAATCTGCTCTGCTCAACTACGATGGCTCTTGGGCTGAGTACAGCCGCTTAAAAGAATTGCCCATCGAAAAGGGTAAATGAGCGCTTCGTACCAAAAATGGGGACGCCTGGGGATCTTTGCGCTAGGTGTCGGGTTTCTAGTCTGGTTTCTCCTGCCCTTTTTCTCCGCCAAGCATATCTCAAGCCAACAATACCGCAAGAGTATCCGAGGTGTCAGCCTTGGTTTGTTTGCGTCTGACCCCCTATACGACTACGGTGGTTTCCTCGATGAGCTCGTCCGCCTTGGTGCGACCGACGTCTTGATCGTCAGCTCGTGGACACTGAAGAGCATGCACGATGATATCATTCAGCCTTCAAAGGGTCACTCTCCAAGTCCTTCGAATCTGCGCCGAACGCTCAGGCAGGCGCGTGAGAGGGGATTTCGCGTCGGTTTTATGCCAACGATCCGGCTCGCGCGTCGTGGAAAAGCACAATGGCGTGGTCGTTTACACCCTTTTCGTGGGGTCGATGCTTGGTTTGCTTCTTATCGGAGGTATATCCTCGCGATGGCTCGTGTTGCGGCACGAGAAGGTGTGGTGCGATTTGCCGTGGGGAGTGAATTGCTCTCTATGGAGCGTTACACACAACGTTGGCAAAAGTTGATACGTGAGGTGCGGAGCGTCTACAAGGGGAAGGTTTTTTATTCGGCCAATTGGGATCATTTTCGGAATATTGGGTTTGTAGAGCAGCTTGATGAGTTGGGGATTAGTGGGTACTTCTCCCTGTCAGAAGGTTCTGAGCGTCCGACACTTTCACAATTGCGATCGGCCTGGACGCGACCTGTCGCCGCGCTCTATACGATAAAGAAGGTCTACAACAAGCCGATTTTCTTCTCGGAGATTGGGTATCCTTCGTTGGCCTCTGCGGCCAAGATGCCGTGGGATGAGACGACTTCAGCGAAGAGTGATTTGGTCTTGCAAAGACGTTTGTATCGTGCTTTTTGCGATGTCTTTTCAAAAAGGCGGATATTGGAGGGCTTCTACATGTGGAATTGGTTTGGCTATGGTGGTCCGTTGGATCGGACATTTACACCAAGGGGAAAACCGGCCGCCGTTGCACTTCAGCGTTGTCTCACGCAGTGGAAGTGAATAGAAAGTAACCGTTTAATTTGGCAAACATATGTTGGTGTTGATGAGTGTAGGAGAGGGGACACATTGGTAGCCTTTAGGGCAGTATTTCCCATTGCCACACAAGATCAGGCATACAGTCTTTCGACTCAAATCGTCGGGAGGACCACAGTAAGAGTAGTACTTACTGTTACCTACCACAAAGGCTGGACAGTCATTTTTCCCCTGGCAACTGATCGTGCACATGTTCACCTTGTTGTTGATCAAGAAGCAGAGGTTTGGAGATGTACACGATGATAATTTTCCGCACGAAACACCATACCCACCGCCTTTTGTCGAAGAGGATGAGCATTTTCCGCTCACGCAGGTATCGTTGACTCCACAGGGGACGCAGTCTTGATTGGTGGTGCAGCTGCCTTTACACGTTGGACATACACCATCCTCATCGGTTTGTCCGTCACAATCATCATCGAGTTGATTACAGCTCTCTGTTTTTTTGGCGACCTCTCCGATACACGAACCCCATTGGCCGTTTGTACAAACTTGTGCACCTGCGACACATTCGCCGACGTTTGAGCCGCAAACACGTTTGTCTCCATCCTTGCATTGGCACCCTGCGTTTTCGTCGATCTGGCCGTTACAGTTGTCATCCACTCCGTTGCATGTTTCGTTTGTTGGGAGTCTCTGTCCAAGGCATGTTCCCCAACCCCCATTGACGCACTTTTGGGTGCCTGGTTTGCACGCTCCCACTCCGTTCGCATTTGGGGGGCCTGTAAAGCAGAGGCGACTTGCTCCTGACTGGCACGATACATTTGAGCCCTCAGGCGTTGAACCTGCGTCTTCAAGTTGTGTACATTGTTCGCCTGCGCACATTGGAGTACAGATGCCATGTAAGCATACTTGCCCCTCCAGACAGTCCTTGTTTGTCCGACAACTCCCCTGTGGGGGCAGTCGCAAGGGGGCTACGTAACATGCATGTGCAAACAAAAGTAAGGACGCGAGGAGCAAGAGGGGGTAGAGGTTTCTTTTCATGGTCGAGGTACGCAAATTTTAATGGTTGGTTCACTGTGATCAGGTACGCAGTCGAATCCTGTAGGACAAGGATCAAAGACGCAGCTCAACAAGCAGACCTTTATATTGGAGGTTTTTGTGGGTTTGTTGCAATAGCGACTGCGAACTTTTCCATTGAGGTAAAGGCTGGGGCACAGATAGAGAGAGTCACATGTCGTTGTACACATTCCTTTTTGTGTTTGTGTCGCGAGGTGGGTACATGAGAAACCATTGCATGAACTCGTGCACCGTGTCCCAAAGCTACCCGTCGCAGATTTTGCATCATACACACACTTGTTGTTACGACATTTTGTGTTGAAACCACACTGAGAGCATTGTGTGTCAGAAGTACATATTGATGGGCAGATGGGGCAAATATTTCCTTCATCCACTTGTCCGTCACAGTCGTCGTCTTGGTATTTGTTGCAGATCTCTTTTCTTGGGGTGACTTCGCCAACACACCCGGTCAGTTTTCCGGCCTGACAGCTTTGTGTACCCGCTTTGCAAATGCCAACTCCGGCTGTCCCTGCTGGACCCGAATAACAAGACTTGGTGAGATATTCATCAACTTTTCCATCACAATCATCGTCTTTGCTGTTACAAGTCTCAGTTTGTGGAAGCACTTGCCCCACACAAGAGCTCCACTTTCCAGCGCGGCACGTTTCGATGCCAGTTCGGCATGAGCCCGTTTTTTGTGTGGAAGAGGGACCTGTGTAACAAGAGCGCGTCAACTTTTCATCTGTTTGCCCATCACAGTCATCATCTTTTCCATTACAGAGCTCAGTGGTGGCTTTCACTTCGCCCAGACAGCTCCCCCACTTGCCTCTTGTACAGATCTGTGTACCCGCGATACATTCGCCTGTTTTGCTACCACAGCTCTGTTTCGCACCTTCTTTACAATTGCAACCCGCTCCGTCATCAGTCATACCATTACAGTCATCGTCAATACCATTACAGCTCTCGGGTTTCGGTTTGATCTCACCGACACACGCGCTCCATTTGTTTTGTGTGCATGTCTGTAAGCCAGAACGACATGCGCCGAGGTCGCTTCCACAGGGCTTGGTATCTCCATCTTTGCATACACATCCAGCGCTACCGTCATCAATGGTCCCGTTACAATCATCGTCAATGTTGTTGCAGGTCTCTGGAGAAGGGAGGATTTGCCCTTTGCATGGACCCCATTGTCCCGTTGTACAGTCTTGGCTCCCTTGCTTGCAAGGGCTGACATTTGCTGTTCCTGTTGGACCTGTGTAGCAAGCACGTATTTGGTTTCTCTGGCAGTCTTTGTTTTGATCTGGGAGGGTGTTGTCTGTCTGCGACGTTTGTTCTGGGGTGGTCGATTTCTCTGGAGTGGTCGATTTCTCTGGAGTACTTTCTGTCACACCACCATCTTGGGATGTTGTGCCGCAGTTGTTGCCAGTGCAAACCAGGACGCAGTTGTTGTTTGCACACTCCTGATTGGTTGGACAGTCCAGGCTCGTGTGACACTTTCCTTCTGGAAGTACGTTTTTGGGGGCGACATAGCATCCTACTGCGAGGAACACAAGGAGGTGGAAGAGGATGGTTTGGGATATTCTCATTGTTGGCATTGTCCTGATATGTCCGGTCGTACTTTTGTTGGAGCCTCATGGCAAATTGTATGATAGGACATCTCACAATGGAACGCAAACGACCTCGTTGGTAAGGATGTAGTGCTTTGTGCAGACAAATCCATTCGGACAGGAGACACCTTTGTGGCACTTGAATTCGCAGAAGCGAGGGTCGTTGTTGGGACCGGATGGTGAGCAGAATGTTTGGTATGTGACAAGTCCAACCGTCACTTGTTTGCACGCTGTGTCGGTTTTGCATTCTGGCGTACACATGCCTCTGCTCCCGGACGCTGTGTAGTATTCACATAAAAAGGGAACATTGCACTCTTGGTCTCTGTTGCAAAGCGTTCCAAATTCCCCTGGCTTGGTCTGTGGGGGAAGGCATTGGCCGTTTAGGCAAGAGAATTGGTGACCACAGCCACCACAGTCCTGATCGGTGATGCATGGATTTTTGCAGGTTGGGCAGACATCTCCTTCGTCTGTCTGGCCGTCACAGTCATCGTCAAGCTTGTTGCAAGTTTCGGCGATCGCTTTGATCTCCCCAAGACATTGCTCCCATTGTCCTCGCTTGCACTGTTGGGTGCCTGCTTTACATTCTCCAACGTTGGAACCACAAGTTCGCGTCTCACCATCTTTACATACACATCCTTCATCGATGGTACCATCGCAATTGTTATCGACACCATCGCAGGCTTCTTTCTGTGGTGTGATCTCGCCAAAACAAGCGCCCCATTGGTGGAGGATGCAAGTTTGCGTTCCCATCTTACAAGGGAGGTTGTTTTGTGTCCCCTCTGGGCCGGTATAGCAAGATCTTGTAGAGCCCGAAGTGCACTCTTTTTCAGGCTGTGGCTCTGGTTGTGGCTCGGGTCCGTTGCGCTCGTATGTCACTTGGTCCGGCGTTTGTTCGTTCTGTGTACAAGGGGGTGTTGTGCATATGTCAGCGGGGCTTGCGTCGTTTTGTGTGACGCAGTTTGGGAATGTACAAGGGACAGACACACACAAGTACGCGTCACATTTCATGCCTGAAGGGCATTCCTCGTTGGTTGTACACTCCCCTCTGGGGATGACTTTTTTGGGCGCGATATAACAAGCTGTAAGCCAAGAAAAAGCGATCACAGCGACCACATGCTTGCTTATGTGTGGAACCATTCGCATACGATTTCCCTTACACAAATGACAATTTTTACACTTTACGAGTAACATATGGATGCAAAAGAGGCAAGATGGTAGCGTTTTTGCTGAAGGGGAGTGTCTGAATGCGGTGCGATGGAGGAAGGGGGCAGTTTGGGAGAAAGGGGGCAGTTTGGGCGAATGGTGGAGACTTTAGTGATGTTCGGGGCGTCGTTCTCTTCGTCTTTTTGGTGCCGATTTCGTTGTGGTTTTTTGGGTCTTGTTGGTGTGGACAGGTGGTGTAAAGTTGCCCAGCAGCACGGTGGAGTTGTCTTCGCGGCCTTGCACTTTTTTGCCGTACACTTTGTGGAAGATTTTGCGGACCTCTCTGCCTATGTGCGCGGTGTGTTCGATGGGCGTGTATTCTGACTGTCCCTGTGCGATGCGGTCGAAGGCGATGGTCATATAGGTCGAGTCTGCGATCGTGATGACAGCGGGGATCCGACCATTGCGTTTGAGCGCGATGAGCAGGTTGTGGAAGTTTGAGAGGTGTTTTTTGAGGATCTTACGGCCTTTGGCAAATTTGTCGAGATCCCAGTCTGGGTCCGAACCGGCTTTACGTTTGAAGTCGTCAGCAGAGTCAATAGAGGCAAAGTAATCGAGATCCAGATCCAGCGTGAAGCGCCCTTTGGGGATGGCTTTGAGCAGCTTTTGGAAGGTGCTCCCACCTGTGCCTCGTCCATGTGAGTCGATAGGTTGATCAGTCGTCAGGATAGTGAAGGTAAAGGGGCGAAACAGCTCAAACTTGTCTTTTACAGGGCGTTGTTTCGGTTGGATTTCGACCCACGCGTCTTGTCGTTCGAAGCCAGGGAGTCCCCTCTCTTTGAGCTTATCGTAGTACAGCCGAAAGTGGCTGCGTTTGGCCTCCATCGACTTGAACTCTCTCATTTTTTTTGCTTTGCTTTTCCCTTTTAGGTCTGGAGGGAGGATGGCTGCGGGGACGCCTGATTTTGGGCGGGCGAAGAAGAACGAACGATTCACAAACTCAGGATATCCGTTCCAGCTTGGTTTTCCCCACACCACTTGCTTGTAGCCGACAGTCAGGACACCACCAGCAACCGGCATCGCGCAGTCATAGATCGCATGGGCGATGGTATGCCATGCGTTCTTGGTGTCGCGATTGGCTTTGAGTTTGCGCACGGCTTCCAGGACATCTTTGGGGCTGGGGACGGCTCTCATATCGTTGTGTGTGTCGAGGTGGAAGAGTGGACCGACTTTTCGTCTCATGCTCTCTTTGAGCCAAAAAGGCATCGCGAGATGGTGTCCGTTGACTCGGTACACAGGGATCTCTGCGTTTTTTGCCCACTGGTTGCGGACTTTGTACATCTTCGTGCTCAGCAAATACAAAAACTTCCACCGAGCGACCGTACGCCAATCGACGGATTCTTTGCGCAGTCTGCGGTGAAGTTTGGTAAATTTTGCGAGGATGATGGTATTGAGTCCTTTGGCTTTTTTGGGAAACGCCCTGCGGAAGGTGACGAGACAGTCAAGCTCGCGAAAGGCACCATGAAGGTCGTTGTCGCCGATGAGTTTGTAACATAGTGCGGCACTTGGCTGGTTTTTGTTGGCGAGCATGTTGAGCGCTTGTGGTGCCGAGGGTTGCTTTTTGAGCAGGGCACGCGCGTAGTTCAACAGTTGTGCGCCACCACCTGCGCCGAGGAACACGCCAGCCAAAAACAGAACACCAAGCCACAAGTATGGTCCCCACTTGGGTGGTCCTGTTCGTCGTGCGTTTGGGGGTTGGGGGGTGGCGTTGTGTGTGTCCTTACGCAAAGCGGTCTCCTCGTTTAAACGAATCCGATTGGGGGTTGTTATTTGGCTCGTGAAAGAGCTGTCCACAACATAACATCCATTGGTTTGATGTACAAGTTTGTCAGGGCGATGGGGGAACTAGCTGGAAATGGGGAGCGGTGTGTCAGGAGCGTGTGTCAGGAGTTCTTCGATCTCGGCTTTGGATTTGGGATGAGAGAAGTAATACCCTTGCGCGTTCATGCAGTGGAGTTCTCTTAGTTTTTCGAGCTGTTCAACGGTCTCCACACCTTCTGCGACAACGTCCAACTCCAAATCATTGCACAAGGAGAGGATGGTTTTGACGATCTTGAGGTTTTTCACGTTTTCGGTGATGTGGCTGACAAAGGAGCGATCGATTTTGAGCGTGTCAAAGGGGAAGTTGTGTAGATAGCTGAGTGAAGAGTAGCCTGTGCC
Organism: Deltaproteobacteria bacterium; assembly: GCA_002731275.1. Classification (GTDB taxonomy): domain Bacteria; phylum Myxococcota_C; class UBA6777; order UBA6777; family UBA6777; genus UBA6777. The sequence continues at coordinate 54,256 of PCBK01000142.1, read as the reverse complement.
AAAGTCGTCCATGCACAATCTGATCCCGCACTCGCGAATCGCGTGGAGGAGCTCTTTGGCTTTCTCTGGACTTTGGATCAGGGCGGATTCCGTGAGCTCAACTTTGAGCAGGGATGGTGCAAGTCCGCTCTCTTTGAGGATCTGTTGGATGTTTTGGATCAGCTCGGTGTGGATAAATTGTTTCACAGAGAGGTTGACGTTCATACTGAGGGATTGGAACGCTGGGAATTTTTTTTGCCATTCGACGAGTTGTCTGCAGGCTTCATTCATCGCCCACCACCCCATAGGGATGATCAATCCAGTGTCTTCCGCGACGGAGATGAATCGGCCGGGAGAGAGCAGCCCTTTTTCGGGATGTTGCCATCTGATAAGGGCTTCAAAACCTCTGAGACATGCAGTTTGCACATCGATGATCGGTTGGTAGTGGAGGATAAACTCTTCTCGTTCGATGGCGCGGCGGAGGTCATTTTCCGTTTCGAGCAAGGCGAGCACGCGCGCGTGCATCTCTTTGTTGAAGGTCTCGTAACAAGCACGCCCCGATGACTTTGCCCGATACATCGCATTATCAGCATCTCGCAGGATCTCTTCGGGTCTGTGGTAGTGTCCATCGCTGATGGCAATGCCGACACTCGCAGTCGTGTACATTTCGATGCCATCGAGGTAGAAAGGCTCTTGTAGCGATTTGAGGAGTCGATCTGCGATGCGGGTGGCTTCGCTCTCTTCTTCGATGCCATCGAGGAGGATGGCGAACTCATCTCCACCAAAACGCGCGACGGTGTCGAGAGATGTGAGGCAGCCTTCGAGTCTTCGCGCGACAGCGACGAGGAGCTGATCTCCTGCGACGTGTCCGATGCCGTCGTTGACATTTTTGAATCGATCGAGATCCAGAAACAGCACTGCGTAGACGCTCTCCGAGGTGGAGGCGCGTTGCATCGCTCGTTCGAGTCGGTTCATAAAGAGCGCACGGTTAGAGAGTCCAGTGAGAGAGTCGTGGAAGGCGTCATAACGGAGCTGTTCTTCAGCTTGCTTTCGGGCGTGGATGTCGCTCAGCGAACCGGCGATACGGGTTGCGTTGTTCTGTGCGTCTCTGACGGCGAGTCCTCGACAGAGCATCCAGCGGTAGAAGCCGTCCTTGTGCATGAGCCTGTGTTCACTCTCAAAGTGAGGTGACTGTCCCATGACATGTTGTTCGAGTGCGCGTTGCATGGCAGGCGCGTCATCTGGGTGAATACGACGAAACCATTCATCTTTCTCGTAGGAGATCTCGTGCTCTTTGTATCCGAGCATCTCCTTCCATCGAGGAGAAAAGTAGATCAACTCCCTCTTGAGATCCCAGTCCCACAGACCATCATTTGCACCGCGAACAGCGAGGGCGTATCGTTCTTCGCTCTCTCGCAAAGCAGCAGTGCGTGCTTCGATGATTTTTTCGAGGCGCAGTTGATGGTTGTGTAGTTCGTCGCGTGCTTCTTTGATCTTGAGCAGCGAGTTCATACGGACACATAGCTCGGTTTTGTCGACAGGTTTGATAATAAAATCGTTGGCACCCAGCTCGATCGCAGTGAGACGGTCTTCGCGACTGCTCATACAAGTGACCATCATGACAGGGAGTGCTTTGTATTGTTCATTTTGGCGGATTCTTTGGAGGACTTCAAAGCCATCGATTCCAGGCATCACGATGTCGAGCAAGACCAGGTCGATGTTGTGGTCAAGCAGGTTCAAACCTTCCCAGCCGCTTTGCGCGAAGAGCGTTTCGTGACCTAAAGTTTCTACCATACCACCGAGCACTTCCAGGTTCGTTTCTTCGTCGTCGATGATAAGGATCCGCTTTGTACTCATAGATTTCCCTCTGGTGAGATACCACTAATTTCCCATACACTAACCCTATTGCGACTGGAAATCAACCACCTTTTCGGGGTGAAGTAAGCAGATTCTTGTTTTTCAAGTCCTTGTGCTTGTGCTATAGTTTCATTCTCGACGAGAGCGATACGTTCGCCGTGCGCTCAACACAGACAACGATGACGTTTTGCAACGATGAGGTTCTTCATTGGCTCGGTTGTATCAGCACTTTATACTTTGTTTGTTTTTTGTGGGGTTGTGCTCACTGTCCGCTTGTAAGAGCTATCCAACGTGTCCTGATCGGCTTCAGGCCGTAAAGGTCCAAATTGTGCCCCTCTGGAACACGATCAAAAACCAGAAAAACCCAAAAATGTTGGGACATTGGATCGAGCAATTCTTGACGCAGTTGTTGGGAGACGATTATCAACTTCGAGATGCTGGCGATCATTATATGATTGTACGCGATGACACTTCGACGGATTCATTATGCCGTGCTGACGTCAAAACACAGCAACGAGATCTGAACGATCCACGTTTCCTTTACACGTTGCACCACATCGTCAAGCAGCACAATGTCACCATTCGCCGCTCATTTCTTTTTGATGAAAAGGGGGCCGTGACGAAGGTCGTGCAAGGTGATACGCATACTGCGGGCGGAAATTGTCGCAAGAAAAAATATCGCGTGGATTTTGCCTATTGGAAAGCCATCAGTGGAAAGTATGACCAAAAGTCATGGGGTGAGGCGTGTGCGCTTGGCAAACGGCTTCGAGAGTGGGGACCATGCCTCAAACCAAAGATGAAGGTTTTACTCGAACAACGCATGAAGATCATCTGCAAAGCTCGTTAGGCTTCGGCCCTACGCCACCCGAAAGATAGTTGTATGCAAATTGATTTTTTCGAAGAGTTTCCCACTGTTGAGAATCTGGAGAAGCTCTCTCTTTTGGAGAGTCCTTGCACGGTCTACTTGGCTGCACATTCTGTCGATGAATTTCGCCAACTGACGGCTCCTTGGAGAGAGAAGGCACCACACATCTCCTGGAGTTTTTGGCCCCTTCTACCTGACTCGTACTGGATCTCTCCGTTTTCATTCCCGTCCGAGCTGCGACAGCTCGTTGAGGATCTACAGCGCCCACACGAAGAGGGGTTGGAGATTCTTCTCGACCTGGAGCTGCCTCTTCGCGCCCCTCGCTTGTTTTGGAAAAATGCCCGCCACTTTTTGCGAAACCGCCGTCATATCCGCGGTGTGTTTGAAGACGCGTCACGACACCATATCCAAATCGCCACCGCTGAGTATCCGTTGTTTGGCTCGTTCTTTCAGGGACTCCTCAATCAACTCGGTCTGGCGTACGACGCACACACACAACACCACACGATTTTGATGTTTTACACGAGCATCATCCCCACGTTCTTACACAAACTTTCACAAAGAAGCCTGCTTCACTATTGCAAACACACGCAACATCCTGTAAAGGTCGGGCTTGGAACGATCGCGACTGGGATCTTTGGGAATGAACCCATTCTCACACCTTCGTCTCTGCGCGCAGATCTTCAGTTTTTACAAACGCACGGTATTCATCAGGCAGTCATTTTCCGACTCGGTGGGCTTGATGATGAATACATGGATGTGATTCGCTCATTTCAGACCCACTCAGCACATACAAAAGATTGATGGACCCATCTTACCTACATACACACCTTGCTTTTGACGATTGGACCGCACGTCGGGCTGCACACAAGGCTACCTATCAGGCGCAGATGGACGCGATCGTCAAACGACGAAGCCGACACCAAAAAGAACCTGTGACGGACTTTTTATTCGAATACTATGCCTTTCGACCTGCTCAATTTTTACGGTGGTCACCGGGGTTTGGGGTCTTTTTGGAGGGGGCAACTCCTGAGGATTTTTTCTTCCACAAAAAACTCGTCAAACATCCCGAAGGTGTTTATCTGCGTCAGATGGAGGTCACACAAAAGCGGCGTCGCTCCATTGCGTGGGTTCGTGACTTGTTGGAGCACGTAGCGAGGCGTCCACCGGCTCTCGGTTGCTTTGGGATGCATGAGTGGGCGATGGTCTACAAAGCTGACGCCATTCGCCACGAGAATTTACCACTGCGAATGTCTCCGGAAGAGACGGACGCGTTTGTCGACACACGACCTGTTCGGTGTACCCATTTCGACGCGTTCCGTTTCTTTACCCCACCCGCCCGCCCCAAAAACATCCTTCAACCCTCTGTGGAAAATATGCAAGACCTCGAACAGCCGGGCTGTCTTCACACCAATATGGATTTGTATAAGTGGGCGTATAAGTTGTACCCTTGGGTGGGGAGTGATTTGATAGCGAAGGCGTATTCTCTCGCACTAGAAGCTCGAACCCTCGATATGCAGGCAAGTCCCTATGATGTTTCAAGTGTCGGTCTGACCCCCATCCGTGTCGAAACAGAGGAGGGGAGGCAGCTCTACCAGCAGCGACAAGAATCGCTCGCAAATAAGTCTGTCTCGATTCGCAAAGAACTCATCGAAGCCTACACGAAGATCCTCGAGGCTGTCTCTCTCCGCGCTTCATAGTCTTCCCGCGAAGTCTGTCTTAAAGGCAGTAGTTTTGGTTTTCATCCAGTCCACCTCCCAACCCCGTCGATTTTTTGAGTCGGATGCGAATGACACGTTTGTGGGTGGGGAGGAGAAACAGACACTCCTGAATATTCAGTCCTGTCACGACGACGCGCACACGACGTGTACCCTTGCGTAGGACACAGTGATGTCCTCCCGTGCGAAGTGCACGTCCTCCAACAGCTTTGAGCTCAAGACCAGAAGGGCTCGCGTTGATACGAAACCACTTTCCACCCTTTGGATCCATCGGACATCCTGGTGTTCTAGCTTTTTGTGAGATCTCAATATTGGTCTTTGACTTCGTTCTTCTCTTGAGAACAATCATCCTTGTCCGCCGGCGTCTTCGCCGCCTTTTTCTCTTTGTCACTCGTCTGACAGGTCGAGCGGCCACTCGGGGTAATGAGGGGCGTTGGGGAGCGGGGACACGAGGCTCAAGACGTTCTCTTACTGGTGGCTTGGTCGGCCTTTTGGCGATTTTTCGCTGTCGTTGTTTTGTCGGCGGGATTGTTTGGGCGCGTGTGCCAAAGAGCGCATAGGTACCGGCGAGCAGGAAGATGACAAACGCACCGATGGTGCCGTAAAACAAGCCCTTCGATGAAGGTGGCTTTGTGACAGGGGCGTCTTCCTCAAAGGAAGGTGTGATAGGAGTTGGGGGCTTTGGCGTGACTGGGATGGGAGCGGGGAGAACGGGGTCGGCTGTTGGGAGCGGGCGTGGTTTGGGGGTCTCGACAACAGGTTGGGAGGTGGATGTACTCGCCTCTTGCGTAGGCATCGGGGTGATGTCGAGAGTGTGGCGGTTGGAAGTGATGAGGCCGAGATGTGTTTGCTGGAAGGCCTTCAACTCCCGAAGCAACTCATCGACGGTTTGTTGTCGTTCTTCGGGTTTTTTGGCGAGAGCTTTGAGAATGAGTTGTTCCAAGGCGTCTGGAATCTCTTTGTCTGAGGCAGCCTGGCTTGGGGGGTTGGGTGGTGTACTAAGCTGCGAGAAGACGAGATACATCAGGTCGACATTTTGCGTGAGGTTAGGAGGAAGGTAAGGTGTGAATCCGACGACCATTTCGTACAAGATGGTCCCCATCGAGTAAATATCCGAGCGGTGATCGATAGGTTGCGCGGTACATTGTTCAGGGGACATGTACTCAGGTGTACCGATAACACCTTGTGTGAGATTGGTGGCGTGCTCGGAGGCGAAGTCTTTCGCGATCCCAAAGTCGATGACTTTGACGAAGTAGGGATCATCACCGCGCCTGATCAAGAAGATGTTGTCGGGCTTCAGGTCTCTGTGTACGACACCGGCGTCGTGGGCTTCTTTGATGGCGAGACACAGTTGTTCGAAGATATAGCTGATGGTGTGGAGTGACAAATCCTTGTTATTTTCGAGCAGCTCGGAGAGTGTTTGTCCTTCGAGATACTCCATGACGTAGTAGTGGCCGAGTTTGTCGAGCTCGCCAAAGTCGTCATAGATTCGTACAATGTGGTCATTTCGCTGCGAGAGTGCAGAGGTCAGCTCGACTTCGTAGGCGAATCGTTTGCCTGCGTTGGCTTTTTCGAAGAGCTCGGGTTTGAGGAATTTGACGACCCTGATGGGTTCCATGTTCAATCGGACGTGACGGGCGAGGTAAAGAATACCGCAACCACCTTCACTCAGCTCGCGTTCGAGTTTATATTTGCCTGCGACGTGTACAAGGGGGAGTCGGCATGTCGGACAGTAGCGAACTTCTTCTCCGGTCGTCGTTGAGGCTGGGTATTGTACATGACTACGACACTGTGGGCACTGTGTTTCCTGTGATGCGTTGGACATGGTTTCCCCCATTGTTAAGGTTTGGTTTGGCAAACGGCGCCGCTTTTGTCTTTACACAGGCTCAGGCTGCCGTCTTTGCAGGTCGCAATACAATCTTTCTCTGTGTCATTGCACGCTTCGAAGTAGGGGGTGTCTGTACCAGGGATGTTGTCGATTTTTCCGTCGCAGTCGTTGTCTTTTCCGTCACACTCTTCTCCTTTGACTTCCGAGGTGTTGGCTTTGCAGTCCGACCAAAGGCAATTGTCACCTTCTTTACAGTGGCTGCTTGCGACAGTGGGGTCTTCCCCTTTGCGCAGAGCGCTCTCACGTAGGCAGTATTGTGTCCCCATATTACAGGAGGAGTCGTTTGTCTCGGAGAATCGTTTGCATGCACGTGGTTTGTCTGTATGCAGGCACCGGCAGGAGACTGGACGTTCTGTGTAAATGATGGACTTTCCATCATTGTCATCGACGTCTCCGTCACAATTCAGGTCCGTGATCGAGCAAGTGAGTCCGAGCGGAAGCAGGTCTTTCGTCGAGACACGACCGAGACATGGTCCCCACTGAAGTTTTCCATCCTTCTCTTCACAAATTTGTGTACCCGCACGGCAATGGCCACTGGAAAAACTCCCGCTCACGCGACAAGAGCGTGTGTCTCTTTTTTGACAGCTACAATCGAGACCTTCGTCGACTTCACCATCGCAGTCATTGTCCAGGCCATCACATTGGGAGCCTTCTTCGGTGGGCTTGACAAGCCCAAGACAGTAGGGTGTGTAGCCACTTCCTGCTTTGTTGCAGATCTTCACTCCAGGCGAACACTCTCCCTTCTCCTCACCGCTGCATGGTTTGGTCTCTCCAGGTGTGCACACCTCGGGAAAACACCTCCTCTCAAAGCACACTTCACCGGAGCGGCAGTCTTGCTTTGTCGAGCAGGTTCGTACTTCCGAGCTTGGAACACATAGAGTCTCTACACAAAAGTATCCTTCGCCACAGTCGCTGTTGTAGGTACATGACTTTTGGGGTTCGGAGCAGGCAAAAGCCCATGTGGTTGTGATGAGCAACAGATACACGAGACTTCGTATCATGATGTCTCCTTTCTGAAGAGGATTATTCGTATGTCGACAATACGAATGTTGGCCGTGTACGAAGCGAAGAGAGATTTCGTATCTCCTCTTTGGGCTTTTGTTTGTTGTTGGAGGCGACATTATGCATGATAAGCCCTCCGATCACGATCGCAACACCTACACCAAGTGTCGCACCCGCGATGATCATCAAGTTCACGTACTCAGCGCGCTCTGCTTTCTCTTCTGACTCACCGTACCCTGTCACTGTTCTACCTTGGGCGTCTTTTGTCGGGGGATATTTTTCATTTCTGTAATCGAGGTCATCGTTGAGTTTGTTGTATTCTTGCAGCTCTCCAAAGCCCAGTCCGCCGATGACCGCGCCTGTGACGACGAATACACCACCCACGATATAGCTGACAAGCACGATTGGAGGGAGTTTTTTGGCGATATATATGCGCTTCTCCTTCATGATGATTTTGTCAGGCGTGGCGTTGAGCGTCTTCGTCGTGTTTGGTTTGAGGGTGACTGTTCGCTTGGCAGGTTGTTTGTTGGGGAAGGTGAGCAGGACTTTGTAGGTTCCAGGACGAAGCTGCTTGTTGAAGGTGCCTTTTGTCGTCGCCGAAAATTTGTACCCTGTAACTTGCAGTGTGGATGTCGGAGAGCCTGTGATGATCACGAGGGAGCTGTAACGAATCTCTTTCTTAAGTTGATCTGCGAAGAGTCTATTCGTTCGGCACTTTCGGGCCGACTCACAATATCCTTTTTGGAAGGAGTGCAGGAGGTGCTTGATCGCTTGCTCTTTGAGAAATGCCTTCTCCGCTGACGCCGTTTCAGCTTTGGCAGCTCGATGTAGGGAGACGGATGCGAACCGCAAAAAGCGGTCTTTCATGAGCGGCACGATCGTGCCAAGTTCCTTCTTTTTGTCCACAACAGGCAGTAACTTGAGGAAACACGAAGCTGCTTGTTTGTATTGTTTTTGTTTGAAGAGAGCGCGACATGGTTTGTCGAGAGCCCATGCTTGTGGGCTGTACAACAAAAAGAGTCCAAACATCATCCAACAAAGATATCGACACATTATCGTTACTCCATGTATTTCGGACCTGATTTTCGAGACAAGCAATCCCTTCCTTTGGCATGCTTTCATTGGATGCAGGTGTAGCATAGAACCCGCCGCGATGTGAAAGAAACAGCGCAAAGGTAGCCGGACAGAGAAGGTACGGCTTCTTTCCAACACATAGTGTGATGTGTGTGGATGTCTGTTTTTTCGACGTACAACGACGCGCACAACGTGAATCTATTTGGCGTTGTTTATCTTTGTCTGCAGAGCGTCACATCATGCCAAGGACAAGGCTCACGCGAAGACTCATCATGACGCCGCCGCCTTGGTCTGCGCTGAAGGCTATAGAGCCAACTGTCCTGAGACCTAAGCTGATGTTTTTGAGGGGGATACGGACAGTGAAACCTACATCAATGGGGATGTGGAGGGACATACCACTTTCGAAGTCGTCAGCGAAGATGAAGGTGAGTCCTGTGCCTGCTTCGACGATGAAGAACGAGCGCAACGGGAGTCCTACGGTGATACCGAGTTGGAGGGTCATGTCATCGCTCATTGCGTAGATAATGTCGCCTGTTACGATCAGGTTTTTGCCTCCATACCCCCAGCGACCACCGATCAGAAATCCGTTGTAATCAAAGGCTTTGTGGGTGGGTCTGTTTTCTTTGAAAGGGACAAAGAAGTGCATGAAGTTACCAAGCTCGATACTCCACCAAAATCGATTGGTGCGCCAATTTTGACGCAAACTCTTGCGAAGCTTTTTGTAGTATTTTTGATCGCTCTTCGAAGCTTTGGCGACGAGCGTCTGTCGCGATTCGTTTTGGGGACGAAGCTCCGTATCGATCAACCACCCAGAACGTTGTGGTTGTTGGCTTGTGTCGGGAGTGTATGCGAGGGCTGGAGACATGGGAAACAAACAAACGCAAAAACAAAGAACATACTTAAACATAAGCTTACTCTCTGCCCACACGGGACATCACATGATAAAAGTGAACAATAGACTCTATGTACTTTAACAAGAACATATGTCGAAAGCAATGTCTCAAGGAGCAACGAGCGGTACAACCCAAGCGTTTACAGATTGCGAACAGGGTGGGGCGTGTGTGGGGTGTTTTGAAGCTCCAAGTACAATTCTTCGAGTTCTTGTCGTTTGATAAAGTGTCGGCTGCCCATTTTTTGGATCGCGAGATCTGAGAGTCCTAGCGCTCTCGTGTGGTCGAGATCCTGATAGAACTGAGCGGCTTCGAACAGCGCCCACACTGTATGGTGTGGGGTTGGATCAAAGGACAACTCTTCGAGCATATTTTCGAGCTGCTGGAGGTTCTCTTCGACCTCCAGCCAGTTCTCGACACGGATGGCAACGCGAACAAGAAGACACAAGGCGTCTTTGCGACATGTTTCGGCTTCGATCTCTTCGCTCAGGCTGAGTGCTCTGTCGATATATGCCCGCGTCGCAGGCAACTCATGTCGGAGCAGTCGGATCTGGGCGAGCTCTAGCATGCACTGCAAGACTTCTTTGCGCTTGCCTTCGCTCTCTGCGAGCGCGAGGCCTTTATGGACCTCCTGAAGGGCTTCGTTTAGTTCGCCTTGTTGGGCTTTGAGACGACCAAACATCCGCATGGAGACTGCCAAATGCTCGGTGTCGTTTTCTTGTTGGTAATGTTGTTGTGCTTGTTGGTAATAGGGGAGCGCTTCGGTCAGTTGGCCTTTCTCTTCCCAAATTTGTCCCAGCGAGAGGAGCGTAGAAGCCCATCCATCGAGTTCACCCAGCTGTTCAAATAGGTCACAAGATTGTTGATAGTGTTGAAGGGCTTCGTCGAGCTCGCCAAGGTGGTAGAGCAGATCACCAATATGTTGCAGTCCAGACGCGATACCACGTGAATCTTGCAAACGGCTCTTGATGAGCAAGCTTTGGCGTTGGTGTTCGAGGGCACCTTGAAGATCACCTTGTTGTTTGAGCATCAACGCGATGTTGTTGTGTGAGGTGACGATCTCTTTGAAGTGTCCAATCTCTTCGCGGAGTTTGAGTGAGCGCTGAAAGTGTTGCAAGGCCTTTGACGTTTTGCCCTGGTTTTTCAGGATGATCCCGATATTGTTGAGCGTCGTCGCGACGTTCTTGCGATCTCCCAAGCTTTGTTGAATGCGCATACATCGGTGGTAGTGTTCCAATGCACCGTCGAGATCCCCACGCGAACCCAATACAGTTCCGAGGTTACTCAAAGAAGCTGCGATACCGCGGGCATAGTCGGCTTCTTCATCCAGGTGCAGACTCTCTTCGTAAGATGAGAGCGCTTCGTTTAGCTCACCTTGCTCATAAGAAAGGTTTCCTTGTTGGCGGAGCACACGCGCTTTTAGGCTGCCGTGTCGTGTCCCATCGAGATGGATCAGAGCTTCATGAAGGACCTCAGCTGAAGAGGAGATGTCGTTGTGGGCTCGGTATAGTGATGCGAGTCTCAGGAATGCGTGTGTGAGGAGTCGCGGCAGGTCGTGGAGCTCTGCTTCTGTACGGCTGTGCTTGAACAGCAACATTGCGTGCTCTACGTCGCCGTGAAGTTCGGCGATGCGTGCTTGCCTAAACAAGATCTCGCTGCGTAGAGGGTTGACCTGTGGGCCTGTGGAGTACGTCAAGATCGCATCGAGTAATTGACTCGCGGATTCTTCAAAGCCGGAGTTGAGGAGTTGATCGACGACAGTTAAGACGTCGAACAGGATGGCTTCGTCTGCTTGCAGGAGGAGTTCTTGTAAGAAGATATGTTGTTTGGGGTCGTTGGACTGGATAATTTGCGTCAAGAACGACTTGAGGAACGGTGAGGTCTCGTTGATATTTTTGTAAATCCAACGGACCAACTCGCTGGCGTTTTCGTTGGACTGTTCGAGGATGTGGAGCCAGGCAAAGAAGTAAAGGTTGGGGAGGTCGCTGTGTTTGAGCGCGTCGAGAAGTTCTGGAAGTGTGAGGTGTCCGTTTTGTTGGAGCCAGTGTCGTGTCAGGAAAAAGTGAAAGAGTGTCTCCGCGGTGAAGCGCACAAGACAGACTCGTGGGTGCCATTCTTCCAGGATAATACCGAGATGCAGCAGTTGGATGTATGGAGAGTCTGTGTGGGCATTTTGTACCGCGCGGCTGAGTTGTGGCACGTCGGAGAAGTAGAGCACTTCTTTGGAGAGTGTATTGCGTCCGTGCTCATCGAATATTTTCGTCATCGCGCGGAGAAATTGTAGTCGCTCTGGTACGGGGAGGGGAGAGTGTTTCTCTTCGATGACTTGTTCGAGGAAGCGATGCAACAGCTCTTCGAGTGTGAGGTCCTCTGGTAGATCTTGCTGGCAGAAGGTCGCGAGCGCGAGGCGTAGGTAGAGGGGGTGACGCAACAGCGTTCGTGTGCGGCTGTGTTGTGGCAATTGTTGCCAGTTCGTTCGTGGGCTGAAGGGAGCAATACCGTGATCACTATGGAAGTCTCTGTAGCGTTGGTATGCGACCTCCAATTCGTCGAGCTGGAAGGGGGGCAACTCCAGCGTGATGGAGCTTGGTCGAAATCCGAGGCGAGGATCTTCAAAGCTGAAGAAGTAATGCTGTGATTGCGGAAAGAGCGGTCCTTTGTGGCGTAAGCTGTGGTAAAAGTCGCTTCGCAGAGAGAGGACCAACTTGACTCGCTCACACAAGGGGCCTTGGGCGATGGAGAGCACAAACTCATCGAGTTGGTAAAAGAATTCCTCTGGATGTTCATGTTCTTCAATCGCGTCGAAGAAGATCAGCAGAGGCTTCTCTTGTGTCAGGTAAGGTGGAAAGTGTTGGATGATGTCTTCGAACGTGGGGTTCGGGTGTACATCTGAGAAGCCGAAGATCTGTGCGAACTTCTCTTGGATACTTGAGGAGGATAGATCATGTCCGTTGAGCAGGAGGACAGGTTGTTGTTGTGTGAGTCGTCGCTCGGCCTCAGCCGCGAGGAAGGATGTCTTCCCAATTCCCGAAGCACCAAGGATGATCATCCCAAGGAATCGACTTGCATAAAAATCGAGCAGTGGGCGTTGTGCTGCCCGGCGAGGGATGGTCAGCTCAGGAAGATACTGTTGACCGTGGATCAGGTGTTCGAGATTGCGCTTTGTCCAGAACTCTGAATATTCGAAGAGTCCAGCTTCGGAGAGGCCACTGCTCGCCGGGGAAATGGATTTTTGCGCGAGCGCTGTCTGCCAATACTCGACGCTCTCGTCTGTGGAGTACGGATATTGCCAGAGGTTGTGGTAGTTGATCTTTTCGCTGCTACAGTCGTTGAAGAAGAACAGTGCATGGCGTTGCGACGGGATCGGGCTGTCGTCCACAAGAGGTAAGGCCGTGATCAGCAGCGGGTAGAGTGATAGAGGGGTTTCTGGATGGTCTGGATCGTACAGAAAGAGAGGGTTGGTCGTGGGCAGATCTGGATGCGCAGGTAACTCAATGGGGGTCGTTTGTTCTGGATACATTCCCATAAGAGGGTATGTCAGGTAGGTGCCATCTTCTTGTTTGCGGAAGGTGTAGAGCAATGGATAGTCGACGACCCATGTCATCTCCTGAAGGATCTCGCGGAGCAGGGGTTCGTAGACGACGAGATCTTCCTGGGCTTGTTCGAGCGTGGGGTTGAAGCCGTGGACAAAAGAGTCTCTGTATACGACGAGCGCTTCAAGTAGACCGAGTTGGAGGTGGCTGGAGCGCTCTTTACCGAGTGGGTCGAGAAAGCGCTGTGTGTACAAAAAGCGCTCTTGTGGGAGTCGTTCAAATTCGAGTTTGCTGAACGTGTGCAGGGCTTTGGCTGCAAAGGGAGGGGGGTCATTTTGTAGCAGGTTAAACGCATGACGAGCGAACTCCAGCCATGTGCTGAGCTGCGAAGATTGGAGCCTTTGTAGTGCGTAGTAAGCGCTTACATCGTTGAGGTGGCTGCTCTTTAAGTACTGTACGATCAGTGGGAACGTCGAGTACTTGAGGACGAGGTTGAAGACGAGCAGGAGCAAGCGCAAACGGATGCGAGGATCACTTTCGACGAGAAATGCGTCAAACAATCGCGCGATGGGGTAGGGGAAGTTTTGCAGCACCTCTTGATCGAATGGTTGTGAGGCGTGTGTTGGGTAAGAGCTTGAGGGTTTCTTTTGGATGTCCAAATACTTGGGAGGGACAAGTGTTGGAAAGAGCTCTGTGGGTAAGATGTCGTCGGAGCTATTTTGGTTGATTTGCATCGTTGATTTTGCGCTCATCTTGGGCATGGGAGATGTCGACAAGATAGCGTTGAGTGATGAGGACGATGCACTTGGGGAGGAGAAGAGGGGCATGGGAGAAGGGTGTTGAGGACCGTTGTCCAGGGATGTGGTGCTGTCGTTGGGGAGCGGAGATGGATTGTGTGCTGGTTGTGGAGCGGTTTCAAACTGGCAGGCGACAAATTGGTGGCTGCCAGCTGAGATAAACCAGGACGCGCCGGTCTTTTGATCGAGGAGATAGAAGCCTTCGGGGAAGGAGACGGTCTCAAAACGCGAGTTTTTGTTTTTGATTTTCGAGAGATCAGGGACACCTGCGTTCATGGGCAGCGGGCTTGGGTACTGTGGATACGAGCCTGAAGTCGAGTACCCAGCAGGCGAAGGGATCAAGCCGATGGGGAGTGATTGAGCAAGCCCAGACGGAGGGGGAGCTTGTTGTGGAGGCATCTCGGGGAGTTGGTTTTGTGAACGGTAGGCCTCTTCGTCGAGTTTGTCGGCGAGTGCGTTGAGTGTTTGTTGGCTGGATGGATCGAGCTGCGGAGCGTCGACATGAAGTGTGATGGGATTTTCGTCCAGGTCCTCTGAGGAGAGAGGATCAGGTACTTCGATCTCGACAGAGGCGTATCGGTAATCAGGGATGCTTGGGTCCATCGCGAGGGCCATGTCCGCTGGAGATGGATGGAGGTCTGCATTTTCAGGGTTAAACTCGTTAGCGGTGACGTCGTATTCGTGGTGTCCTTCTGCGAGAATCTCATCGATCAGTGAGGGCTGATTGTGTCCGTTGTGTGGTGATGAGAGATTGTGTTCAAAGGATACCGATGTAAAGTCTGGTGGGGTGAGTGGTTCTTCTGTGTCGCTGTAGTAAGTCTGATCGATGAAGGAGGGGGCGGGAGGGGTCATCTGCTGATCGAGCTGTGGGAACAGATCATTGGAAGGTTTGGGCGCAAAGAGTTGCGCGACGATGTTCTCAGCGCGTTGAGGGGCTCCAAAGTGTTGACTCGCATCAAAGACGCCTGTGAAGGAGATCTTGGTCTGTTGTGAGACGACCTTCATGAGGGAGATATAGAGGCGCTGGAATAACCGTTGAAAGGCTTGTTGTCCGAGGTGATCTTGATGATCTCCGAGCAGTTTGTTGAGTTTGCGCCTGACGTAGGTGTAGGAAGATCCCTTCTTTCCTCGTGATCGGTCACAGGCTTCTTTACAAAGCTGAGCAAACTCGGGGCTACTGACATAACGTTCGTATAATTCATCCGCTTGCGGATGGCGCATTCTGCACTCCTCACATATAGACGAAAACCTTGCTTTTTCGCATGGTTTGCTTCTTTGTACTGCGGCCTCGCTCGGGTCTTTTCGAGGACCGGATCCATGTTCGGATTGGACCATTCTGGGGCATTGTTTCACCGTCTGTTGTAACACAGATGGAGCCATCATTGCAACCCTTCTTGAGGGGTTCTTTTCGAGGAAGATGCTCATTTTTGAGTTTGCTTGGAAGATGATGTTGAAAGTGCATTGTGGGGGGAGAAAAGGAAAAGCCGCTGACACTTAAAGAAAGCAGGGGTGCTCGCTTTAAAGAATCAACGGCTTTTTTGACTAGTCAGTGTAGCTAGCGTAAGTGGAGAAAGGGGTTCTCGTGCAAACGCTGTACTGTCTAGGGGTTACGATTGAAAACAAGACAGGTGAGGGGGAACCTGCTATAAGTTGTCATCAATCCTCACAGACGAAATCGTCTACAGAAGTGGAGGGGGTACACTTTTATCCTGTATCACAATAACGTCCACCCATGACGCGGACAACTGGTTTTGGGGGAAACCGTTCTTGTCGTCCACGTTTTGTAGATTAACTCTACACGCAAAAAGTATACCCTGTGGAGCCATTTGTCAATACAAAAATGAATCCACGCGCTTCTTTTTTTGAGCACGCCTTTTTTTGCCATGCTGAGTGTGGTGAAAATACCCTTATATTCTCTCCGTTTTATCTTGACAAAATCCAATAATCTCCTACTATCCATTCATGAAATATGCGATGGGGTTATTTTACCATGGTGGTTGAGGCTTTTATGCCACGATCTGGGCGTCGATGTTGAAAAGAGGAGAATGGATGACACAAGCTGAACCAAAACACGTCAAGATCTTGATTGCAGACGATGACAAGCACACGTGGCGCCTGATCGAGGTGATGTGTCGGGGGCAGACGTATGATCTTGTTTTTGCCTCCAATGGTCGCGAAGCCCTTGAATATCTTCAGAAAGATGAAGATAACTCGATCCGCATGGTCCTCTCCGATGTGATGATGCCGTTGATGGGAGGTGAAGATCTCCTCGCCGCGATCAAAAAGCACGCACCACACATCCCCGTCGTCTTGATGACCTCTCATGGGAGCATCGATAGCGCTGTTCGTTTTCTTAACGCCGGTGCTGTCGATTACATTCCAAAGCCGCTACACAAAGACGTGTTGTTACACAGGATCAGCGCAGTTCTCGATACGTCGAGGCTCGCTGAGGAGATCGATCAGCTTCGGGAGGAGTTGGGGAGGAGCAAAGGCCTCAACGATATCGTAGGACAATCACCTCAGTTAATGGATGTCCTCAAAAAGCTCCCTTCGATCGCAAAAACAGACGCTTCTGTTATCATTTACGGAGACTCTGGTACTGGTAAAGAGCTGATCGCGAAGGGGATTCATCAGCTCTCCGATCGTTCCCACAAGCCGATGGTGACGATGAACTGTGGTGCGCTCCCTGAGAACCTTTTGGAGACTGAACTCTTTGGGTACAAAAAGGGCTCCTTTACGGATGCCCATCAGGACTACGATGGGTTGGTGAGTGAAGCCAATGAGGGGACTCTTTTTCTCGATGAGATCGGGGAAGTCCCTCTTAAATTACAGGTCAAACTGCTGCGGTTTTTGCAGGAGAAAGAGTTTAAGCCGATCGGGAGCACCAAGGTCTCATTGGCGGATGTCCGATTCATCTCCGCGACCAACCGTGATCTCCTCGCGGAGACCAAGCGTGGAGAATTTCGAGAGGATCTCTATTACAGGTTAAACATCATCCCGATCACGTTGCCTCCTTTGCGTGATCGCAAAGAGGACATCCCCTTGTTGGCCGACTATTTTTTGCGTAAGTTCGCCAAGCAGACAGGAAAGGTCGGGCTCGTGTTTGCGCCAAGGGCGATTGAAAAAATGCTCGACTATCCGTGGCCTGGGAATATTCGCGAGCTTGAAAACAAGATCCTGCAGATCGTCGTGATGAGTGATCGAAGTGTGATCATGCCAGAGCAGGTCACCTTCGAGGAAAATGAACCAAGTGAGCCCGGTGGAATCCATCTCTCTGGTGAACTTGGCACTTTCAAAGAAGAGAAATCCAGAATTTTGTCGGAGTTTGAACAAAGCTACATCAATCGGATGTTGTCTTTATATATGGGAAATATCTCCAGAGCCGCGAAGGCGAGTGGGATGGACAGAAAAAACTTTTGGCAAAAAATGCAGCGTTATGGCATCAATGCGCGTGACTTTGCACAATCAACGTTGCATCGTTAATGACCAAGTGTTCCCTTGTGATGATATCAATGAGTGATAGGAGAAAATAGAATGTTATTTTGTGCGAGCTGTAAGAAAGAACTGCAAGATGATGATGTGCGGCTTTTGCAACGTCGTGACACCTGTCACCACTGCGGCATGGATCTTCACACGTGCATTAACTGTCGCTTTTGGGATGCTAACGCGAGCCTTTGTCGTGAGGGGTTGGGTGACTTTATTCGGGATCGAGAGAAGGCCAACTTTTGTTCACAATTCTCGTTTGACAAGGAGCGAGAGCTTCCCGACTACGACAAAGCGGCAGAAGCAAAGGCTCGTCTGGAGGCGTTGTTCAAGAAGTAGTCAGGCGGAGCTGTAGAAAATCAGGCATACGTCCCTGACACGTTTCGACTTCGATCGCGCCGCTGTTGTTGACGTATGCGACCTCTGTCTTGAAAGACTGTCTTCCTCTCTCTTCGGAGTGAGGGGCGATCGCGATTTGGTCTCCCAACCTCAACTGTGTAGGTTGAAGGGTAAAGGCTGTGATCGTCGCGTCTCTGTCTCCCTTGCTCCCTGCGTGAGCGATGCCTCGCAGCGCACCAAACACGATGATATCCCCTGTCGCCCTCAACTCTGCCCCTGCGTTGACATCACCAAACACCACAATATCACCTTCCACATCGTAAAAAGTGCCGGCACGACAAGTCTTGGCGATCTTGTGCAGCTTTGGAGAGGTTTGCGTGAAGGGGTTGGTGTTCATTTGCAGGCCGGGGCGTTGTGGTTGCTGGTGTGTGGACTCCGGTTTGGTCTCAAGCTCAGGCAGTGGTCCCCTTGGTGGCGGATTGGAAGGACCGTGCAGTTTTTCGTTGTAGGGTCTTCTGGAGATGGGGCGAGGGGGCGTCTGAGGAAACGTTTTGGCCGATGCTTTTTGTATTTGGGGCATGGGAGGTGCGACCGGTTTTGGCATCGGTGGTGCGACTGCTTGTGTGGCTGGTTGTGCAGGAATTGTTTGCATGGGGACGGGATCTGGTTGTGTCGCCATCGTCGCTGGTGTGGTCTTTTGCTCGACCGACGGAGCTGCTGCAGGTTCTTTGATCGCGATGGGTTTGGCTGCCGCTTGTGCCGAGGTTCTAAAGCGAACAGGGAGTCCGAAGGTGTCTTCCAAAAACTCCTCGATACTCTCTTGGGAGACATCAATTCGTTCGAGCTCTAAGCCTTCTCGGTCCAGGATCTGCTTGATCTCCTGAAATTGCAGTGTATCGATAGGGCGTTGTCCAAAGCGAAGTCTGATCGACGTTTGGCCGATCAGGTGTCTGTTTTGTTGAAGCATGCTTTCCAGATCTCGCAAAATCTCCAGCAGGGCTGCATCTGGATCCAACACCAACTCGAGCGCGCCTGGTCGACCTTTACATTGAACTGTAGAGGCCTGCTGGACGTGCTGGTTGCCAAAGGGGGTCTTATGCTTGTCTTGTTCGAGCTTTAACATGGTTACCTCGGTGTCTTTGATGAATGGATAACATGCTTGGTAGAAGGTGGTTTAGTGCGTCTCCTTGAGATTGGAGCGCACCTCTTGTCTGTGATGCCTTGGGGTTAACCAACTTTCTTGCATATTTCTCAACGCAGCGAAAGAAAATGACATGGGGAATTCTCCCCCACTCAGCCACATCTCCAACTGATCGTCGTAATGGACGGATTCAGGATCTTCTTTTTGACCACCACACAAAATCCAGCGCGATTGATCCCAATCTGCGAGCTCGATAATGTGTCTGGCTGCCGAACCAACACGGTGCTCAAAAGGGCGACTCCACGAGTGACTTCCTGTGTTGATCGAGAAGCCATTGCCCCCCGTCCCATAAGGACCCCTCGTGAAATTGTCTTGGAGCCCACCTGCCCAAAAGAACAAGGAGTGGAGTGTCAACCTGTGTAGGCGATTCCATTGCCATGTTTGCGGGTCAGCTCCCAGGCGTTTTTGTAACTCTTTGTGGGCTTGGGTCAGAGCGTGATGGAGCAGGACACCTTTTGACAGGTCGCTCCACAATTTTTCTTCTCGAAAGAGTGGCTCCACAGGCGCTTCTAGTTCTGTCGCGATATCGATCCATTGTCTGTAGAGATGTTCGCCGAGGGCTGGCCGATAGGTCAACTCCATCAGTTGGAGTTGGAACATCGTGAAGAAGGTGGCTGCCAGACTCTCTGGTCCGACACGACCGTTCCATTCGAGTAGGTTTTGCAAACTCTTTTTGACTGGGCCTGCGAGCTGGGCGCGTTGTGCGTAGTGGTTGAGTTCTCTGTCGATAAATTCTTTTCCCCAGAGACTGTACTGATCGCGTTGGAGCCGTCCCATGCTCTTGCCATCTGCGCCTTTGTTGAGTTGGCGTTTCAACATCTCCTTGATCCGCTTATAGCGGTGTGGAGGTGCCCAAAAGCCTTGTATCGTGTGCTCAGGCAGAGAGCGTGAGGGTTGTTGCCCTGTGAGGATCAGAAACCCTTCTTCCGGGTCGAGTGTTTTGGGAAGTTCGTCAAAGGGGATGTCGCCGCACCAATCGTATTCGCCTTGTGCTGCTGGTAGTGGGCGGAAGATCCTTGGAGAGTGTGTGCGTTTGGGGCAACGTCCTGCGAGGATACCCCCAATGTGACCTTGTTTGTCCGCATAGACATAGCCGAGTGCCGGGACACGGGCGTACTTCATCGCGTCAAGGAAGTCATCCCAATGATTGGCCCGCGCAAGTCTCATCATGGCTTCAGCTTCTCGAACGCCCTCGTGACCGACCCACGAGAGGGAGTACGTCATATGTTGGGGCAGAGGACCACGCAGCGCATCACTTAAGAGGGGACCCCGACTTGTGGAGCGGACCCATCGGTGCTTGGTCGTCTCTCCTCGAACTTTGATAAGTTCTTCTCGTCGGATAAATGGGATGTACCGGTCTTTGTGTCTGTACCGCTCTCCTGTCCGATCCAGCTCTTCAACGAAGATATCAGCGTCATCGACGCGGCCGAGGGAGGCGCCCCAAGCGATTTGATCATTGTGACCAACGTAGATCGCTGGCGTGCCGGGGATGGATTGGCCAATCACGTCGTATTGTCCACCGTGCAATCTGATCTGATAAAAGGTGCATGGCAGTCGCAAGAGCAGATGGGGATCATTGCAGAGGAGGGGTTTTTTGTGTTGTGTCCACTTTCCAGAAACGACCCATGCACAGCTACCTTGACCTGTTCCTTCGTAGAGCTGTTTGGTTGCGGGGATGGTCTCGTGTTCGTCCTGTGGGGCATCTGGGAAGAGTTGGTGCATGCTCTCTGGGCTTGTATCGCCGAGGGTCAGATCGAGGTGAGGAGGGAGCATGCTGTTGAGTTTTCTTGGGTGATCTTTGAGTTGAGCGCAGATGGCACCGAAGTTGAGCAGAAGTTTCCACGGAAAACTTAGCTGGAACGCCACGTATCGCAAGATCAGGAGGCTATCTGTTGGGTGCCATTCTTCTGGGCTTGCGTTGAGGATCTTGTAGGCAAGAGGTAACTCGTCTTGTGTTTGTTCGATGTACTCGTTGACCCCTTCGGCATAACTCAGAAGTGCACGGTGTGTCTGAGGAGATAGCCATGAGAGACCTTGCTGTGCAGCCTGTTGGAGTCCAAACACTCTCATCAAGTAGTCGATGCTCGCGAGACCACGGCCTCGGACATCGATGGAGTTGTCGAGGCCTACGCCTGGAACGTCTCCATAGAATTCGGCGAGCCTGCCCCCTGCTGTACGCCGCAGCATGTCCATCTGAAAAAGCCTATCACGTGCGGTGATGTACCCTTGTGCTCGAAAAAGATCCTCTTCATTTTTGGCGAGGATGTGACATACTCCTCGTTGATCTGTCCGTAGCTCTACGGGAGCCCCCAGACTTTCCAGAGTCGTGTGGTGGGTTGTCGATCTTTTGAGCCACGGACGCAGCCATTGCCTCAACACGTTGTCCTCTCTCCTTTGCCTGATATGTCCACATTATATCGGTCATATGGACCTGTTTCGATGCTCTTTTTGATGTACCACACGGGCGACTGTGGAGACAATTTTTTCCCCAAAAAACCGAACAACGAGATCTCCATCTTGTTGCGAATGCAGGAGCAAGCGTGAACGATATCCCCAAGACTGACCCACACAACCTTCCTCGTCGACTCGATTCGATGGGAGCGATCGGGACGATCTTTGTTCAAGACGCTGAGCACTTTATCGTTGAAGAGCATATTCCGTATGAACCATGTCGTAAGGGAGAGCATCTGTTTGTGCAATTTCGCAAGCGTGATCTCACGACAAAGGCTGTTGTGGACAGTTTTGCAAAGGCATTGGGTATACGAGCAAGAGATGTCGGCGTGGCTGGGATGAAAGACAAGAAAGCCACCACCACGCAGTGGATCAGCATACAAGGGATCAAAGCCAATCTGCTCGACAAGATCTCCATACCAGGGGTCTCCATTCTCCAAAGAAAGTGGCACCGCAACAAATTGCGCAATGGGCAGGTCAAACACAACACCTTTCGCATCGGTCTTAAAGACATTGATGGAGCGCGCATGACGATGCTTCAGGAGATGATCAATGTGCTCCAGCAAAAAGGCATTCCCAACTTCTATGGACCCCAAAGGTTCGGCAAGTTTGAAGACAATAGAGAGCAGGGGCTCGCGATGATCAAGGCTGGTGAAGGTGTTGGTAAATCGTGGCGTGAGAAGCTCCTACTGAGTAGCTACCAGTCAGGTTGTTTTAACGATCTGCTGGCGTACCGCATGTCCAAGGGATATCTCGACACTGCGTTGGAGGGGGATGTTCTACAAAAGCACGATTCAGGGGGGAGCTTTCACTGTGAAGTTCCAGCTGAGGATCAACCACGTGTGGATGCGTTGGAAATCAGCCCGACTGGTTGGATGCCTGGTTACAAAGCGATGCGAGCCAAAGGACGACCTGGCGAGTGGGAAGAGGCGTTGCTATCGCGTGATGAGATTCATCTTGGACACCTTGAGGGGCTTGGAAAGCTGCTCAAAGGGACGAGACGTGCGATGAGGATGCCTCTTGCGGAGTGTTCATATGAGGAGAAGGGAGGGCTTGTCTGGTTGACGTTCTCCCTGCCTGCAGGTGTGTACGCGTCAGTTGTGTTACACGAGCTGGGGATCACCTTCGTGTCGTGATGTCACACTGCGTTGGGTTTGAGGAGGAATCGGACCCTGGAGGCGATTTTATCGTCCTTTTTGATCACCACCTTGGCGAAGTAGTGTGGGCTGTCGAGCTGCTCGTTGGGGTCTTCGTGTTTGAGCTTCACGTCGATCTCGATGTCGTCGTTGGGGAGAACCATTTGTGACATACGTGCCTTGGGGACCGCGTGCAGGGTGAGGGTTTGATCGAGTTGTTGTTCGATCAGCTCACGTACAATCTGAAGCTGGACAATGCCCGGCAGGATGGGTTCATCAGGGAAGTGTCCATCAAACGCGAGCAGATCATTGGGGATGTGGAGCTTTGCGCAAAAGTCCAGGCTTGTTTGATCTTGTCGCGTCACTGACTGCACGAGTCTTTCGAGTGAGAATACAGCCATATCAAGCGTCCTCAAGAGCCTGGATGGAGAGCTGTGCGGCCATTTTTTGCGCAATGTCTGTGAAAATTTCAGCGACTGCGCCGTCTGGGTTTGCGATCACTTCAGGCACACCGTTGTCCGATGAATCTCTCAAGCCACCGACAAGTGGGATTTGTGCGAGCAGTGGTAGTCCAAACTGCCGTGCTGCTCGCTCTCCACCGCCGGAGGAGAAGATGTCGTGTTTTTCGTCACAGTTGGGACAGACGAAGTAGCTCATGTTTTCGATAACACCGAGCATGGGGACTTTCAGTTTGTCGAAGAAAGACTTGGCCCTGACGACATCAGCGACGGAGAGCATTTGTGGGGTTGTGACGATCAGCGCACCTGAGACTTGTACACGTTGGGCGAGTGTCATCTGGACATCACCTGTCCCTGGGGGCAAATCGAGGATGATGTAGTCGAGATCTCCCCAGGCGACTTCTTGCATGAACTGTGAGAGGGCGCCATGAACCATTGGGCCACGCCATGCCATCGCGACGTTGGGGGGGACAAAGAATCCCATGGAGATGATCTCCAGCCCGTGTGCTTTGATGGGGAGGATGCGCTTTTCACCGTCGATGACGACGACTTCTGGTTGGTGCTCTGCACCATCAACACCCATCAAAAGTGGGACGGAGGGGCCGTAGATGTCGGCATCAAGCAGGCCTGTCTTGGCTCCTGTTTTCGCGAGGGCTGCAGCGAGGTTGGCTGCGACTGTTGATTTTCCCACACCACCTTTTCCAGACGCGACGAGGATCACGTTCTTGACGCTCGCGAGCATTGGACTATCATCATTGCGGGTTTGTCGGACTCGTGAGGTCATATTGATGTCTGTGGTTTGTGCGCCAACGGCTTCGAGAGCTTGCTTCACGTCCGCTTCGATTTTGTCTTTCATGGGACATGCGGGAGTGGTCAATTCGACGGTGAGAGATACGGACGTCCCTTTGACTTTAAGATCTTTGATCATATTCAGGCTGGTCAATGAGCGGCCGAGGTCTGGATCTTTGACCTTCGAGAGTGCATCCATTACGGTTTTTTCGTTCAGCGACATTGAAGTGTCCTCGTACTTTGTATTTTCTCGAAACTTTGGCTATGATTCTTTGCGGAGAGCAGAACTACAATGGTTGTGTATCCAAGCTGGCGCTGGATGGCAACAAACCATTGCCACAAAGAAAGCTCTTTCTATTACACAAAAGAAGTGGTAAGCACAAGCATTACCTGTGAGCAGGATGCTCCATCACCACCATCTGGATGTCTTCATGTCGTCCATGGCGTTTGTTTTTTGGCCATCGAGGAGATAGAATGGCGATCGGCTCATCTCGCGTCTTCAAAATCATTTTGTACATTGGTGTGTTTGTTTTTTTTGGGTTTTTGGCCTTTTCAGGCTTGTTTTATTGGATGGCCAATCGAACGCTGCCACCAGCCCAAGAGTTCAAGTCACTCTCCATCAAAAAACCCAAACGTTTAACATTTTCTGCGAAGTGGGAGCGCTTGCTCCAGTCCAACGCCTTTCTCGTCAAGATCCCAGCATCCGCTCAAAAAGCACACGCGGCCATCAAAGAAGGGCGCTGGCCCACACAGGTCGAAGAATTTAAGTTGGCGATGACCTCTTTGCAAGCGCAGTACTGGACTATTTTGCAAACTTTTCGTTCAAAAGGTTGCTATTTCCGCGATGATTTTGACATCTCAGCGGCGTTAAAAGGTGGGACCCCCAAGGAGGTCTTCGCGCGATGGCAGGACGCGAGGTGGTCGCGGATCAAGAAGATGATCTCCGCTCTTCGTATCTTTGTCTTGTACTCCGTCAAAGAGCTACAGTCCGGAGACGCGGAGCGCGCGACGAAAGAGATGCTCGTTGTCGAAAAGAGACTGGCTGCATACCTCGATGACTGCGCGATCACGCCGCAAGATGCGTTTGGTTTGATTTACCTGCTAGGGCGCCTTCATCACTACCTCGCCTTTGCGCTTGTCCATCCTCATCTCTCTAGTGAGACCAGAGTGAAGATCTTCCAGGCACTTCGACGATGGCAGAAAAGACCTCGTTTTATGAACGCGTTGATCTACCGTCACACTCGCTTGCTCTATCGGATGATTGCTCACCTCAAAAAACAACCTGATTACGCGTGGATACCAGCACCCTGGAGTGATGCATCTGATACCAGGACGTTGTTGCAGCGGTATGCTCGACGGTACGTGTTTATTTCACAAACATCCATCCGAAACACCACTGCGTGGCGGATCTCGCCAATCGAGGCTCTCTTGGCACGCACGCGCACCCAGTCAAAACTCTTGCGTTACTACCAGTACAACGCTGTCGGACGCTTTTTGATGAGTCAAATCCCTGTCGAGTACAGAAATGTCCTGATCTCTTGGTACAAGATGCAATGTCAGTTTGCTGCTTTTCGCGCGTTGCTTGTGAGCAAATTAAAAGAGGGAGGGATCGAGATGCCCGAGGGGTTTCAGGCGATCAAACCGATCGATCCGTTTACCAACCAAGAGATCAAGTTGCCTTTCCAAAACATCTGTGTTCTGTCATCAGCGTATCAGGTGGGTGTTTCCAACGATTTGATGGGGGGAGTTGTTGTTGGGAAGGTTCCTGCTATTCCCCAACTTCCCGAAAAAGACGAGGACAGCAAAGAGAAAAAGTGATGATCACTTTTTCGTGAAGGTTGTCAGCAACGCGTCTGTTTTTCTCGGAGAGACTGTGACTGCGATTGTACCTTTGTTTGCGCTGTCGAGATAATGTGGGGGGGTGGACAAAGGGAGGGATTGTTTTAGCGTCCACTTTCCTCGAATGAATGCGTTTGACTCCAACACCACAAGTCTTCCACTTGTGAGCGTCAGGGTGTTGCTCTTGTAATCTTGTACAGTCAGAAGAAGCTCACCCTGTGGTGTGACTCGAAGGCCAACAGGGCGAGAGTGAGTCCCCGTTTTGTAGGAGGGGACGAGTCTATGTGTGCTTTGACTTGTGCTCGCAAACTCTCTTGTCCAGATCGAGCCGTTGGTGCTTTTGTTGATGTTGGGTGTACCTGCGAGAGTGACCCAGATCCTGGTTGTCCCGTTCGTGGGTTGGAGGACGACGTCAAGTGGGGCAGAAGGGAGGCGCACACTCTCTGTGACTTTCCAGCCTTTTTTGAGATCGATTAACATCAAGAACTGTTCGCTAAATGGTGTCGTTGCTTGTTGTTTGGGAGTGGGAAGCTGTTGGAGTGTTGCGTTACTTGGATACTGTGGTGACCAAGTGAATCCCGAGCAGATGACGGCGATATGGTGTTGGTGGACTGCGAGCCTGAGTGGGGTGCAAGTCTTGAATGTTTGGGGTGATTTGAGATAGAGTTGTGTTTGTTTGATCACGGGGAGACCGGATGTCTGTGTGATGACATTTTGCCAGATGCTTTTTTGGTGAGGGGAGAGGATATACCACTCTGTCGGTGTGTTGCCCATGTGTACGTCACTGACGGACATGATAGAGCCAAGTGGAACAGGTTGGATGGGGCGAGGGAGGGGAGGATACGTCGGTGTCCAGAAGGTCGCCTTTTTGAGCTTGTTATGTCCTACTGTGCCGAGCAGGTAGGAGTTGATGGTTGGGGCCTGGATGGTTTGTGACGCAAAGCGCAGCCCTCTCACAAAGTAGCCACCAGATGTCCAGGCCTGTTGACCGTCGCTCAACCGTGTGATGCGTGCTGTGCTGTCTGTGTAGAGCAGCGCAAGCGCCGCACCATCTGGAGACAGACTTGGCAAAAAGGATGGTTTGGGGAGCATGTTCGTCCTGGCTTGAAAGCAGCCTTCATCGATGTTGCCGTCACAATCGTCGTCTCTGTTGTTGCACACCTCCATTTTTGGCAGAGGAGCATCACAGTCTTTCCAGTCGCCGCCCTTGCAGAGTTGTTTTCCGTTGCCACAAATGGATGAACATGCTTTTTGGAGTGGTTGTGGCGTATTTTTTATATTGTCGATACTTCCATCACAATCATCGTCCTTGCCGTTGCAAGTCTCAGGGCTGGGAGTGGGCGCGCTACATTTCTCCCAGCTGCCCATGACACAGAGTTGTTTGCCTGCACCACAAGCGTTCGCACAAGTTTTGTACAAGCCCTCGTCTACTTTGCCGTTACAATTGTCATCTTTGTTGTTACATATCTCTTGGGTTGGTTGTGGTGCATCACAGGTCTCCCAGCGTCCAGCCCGGCATAATTGCATCCCTGTACCACATTGACTTTGACATGCACGTGAGAGCTTGTTGTCGATTTGACCGTCACAATCATCGTCTTTGTTGTTGCATGTCTCTTGGGTTGGTTGTGGAGCGTTACACGCGCTCCATTGTCCTTGTCGGCAAAATTGTTTTCCCGGACCGCACTTACTCTGGCAGGTTCGCTGAAGAGGGGTCATTGTTTGCTTGATATTGTCAATTTGACCGTCACAGTCATCGTCTTTGTTGTTACATGTCTCCGGTCCTGGAAGTTGCTCACCCTTGCAAGCTCCCCATTGTCCTTGCGCGCAAGTTTGGGTTCCTGGAGAACAGGGGGGATGTTTTTCGCTTCCAGCGGGACCACTGAAACAACTTTGCGTGTCACCATCAAGGCAGGTACATTGGGAATCTGTCTTGCCATCACAGTCGTTGTCTTTGCCATCACAAGAGGTCTCGCTTTCTTCAAAGTGCTGGTTGTGTTGGCGATAGTCATTTGCCGAGCAGTCTAGCCATCCTTTCTCACCACCACATTGTTTGCGTGCGTTGGCACAGACACCTTCTTGGATGTTGCATAACGGACCCTGGATGTCGTTGTCGATTTGACCGTCACAGTCGTCATCCTTGCCATTGCATTCTTCTGCGTTGGGTTGGGGGGCGGTGCAGTCTTTCCACAAACCATCCTGACAGCGCTCTGTGCCTTCACCACAGCGATTGGTGCATTGACGTGTCAGCGCATTGCCCTGTTTGTCTTGGTTGTCGATGAAGCCATCACAGTCATCGTCTATACCGTTACATGTCTCATCTTTGGGCAAGACTTCGTCTTTGCAAGCGCCCCATGAGCCATTTGCGCAGAGCTGGGTTCCTCTCTTGCAGTTTCCCTGGGGAGGTGTCGTACCCGAATAGCAAGAGCGTGTTTGTCCATCAAGACATGCATCATCCCATGAGTTTTGCTCGGCCTTGGTTTCTTGTTGGTGGGTGTCTGGGAGTGGTTCGGTGTTGCGCTCTGTGTGTAACTCGATGGGGAGCTGGCAGAGATGGAAACGACAGATCGAGCCGATCGCGCAGTCATCATCTTTTTCACAAAACAGCCCTCCGTCTGGGAGTGGTTGGATAGGAGATGTACAGGCTGGGAGCTGTAAACCTCCAATGAACAGGGCGACCCACACGAAGGCGTGACATATATATGTGATGAACTTTGGTTTTGTATGCATCAAAATGAACCTTTGTCCGGTCTCGAAAACATCGTTGAATGTTGATCTCATTCGCTCATTGTGAATGACCCACCATGAGGTGATCTGATCTCTGGTGATTGACATTTTTTTTGGGTGTTCGTCAAAAAGCGCTACGAACACATGAGTTTTGCTCCGCCGTTGCGTTGCGTTTTTTACGCATCTTTTGAGCTCTACGTGGTTCTCTCTGGATATTCTTTTCGAGAGATGAACGCGGTTGTTGCTCAACACAAACACATTTTACCATGTTGATGTTCCGGTTTTTGTGGAAGGTGGGATGATTTGACTTCTTTGGGTTTGGAAGAAAAGATGCGGTTGTGATCGCACTCACTTTTTGTGGAGAATGAAGATGATTGGAATCAAAAGACTTGGTGTGTCGCCACGATGGCATGTGTTTTGGAGTCTCTTTGGTGGTGTCGCTTGGGGGGTGTGGATGTTCTTTCCGGAGCTTCCATTGCAAGCGAGCTTGATTGGTCGATTGATGTTGTTTTGTCCGTTGGTTTTGTTTCCTTTGGTGTTGTCGATTTTCGCGAAGACGGACACATTTGCGGAGGCTGATCTGCACGATTGGCTGAGTTGGATCGGCGTTTGTGCACCTTTTGCGGCTTGGTTGGGTGTCTTTGCGTTTGCATTTCCTGTGGGGAAGGTCGGAGCAGCGCTTGCCTGTCCGTGGTTTTTTGTGACCGCAGCGCTTGCCCACATTGGTTGGAAGCGTTGGTGGCGCAGGGGAGCGTTACTCTCTGGCGAGATGTGTGTGGATGCAGGTTGTTTGTATCTATTGGTTGGTGGCATGTGGTTTGTGATCACAAGGGCTGGACATGATCTGGGGTATGGTCACGTGATCGCTCGATTGACTGCCGTTCACTTTCACTATGCAGGTTTCAGTGCGCCTGTCCTCGCAGGGTTGTTAGGACGTCTGCTTTCAGACAAAGGTGGCTCAGTGCGTCGTTGGTACATGTACGCAGCGCTTGGATTGACTGCGGCACCTTTTTTGATCGCGATTGGTATCACTCTCTCTCCACTCGTTGAGTTCCTTGCGGCGTTGTTTTTGATCTCAAGTGTTCTTACGCTCGCTGTGTTGACTGTATGTTGGGGACTCTCAAGAGTCACCACTTCCAGTCTCTGGATGAGATGGTTTGT
Source organism: Deltaproteobacteria bacterium (assembly GCA_002731275.1). GTDB lineage: Bacteria > Myxococcota_C > UBA6777 > UBA6777 > UBA6777 > UBA6777. The sequence continues at coordinate 25,072 of PCBK01000142.1, read as the reverse complement.
GCGTGTGTTACTGTTTTGTTCTTCACTCTGCTCTGTCGTCGCGATGGGTTTTGCCTGCCTATATGCATATGCCGAGATTGCAGGTGTGCATTTGATCTCCATTCCGAATATGTTGTTGTATCATGGTCTCGTTAACGCGCTTGGTTTTGTAGGGGCGGGTGTTCTAGGCTGGTTTTTTATGTCGCAGTCCACTGAACTCATCCATTCTTAGTTTTTCTCGGTGTCTTCTTATTGTTGAATGTCTGTATCCTCGATGGTGGCGGGGATTTTTGCGTTTTGTTGTTTGATTTATGTCTGTGCACTATATCTTGTATGTTCTTTTTAGCAAGATGCACGATATGTTGTGTTGTGCAGTTGTCTGTTCAGTATGAATTGGAAGTGGTGGAGTTGCGCTTGTGTGTTGATCTGTAAGCTTGATCTCGAATTTGTGTGATTTTGAGATCACGAAATGAGATCAAGAGAGACTTTGTACACAAAAGGTTTCAAATGAGCAGTATTACAAAATGAGCATTTGGGGTGAAATTGACAATTTTTTTGACGTCGAGTCGAAAGATCTGTATGGGCCTTAAGATCGGGATTTTGGATCGCTTTTAGATCTGGGATTTCTCCCTTTACTAGGGTTTTTTATGATTTTTTTTTGCAATCATCGATCTGCTCAGTGTATAACAAAAGCATGGCGAATGCCCACTGAAGAAGCAAACAAGACGTGAGATAGAATCAACACAAATGACCTGGGACACTCATCTCAAGCAGATGAATGAACACGACTTTTGACCAAGTGAGAGCGGCAAAATGATGAAAATCAATGGACACACACCCTACTACGATGATGGCCAATTTGTTCTGTACAAAGGCGACTGCCGGGAGATTCTCGATGGCCTTGAGGAGGGAAGCGTTGATATGGTCTTTGCGGACCCTCCGTATGGACTCTCCAATGGTGGGTTTACATGCCATGCTGGAAAGCGTGTCCCCGTAAACAAGGGCGTTTGGGACAAAAGTAAGGGCGTCGAGGCTGACTTCGCGTTCCACTTCTCTTGGATCGAAGCCACACAGCGCGTGCTGAAAGATGAAGGGACAATGTGGGTAAGTGGTTCATATCACTCCATTTACACTTGTGGATTTGCCATCCAACTCGCGGGCTTTAAGGTCCTCAACGACATCTGTTGGTATAAGCCCAACGCCGCACCAAACCTGAGCTGTCGGTACTTTACAGCCAGTCACGAGACGCTGATTTGGGCAATGAAGTCCCCGAAAGCAAAACACATTTTTCAGTACAATGAGATGAAGAATGGCGAGTGGTACAAGGAAGACAAACTCAAAAAACCCAATAAGCAAATGCGTTCGGTGTGGTCGCTTGGCAAGCCCCGTCCTTCTGAAAAGAAACTCGGAAAACACCCGACACAAAAACCTTTGTCTCTGCTCAAAAGGATCGTGACTGCCTCAACTGTCGAAGGTGCGCTTGTTTTAGATCCTTTTAACGGCAGCTCGACCACTGGACTGATGGCGATCGCAACGGGTCGACGATACATCGGTATCGAAAAAGAGGACGAGTATCTCGACCTCTCCATTAAGCGATACGAGACCCTCAGAGCAGAACTTGCAGAGACCGAATTTATGGCTGAAATTGCCTGATTCATCCCGCGTTCTTTCCTCACATGAGCCCCACACATCTTTGCCTCTCGCATCCTTCTCTCAAGTATGGTACACATCTGACTTCAATCTTTTGAACTTCAAGGAGATATGCATGTCACAAGAAGACAAGGGAAAAGTCTACGTTATCACAGGCGCCAATACAGGGATCGGTAAGGTGACTGCGCTAGAGCTGGCCAAACGCGGTGGTCGCATTCTGATGGCCTGTCGCTCTGAACAAAAAGCGTTACCTGTTGTCGAAGAGGTCCAAAAAGAGTCGGGAAATTCAGATGTTCACTTTATCAAGCTCGATCTCGCCTCCCTCTCATCAGTCAAAACATGTGCGTCGCACATTCTCGACACTGAAGAGCGCTTGGATGTACTTATCAACAATGCGGGAGTGGCTTCGATCCGAGGGGAAACGCAAGAGGGATTTGAGCTTGCTTTTGGGGTGAACCATCTCGGTCACTTTTTGTTCACGCAATTGTTGCTTCCATTGCTAAAGAAATCAACACCTTCGAGAGTTGTGACTGTTGCGAGTAAGGCCCATTACAGCGTGAAAGGTGCGCTCAATCTGGACGCGGTGAAGGGGGCAACAGATACGTACGTCGGGCTCAAAGAGTACGAAGTCTCCAAGCTCTGTAACATATTGTTTACAAAGGAGTTGGCCAAAAGATTGGAAGGCTCTGGTGTGACCTGTTATGCACTGCATCCAGGCGTTGTTGCCTCTGATATATGGCGACGTATCCCCGGTATCATCCGTCCCCTCGCTAAAATGTTTATGATCTCCAATGAAGAGGGCGCAAAAACCACCTTGTATTGTGCAACATCTCCTGATGTTGCCGGTGAATCTGGTCTTTACTATGATGAATGCAAGCAAAAGAAGCCCAGCAAGCTTGCACGTGATGAAGCCCTTGCATCCGAGCTTTGGAGGCGATCCGAAGAGTGGGTGGCTGACTTTGTATGATAGAGCTTGATCAATATTGATCAAGTTGTGGTTCTGGTGAGGGGAAAGTTAGATCAGTCTTGATCAAAGAAATGTAGTCATTTATATCTTGTTCAGATCATTCTTGATCGTAGCGTTGCACTTTCTATAAAAAAATACCTCATATGTTCGAAGAGTTGGACTGATGGAGCAACTTCAATCACGCGATGTGATTGAGTCGCTCAGATGGAGAAAGGCCGCGTATCGAGGCTCATTTCGTCCATGTGTTGTTTCTTAACGGCTGGCCCTTGTCACGTGTCTGAGCTGAAGAAAGTACGAGCGGATCTCTTGTTGACCAAAGAGGTTGATGTTTTCTCCTGGCAACTGGTTGTTTGAGAGCGTCAAAACTTGGAGCCTTGGGAGCTGGGCGAGTTTGCTGCTAATGTTTGTCAGCCGGTTGTTGCGCAGGTAGAGCTCTTCCAGTTGTTTGCATTCACTGATGTTCTCGGAAATGTGTATCAACTCATTGACACTTAATGAGAGTGTTTTGAGGTGCTCCAAGGTGCAAATGGACTCAGGCAGTGAGGTGAGTTTGTTGTGGCTGAGTTTCAACTCTTCAAGTTTTTTTAGTTCACCACAGGACGTTGGAAATTGTGTCAATTCGTTGTGATCTACGTGAAGGATGCGAAGCTGCGTGAGTTTGCTGAGATTGTTTGGGAGATGTTGAAGGCGGTTGGTGCTCAAGTCGAGGATTCGGAGTCGCTCGGAGATGGGAGAGTTGAAGAGTTTTGTGAGCTGATCGAGGTTGGGATAGGTGCGCGAGAGTTCCAGACGTAATGCGAGCCTGAAGGGAGCCCATTGTGCCGACTTATCAAGGATCTCATCGATGGGAATGAAGGGATATCTTCGCAACCGAAAAGGCCAAGCGTTGAGGTGTTGCTCTGCGTACTGAAGGGCAAGTTCGCGCTCAGGGGTGTGTTCCCATTTGTCGAATAAGTCGATAAGTTGGAGCCAATGTCGGGGAGATGGATCTGTCAACAGCGCCCTGAGTTCGCTGAAGTGATTCATGATGTGCTCCTGTGTAGGGGGGATGTCATGCTCTCATCACATACAATGACGAACGCGCTTTCAGTAAGGTTCTATTGGGTGGGCTGTGATGTTGGTCGACTGGTGGAGGAGGGCTGGGAAGAGGGGGGATCGAGTAAGGGGAGAGGTGTCAAAAATGCAGGCTGTTTGTTTTTGGGGATGTTGTGTTGTGTCAGCAAGTCGAGGCAGGAGCGTCTGTTCTCGCGGCTCTTCTCCATATAGAGAGAGTATTGTAATTGGCTCTGTTTGTCGATCTTTTGGAATGAGCCTTTCACCTTGTTGTAGACTTTGTCGATAGACTGTTTGATCTGTTCTGTTTGCAGAATGTGGGGGATCATTTGTGGTGGAATTCCACGTTTTTTCAGGTTTTTCGCGAACAAGCTTGCGATTTTTTTGCGCAGCTGTGCTTCACTTGGGGTAGGCCATCGTTTGTATAAAAGCGCGACTTGCTCGTCTATTTGTGCCATTCTACAGAGCGCGAACACACCTCTCTGTTGCTTGCTGTGTGTCAAAAATATCTGTTTGTACAGGGTTTTGGCTTGTTTTCCTAACGCGCGCTTTTGTTTAAAGGGCGCCGAAGACATCTTCTTGTCCCCTTTTTTAGGAAGGACGATGGAGACAAATTGTTTGTACAACGCTTCTGCGCGGCCGTAAGTATCGACTGGTTTTGTGTGTGGCTTGGTTGTCTGCGCAACAAGAGGAGCAGGGAGAAGCCAAAAAAGGGTGGCGATATATAGGGTTCGGATCATCTGATATTCTCCATATCTTGGGGCTGATGATACATCATTGTCGTTCACACATCCGTGCGATGTGTTGTGTCGATCTATAGCTTGTTGTGTGTTTGGCGGCAAGGGGAGAGGGGAAGGATCTTGGGCGGTGAATGGTGTAGGGGTTATCCCAACTCGTCAGCGGCTTTGCGGAGGCGTCGAACACATGTCTCTTGACCGAGTGTTTCGAGCATTTCAAACAGCCCAGGGCCACCACCAACACCACTGACTGCGAGTCGCGTGGGGTGGATCAATTGTCCTGCGCCCACCTCTTTTTCCTCTGCGAGGCTACGTAGGGCTGCTTCGATTGACTCACCGTTGAAGGTCTCAAGAGCCTCCAGTTTCTCAGCAAATTCTTTGGCGAGCTCGGCAGATTGTGCTTTCCAGCGCTTCTTGACCGTTTTTTTGTCGTACTCTTGTGGATCCTCGAAGAAGTACTTACCTGCCTCGACGAGATCGACTGAAAAGGAGATGCGCTCTCTCATCAGCTCTACGACTTGTTCGAGGTAAGCATCCGAGCTGATGTTGTAGTCAGCTGCTTCGAGATGTGGTTTGACTGCGGCTGCGAGTGCCGTATTGTCCAGGTGTCGGAGATGTTGCTCGTTAAGCCACTTGAACTTTGCGACGTCGAAGATGGCTCCAGATTTGTTGACACGTCCGAGGGAGAACTCTTTAACGAGGTCTTCGAGGAGGAAGAATTCTCTCTCATCACCGGGGTTCCAGCCGAGCAGCGCGAGGAAGTTGATCAAAGCTTCGGGCTGATAATTGAGCTCTTGGTAGTCCTCGACGTTGACGTGTACAAGCTCGCCCTTGATCTTTTTGCGTTTGGACATCTTGCTACCATCAGTGTTGTACAGCAGTGGCAGGTGGACCCATTGTGGTGGTTCCCATCCGAACATCTCGTAAAGGAGGACGTGTTTGGCTGTACTTGGTAGCCACTCTTCACCGCGAATGACGTGTGTAATCCCCATGAGATGGTCATCGACGATACACGCCATGTGATAGGTCGGGAATCCATCGGCTTTCAAGAGGACTTGGTCATCGACCTGTGTGTTGTGAAATTTGACTTCACCACGGACCGTGTCTTGGATCACGTATTCTTCTCGATCGTCAGGGACTTGAAGACGAATGACGTAGGGGTTGCCTTCATCGATCCAGGCCTTCACCTTCTCCTCGGACCATGTGAGACTGTTGTTCATTTCATCGCGCTTGTAGCGTCGATCGGAGAGGTTTTGTTCGATCGCTTTTTCGCGTGCTGCTTTGAGATCTTCGGGGGTGTCGAATGCGTAGTACGCCTTGCCTTCTTCGAGGAGCTGATCGACGTACTGTTTGTAAAGGTGAAGCCGTTCACTTTGCACGTATGGGCCGTATTCTCCGCCCGCGTGTGGACCTTCATCATATGTTAATCCAGCCCACTTGGTGCTCTCGATCAGCTTCTCTGTCGCACCATCGACAAACCGTTTGCGGTCAGTGTCTTCGATGCGCAAGACGAAAGTCCCGCCATGTTGGCGCGCAAACAAGTAGTTATAGAGGGCTGTCCGCAAACCTCCCACGTGGAGTTGCCCTGTGGGGCTTGGTGCAAAACGTACGCGAACTGACATGAGAACACTCCTTTTTTGAATCTATTGAAAGCGAGACCTTTTTGGTCACGCAAACTTACGAACACAGTGACTGTGTGGTTCAGTAACAGCTTTGATCAATGGGGCACGACGTTGGAGCGTGACGTGCAACGTAGAGGCCCAATCACAACGCGCGGAACATACCACTGAAAGACAAGGGATTCAAGCGCTGTTGATCGGAAAAAGTGAGATGGTAGATTTCTCCACTTTTTTTTGATGAGATTGTAAGGTTGTTTCTTTTGCTAGCTTGGAGTATGCTAGAGCGGATGAATCATGTACGTCGCTGGGGCGTACCTGCACAAGGATGATGAATGTCTGCACAAGATTTCAAAGAATGTGACAATTGTGGACATCGTAACACTTCGGACGCCACGTTTTGCGGAAAATGTGGTGCTTCGTTCCTCAATGAGGAAGACCCGTTTATTGGTCGCCAGGTGGGGCGGTGTATCCTCAAAGAAAAGATAGGCCTGGGTGGCAGCGGAGCCGTGTATAAAGGTGTCCACTCGACGATGGGGCGGATCTTTGCGGTGAAAGTGTTGCACGCTGATTTGGTCACCGACGAAGAGAGTAAAGCTCGCTTTGAGCGCGAAGTGCAAGTCCTCGCAGGTATGCACCACAAAAACATCGTCTCGATCACCGACTCCGGGTATGTCCCTGGTATCGGCCCCTATATGGAGATGGAGTGGCTCGAAGGCTCCACGCTGTTTGGGGAGAGGAAACGTCGAAAGTACCTGGACTTTGACGAGATCCTTTGGATCGTCGATCAAATGACCGATGCCCTCAGCTTCATGCACGATCAAGGCATTGTCCACCGTGATCTGAAGCCTGAAAACATGATGCTTATCTACGGAAACCCCCAGCAAATTGCAGAGGAAAACTCTCGCAGCTTGTACGGGCGTATCCTTAAAATCTTTGACTTTGGTATCGCACTCCTCACAGAAGATTCCCGCAAGCTCACTGCTGTTGGGATGGTTGTCGGAACACCACACTACATGGCTCCCGAGCAGATCATCGTCGACGCACCAGTCGATCACCGGGCTGATCTCTACGCCGTTGGCGCGATCATCTACGAATTGCTGTGTGGTCAACCTCCCTTCTGGGGGGCCAAAAAGCCCGTTGAAGTCATGGAGCGCCACCTCCGTCGGATGCCACCTCCACTGCACGACATCGCTCCTGAGCGCGACTTTCCCGCGGGAATTGAAGAAATTATGCGGCGCGCGCTCGCCAAAAACCCGATCGAACGGTTTCAAGATGCGCGAGAACTGTACGATGCCCTCAGTAACGTCTTGCGCGTTGACGATGAGGAAGAGGAAGGTTTTGACGCTACTGTCGTTAGCTCCGAAGGCAATCACATGTGGGAGGAGCTGCAAGCTGCGAAAGAGGCGATAGAAGCAGGTACATTTGATTATAACGATCCGACTGCTTTTCCCGACGAGAAGACGACGCCCGGCACCTTGCCTCCCGTCCAACCTCCGTTTGGTTATGCACCCAATGAATACGGTGCCAACCACACTGAGCCTACTCAAATCGGTTTTTCACATCCTTCAGGCGATGAATCCTTGCCAACGGAGAGTCAACCCGGAAATCTGGATCCGTTGTTTCAACAAACTCTCGCCCAACCTGGTAAAAACTCCTCCTCGCGCAGTCTGATATACGGCGCGATCGGAGTGGGACTCGGGATGATCGCGATCCTCATCTTCTACCTCATCTATATCAATTTTCTCCGCTAACGCTGCTTGGAATCCCCTTGCTGCGGTTTTTTCCTGTCTCTCTTAACGATCAGTGTACCCCATGAACAAAAAAGAAATCGCAGACTTTCTCGAACAAAGCTTCGATGACAAACGACTCTCCCGAAACGAATCCTCTGTGTTCAAACAGTTACTCGACGAACACCAACCTAACGATAATGATATCGCTTGGGTACGTCATCAGATCTTCTCGATCGCCGAACAGCATACAAAACACCCACACGACAAAGATGTCCTCAAGTGGGTGAAGGCGCTTATGTCTGCCATGACCAGCCCTGCCCAAGCACAACAAGAAGTTGAACACAAAGTGCTCTTTTTTCCCAGCGAGCGCTCCATGAAGCAATTAAATGAGTCGCTCTCTCGTGCGCGCCAATCGCTCGATATCTGCGTCTTCACGATCACGAATAACATGATCTCAAATGTGATCGAAGACCTTCATGAACGTGGTATCAAAGTGCGGATCATGACGGATGACGATAAGTCATTGGATCGTGGTTCCGATATCTATCGACTTCGTGACGCAGGTATCGAGGTCCGGTTCGACAACAGCCCTCACCATATGCACCACAAATTCGCGATCGTCGATGGTCAATGGCTGATCAATGGTAGCTTCAACTGGACTCGCAGCGCGACCTACAACAACCACGAGAATATCCAGATGACCAACGAGCCAGGAGTTGTTCGCGCTTTTGCAAATGAGTTTGACCGCCTCTGGAAGGAATTTTCACAACAGTCATAAGAGGAATGCTTGATGTCCAAGATTGAAGTCATCGGACCCAACGAACCTACCACACCCAAAAAAGATTTCGTTCACCTTCACCTTCATACGACTTACAGCCTGCTCGATGGTGCACAGAAGATCGGCGATGTGAAGAAACCCAAAAAAGAATATGGGATGCTCAACGTCGTCAAAGAGATGGGAATGAGCGCTGTCGCGGTCACTGATCACGGGAACATGTTCGGTGTCGTTGATTTCTACAAGAAAGCCACCGCCGCCGGGATCAAGCCGATTATCGGCTGCGAAGCTTACGTCACTGCTGGTCACCGAAAAGACAAAAGCACGCGAGGGAAGACATTCCACCAACTCCTGCTCGCCAAAAATGCGTTGGGGTACAAAAACCTCTGCAAGCTGATCACCATCGGTTACTTCGAAGGCTTCTATTATCGACCACGACTCGATAAAGAGGTGTTAAGACGCCATGCAGACGGACTCATTGGGACATCTTCATGTCTCGCAGGGGAGGTCTGCCAATTTTTGCTGCGCAACCAACCCGAAGAGGCCTTAAAGGCGGCCAAAGAGTACATGGAGATCTTTGAAGGTCGATACTACATCGAGCTGCAAATGAACGGCATCCAAGAGCAGATGAAGGTCAATCCGATGCTCGTCAAGATCGCGCGAGAGTTGAAGATTCCTCTCGTCGCGACTAACGATGTCCACTACATGACCAAAGCAGACGCCGAAGCACAAGACGTCTTGATGGCCATCCAAATGAGGAAGTCCGTCGATGATCCGAACAGACTTCGACATGAGGTGCAGGAGTTTTACATCAAGTCTCCTGAAGAGATGTACCAACAATTCGCAGAGTGGCCCGAAGCGTGTGACAACACGCTCAAAATCGCCGATGAGTGCGACTTTGAACTCAACCTCAAAGATTACTACTTCCCTGTGATCGACACGCCCGAGGGGATCGATAACAACGACGATTATCTCGAAGCGTTGACCCGAGAAGGTCTCGAAGAACGACTCAAAGTTCGTATGCCCCAAGTCCCCGAGGAGGAACGTGAGGCCCTGCGGAAAGAGTACGATGAACGACTCGTGTACGAATTGGGCATCATCAAGTCGATGGGCTTCTCCGATTACTTTTTGATCGTCTCCGACTTTATCAACTGGGCCAAAGACAACGGTATCCCTGTTGGCCCTGGTCGTGGATCGGCTGCGGGTTCGCTCGTCGCGTTTGCGATCAGGATCACCGACATCGACCCGATCAAACACGTCCTACTGTTCGAGCGGTTCTTGAACCCCGAACGTGTCTCCATGCCTGATATCGACGTCGACTTTTGCGAAGATAGGCGCATCGAGGTGATCGATTACGTGAAGAAGAAATACGCTGTTCCAGATGGCGAATCTGTCGCGCAGATCATCACGTTCGGAAAGTTGAAGGCCAAGGCCGTGATCAAGGACGTTGGGCGGGCGTTCAACATGTCCTTCTCCGAAACCAATGCGATCGCTGGTTTGATCCCCAACGTCCTCAACATCACCCTCTCCCAAGCGATCGAGCAAGAGCCCAAGATCGCGGACTTGATGAGCAAGGATCCCAAGATCAACAAGGTCATCGATATCTCCTTACGCCTTGAAGGACTCAACCGACACTCCTCCATCCACGCTGCCGGGGTTGTGATCTCCGATGGACGTCCACTCGATGAGCACTTGCCCCTGTATCGACCAGCAGGGACAGAGGACGTCGTAACGCAGTACGACATGAAAGGTGTCGAGTCGATTGGCTTGATCAAGTTCGACTTTTTGGGACTGAAAAACTTAACCTTGATCCAAAACTGTCTTCAAATGATCAAGGAAAACCACGGCGTTGATGTCGATATCAGCGCCATCCCGCTCGATGACGATAAAGTATTCAAGCTGCTCACTTCCGGCGATACATTAGGTGTATTCCAGTTGGAATCTTCGGGGATGCGGAACCTGATGATTCGTCTGAAGCCGTCAACTTTTGACGACGTGATCGCGCTCGTGGCCTTGTATCGCCCTGGTCCTCTTGAGAGTGGGATGGCGGACTCTTTCATCAAGCGGAAACACGGTGAAGAAGAGATCGACTATTTCTTCCCTGTTCTTGAACCACTCCTCAACATGACATACGGCGTTGTCATCTACCAGGAGCAGGTTATGCAGATCGCCAACGTCCTCGCGAGCTACTCCCTCGGTGAAGCGGACTTGTTGCGTCGTGCGATGGGTAAGAAGATCGCCGAAGAGATGCAGAGACAACGTACCCGCTTTTTGGATGGTGCAGAGAAAAACGGTCACGACGCTGTGAAAGCCGCAGATCTGTTTGATAAGGTCGAGAAATTCGCGGCCTACGGTTTTAACCGCTCGCACAGTGCGGCCTACGGACTGATCGCATACCAAACGGGCTGGTTGAAAGCCCACTACTACCACGAGTACCTCGCGGCATTGTTCACCTCCGATGCGGGGAACACTGAAAAAGTCCTCAACTTTATCAACGACTGTCGTCTCCACGATGTAGAGCTGCTTCCGCCGGACGTAAACGAGTCCCAGAAGAACTTCTCAGTCGTTGACAAAAAGATTCGCTTTGGTCTCTCTGGTGTGAAGAACGTCGGTGAAGGCGCGATTGATTCGATTATTTCGGCACGTAAAGAGGATGGTCCGTTCACTGGTCTGTACGATTTTTGCCAACGTGTCGATCCCAAGAAGGTCAACAGACGTGTTCTCGAATCGCTCGTAAAGTGTGGGGCCTTCGACTTTTGTGGAAAGACACGCGCTGGAATGTTTTCCTGTGTGGAAGAGGCTTTGTCCTTTGGTGCCAAAGTCCAAAAGGAGAAAAACAGTGCACAATTCTCTCTCTTTGGTGGAGAGCTTGCGCCTGTCAGACCTCCTGAGATTCCCGACATCACCGAATGGGTTGACAAGCAAAAGCTCAATCTTGAAAAAGAAGCTCTTGGTTTCTACATCTCAGGTCACCCACTCGAACGCTATCGTTCGGACCTCAAGCGTTTTACGTCGTCGACAATTGTCAATCTCACAGATAAAGCCGACAAGTCCGAGGTGAATATCGCTGGTATCATCACCGCGAGGCGTGATCTCACGACCAAACGAGGGGATCGTATGGCGATCTTGACAGTCGAAGACCTCACGGGATATGTCGAAGTCTGTCTCTTCCCGAAGGTCTTCCAGACCGCTGTTGATATCCTCGATCAAGATGTCCCCTTGTTGCTCACTGGAGACGTGGAACACGACGAAAAGGGCGCGACATTGAAGGCCAAAAGTGTTCGCTCTTTGATGGAAGCGCGCGCCGAAAAAGCAAATGAGATCCATCTTCAACTGAGCACACTTGATCTCTCTGAGAGCCGAATCAACGAACTCGTCACTGTGATGAGAAAGCACCCCGGACGTTGTCGTGCGTTTGTGCACATTCAAGTGCCTCAAAAGCTACAAACAACCATCAAGTTGCCCGAAGAGTTTACACTCGATCCCACTGAAGCGTTTGTCGAAGATCTCGAAAGGCTCTTTGGTTCCAACCCCACATACTTCAAATGATGTTGGTGGAGACACCAAATGTTTTCAGGGAGGTTCTGTTTGATGCGATGGCTTGTATGTTTCATCTGTGTGTTGTGCATGTTGGCGTGCACTGATCAGCAACCTCCATCCTACGAAAAAACGAAGGACGCTGGCGTACACGAAGCCACACCTGATACAGATCTTCCAGTCTCGCTGCATCAGCCGACATCTGCAGACGATCTCGCACAAAAAATAGAGACACAATGCTCAATGGAGCAAAAGAACGTCCACAACCAACTCAAGTGCAAAGCTCGCTACAACATCCTGTACTGTGAGCTCAAAGGGGGGCAATGGGTGATTTTCCAGAATGGTTGTATGGACGCGTGTCAATTTGTGAGCAACCAAAATTGCACAGATGATACGCCGTCAGGCTGTGATTGTGGCGAAGGCCAATGTTGGGATGGTATCGCCTGTGTTGCTCATTGAGGATTTTTTCTTACTTTCTTTTCTGTAATAGTCTTCACTACCACTCCGATATCCTGCCTATGCCCGGCCTTATAAAAGAGTATATTGCACTTTTTTTAGTTGTTCGAAATAATAGTATAATAAAAACATGTGTGTGTCTTCTTTGGGGAGCCTGTCACTTTTTTTTTGCTTGACATTGAATGACTGCGAAGCGTATTCTCCACCCTGTAAATACGGACAACAGCGAACATCTTTTGTACATGCATCTACCTTTCAATCTGCAGTGGACACGTGCGTCTAAAGTGGATGGAAATAGATATGTCATCAGACGAGTCTTGAGGATTCAAGGGATCTGTTTAGGATGCTCATATCCTCAAGACACTCCTTGTTAGGGTGTCTGTATGTTTGCGTATGTGCCCGAAAAGAAAGGTAATCACAGGACAATCAAACAGCAGGAGCAGAGATGAAGTTTGAGAAACAAAGCTTCCATCACAACGAAGCAGACAAACACTTGTGGAATCCGGTCAAAAATGCACTTGATGGTTTGGATGGAAATCAACGAAATTCCGTCAAAATAGCCAGCTCTGATCGGCAAAATGGAGCCTCACGAACCGTGATCATCTACACCGATGATGCCGCACCAGAAGGGACTCAAAGTGAGCTGTCGACGACTTGGGATTACAAAAGATTCGAGCAAATGTCCAAAGATGCTGATGATGCCTACAATGATTGTGTGAGCTTTCTGAACGGAAGCACACTCACCGATCTGCAAAAGTACTACGCTCTCCTCTCCATGTGCGATACTGGAGACAACCAGTTCTATGTCTTTCTTTGGTTCCGAAAAGTAGGGGGTTGAATACCAACTTGCCCCTACTTACTCAAATGAAACAACACATTCCTTTCACACCCAAGAACCAAGGAGACAAAGAACAATGTCTACAAAGTTGACCTACACATACAAAGAAGCCAATGGTTGCACCAAAACAAATCCAAACGGTTCTGAAGGGGAAACCTGCATCTGGGACGATGTCCTCAAGTTGCTCAACGCCTTGGAGACTGAAAATGAACGAAGCTCTGTGAAAATTGCGATGTCCAACATTAGCAACAGTAGCGAGCTGCGCACAAACCCGTGTCGTGCTGTCATCTACTACACAACCGATGACGCTCCTACCCCACGTGACACGAGCCTCACTGGAACATGGGATTGGTCTGATAACAAAGCGGACACGGATTACGACAAAATGTATGACGAATGCCTTGACTCTCTCAACGAATTGTCATGGGATCGGAGTTACAACGCACGTATCTCAATGACCAACGCAGGGTCCCATACCTCCCACCTTATGCTTTGGTGTCGTGAAGAGGGCTAAGCAATCTCTTTCCTCTTCCCATGCCTCGCCAAACACAACAAGTCAAGACTTTCAAATCCCCATCTGATCGCTGTCGGCGCTTGAAAAAAGTCGATACAGTTACCACAAAAGGATCGAATGATGTCTGAGACCCCTGCAAAAACGGCTGATGCTAGTAGCCAAACCAGCACATCTGTTGCCCAAACCTACACAAAAACCTTTCAAACGCAAGTCAATCCTCGCACAGGCTTGCTCAGTGTGAGCATCGCGCCTCCTGTCTTGTCAGGGGTTCGTTCGATGGATGTGAACCTTGGAGTTACGTACTCCCAAGGAATGACTAACCCTACACAGCGTTTCTTCGGGCTGCCTTATGGCTGGTCGTTTCCCTTGAGTTACATGTCGGGCAGTACATTGGTTGTCAACGGCACACAGAGCTATCAAATCGACCAGTACTACGAATCTGGATTGCAGTACTACTACAAAACAGACCTGAAACTCGTTCAATGTTCACCAACACCACTCAAGTACGATCCGTCACTGCAATACTCTTCCTACTTGACGATGTTGGGTGGACATGTGCAGTACTTTGATGGATACGGAAAGTTGATTTGCTGGGCTGACAAGAGCGACAATCACATCATTTACACCTATGACAACAGTAACAGTCTGATCACCGAGGCCAAACTCACGCAAGTTCTCGACACCTACGGTCAAAAGATCTTGCTCTCTCATAGCGCTAGCGAGATCAAGATCACTTACCCTGACTCTGTGCTTGGAACCACCATCCAGTTCTCCTACGGGATCACATCAGGTGGTGATCTCTCCCCTTACACAGATCCAACCAACGAAGAGACGATCTTCACGTACGGCGGTGACAACTACTACCGCTATGACCTCCTCACAGACATTGCGTATCCAAACCAGTCCAGCACACATATCGCTTACGACAGCATCCAATACATTTTGGAGGGAGATACTGCTGACTCGCGGCAAGATGTTGTGAGCTCTGTGACACAAACATGCCCGAGCCTCACCCGAGTCACCAAGTACGACTACAATCCCGACAATATCCCCAACGGCATCCCCAATTACTTGGGATACAACGACTATGAAGTTTGTCCTGGATCAGACAGCCTCTTTGAGAGCAACAATGACACCTACACCTACAAGACAAGCATCAACAATGGCCTGACGGAGGTCACAAACGAATACAACCATCTTCATCTACTCTTGACATCGACGGTTAAAAGTGCTGATAAAACGGAGCTGTTCAAGAAAACAACATACCACTATCCAGGAGAGAGCACTGATGGTAATGGGAACACTACTTTCCCGCCCACCAATGATCTCGATCCAAATTATCAACAAGCCACCACAACACTCAGCACATTCCACTATGAAGGAGAGACAAGGCAAGAGAAAGTCGTACGGAGCTACGATCCAAACACCAGCCAGCTCCTCTCTTTGTCTGAGTACGAAACTGTCGATGGTACCTTGAAACTCGTCAGGAAAGAGGTGACAACCTACGATGACAGGTTCAACGTGCCGACTCTTCTCACGCTCTACGATTACAAGCCCCAAGGAACTCCCTGCGATACACCGGAAGTGATCCAAACGTCCAACACACTCTCCGATGATGGGAGGTACATCCTCTCATCCACTCGCAAAGCCAAAGTTGGAGATACGTTCGAAGCAAAGTTGGTCAACACTGTTCACTACGACGGCGCAGGGCGTCTCTCGTTCTACGAGCGTGAATGGGTGGCATCCAATCAACCAGGTATCCCGAATGTCACCTCTACCTTCGAGTTCGATTACGACTCGACATCACGATCGTTGACTCGGACCCAAAAAGGGGGGAATGGCGATGTACTCTCCGTCGAAATATATGATACTGCGACAGGGCTTCTTGCATCCCAAAGCAATGCACTGAACGCAACGACAACCTACCAATATGATGGTTTGGGAAGACCACTCAACCAAACGGATCCGATGGGTTATGTCACCCATTGGAGTTATGACATCCCAAACAACAAGATTACACAGACAGCTCCCAACGGATATGTCACCTATTCGTACTTGAGTGGCTTTGGGAAACTCTTGGTGAAGAGCGACAACCTCGGTTCGGGCGGGACTGAGCGGACGTTGCAAACCAACACCTACAACGATCTTGGTCAACTCTACACACAGTCGGGAATCCTTGGCGATGTGTCGACCCTGACTTACCTCTACGATCCTCGGGGCAAGATGTCCCAAAAGTCTGATACTCATGGGAATGTCGAGACATACACCAATGATCCTGTAGCGTGTAGCCAAACGACGACCTTGAACGGTGTCCAGTCGAAAGAGGTCGTTTATACGCTCAAAAGAAACAACGCACAGAGAAAATACCAGCGAAGGCACAAAAAACGACACAAAAGGAGAATGGAGTCCTCTGTCAAGAGGTTTGATACCCACAAATCCGGGGAGTTCTCCTGTATCACGAGGTTATGGAATGGGCTTCAACTCAACGTTGGGGTCCATCTTGGAAACCAAGACACATCGAAAAAGTATTGGGTGTCAAAGCAATACGACATCATACAACGACCCATTCACGAGGTCCTGAATAGCAAGGATTCAACACGAACCTTGGACTACACCAGAGACCTACACGGAAAAATTCTCCAGAGCACTTGCACCGTCGTCGATGAGCAAGGACATTCTCAGACCTCAAACTCCTCAACTCGACAGTATGGTGAGTTTGCTCAGCTTCAAACAGAAACAACAGCCACAAACGCAGCTCGTACGTTCCAGTACGACGGAGCTGGCAACCGCACTCATCTCGTAGACTTCAGTGGAAACGAATTTATCTCGACTTACACTGACAATAACCAAATTTACACACGTACGTACACGGACAATGGCTCAAAGATCAAGCTCGTTTACGAGTACAGCAGTGTGGGGAAATTGGACTCCATCACGCGGACTATTGATGATGGTGCGCCTGAGGTCATGGTGTACAGCTACACGCTGGATGGTAACATCCTGTCCATCACCTACCCCGACCAAAAAAGCGTCTCATGGACTTACCATGATGATACAGGTCTTCTCGATACATTCACAGACGCCTTCGGCAATGTCACAAATTACGTGTATTACGAAGATGGTCGCTTGAAGGAGGTCGTTCGAGATGACATCTCTGCCTCTGTCAAACTCACCTATGTCACGAAAGACATCGATCCCACAAATGTTGGGGAAGTTGAGTCCTTGACATTCTCCAATGGTGTTGTACTCACGAGCCAGTACGATGGCTATGGATGTCCCCATCAAATCAAGGCGCAAAGCGAGAGTCCTACCCTTACAGTCACTTACACCCGCGACAACGTGACAACGTTTGTTGAGGGTGTCAGCTACCAATGTCCAGGCGTGCTCGACTCCAAGCTCGTGTTGGAATTTGATGGCGTTGGCAGGGTGAAAAATGAATCTGTTTCCAACGCAAGTGACGACCCCATTGGGAGCATTGCATATGGTTATGACGCTGTTGCCAATGTCAAAACGCGCACGGACACAAAGGGGGGCGACGATCGTTCCATCACCTACCATTACGACGAAGACAGTCAAATGAGCTCCGTCGAGGTTGGAGGAGAGAGCACCCAGTTGCAATACGATCCCAATGGGAATCTCAAGCAGGATGAAAGTGGGAATACCTACGAGTACAACGCACTGAATCAACTCACAAAGTTCACCCCAGTGCAAGGGGAGAGTACAGTATACACATACTATCCCAACGGAATGCGGGCCACCAAACAAAGCGGGGATGATGAGATCATCACGTACTATTATAACAACGCCAATCATCCGGACATCGTCAACGAAGTCCAGGGAGATGTTGAAGCCAGTTATTTGATGGCTGGCTCTTACCGATTGGCTCGTCTCCTCAAAAATGGTGCAACGACGACAGTCGAGACCTACCTGCTTGAGAGAGACAGTGTTCTCGCGACATTTGATGGGGCAGGGTCTATCCAAGACGTGACGACGTACGACGCATATGGCAACAGCCAGCCGCGAAGCGGGGACATCACAAGCAATCCTTTCGGGTACCGTGGTGAATACACTGATGTTGAGTCCGGCCAAGTCTACTTGAGGGCCCGATACTACTCTCCTAAGCGGATGAATTTCATCAACCGAGATAGTATCCTGACAATCAACCCCTACAACTATGCCGATGGCAACCCCATTATGTACAAAGACCCAAGCGGACATATACCGACTTGGGGAATTGTGCTTATTGCCGTTGGTGGGAGTATAGCGCTAGGTGCAGCATTTCTCGGCGTAGGAGAAGTTTTATCTGGCTGTTTGGTCGGAGATGTCCTTGGAGGAGAGGAGTTGGGGGGAGATGCGATCGATGGGATAGATGGCGCCGAAGACGCAGATGCTGCGAGAGGTGCGGGAGAGGCTGGAGACGCCGGAGATGATGAGGACGCTGGAGATGCCGATGGAGAAGAGGCCGACGAAGACGATGGGGGAGCTGGAGTCGAGGAAGAGGAGGTCAATAATGGTAGGGGGATTCGTAAGCTTGAGCATGGTGATGTGGTAAAGAGGATGACCGGAAGGGAAATCCTTGATCTTGAAAATAATCAGCTACTTCAAATCTTTAAGACGGATAACGACCAATACACGGTGAGTTTGTTGTCTCGTTCCGAGATGGTCAGTAATGACGAGCCCCTGTCCCTAGACGAAAAAGCTCTCCAAGAGCAAGGGATATATAAACGCCGGGTCTATCAACATCAATTTGGCCTCAACATCAAGCCAGCTCATTGAATATCAATCGGGCCTTGATGGGATTGAGGGGATTTTCTTGGGTGGTCTTTTGGCCAGTCGTGACCGCCTTTTTTGAACGTATCTACCAGATTTATTTGCAAAAAATTGGAAGTCTTCTCCAGTCATTGCTATGGTACATAGTGGATGCATCTTCACCACCCTTTGTTGTACCAGACCAGCTCCGCACATAAGCGGAGGCAGCACCAAGGAGAAGACGATGAGTAAGAGCAAAAAGATCCGTGTGTACGAGATGGCCGAGAGAATTGGGATTTCTTACAAGACATTTCGTGTATACGCTGGATCATTGGGCACAACAATTACATCTCCCCTCAAATCCTTTGAAGAAGACGAAGCGCTCTCGATGATCGAAGAGGTTACACGTTTGCACCATGAGCAAGCGGATGAGCCTGAAGTTCCTGTGAGCGAAAGTCCTCAACGTCGAACAGTCCACCCTGACGCGCAACTAGTTGCGACTCTTCCCAATATCCCTGTGCTGGAGGATCTTCTGTTGTCTAGAGAGAGTGAGGGGTCGAATATTGAGACCCCACATGACAGCAGAGCTTCGAAGAATCATTCTCGAAAGTCATGGCGGGGACAAAAAGGTCACGAGACGTTACTCACTCCCAAAAAACACATGCTTCGTCAAAAGAACGCTTAGTGGTCCTCTCGCGAAAAAGACATACAACATCGAGGTCGGACACAAGGCCCGACCCTACGGGGAAAATTCAACATCATGCTCATGCGCTTACTTCGCGAGAGGACCACTTAGTGGCACAATCACAAGATTTTCCCGCTCCTCATCCCTCTGTGTTGTTCTCTCCACATAGGTCTTAAAATCCCCTACATTTTCCGCTGATACAGAATTTTAAGAGAGAGCATTTCGTTTGGATCCACGAGGAGCAATCTTGGGCACAGGTTTCCTGTGTTCCTGAGTCGAGACAGCGCGTGGAGTTTGGCGTACAAACGCAGCAATTTCCGTTGATACAGCTGGCATTTGCACCACATTGTACGGCGCTTGTTTGCCAGGTCTTACAGCCTTGTGGGCTTTGAATGCAAGTTTGTCGCTCAGTCGCTGTGCAGCGATGGACATTGGGGGTCGAGCAGGCATTTGTGGTGGTACATTCGCATGTTTTGCTCACATTTGAGCAAAAACTTCCCTCTGAAGCTTTGCAGACTTCGAGGGTTTTCCACCCCGAACAGTCAGCCTCACATTGTTCGAGTGCGCCGCCAGCTCCACATCTTTTCTGTCCGGCTGTACATGTGCAGGCTTCACATGCCTGATTTTTGCAGACCTGTCCTGATGGGCAACCACAGTCAGTTGGGCACGTCAGGCAGTTTTCACTCGCGCTGGGTTCACAAATTTTGTTCCCACACAATGTGCCACAGATGCCATTTTTGCAGGCTTTGTTGGACGGGCAGGTTTTGAGATCCTGGTAGCTCTTGCAGTCGTTTGCACAAGACTGTACGGTGTTTCCGCTACACTTGAGGGCGCCAGGTTGACAGAGGCAGGCCTGACACTTTTTGTTTTCGCAGTATTCGGTGTTTCCGCAGCGACAGTCTTGGGGGCAGGAATCACAATTTTCGCCGGCGCTGCCGTTACAGATGCCATCACCACAGCTTGTCTTGCAGCTTCCATTTTCACAGACAGTGAGGGTTGGACATGCGCAATCTTTGGCACAAGAAGAGCAGTTTTCACCACCGCTTGCATCGCAGCTTCCGTCTCCACATTTGAATCGCTGCTCACAAGCGTTGTTTTTGCAAATCTCTCCCGTTTTGCACTGGCAGTCTTTGGCGCAAGAAGAGCAATTTTCTCCGCTTGCTTCGTCACATAGACCATCCCCACAGGGGTCAGGGACGACACATTTTTCTTGTTCGCAGACTTGACCTGAAGCGCACTTACAATCTTGTGGGCATGTCGTACAGTTTTCGCCACTGTCAGCGTCACATGTTGCATCACCGCAATGGTTGGCGCGTTTGCAAATGCCATTGTCACAGATCTGTTTGTTGGCACATCCACAATCTTGCGCGCACGTTTTGCAGTCTTCGCCTTTGGTTGTGTCGCACACACCATTTCCACAGTCTGAGCCCGTGGGGAGGGCACATCTGGAGGTGGTTGCATCGCAGATCTGTCCTGGAGAGCATTTGCAATCGTTGGGACAGCTCAAGCAGTTTTCTTGTTTTTCGGGAGAGCATTGGCCGTCTCCACAATCAGCAGAGAGTACACAAGAGGTCGTGGGGGCATCACATCGTTTTCCGATCGCGCAGAAGCAGTCAGCAGAGCAGGTGACACAGTTCTCATCGGCTTCGCAGGTGCCATTGCCACATTTGGATTGAAGATTGAGACAGGCAGCGTCTTTGCAACCTGCGCCTTTGCAATCTTGCGCGACTGTGCCTTTATATCCGCAAGAATCAAACCAGAAAAGCTGCCCACCTTCACACGCTTTTTTGGCTTGCGGTGTACACTCCGTTTTTTTGGCTGTGCATTTTCCTCGGATGTTGCAACTCTCTGTGGCCTTACAGTCGATATCAGAAGTACACTGGGTTTTGCACGTTCCATCGACGAGATCACAGAATGTTTCGATCTTGCAATCGGAGTCTGTGATACATGGAGCGTTACTTGTACAGCCGGGGAGGCTGAGCGCAAACATCGCGGAAAAGAAGAACATATACCGAAAAAAAAGCCATACTTTCTGCATTGTCTCGCCCTTGTTGTGGAGCCTATTTAGGGAACCGTACACACTTTTTCTGCGTTACAAGTCATGCCTTGTGGACAGCTACCTGTATCACATGGAAAAGAGCACACTTTGATATTGCGGGAGTTGGTGCTGAAGACGCGGCATTTCGATTGGCCTCCTGAAAGTTTTTCGCACTCAGCGTCAGTCTGGCATCGCAGGGTGCAAAATCCTTGACTGGCCTCATCCTGACGCCAGCAGCCGAGGTTTTGAGAGCCATCACAGTGGTTGCCTTCGGAGGGAGCGCAGATGTTGCCAAATGTGATCGAGCCTGTTTTGGGGTATTCGGGTAGGCAGAACTTATCATTACCGCCGATGTTGGCGCATTCGTGGGTTGTTAAGCTGTTGTACACACAGTCCGTTTGTGTGTTACATCCCGATTGCAAGCAAGCCCATTGTTGACCGGGAGTGGGAAGGCACTGGAAGCGTTTGTCAGCACAAGAAGTGGCCTGACCTTTGGTGCACGGCTCCAGGCAGATCTTGGGGCGATCTGGATAGTAGGTGACACAGAGTAAGCCTTCTTTGCAATTGACTGGTTGATTCGCCTTGGGATCACAGGTATCGCCTGCTCCTACACAGAGGAGTCCCTCATCGATGCGACCATCGCAGTTATCGTCTTTTCCGTTACATTCTTCAGCCTTGGGGATGCAGATACCGTCACCACCTCCACCATCGCCGCTTCCGCTACAGGCACCACTTTGGCAGGTTCCCCCTTGGCAGTCGCTGTCATTTTGACAACCTGGAACACATCGTTTGTTTCGGCAAACGAGGTTACCAAGACATTCATCGTTGACAAAGCAAGACCATCCATTGAGATTGGGAGGGTCGAAGATACAGCCGGCCTGAAGGCTCGAAAAAAAGAAGGCACTTATCAATACAAGCAGTGAGATGACTTTCCAGTGATTCTTGTGAGGCTGCTTTGGAGTCACGTTCTTTGGGAGCTCCCGGTGCATACAATTGGTCCTTTCGTCATGACTCGGGAAGAGTGCGCGTTTGTTCAACACATACGTGTTATGGTTGTTCCTCTTCGTAGAAACCATACAATCAACGCGTTATGATAATCGATCGAGAGGTTGGTTGGCAAGGTTTCGTTCATCAGGAGATGTGCGGTTTGTATCTACGATTCAAGAGACTGACATGTTGAGATGGTGCAAGACATGTCAAGACGATGACAAGGTGTGGAGATAGTTTTTTGGGTATGCATGGATATGTATTTTCGTTGTTTTTGATGAGGATTTTGCTCGAAAGTAAGGCGCCACTGCCGAAGTCATTCGACAAGCGCTTGAAGGATCTGGAGCCGAAGGTCAGGCAGTTGGCTGTCGCGCAGCTTCATTGCCATCGAAATCCTTTTGAGCAAGCGGCGTTGGAGAAGATGCTACGAGATCCTCATGTATATGTCCGGTGGCGTGCGGTCTCTGGTGCGATGTCATGTTCACCAAAGGAGGCGCTGCGGTTGCTCGGGAGAGCGATCAGGGACAAGCACCATTTGATACGAATGACCGCAATCGTAGGGATTGCAAGGTTTCGTGGGAAACGAGCGTATCGATTCTTGAGACGTGCTCTCAATGATCGACATCCCGCCGTGAGGACATATGCGATCGTGGGGCTCGTAAAGAGGGGATATCGTTTGGCCTTGCCTATGTTGCGTCAGGTGTTGCGGACGACCTCCGAAAAGAGAGCGCAAGAACCTTTGTACGCGTTGACTGCGATCGAAAATATGAAAGCCCAGCGCGCACTTCGTGTGATGGGTGTGGCCTTGCGATCGAGGTTACCTGCGATCAGGGAGCGGACAGTCTTGGCAATTGGACGTCTCGTTTGGGGACGGCGAAGGGAGCGGATCAGAGGGTTGCGTTTGCTCAAAAAGGTCAAACGAACATCGGCTTCGCGGCTGTGGTATCTGTCATTGTCTGTCCGTGCGTTGTTGTCGGAGAGAGCTGCTGTCAGGCGGTGTGAAATGCTTCTTCGAAGTGGTCCTGCTGGAGAGGTTGAAGTCCTGATCGCGTCACTTTTGAAGATACGGCTTCCTGGCGCGGCGTTGTTGATTCGGTGGGGGACGAGACATCCTGCGTTGCGGGTCCAGCTTGCAGCCCGCAAAGCGCTACGACACCTACAGTTGCGCTCGTGGATTCCAACTTCGCCATGATGAAATGATATAGATTTTTCAGTGGGTTGTGTGAGGGGGATGGCTTGTCATGAAAAAAGTTGGAATATTTGCCAGGGGGCATTGTGTTAGGATATGAGTAACGACCAATTTGAGGTGAAAACGCCATGCTTCGATTTTGGAAAAAGTCAAAAAAGAGTAAGTTTGAAGAGTTGACCATGCCCCATTTGGACGCGCTTTACAGTGCAGCTCTTCGAATGGCCAAAAATGAAAACGACGCCGAGGACCTTATCCAGGATACATACCTGAAAGCCTTTCGATTTTTTCATCGATTTGAGGAAGGCACCCACATTAAGGCTTGGCTCTTCAAGATTCTGACCAATACATTCATCAACCGCTACCGCAAACAACAACGTGATCGTGAGGTCTTGGAAGACTGGGATTGGGATCAAATTGCACCCCCTGAGCCCGGCTTTGATGCCTCCGAAAAGTCGATTCTCGATCGCTTTGTCAGTAAGCAAATTACCGAGGCGCTCGAACAAATCCCCGCTGATTTTCGTGTCGTTGTGATTCTCGCTGACTTGCAAGACTTCTCCTACAAAGAGATCGCCGAAATTGTCGAATGTCCCATCGGCACGGTGATGAGTCGTCTGTATCGCGGACGTCGTATGCTTCGTAAACTCCTCTATGAGTTTGGTGTCGAACAAGGTTACATCAAACGCAAAGAGGAACACGAAAACGCACAAAAAACGAGCGGTAAAAAGAGTGAACAAAAAGTCGCTCACTTGAATGACTATCGGCAGAATCGAGCAACACAAAAACAACTCAAAACCATCTGAGAAGGGACAGCGTCATGAATTGCTCAGAAGCCCATCGTTACCTTCACGCTTACATCGACGAAGAATTCGATGAGCGCGAATGTGTTGAAATTGAACATCATCTGTCTGTTTGTGAGTCTTGTCGCGATGAAGTCGCGTTTTATCGTGCGATGCGTCAAAGGGTGAAAAAGTGTGTACCACGTGAGGTCGCACCTATCCACCTCGAAGGACGCATTCGAAACGCGTTACGTCAAGAAGATATCCGCCCCATCCGTAGCTTTTCGATGTCTTTTGCAGCAGTCATGGCTGCGTTTGTGTTTGGTGGTGTGTCTTTGTGGCCCGGTTTTCTCAACGTCTTCTCACCCTCTGTTCCTGTGAAGGGTGCGTCGACAGGTGGCAACAACTCGCCACTGGCGACAAGCCCTCCCATCTCCACACAGCCTGTATTGTCCATCTCCGGCCAAGGAGGCATCCTCGTTCCCGCTGCATCCGGTCAGTCCATGGGTGAGGCTGCGTTTCGACGCAAACAGCTTGTGCAACGATGCCTTCGATGGAAACGACAAAAGCAAAAGTGGTTGCGAGCTGCGAGTTTCCCAACTGTAGGCCGGCGCCATCATGTCGCAGTGCCCAACGCTCAAAAGCTCCCGAAGTTGTTGCCAACCCAAGGGAAATGTGACGAAAAAGACCCTTTGTAACCGTTCAGGGGGTGGGCAAGAGAGAGGGAGGTAGTTCGTTGCGTCGGTGGGCTTGAATCGCCGCTGTTACGTACTCCAGCACATCTCTGTCTTGT
>PCBK01000141.1 GCA_002731275.1 Deltaproteobacteria bacterium | reverse complement strand
CTCACATCGATGTTTTGGCAACTCTCATTTCCCGAACAAGGCGGATAAACAGGGATAAGCTCGACAAGTGGTACCTTGATCGTCCCAACGACACGAAGCCTGAGCTTTTGTGAATCATCACTCGTCTCAAGATTGCTCTCAAAGACAAATACCCCCTGTGATTCCTTTGGTGGATACGTCTTTGGGGAGTAGCTCACCTTAAACTCTCTTGTTTCACCTGGTTCGATGGCAAAGGGGGCGGAGACGTCTTCGATGCGAAAAACCTCATCACCCTTCTCGCTCTCATAACGAATGCTTGAGACTTTCCATGCCGCATCCCCCCTGTTTTTGACCTGACAAGTGAGCGTCTTTGAAGCCCCTCGCTCCAAGGCCCCAAAATCGAGTCGTTCACGACAAAGTACGGGATCTGGGAAACCTGGAGAATAAGCAAGCTCTACGTAGAACCTCCCCTCGGAATCGACATTTGAGCTATTGTTCGAGGAGATTGCGATACGTGCTTTGTAAATTGTGTTGTTGTGTTTGGGGGCAAATTGGATGGTGATCTGCACCCCTCTCTCTTTTCCTGGCTGTAAAGAGAGAGGGGTTTGTGGGCTCTTCAACAAAGTAAAGACATTGTGCTCATCTTCGATAATCTGGATGTTTTGGATATCAGCCGCACGAATCCCCTCCGCAAAGAGCTGAAATGATGCAGTCTCCTGAGAGGCTGGAATCACGAGACGATCGGCTGCAAGATTTGTTTTAAGAATGGTGGGTTCACGACCTCTCGTCTCACCACAATCACACCCTGACAATGCAACCAAAACACCCAAACAAAAAAACAAACAACGCCAAAATATAGAAAGCATACAAGCCACCAACACAAAGAAAGAAAAAGAAACACATTGGAATCTGGATATGAGTCTGTCGAGTCAACACAACATACCACAAACGATCAGCTCATGTCCCATTTTGCGAATGCAAAGACATAGGGAGCTTCCAGATTCAAAGACGATTGATCAACGGTATACTGGGAAGTATTTTTGACATATCATATCATTTCAAGCCAAGATGCGGAGGCAAAAAGAATCGGGAGAGTGTACACATGAAGGTTTACAGCCACAAAGAGAGACAAGGTTCTCCTCGCTACCTCCAGGCACAACAAACAAATTACTGGTTTTGGGAGCGAGGATACGAAGTCATCGACTTCGAAAGAGAAGAATTATCATCAGGTGCATTTGACTCTATCCTCCAACATGAAGCTGATTCATGTATCTTTTACGGCCCTGTAGGCGCAGTCCGCGAAGCGGTTGAACGAGCAGGAAGACCCTCTCCACCTGCGCTCGATTTTCCAGAAGAGCTCGAAGCGTTCGTAGGACGCAAAATCTTCGAGACAACAATGGCAGAAGTCCGCCACTGGGAAACTCACGAACCATCAAAACTTCCAGTCCACGTGAAACCAATCCGACAAAAACTATTCGTGGGTAAAGTTGTACACGCCTTCCGAGATCTCATCCCTATGGCAAATGTCCCAGGCGATGAACCTGTCCTGATCCAGGAAGTCATCGAGATGAGGAGTGAATGGCGTGCCACGATTCTTCGTGGTGACATCGTCAATGTCTCCCATTACAAAGGCGATCCCATCACATTTCCGGACAAAAACGTCATGAAAGAAGCCCTCTTGTCCTACACATCTGCCCCCATTGGATTCGCAATGGATTGGGCAGTCACTTCAGACGGACAAACACTTCTAGTCGAAGTGAACGATGGGTTTTCGCTTGGGAACTACGGTGTACCAGGATATCTGTATACAGCCTTGCTTGAATGTCGATGGCGCGAAATGATGGATCTTCCAGACAATGGCGTAGGGACAGACAGATGAGACAATACGTATCTACCACACAGATTTTTTCCGTAGGGTCGGGCCTTGTGTCCGACCTTTGGAGTTCGTTTATCATTGGAGATCGCGCAAATGAGTTTACATAACAAATCTTGGGTCATTTTTCCCAAGCACACATGTCACAAAAATGTAAGCGATCAGGGAACAGAATTCATCAAAAGTGTACATACTCTTCATCATCTTCACATCCAAGTGCACTATTTTTGATGCAACGATGTTCAAAGGATACTATGGCACTCATGAAAGGCTCAAATTCAGGAACACGAGTCAAAAAAAATAAGCCTGCGTCCTCACACCACGGAGTTTAGCGATGACAAAATGTGCTCTTCTCTCTCACACCATTTGGGCCATGACCCTTCTCTTGGTGCCAACAACGAGTTACAGCAAACCCCTTCATCGCTGGAAACAATCAACGCCTCAACACAAAAGAAGCTCACTACAAAAGAGATTCCGTCCACCTCGTGGATTTGTCCGAACAAAGGCATCCAAACGCTCATTCCTATGGTGGATGAGACGATTGCCCATCCAACCACGTGGGAGCGCTGTCTACTACTTTGATGGTCGCAAGAAACCCTCACAATCCCACCACGTAGGTGTCATCGACCTCGATATCGGAAGAAGAGATCTTCAACAATGTGCGGACGCTGTCATGAGAGTTTGGAGTGAGTATCTGTGGTATCGAGGGCTTCAGAGATACACATCCTTCAACTTTTTGGATGGAAGCCCCAACCCCTGGAAGCACTGGCAGAGAGGTCTACGGCCGATGTTTCGTCGTAGACGTGCCCCCCGATGGAGCAAAAGGCGAAGAAGTGACAAGACTTACAAAAATTACCGCCGTTACATGCGTTTTGTGATGGCTTACTCGAACACGACGTCTCTTGAACATCAACTCAAAAAAATCAAATGTCGATCAGCCCGCGCCGGTGACATTCTTCTCGTGGGGTGGAGACAAGGACAACCTGGACATGCCATTTTGCTACTCGACGAAGCGACCAACAAGAGAGGAAAAAAGGTCTTTTTACTGGCACAAAGCTACATGCCTGCGCAGAGCTTTCACGTCCTCAAAGCCCCAGGACAGTCGACAAGTCCCTGGTATGCCTTTCCCAAGAGAGGCAAGATCAAAACGCCTGAGTGGACGTTCAACACCAAACAATGCTACAGACTCCCACTGACACGATACCACCGATGATAAAGAGAGAAGAGCACATTCAATCACCGACTTGGGCACGAAGCATGGCGGCGTTGGAGATCAACAATTTACGTCCATCTTTTTTGATGGAGCCAGTCCTGACAAACTCCGAGATCACGCGGTTTACGGTCTCTCGACTGGTCCCAAGCATCCCGGCGAGTTGTTGCTGTGAAGGTGGTTGGATCAAGATCCCTCCATCTGAATCTTCACCTTCTTTGTCAGCGATCTCCAACAATCGACGCGCGACACGACCATACACGTCGAGCAACGCGAGATCACGACAGATAGAATCGGCCTTCCGCAAACGCTCGAAGGTCTGCTTGAGCATGTTGATCAATGTTTGAGGATGAGCCTCGGCATACCGGAGAAAATCATCTCGCTTTAGTTCGTATAGCTGGGTTTTTTTCAACGCGATCACATTGGCGCTGCGCGGTTTTTCGTCAAGGAGGGCCATTTCGCCGAAATAATCCCCCTCCTTCAAGATGGCAAGGATCACCTCTTTGTCCTTGTCATCACCATCAAACAATGAGACCTTGCACTGCCCGGTCTCAACGAGGAAAAGGGAGTTATCGAGTCCTTGTGCAGCCACAACAACGTCACCACGTGAGAAAGACCGCTTTTGTAACAGCGGAACGATCTGGCGAATCTCACGTTCCCGGAGCTCCTCAAACAGGCTCACTTTTCGGAGCAATTCAACGTGTTGTGAAAGTTGTTCTTCCATATCATCACCTCACAGAACGCAAAAGAATGGTGGTGCCACATGAAGGCCATTGGAAGAAACAGTACATCATATCGTGAGAAACAGCAAAATCAGATCCTTTAGGACACTCGATCGTGAATATGATACTTTAGGTAGGAGCGTCTTCAGAAGTCCACCAGTACAATGGGAATAAACTTCTGATTTTATTTGTATTCTAGAGTACCCACAAGTACAGAAGCAGAGGCCACTTGCATGGATTACTACAAAAAGCCCTACGAAAAATCAGCCTTCGAAGCCAAAGCAGACGCACAGCGGATCGCCTTCGCCCCTGTTGTCTTTCAAGTCGTCAAAACCATGAGAGACACAGGCATCCTCGACTACCTACGCAAACAAAAGCAGGACGGCGCAACAGTCGCCCAAATCAGTGACGCCACGGGCATCTCACGATACGGAGTCAACGTTCTCCTGGACGCAGGACTCAGCGCTGATATCGTCTGGCAGCAAGAGGCGCATTACTCCCTCACCATGCTCGGCCATTGCATGCTCAGTGACAAAATGACCCGTGTCAACATGGACTTCGTCCACGATGTCTGCTACGAAGCGATGTTCCACCTCGAAGAAGCCATTCGGGAGGAAAAACCCGCGGGGCTCAAAGTATTTGGAGATTGGAAGACTGTCTACGAAGGACTCTCATCACTCCCCAAGCAAGCCCAAGAGAGTTGGTTCGCCTTCGATCACTTTTACTCGGACAGAGCCTTCCCCAAAGCTCTACCGATCGTCTTCAAAAACGCTCCCAAGTCGCTCTTTGATGTTGGTGGCAACACAGGTCGATGGACAAAGCAATGTCTCAACTACAACGAAGATGTCCATGTCACCATCCTCGATCTCCCTGGGCAGCTGGCAATGGCGCGTGAACAGCTCGAAGAAGCTGGGTTTGGAGATCGAGCGAGCTACCATCCGATCGACTTACTTGACCCATCCCAAACGTTCCCATCGAACCCCGATGCGATCTGGATGAGTCAATTTCTCGACTGTTTTGGGGAAAATGAGATCATCTCGATCCTCAAACAAGCCGCGCTCGT
Source organism: Deltaproteobacteria bacterium (assembly GCA_002731275.1). GTDB lineage: Bacteria > Myxococcota_C > UBA6777 > UBA6777 > UBA6777 > UBA6777. The sequence goes on along the minus strand of PCBK01000141.1, from coordinate 13,508 downwards.
CATGACCTCGGACACAGACCTCTTCATCATGGAGACTTTTTGGGATAGACAACCACAAGAAGCCGGTGCATTTAGCCTGAACCAGATCTCTTTGTATTTTACGTGTGTCGCAAACGGAAACAGCCGAATGTATCACTCGGGAGATATGATCAGATTGGTTCATCGAGCCGGACTTGTTGTCGAAGAAGAATTCGACAAGTTGGGCATCGGGCATACCATTTTGAGGTGCAGGAAGAGGTAAGGCGCAACTTGTTTTGTACCTTTTTCCCCTCTAATGGCCTAAGACGACAGAGGAATGAGACTATGGCAAACAAACCTTCAGATGTGTTTAAAGCGTTTGATCCTTCGGCATCGGAGGTACCCAACACGGGCGAATCATTCGGTCAAACACGCAATATGAAAGGAAAGAAAGAGCTCTCCGCGATGACATTGGAGTCCACATGGAACTCCGATGTCTCAGGTGTCCTCGATAGCCAAGACTCTCCCCCACCTCCCCATGAACAACGCGTTCTGGCAGGACGCTACATCCTCGAAGGCCTCTACGGTTCAGGTGGGATGAGTGTGATCTATCGGGCTCACGATATCCAGGAAGATCAGCCCGTCGTCATCAAGCACCTGAATCCCCAGTACATGAGCAAAGAGAGCTACATCGAAAAAGAGTTGGAAGCTCTTCGTTGTATGCGACATCCAGGCGTGATCAAAGTCGAAGAGGTCAAGCGACTTCCTCTCCCATCAGGTGAGAAACCACTGTGTCTGATCATGGAGTTCGCCGAAGGTGACACGCTCAAAGACTTCTTGCGAGCTCACCAAGTCACCTCCCCGCAGGACATGGTCTGGTTCCGCGATATTGCGACAAAACTCCTCGATGCCTTTGCTCATATCCACGAACAACACGTTGTCCACCGTGATCTGAAGCCCGAAAATGTCATCCTCACACCTTCCGGTGAGATCAAAGTCATCGACTTTGGCATCGCAGTAAAGCTCTCAGAAGAAACCAAACACCACAGAGGCGGCACCTACTTTTATACAGCTCCCGAAGTCCTGGCTGGAGGACAAACATCCACACAGTCAGACGTCTACTCTCTTGGAATGATCCTCTACGAGATGTTGACGGGTCAGCGGACCACAGGAAACCTCACACGACCCAGCGCTTACATGAGAGAACGTGGTCAACTGCCTCCTTTCTCCTCGGCGCTCGACGACGTGATCATGAGGGCAACAGCCGGAGAAGCAGAGAAAAGGCAAGCGAACGCAGGTGAGCTGTTGGAGGCTTTTCAACAAGCCTTTGAAGCCCCCTTCACACAGCCAGAGACCAGAGAAGAAAGACATATCTCGTGGCTATTGTTTAGCCTGATTGTGCTCTTTCTCGGATTTGCGGGAATTTACTACTACAACGACAGCTCCGAGCCAGCGCAAGCGTATACACAAACAACACTGCAATGGCAACAACACGGTTGTCGAATCCAGCCAGCTGACAAGTCACGAAACAAGTGGCGCTGCTTACACATTCGGCAAGCCCCAGCGTCTCTCACGTTGTCAGGACAGGCACCATTTTCCGTGAGATCACTCGACGGTCACAAAAAACTGACGATGGCGTCCGCTCCGAAACGAACCCATAGACTCGAACAACAAACCGTTTGTATTCCAGGCAAAGGTACGTTCACACTCTCAGCATCTGTCTACAGAGTGATCATCGGCCCCTTTTTCGGGAACATCGAACAACAGTTCTTGATCCCGAGCCGCTTTCGAGAGCTTGGTGTGCAAGTGAAACAAATTGAGCCAACGGAGCAAAAAACGGAAGGAATTTACTTTACAACAGATACGCTGTACCAAAAGAAGGACGCGAAAAAGGCACGAACAGACCTGCTCATGCGATTGAAGCGACACAAACACCTATTTTCAGACCAAGACCGCCTGAAAATCATCACAAAACAAACTTCTCCCCACATCTCCTCAGTTTGTCACATCTCGCCTTCACAGGGCTAAAAAAGACGACACAATGGGAAGTTAAGCTGCAAAGCCTCCCCTCTCATGGCCACGTCGATTATTCTGCGACCCAACTATTAAGGGCATCGACAATCTTTCTCGCTTGATCTGCGCTGGAGATATTGAACTTCCCTTGTTGTTTGTACACATCGTTCATTTTACGGTATCGACGGATTGTATAGCGATCAGGGCCATACTCTTCTTTCTTCTTGTTCCACTGTTGGTAGCGAAAGATGATCGTCGTCCACGCGCCTTTTGACAACACACGCTTGTCGAGCTCTTTCACAACCAGGATATCATCTTCGGTGTAATTTACGGTTAATTCTTCAATTGTTGAAAACACAGCATACCTCCTTGTGCATTTTTACTGGTCAGTTCGCAAGTAGTCTTAATTCATTTGAGAGGACGCCGTCAAGAACACAACACAAATGCAACACAATGGTCGATGACAACACAGGCAGAAACGTGAGCAAAAATGTAGTTATCGAAGTTTATTGAGGAGGAATCCAGGGGAGGATATTCTTATGGGGAACAGCATCAAAAAATGCTCGAATCTCAGCGAAATCGTAACGGTGGGAAAAATGTGTCAATACAAAGAGGGTGTTAGGATTTGACGCGATAATCGGCTCCAGATCATCCCACATCGTGTGCTTGGTCCGCACAGCGACATCAAGATGCTCTTTGTCCAAAAAGGAACATTCGGTGAAAACAAGCGGAGCTTCGAGGATCTCAGGGTGTCTTTCAAACACCAAAGGGGTCGTGTCACCCAAGAACGCAAACATCGGAAATCTAGACTCTTTCATAATCTCGACGCCCTCTTGACGGAGCTTCGCGATCTCTTTTCCAGGCAGCCCAATGTAGGCATCCTCTAGTTTACGTCTGACCTCTGTAAAGACGTATCCAACACAAGGAACAGTGTGATCACACTGCACAACATTGACCTCTATCGGCCTGTTGCCTCGCGCAATACGAAAGACCGAAGAAGCATCCACACCAACAAGATCATACGCCCTTGTCAGCTCACGAGGCTCACCCAATGTGTACTGGTCCGTCAAATTTTGTGAAGCTGTCAAAAACCTCTCCAAAATAGACGCAGCCTCCTTCGGGAGGCAGATCACAGGGGGTTTTCGCCTCGACTTGAGATACACGAGTTGATGGGAGTGATCTGTATGTGTATGTGTCACAAAGACATAATCCGGTCGTTGTGAATGTGTCACACAACCAGCGTCGAGAACCCAGCCAAGCTCTGGCACACTAAACCCTGTCGCGTCAGCCGCCCGAGAATAGCCGGAAAAGGTCAACTCACCAGTCGGTAACGAGAAACGCCTCGTGATCAACTCTTTTCCCAACGTTCGCAGCGCAGGCTCAGAAAATGAAATGGGACAATTGTCGCGTTTGCTGTTCATCAGAACACCTCATTCACGAAAGATGATGTAAGTGGGAATGTTAGGTGAGGTTGGAAAGTCTATATTCGAGGAAAAATCGCTATCACAGGTCAAGACGAGTACACCCCAAAAAAGTTCACAACACACACACTCATGATGCACAAAGTGGAGCTTGTAGAAGCTTGACAAATCAGACAAACATGCGAGTACACACCAGAAAAAAGGAGCAGTTGAGCTTTTGAAAGAAATTTGTTACGTTGGAAATCCGCATCCAAAGGCAGACATTTGAGAGGAGATACAAAAACATGAGTCGAAGCGGCGTGATCAAAGCCATCAAAGAACTCGCAGAGCTCCACAACAGCGGCATCCTCACAGATGAAGAGTTCCAAGCCGAGAAAACACACCTTCTCGGAAGACTTCGCGAAGAACCACTTGACGGAGAGCACGAAGACACAGGGCCAGCTTCGGAGCGCTTTCCAACAAATGTCTACTCACCACAAGATGATTTCGACCCATACCAAACCATCGATCTCGGACAATATTCACCAGCAGAACCCCATCAAAACATGGCACCTACAGAGTTTGAGATGCCGTCTTTTTCAGAGCAGCTCCCTCAAACTCCACTCCCCAACACACCTGTGAAAAACCAACTCACGCTCCAAGAACTACGCGACCTGATGCCCACAGAGCAAACCCTACACACTCCTGAACCAACTCCCCCTCCCACAGGGTCACCACTCGTCCCCAAAAAACAACATACAATGTCCCTTGGGAGCACAAAGCCATTAAAAGAGTCCGTTGACATCACCCACGAAGACCTGCCAGAAGTGCCCCCTCGCACAAAAGACAAAAAGAACCTCCAAACATTCCACACGATGGATTTTCCAGCGCCAGACCTCGACAAAGATCAATAACAGCGACATTATCTACGAAATAATCGAAGTACAATGGTTTGTTTGGGTGTAAGTCTGAGCGTCAATGTCCTCGCCTTCGAAGCAAATCGTGCATTTGTAAAGGCATCATGCACATCACATCGGAATGGCAAACGCACGGTAACCTTCCCACCTCTCACACCATGAAGCAAAAAGAGGCGCCCATTTGTCGCGAGTAAATTTCCGGCAGAGCCGAGTGTCCTCGCCCCGGCATACGATGCGATACGGTGGAGAAGATCAGGCCCCAACCCTCCAGGCGCTCCAATAAACAGAGACGTCCACCCGCTCATCTTTTTCAGCGTAATCGCAGGTCGATTTCCCTTGCTATATCGGCCCAATACCAATGACTTGGGATCGGAGACAAAAAACTCCCAGCCAGATGGCACATAACCAACAACACCTTGTCTCGCATTCATCCCACGCCAGACCCCCTTCTGTATGTTGGACATATTGACACTCAATGGGCGAAATGTCTTCACCACCCTGATCCGCTGCCCCGTTAATGAACGCATATGCCTCAACGAAGCACCTGCGCTGTTGATATAACCGGTTGAGTGCATCCACACCAAGACCCGCCCATTGCGCTTTAAGTGCTTGCGAATCCACTGACGCTGCCAACGCTGAAGCATTGTACTGTTAGCAAAAACAAACACCTTGTATTGCGATACGGGGATGCGGGCAAGATCACGAATGTCGTATACAGAGAATGGAACACCGCTCAACCACAAAGCAGAACGCATCCCTCTCGTAGACGGACTTACATTGACCGCAAACTTGCTACGTGGCACAAACATCGCGCTGTCTCCATCGACAATCACCGCGACCTGAGGTCGCACAAGACTCGTCGAGTGAGACTGTTCTTGATGGAACAAACGCACAGACTCTTTGATCCCGACCTTAGCGTACTTTGCGTGAAAGGAACCGCCCGCAAGTGAGTAGTACCATTGTCCCATCCCAAGGATCTTCATGAGCGCTGTTTCACGCCTGTTTACAGCGTGAAATGAGCGCGCATCATTGAGCCGTCCGATCACAAAGTGGTCATACTCGTCATTGACGTAGGTAGAGACCTTCGTTCGAAAATCCAACTCTTGTAGAAAGAGTTTGTTGTGTAGCTTCATCGAAGAATGTGCGACAGAGAGTCCCCCAATCCATCCAGGCCGCCTTGTCAATCCATAATCCAAGGGCGCGACAAAGTAGTCGAGATACGGAGATCGAAGACGTACATGTGAGCACGCGTTGGCGTGGTTGCGTCCGTAAACCATATCCTGGAAGTAGGACCCTACAACCACGCGTTTTCCGGCGTGGACTTTCACAGCTTTTGCGACGGACAACAACGTCCGAAAGCGCTCTTCGCACAAGTACGTCTCTGCATCGATCACGAGCCGATCCCTGCTAGGTGAGAACAAGACCTTCCTCCGCCCAAGACGCTGAGCGACAGACGGGATCTGCATCGCCCCAAAGGAGCGTATTTTCTTCGATCTCGCAGAACTTTGAAAGGACCGAATGTTCTTGTATCGCTTTTTCATCCACCGACGAAATCCAGATTGTGCGGCAGGACTATAATCGCTGAGTTGATGTGCTCCTGAACGCGCCCAAGGGCTCCATTGACCATCATCTCCGCCTGCGAGGAAAAACCCAACAACAGCACGGTAATATGGTTTTTTCTTCAGATCCTTGATCAGTTGGATGACCGCGGCTTTCGCTTCGTTTTGGAAAACAGTCGAGTACAAGGAAGGACAGAAATACTCTTTGTCACCCCTGAGTTTATTGCGAAACGCGACATGATGGGAGTATTTACAAACAGCTCTCTGACCACGTTCATTTTGTGCGACCTCTGAGGGATAGCGCCGCCCCCATCCACGATACGGAGACACCGAAAGACTGAGTATTAAATAGAGGTCGGGATTCACCGCGAGCGCCCGCCGGATAGAGCGATCCACCTCTTTAGGAAGATACGCCCGATGCCCTTTCCAATAAGTCGACTGTAAACGCTTTTTTCTGATCTGGTAGGGTCCAAGTTGGATGGGAATTACGTGTACTTTGACTTGTTGTTTGGCGAAGAGTCGATGCAAACTCTGATTCGCGAGCCAAAAACTTCTTTGATACCATACAGGCGGCTCTTCGTGATTGTTGATGATAAGCTTTGGAGCAGCTCCTTTCTTGATCCAGGCTTCAGCCTGCTTCCTCTTCTTGATAAAACCAACAAGCGGTTTTTTGCTCCGTGGTAACTCTGAGAGAAAAGTCACCCTCCGACGCCCTTCCCTGCGGGCTTGCTCCACACGAACTTCTTTCATCGTCAATGAAATAGGTCCACCTCGCAAAACAACAAAGACTCGAAAGAACCTAGCCTTTCGATGTGTTCGCAGGGTTAAGTAGCGAGGAGACCATTCGCCATTTGCGGATGCGAGAATTTGCCGAATCGACACAGGCGTCGTCACCATCCGCCCAACTGGCTTTTTGGACTTGGTGAGTTGTCGCACCATCAACGAAAGAGACGCTCCATAACGAGTTGTGTTTGTTCGAAAAAACAAAGATACCTTCATCTTTCGACGCCCTACAACAGGGATATCTTTAGAGGTTAACATAAGATACCCTTTGTCATTGGACTGGAGCCACTGGACCGCTTTCTGTCCGTTGACCATGACGGCACGACTGCTCCCTTTCCCACCCTCTTTGTGCGACAAAACAAAGCGCTGTGGAGACACACGTAGTGTTTGAAACACACTCGCTTGCTTGAGTACACGACGAGCGTATGCTTTCGTGGAGACCACACCGATCAATAAAGCGCCCAAGAAAAAAGTCGACATCCACTTGTGGTTGAGTTTCAAAATACTCTCCTGTGTGAGAAAAAAGTTTGCTTGACAATCTTGATGGTTGTGGTTGTGATGCGTCTTCTTTGTTCACAATCGCAACTATCATTCAGGAGTCAGTGAACCTTGTGAGAGTGCTTGTCATCTACATCATAACATGTACAGCCATTTTGCTTTTGTCAGCCCTTGGTGTGACGTTAGGTTCTGCAAACATCCCCTTTTCCGAATCTCTGCGTCTACTCATCACCCCCTGGAATTGGGGTGGCTCACAGAGTCAACATATCATTTTGTTTCAACTGCGTTTGCCACGTGTCCTGTTTGGGATCCTCGCGGGCTCTTCTTTGGCTCTGTGTGGCGGCGCGATGCAGGGTATCTTTCGCAACCCGCTCGCAGATCCGTATCTGCTTGGGATCGCAGCGGGTGCATCCACAGGTGCATCGTTGGGCATCACGTTAGGCTGGGAGTCTCCAATGGTTATCGCGATGTGTGCGTTCTTTGGAGGACTGCTCGCTGTCGCGATCGTCTACCGAATCGCGCGCACACGGTGGGGAAAACTCTCAAACGTCACGCTCATTTTAGCAGGTGTCGCAGTGGGGGCGATGTTTTCGGCATTCACCAGTTTTTTCAAATACTTTACAGGACGCGAAGAGCGCGAGCAAATCATCTTTTGGCTGATGGGCGATTTGGGCAACGGTACATGGTCACAACTTGCGAGCATTTCGATTTTTTGTATCATCGGCTCCATCGCAATCCTGGCGTACAGCAAACAGCTCAACGCGTTGAGCCTTGGCGATGACGTCGCCTTTCACCTCGGGCTGTCTCCACAAAAAACCAAGCAGTGGCTGCTTGTGTGGAGCACATTGCTCACTTCAGGCATCGTCGCGGTGTGTGGTTCTATCGGATTTGTGGGCCTGATCATCCCACACATAGTGAGATTACTCGTCGGCCCAGATCACAGGACATTGCTGCCGTTGTCCGCAGTGATGGGGGCAGCTTTTTTGCTCGCTTGTGATCTATTTGCTCGATGTATCGCTCCACCAAATGTCATCCCCATCGGCTTGATGACCTCAGTCTTTGGTGCACCTTTTTTCCTTTACCTTTTGCAGAAACAAGACATCAAATGAGCCAAAAAGTCGAGATCAACCAACTACATTTTGCATACGACACCACAACAGTCTTGGAAGACATCCAGCTCGGTATTCCTTCCGGCGAGATCGTGGTGCTACTTGGTCCTAATGGTTGTGGCAAAACGACACTGCTAAAACACATCTCTGGTTTGCTCCCCTCAAAACAAGTCACACTCGATCAAAAGACTCTGTCTTCATACGCTCCAAAAGAGCTCGCCAAAAAGCTCGCGGCAGTCGAGCAACACGTTCAGGTAGGATTCGACTTCACAGTCCAACAACTCGTCGAGATGGGCAGACTCCCCCACCAATCTCACTTCGCGAACATGTCAGCGCAAGACACCCACATCATCGAAGAAGCCATGAGACAAACGAATGTCCACGCGCTCGCAGAGAGACCTTTCACCCAACTCAGCAGCGGAGAGCGACAGAGAGTGTGGCTCTCTGTCGCGCTCGCACAGCAGCCGCAGGTGTTGCTGCTCGATGAACCCACATCCCATCTTGATCTACACCATCAAATGGCGCTCATAGACTCCCTCCGCGCGCTCGCCGAAGGAGGCCTCACGCTCGTCATCTCTATGCACGAATTAACACTCGCGGGGCAACTCGCAGACACCATCGTGTTGCTCAAAAGAGGACGGATCATCGCGTCAGGCCCCCCCATTGAAGTGTTGACATCCGATCACATTAAAGAAGTATACCAAGTGGAGACCGAAGTCTTTTCGGACGAGACAGGTGCTTTCTGGGGCGTCATCCCAAAACGATCAGCGAGGGACACGCCAGGGAATTCGCCGAATAAAGGGTGACTTGGTCCCCTCCTCCGAAACGAAGACATCCCCCCACCTGTTAATATGTACATCCCACACTTTGGAAAACTCCGAACGCAACAGTACACTGTCTAGATATCCCGATGTTTGGGAAGCGTTCACTGTAAAGACACACACCCCCGAATACTTGGGGACAGCCCCACAGCGAGAGGCCTTCACCTCGCGAACAACGCGCAAAGCATCGTGATTCTTTTGTTTGTCCCTGTCTGCGATGTAAAGATAGCCATCAGTGTCAATAGCGATCCCACTAGGTCTTGCAAACAGTGCAGTTTTAGAAGAACCATCTTTTATGGTTGCCACGGCTTTGCCGATCATCGTCGTCACACAATACCCCGTAAAGTTCGCCGTCCCCTGGCAAGTTCCTTTCTCCATCCACTCCGCACGCCGCAGGTACGTTGCGTCCGTAAACCAGAATATGTTCTTATTGCTCTCAAAGACCATGCCTCGAACCACCTCGATAGAGGCCTTCGTCCCGGCTCCGTCTGCATGTGCACTTTTCCCCGAGCCAATCACAGTCGTCACAGCCCCGTTTACAGCCGCAATCCTCCGGATTCTGTGAGAGGTGTGGTCGACGACAAGCAGATCACCATTTGGATCGACAACGACCACACCAAGCTCACCAAACAACGCCTCGTTGGCGTTCCCGTCTTTGTACCCACTCGTGCCCTTGCCAGAAAAAGTCGAGACACAAAGACCATTGTAACGACTCAGCAAACCACAAGGAGCATCAGCAACATAGCTCACTTTGCGGATCAGGAAATTCCCACTGTCAGCGATATACAGTGAACCTTTCTCATCCATCGCGATTCCAGAGGGTGCGTTGAGCAAAGCAGAGGAGACAGGTCCATCACGATAGCCTGGGACTTGTGTACCAGCGTATGTTGTGACGTTCCCTGCGAGGTCAATCTTCCGGACTTGATGGTTCTCGATATCCGAAACGTAGAGCTCTCCAAGCTGATCACTCGTCAGATACAAAGGTTTACGGAATTTAGCGACCGTTCCTGGACCATTGCTCAATCCAATGCCATTCCCGGCCCATGTTTGGACACAAGAGAGCGGCAATGTCGGAGGTGAGGACTCCTGAAGCCGCAGTACAAAAGACGCGCCAGCGATATACAAGTCAGCATTTTTTCCGAGAGCGATATCGCTTACAGAGGCCAAGCCAACGTTGTTTTTGGGTCCATGTGCTGGACTGTTGGCCTTGGCTTCGAGTAAAATTTTCAGCGCCTTGTTTTGCAAATTCACCTGGATCAACCGCTGCTCTTTTTGCACAATGACAAGCGAATTTCCGTACAAGGCGAGCGCGTGATACGCCGCAGGTCCCGTCGGAGGAAGCGTCACAAATTCAGAGACATCGTTGGCTTTTTTGGGGTCGATCTGGAAGACCTTTCTGGTAGAGGCAGCGATCGCAAACAGGCGCTTACTCGAAGGTTCATACACCAAACCAGTGATAACTTGCCCACTGGCGACCGAAATGTTCGCGACCGTGTCAACACAAGTCCCTGTGATAGGATTGCTTCCACATTTCGTGTTCACCACACTCCGAATCCGTCGGATCCGGCCATTTGCCTCACCGACATATATCTCTTTTCCGTCTGGCGTCACGGCGATACTCGTGGGCTTGTTCAACCTGGCAATCCCAACGCCTCCATCAACACTCTTCAAGGTTTGACCAGGATCTCCCCCATTTACGAGGGGTACGACGTTTGCATTGGGCCGTCGAATGGACCAGACCATACTGTGCGTAGTGTCTATAAAATAGATCGTCCCGTTGCCATCCGCGGCGAGCTTACCAGGACGTCCAAAGCTGGCCGTCACACCTTGTCCACCAGCTCTTGAGAGCTGGCCGTCTCCAGCGTACGTCATCACATTGCCACATGGATCAATCCGACGAATACGAAAGTTACTACCATCAGAGACGTACAAATCATCATCGTAAAACACGACCCCGTCCACAGACCTGAATCGAGCAGTTGTGCCGATATCATCGCGAAATCCAACGGTGTCGCGCCCCGCGATCACGGCGACACACTGATCCGTCCCTTCATCGATCAAACCATCGCAATTGTTATCGATGAGGTCGCACTTTTCGATTTTGGCGTAGTCAGCAAATTGCAATCGATAATCGATAGGCTGACACTGTGCCCACTGGCCTGACACACAACGTCTCGCAGGCGTTCTGGCACCATTGCACTTGCCCTTTTGGTTTTTACAAGGAGGCGCATCCGTAGGGTTTTCATCGACTTCACCGTCACAATCATCATCAAGACCATTACACAACTCAGGTGAAGGGGACTTTCTCCCCTCACACTCTCCCCATTGTCCGTTAAAACAACCTTGCTTACCTGCCGTACATGTCCCCTCACAGGTATATGAGCCATCCTGATTGAGGGTGCATCCCCTCGCGATAGAGGATTGTGCATAACAATCTCGTGAGAGTGTGCTTCCGGCAGTGTCGCCTTCGTCGACGGAACCGTCACAATCGTCATCGAGTAAATTGCAAGTCTCTGTAGTCGGGGCAACATCACCATTACACTCAGACCATTGTCCGGAGGGCTGACAAGTCTTGAAGCCTTGGGTGCAATTCCCGGTGCCTATCAGGCTTCCGCTGGGCAAAGTATGATCATAGCAAGGCTGAACAAGGCCGGGAGGCTGGCAACCTTCGCACTCCTTCGGGTCAAAATCTTCGTCGATCTCCCCGTCACAGTCATTGTCCAGTTTATCACAGACTTCCTTTGAAGGAGCAATGGCAGAATCATCACAAGCTCCCCACTTTCCATCGACACCACAGATCTGAACGCCTGCTTTACAGACACCGACCTCTTTGTATTCTTTGTCACCTTGAAAACACACCCGCCGTGCGCCTGGATCGCAAAAAGCAGCGCAATCAGTGTCTGCTTTATCGACAGCACCGTCACAATCGTCATCGATGCCGTTGGAGCAAAGTTCGCTGCTTTGTTCGTTCTCCGTCTTGTTGATAGGCGTACAATCTCCCCACTTTCCCGTGTCGACGCCACCACCGCCACACACCCAGTATCCCTCAGTACAGCCGCCCTGTGCGGTCCCTTCGGGGAGCTTGCAGGACTGTTGCGCTCCTGCAACGGAACACGCACCACGCTCCGTTGAGACGCACTTTCCACGAGTGTCTTCTCCGCCCTCGCGCTCACAAACCCCTGTATATCGCTTGTTATTGCACTCACATTTCTGTGTACAAGGGCTCCCATTGGGATCGATAGTAATGTTACCAATATCCCCCTGACATTCCTCAACAGGCGAACACGCAGTAAAAGGCCCCAACAGTGACAAAACGACACCACACAATAAGAGGACTCTCGCAAAAGATCTCATCAAGCACTCCTGCTCCAACAACATCAAATGATTCTCGAACATGTTATAGATGACTATCGTACTTTCATATGTTGAAAAAAGAAAGGTTTGAACGACCCACAAGAAGGATGAAAGAATGGAAGGAAGAACGCTCGTTGTCGGTCTTGATAGTCCAGAAGCCAAGAGTTTCAGAGAGTATATCGACGGTGCGGTGGTCTTTCACGAGTTGATCCCAAGATACCAACTCGCGGAAGGAAAACTGTACGTTGAAGGTCAAAGCTCGCCAGGTTTTTTGCGCATAGACAGAGTCATCTTCCACGGTATCTTCGACACAAGTGAAGATTTTGACTTTCTGACTGCGCTCGCCCTATGGCGAGGTCCATGTTTTCCAAAAGCCCGAGGTTTACTCGATTGCAGATTGCGTTTGCCTTGTCTCGCGAGAGCCTTGGAGGTCACTGCCTTTGGACAGGCGGCGCGAGGTTTTTCAGTTGGAGGTGAGCCATACAAAGCGAGTCAACTCACCGTTGCGAAATGGAGCAATTGGCACTGTGGCGAAAACAAACATCGCTTTGAGGGACAGTGGACACCAGAACAGAGCACTGTGTTTGAACCTTTCTTCGATGGCGACGCTGTTCGCATCGCCTTAATCGGACCGCATGCGTGGCAGGTACGCCTTCAAGGAGAGGACTGGCTACACTCGATCCACCATCCAGACGCCACGTACATGGACATCGATAAGACCCTTCTTGAGGACGCCAGACGCCTCGCTGCACACTTTGGCTTGGAGGTCGCGGCGGTCGATTACATGGTGACACCAGATGGCTCTCACCTCCTTGAGGTTAATCACGTGCCAAATGTGACTGTGTTTCCGGAGATGACAGAGGCTTTCTTTGAGGTCGCGGGGCAATGGACCAGAGAACAATAACTTGTTCTACTTTTGAAAAGCGTGCTACAACAAACAGTAGGTTTGTGTTCCAGGATCAAGACACCTTTGGAAAAGACAAAAAGGAGCCCCTCAAGTCAACGACCTCCCCCTAAAGGGAGAGGCTTGAAAGAGTCTCTATGTTGACCAGCCTGAGTCCTTTTCGGAGGACTACGTTAGGAGCGAATGTATAGG
>PCBK01000140.1 GCA_002731275.1 Deltaproteobacteria bacterium | reverse complement strand
CAGTGGCTTCTCCGTCACCCCCGGTTCCACCTTCATTTTACACCAACACACTCTTCCTGGCTCAACCAGATCGAGCTGTGGTTTTCCTTACTACAACGGAGACAACTGGACAGAGGAGTATACAGCAGTGTTTCTGCTCTTGAAGATGGAGTATTCGAATATATCGAACATACTAACGATAACCCCAAACCATTTGTATGGACCAAAACGGCTGATCAGATCTTGGGAAAAGTCGCTCGTTTTTGCCACCGAACTCTTGAGTTCTAAAACGCTAAAGTATGAAAAAAGACTACTGTTCCGGTACGATCGTTGTCCCTGTGATTGTCTGGACTGTAACACTTTTATCCATGCCACGGATGGCACCACCGCCTTTTGGTAAGGAGGCTTTTGTATGCTGTCGTTTCATCGATATCATAGGTTGTTTGTTTTTGTACATGATGCGGACTCCTATCGTACGTTTGTGTGAAGAATGACGCCGAGACCAATGCCTACGCCTATCCCTGTAAGTGTTGCGGCACCAATTCCAAGCCAAAAAATGGGTTGTTGGTGGAGGGGGCGAAATTTTCTTTGGAGGTGGATGTATTGTTTCTCTTTGAGTGAGAGCAATGCATCCTTTTGTTGGATGATATTGTTTGTGATGGTGCGTTGCGTTGCATGTTGTTTTTTGATTCGTGCCATGTTTGTATCGATTTGGACGAGGAGGCTTTGTAATTTTGAGAAGACTATTTTGGCGTGTTTGTATTGTTTGTCTTTTTGTCGAAAGTATTTGAGTGTGGAGATCGCGTGTCTTCCCTGTTCAAGGCGCATGAGAATCTTTTTGTGGTCATGTTCTGCGTAGGAGATAAATGGTGTTCCTTTGTACCAAAGTGTGATGGGACGTAGGTTGGTTTTCTTTGTTGTTGATGACTTTTGTCTTTTGGGTGTGTTTGGTTTGGCATAGGCGGGTTGGAGCGTATGAAGGTATGTGAGATAGCCCAAGGTTATCCACAAAGCGTGAACGTAGACTGTTGAAGAGGTCTTTTCCCTGTGCGCTTCTTTTACGGAGTTCGTTTTATTGAGTGTTATGGTTGTGATGTCCATTGCTTGCTCCTTTTTTGTATTTCTTTGATTTGTTCATCTAGTTTAAGGTGTCTGATCCGCTGTGCTTCTTTTCGGCCTTTTTCTTCGATCAAACGAATTGTTCTTTGGATATCATCAAAGGCCTGGAATGTTTTCTTCATACGTTCGATGAGGTTTTTTTTTGATTGTTTTAGTGTCCTAGAGCGTTGTAGCGTTTTGTAAAGCACATGTGCGACCTTGTGTTGTTTGACCTTGAGGGCTTCGATGACTTTTCTTCGCTGAAGGATTTCATTCACTTGTTTTGCTTCGATAAGGGCTTGTTTTGTCTGTACAAGTGTGTGCCTGAGCGTTCTGTGTTTGTACGACATGACTGGGATAACAGTGCAGAAGGTGATACACAGCCCCGCCAAGAGCAAAGAGAGTACTTTTTCTTTCGATGTGAAACGGAGCCATTGTGTCGAGAGCCATATCCAAAATGTTTGCATGTTGTCTCCTTGGGAGTGAGATTCATTTATCTTCCTTGGTTGTCGTCTTCTTGGTGATTTTATTGTTTGGTGAAGCTGTCTGTTTTTGTTGCGTTTGTTTCGTTTTTTTCCATTCAGACATCAGCCCTGAGACGGCTGATTGTCCCCACAGGTAACCTATGAGTGCGAGGCAGTAGTTTTTTGTTGTTTGGCTTCCATACAGACCAAGACATGCGAAAAGGAGACCAAAGAAAAAGGAAAGATACTTACGGATCTTTTCATCATCTGGCTCACCATTCTCCTCGGCAAAGAGTCTGTACATAAAGTCCTGAAATGATGTCATTTGTTGTTTCATATGCGAGCCTTTTTTCTTGTAGCTGCCTTATGTTGAGGTAAGCCATGATTCGTTGAGTTTTGCGATATACCATTCTCTTGTTCGAGAGCGTCTTGGATGCTCTACGGACCAATAATCTTCTCCTGTTTTATGTAGGGCGATATTATCGGAGGAAAAGGTCCATATTGCAGGATTGTTGCTTTTGTTTTTCCATGGTTTGATACAAACAACTGCATGCCCGAGGATCGGTTCTGAGTCTCCTTCTTTCCAATCATACAATTGACCAAAGTAAAAACCCTTTTCGTCAACTTGTTCTGGTTGCACTTCGTGGGCTACTCTGTGTTTGATGAGTCCTTCAGGTAGTCCCCAAAAATAATCATCACTTAGATCAGTACGGACATAGCAGTAACGATAGAGCTCTTCTCGTGTTGAACTTGTCAGTGTGTTCCACTTTTTGTATTTTCGTAACAACAAGTAGAGATACTCAAACACAACGCCACTACAGTAACTTGTTTGTGAACGACGTAAGGTCACTTTTTCGTTGACTTTAATGTCGCGCGTAACGCCGTGCCCTTTTCGTTCATAGGGGAGAATTGGGATGCGTTGTATGAGCTCTTGGTGTGCATTTTTCATCGATCTGTACTTCCTTTTGTTTTTGGTTGGATAACAACCTGTGGTTGTTTCATGACTTGCGAAACTGTGTATGTCATCAGACCAGTTAGGATGGTTCCAATGATGAGGACAGCGATCGCAAATTTTCCTTCGAGTTGAAATACTTTGTTTGTCGTTTGTTGTGTTTCTTTGGACTCTATCTTCAAATCTGAAATTTGTTGCTCGAGTTGGGGGAGTTTGGCCATTTGTATTTGTAGTTCTTGTAACCGAACTCGCATCTCCCTTATCTGTTCTTGTACTTGGGGCCATCCTGCTGTGAGAGAGCGAATGTTTCTTAATTCCAACTCAAGGTATGAAAGCTTTTCTCCAATGTTTTCGAGCTGTTCATCCAAGCGAATGATTAACTCTTCTGTTCTCTGTCGGTTTTGTTCCAATTGTATAGGATTTTTTGATGACATGTTTTTCTTCTCTCTATCACCTCTTGAGATAGGTAGTGATCTCATGTTGTATACGTATAAGGTAAGTATGATGTTCGGAAATGGAAGGGGTTTTATGGTTCTATTTTTCGAACTTTTCGAACTTTTCAGGAGCTACTCTACAAAGTTCGTATGCGATAACCTACGCCACGTATGCTTTGAATGTAGATGGATGAAATAAGATTGTGTTGGAGCTTTTTTCTCAGTGAGTGGACGTACCTTTTGGTGAGGTCTTGGTAGCTTTTTACCTGGCAGGAGCCTCCGCTCATCTCTAGTGCAAGAAACTCATGGGGGACAGCTTTCCCATGATGTTCGATCAAGCATACAAGCAGAGATAACTCATTTGGAGAGAGTTGTACGCGAAGCTGCCCTTTTTGGAGAGTGCGTTCGATCGGATTGATGTGCAGATCAGCAAAGGTGATTGTGTAATCGTTTTCCTGTTGTGAGCATTCTTCACTTTTGCTATGACAAAGACGACGTAATGAGAGTCTTTCTAGACTTTCTCTCAACACTTCTTTTTTGTAGGGCATCATGAACACATCTGTCACACCCTGTCGAAAGAGCTCGATCGTAGTGCGAGGTTCGATGGTCTTAACCATCAACACCAATCGGGTTTTGGGAAAGAGGGAGTGGAGCATGTGTAGGAAGCTTTGTTCATCCACATACGTTGTCTCTGAGAAAAGTGTGCGTTCCATAAAAATTGCTGTTGGAAAAGAGTTTTTCAGGAGCGAAAGTGTCTCTTCGACGCTATGAACAACATCAATTTTTTCCTCAAGACAACCGAAAAGACCTGTCATCATGTCGTAAAGTGTTGTCTGCCTTTCGGCGATCAGCACCTCAGTTTTATGACATGTGTTCATTTGTCTACCTCCTCATACCCAAGATCGCTGTTGGAGCGTGTCTGTTATCTTGTTTGGGACAAGAAAGGTTTGAAGAGGCACTAATGTTTCAGGTTGTGTCTCACTCAAATATGTGTCTGTGTGCATCATGGTCATTATTCCTTTCGGATCTTTTTTGTTGAAGGCTGAACATCTGTGTAGTTTATGATTCATTTGCTGAGAATGCAAATGTTTTTGCGAATGTTTTTGATTCACAAGGTCTTTGTGTATGTGTGTGGTTGTCTTTGGAGGTGATACTTGGCTCTTTGGCAGGGGTGATCACAAAAGATCACGGAGCTGTAGATTCTACTCAGAGTGGAAATGGACTTGTTGAGATAGGGGGGAAGTGAGGGGACTTGTGTGGGGTGTTTGTCTAGTTCAGTTTGAAGGTCACGTACAAGAAGAGATCCAGGAGCTTCGTTTCATCGATGCCGGAAACTCCTTGTTTTTCGAGAATACCAGCGTTTTCAAGCGTTAGTGTATGTGTAAGGTTGCGAATATCTGTACCAAATGCGCTTGTGACATCTGCGTACCAGTAGTTTTCAGGGTATGGGCCACTCATTGCGCCACTTGTGAATGAGGAAACTGTGAGACTGTTGCACTTAAAGGTCGTCACCTCATTGTTGCTGTTTTGTGCTGTTGGGTCAATACCATCATCGACAAGAAGCACAAGCTCTGCACTCTGTAATGCCATACCTTTTCCTTGGAAAAGGTGGGGAAAGAACTTGTCTTCAAGGATGAATGAGATGGGTTGGTTTTCCTCTTGTTGCAAGCGATGATATAGATTGGAGAACTCTTGCTTAAAGCTGATTAGGCGCGGTGTTGCTGTATTTTGAAGTGTATGAAGGATACTATTTTGTAGTTGTTGGGTTGCATGCTCTACATCGCTTCGCAGGCTGGCGTCTTCTTTTGCTGTATAGCTGACATGGAGGACAACGTCGTTGATTGTATTGTAGTCAAACGGTCGAAAATTTTTGGGAAGTTTCATGTTCCAAGTACTGATAGCGCCCATTCCCTCAAAGGGCATATAGCGATCATCCCTGAAGTCAAATTCGAAAACACCTGCATCATTTTGCGCTGTGCTGGTCGCGATACCAACAGTCCTGGAAAGTTGGACGTTGTCAAGGGCGTCTACGATATTGGGTTGGGTTCGGACTTTGCTGTTTGTAAGAGACAATGTTGCGCTTACGTTTGTGTAGGGACCTGTCACGCTAGGGATCGTGACACGAGCGGATTTGATCATACGGTGGTAATGTCCTGGGTAGAACAGGTCAAACGCCAGCTCGGGTATGGAGAAGGAGCATTCTCCATCTTGGCGCAGAGCGAGCAAGGCATCCGGTGCAAGCTGTGCAAGTGAGAAAGATTGGTCAACCTCGATTTTTCGGTAGTTGGACTGCATAAATTCTCGTTCCATGTGCTGGAGTTGGAGAAGGAGTCGTTCTCCTGAGAGTAAGCCAATCTTTCCAGACTCCCACATCGAAGCCGAAACAGGGATTGTTGGAGCTTGGCCTCTTTCGAATCGGTAGGCTGATTCAGCTAGGCGTGCCATCGAGAGCGCGCTGTTAAATGCCTCTCTGTACAGTTGTTGGAGTTGGGATACCAGCCAGTTGTACAAGCCAAATCCAGAGAAGTGCTTTTCAAACAAAGCACGATGTTCTTCAAGTTGCTTGATACTCTCCTCAAAGATCTTTTTGGCGTGTTGTGCGAGATCTTTTTGTATTGTAGCGACCAAAATTTGTTGCTTTGCTTGTTCAACGTCAATGTCTGCGAGTGTTTGTTGGAATTTCCAACCTTGTTCACGTCTCTCGAAGTTCGCTTGGAGTGCCGAAGCTGATGACTCTGCGTTGAGGAGTCCTGCGTGTGCCTGGAAAGCATTTGCTATGTTGTTCACATGTCGGCTGAATTGTGTTCCTCCATATTCTATTGTCGTGGCAAATCCAATGTCTGGGACCAATGCCGCAATAGAAGCAACGTTTTGGAAGGCATTTGACGCTTGCATAAACCCGAAGGCTTCGATGGATTTGCTTGTTTGTGTTTTTTCTGCGTTGCTGAGGCCTTTTTTGATGAGTTGTGTGTAGTGCAACTTTCTCATGTTTGCGGATGTTTGTTGCTGCTGTGCACTGGTAATGGCTTCTTTTGCCAGCTTGATCTCCAGATCGTGTGTATTACGAGAGAGGAGCTGAATATTCTTTTCATGCACAAGGCGCAGCGCCTCCAGTTCTTCTGCGTCTCGCTTTTCGACGGCACCTAGCAATGCGGCTCCAAAGCTTTGTACTGTCGATGCGTATTCCTTGGCCTTTTCGATGATGAATGCGAAGCGATATGGTGGAAGGCTGCCTTTGACGACGCTTGTCAGTTCACTCGTCGAGATTCCAGCTGTTTTGGCTTGTGCCAAAAGTGCTGGATCGATTTGAGGTGCAAAGGGAGGAAGGTCTCGCTGTACACCTTTGATGTTCATGCAATGTCGAATCTTGTACATTCTATCTTCGACGCGATCCCAGTAGCCTATCCAGTCGTCGTTTGTGGGGATGCAAAAGACGGGGAGAAGTTGATTTGCGATACCTTTTCCAAAGAGAGTCGGCGTGTTCGCTTCTTGGAGAATACTGGAGCCTTTGTAGACACCGAATTCTGGTGATGTATCTGGATGAAATACAGCGCTGCCATCTGTTGTGTATGTTGTTTCGCCTGTGATCTCCATCGCAAGTTCTGGGGCGAGGTATGTACTCTGTGTGTTGACATCTGACCAAAGTGAAGGAGTGAGTGTATGGGTGTATGAAAATGTATTTGTACTTGGTCGTCGGATGGGTTGTGGTACTTTGCGGAGGTGCTCCATCTCTGCGAGGAATGTCGAGCCATTCTTTGTTTCCTTGGAGATGCTATTATACGTCATCTGGCTCTCTGGAAGTGCTTCACACTCGCCGAGTTCTGTCGGACGCTTTCCAAGGATATCAGCTGCGGTCACGTACAACAACATTGCTTCGTTGAGTGACTCGACTGTGTCTTCTGTGAAGAGTGCATCCGCCCAATCAAGAAGGTTATCAATGTATTTCATCACGATACTTTTTTGGTATGCGCTGATTCTCAGCCTTGCGATCGCGTGGGGGTTAAATGGGTCTTTTTTGTATGCCGAAATCGTGGATGCGTTTGTCAAAACATCACGCAGCGTTGTCATGGTTTGGTTGCGGAACTTATGATAGCGCCAGTTCCGATCGCCTGGTTGGATGCCAGGAGCTTCTTCGTGGGTTGGGTTGAAGATCGTGTGATACCAACGCTGCGCGTCTTTGTATTGACCCTGTTTGTTGAGGTGATCTGCGAGCAAGAATGGAATATGGAAAAATATCTCCTGGAAGTAGATACCCATAGCTCCTTCTGTTGGGAGGGTTCCTGTGTACGTCTTGTCGGTGACATACTGTGTAAGTGTCACTGGAAGTGCTTTTTCTGACAATCCGTTTTCTTGGAAGTCTGTATCAAGCAAAGCAAATACACCCTGGCTGAAGAGTTTGTATCCCATTCGCTCTGTAAGGCTTGTGTTGAGACGATACAAAACGGCTTTGTCTTCGATTCGTTTTGTGTCTTGGAGCAAGATGATATCACCATCAAAGTCAAAAATCGCGTTTGCAAATGCCCGATTGATAACCATGCTGTCTGTTGGCTGTGTTTGGACGGTGAGCAGGTGTCTTTTTTGGCACCTTTGAGAGAACATTGGATCGAAGATGTTGAATTGACTTTGGAGCTTGCCTTTGAAGTCCGAGAGTCGATTGTCATCCAGCAGGATGGAAGCAAAGCTGTAACGATCGAGATAGTGAAGGTGAGGTGTTCCCGAGTATAGCTTTGTACCATTTTGGTGTAACATCTTGTCACGAGTCATTCTTGGTTTACAGAGTACCTGATTGTTTGTATCCTTCCAGAGACCCGTGCTTTTTGGCTGCTTGATGCTTTGGCCATACATGTCGAGGGGGGCGGACTCACACTCGAATCCTCGTCCTGTGACTGCGATTTCTTGGTCTCCAGAGAGGTCTGTGAGGACATGAGGAAAGACTTGTTCCCATTCGTATCCATGTAGTGTATAGCCTTTTTGCGGCTCTGCGTGGAGTTTTGTTGAGTAGGTTGTTGGCGACGAACCAGAAGTCGTTTTCATATCAGGAATGACGCCAGTTCCGTTGATGAATGGGATGACTTGGTCGAGTTCAACGCTCTGTGGTGTACTCCATGAGCTATCGAGACGTTGGAAGATATACTTGAGGGACATGGTGTGGTGGTATCCCTCAAATCGTGGACTTCCGCTAATTTCTTCATAGGATGGTGTTGTAACAAGTTCGACCCAAAATAAGTATAGCCGACCACGGAAAACGATCGGTGAGACTTTTCGTGAGGGGATCTGAACGTCTAGTTTTCTCCAAGGAGCCCAGGAGACACCACGTGTCTCCGCCTTTTCTTGTGAATGTAAGTTGTCTGCTGTGCGGTAGTAGTAGGTTCCTGGCTCATGGTTAGAGACTCCAAAGAGGTGAAGTCTATCATGTGTTCTTTGTGGATCTGTTTCGTGGTATGTACCTGCGATCGAAAGTTGGCTGATCTCTTCGAAACCTCTCATATACTCAGCATACGCTTGAGTCACAGTGTCTTCATTGACTTCGTTTTGCAGTAATTTTGCTTCCAATTCCTGAAAGAGCGGTGATTTGTTATCACGTAGTCCAGGTTCAATGTAGTTCTCTGGGTAGAGGAAGACTTTTCGATTGGCTTCCCACAGGCGATAATTTTTACGCCACTCCCATTCACCCTCTGGAATGTCACTAGGGAGTACATGGATGCTCGCTTGAGTGTCTTGTTCCAAGTTCATAAGACATCGGTGGACATAAAGTTGGAGGCTGGAGATAGCAGAGAGCACATGAGAACTCCTTGCACAGTCCCCCATCTCAGGGTCCAAGAGAAGGTAGCGATAGATATCTGTTGGGGATTCGAATGTTGCTCCTGGACGTTGAATCATGTAGGCGACGAGGCCATCGCGTTTTGCAGAGCGTACCCTGTCTTCGAAAGGTTCAATCAACCTTTCCCACTGCTTTTCGTCCGCGTACTTGGCTCGAAAAGAGGACCAGAGGCCATCGCTCGCCTTGCGGAGATCGCTAGATAAGCTCGAATTTATCGCGACTATCAGCTCTGCATTGACACCCATGCTTTGTGCGAGGGTGACATTTTTTTCCAGCTTTTGGAAGGCTTCAAGTGGTTGTACACCCAAGGATATGGATTGATCAAACATACCCTTGATGATGTAGGTGTCTGTGTTGAACAATTGCGCCAATGTTTCAAAGGATGCTTGGTTTTGAGGGAACACATAACCTGACACGATAAAATCATGGAGGATGTCTTTAAAGGCTGTTTTGTTTGTCTCTTCATACGCTTCGACATACTTTTTGAATGTTTGTGTGTACAGCCATTGTTGGGCTGTAAGCGTTGTGCTTACAGAGCCAGAGATTCCAAAGGCCAGAGGAACTTCGTAAACGTATGGGATGAGATTGATCTTTTCCTTTGTGTTGACGAATGCTGTGTACATTGGAAAAAGAGATTCCATGGTCGCTGCGATGTTTTGTGCATTTCCTGAGGTTCCGTGTAGATCATCAAAGATGTTTGATGTTCGAAGGTTGACACCATTTGTGTTTTTACATTGCCAGATGTCTACAGCCGTCACGTTCCATACATTTCCGATAGCTTCTTGCAACCGCTCAACCATGTCATAACGTTTTAAGATCTCGCGAAATTCGGTCTCCAATCCCGCTAGGTTTGTTTGGAGTTGGATGGGGTGATTCTGAGGTTGTTCGGGATCATATGTGTAGATCAGGCGACATTGTTGATCTGGTAAGCGTTCAACCAACGATGGGTTGAGGTCAACAAATGCGATAGAGTCGAACTCTGTGACGCCTTTGATCTCTGCAAAGACAGTGTCTTCGAAGATGAGACTCTCTTCATGGGTGACTTGTTCAACAATAGTGGAAGCTTCTTTTGCGATCTGTGTGGCCCACTTGGAACCTGCCTGAACACCATCCATGATGACTGCGAGGATTTCAAGGTCTACATCGCTTTGTTTCCATACTTCGACGAAGTCGATGAATGCAACGACATCATCAAATGTTGCCAGGTATGTGATTGGGGATGATGTAATGTTGGGGACTCTTGTCAAAAGAGCGAGTAACTCTTGAATCGAAATGTCTACCATCTTTGCTATTTGGGCATGTCGGGCCAGGACACTTAACGATTGGATGTTCGTTTGGATGTCATTGGATGAGTATGCAATCGCTGGCTGCAGTCCTTGGAAGAGGAGCCCCAGTTCATCATCTGTCAGTTGGAGACCTGCTAGCATTCTTTGTTGTTTCAAAGAGTCAGCTGCTGTCGGAGGGTTGTTTTGATAGAGGAATGTATCCCCATTCGGCCACATATCCGACGCACTTGATGTGAGTCGGGTTGGATTAAAAAGGCGATCGACCAAACTCTTACTGTCTTCGTTCATCGGTGTTTGTGGGATTTGGTACCAAAACACACATAGCTCTTCCACTGTAAGAGAGAGTTGGCGTTGGAATCGCTGCATCTTGGCGATAGCTTCCAATTGTGCAACATCTAAATCAAAGCCATGGGAGGAGAGTGTTAATTGGTTGAGGACTTCATCAAGCTCGCGAATAGACCACGGAATTTGGTTCCAGAGTCTTGTAAAGCGATGCATGCGATCCATCACTGACGTATCGAGTCCTTGTACAAGTTCTTGATCGACTTGGATGCTGTCTGGTGTTTTTTTCACACCCACGATTTGCACAGGACTGGAACCATTTTGTGTGACATACTCTGTTTGGATAATCTCTCCGAGTTCAGCGCGACTCATCCCCATGGCACTGAGCAAATATTGAACATCCAGGTCGGCGAGTGGAATCTGTGTTGGGATATTGTAAAGGGTTTGGAGAAAGACAAGATTGGTGTTGCTTTGGGTGATAAGGTCGAATTCTTCTTGTGAAAGACCCAAAGTTGCTTGTGTCAGGACATCTGTTGGGCCTTCCCAAGCTTGAACGATTTCATCTCGTTTGTAGGCGAAGTGTTTGAGGAATGTATTGGCTTCCCACGTTGCAAGAGAGAATGGACGTTGGAATGATTGTAAAGATGTGGTTGATGAGAGATGTGTATCGTAGACAAGAGCCTCAATTGCAGCTCGATCGCTGAGATCTCCTGTATAGCTGTGGATACGTACTGCGATGAAATTTTCGATGATAGTATTGACAATGTCGAGATAGGGGATCATTTGGTGTGTGTTTTCGCAGGTGAGAGGAAGCTCCCAAAGATCACCGCGTCGAACTGAGAGACTTAGGTCATGGGTGGATTGTACTCCAGAGAAGTGCTTATTCTGGACGTGTTCCTCAACAAAGTCCATCAAATCAACGAAATAAGCCGCTGGACTTAGAAGAGACTGGCACTGTTTGCATTTGCAACTGTTGTGGCTCCCAAAGAGCGCTTCGACGTTGTCGATTTTTTTGAAGAAGTTCGTGATGTCATCGCTCAAGTTGCTTACAGCACTGTCCGAAAATCCACCATTGATTGCATCAAATGCGGCCATTCCTGCAGAGAGGGACTGGTTTGCGGCTTCTTTTGCTCGCTCGTAGATGAGTTGTGTGCGTTCTACGATCATATCACCTGTGAGCAATTCTTGGTTTACGAAATCCTGACTGGTATGTTGAAGCACAGACATCGCGGAGGTATATCCTGCTTCGACAAGGGTGGAGGCGTCTTCAATGTCCTGTGTGATGCCATACACTCGTTGATAAGTTCTAAGAACACGCAGTGCTTGCTCTTGTTGTGTTTGGTCGAGATTGATCAGATTGAGTCCTGCTTCAATGCTGTCAGGTGTGAGGTCGAATGCAAGAAGCTCAATGTCAATGTTATCGCCGTGCAATGTGAAAAGTAGTTGGATACGAGTATCCATATCAATGGATTTTTGGCTGGCTGTGAGCCCTCCATCGTTGAGGAGCTCTTCAAGTGCAAGGCCTGGATATTTGCGGGTGAGCTGAAGGAGGCTCTCATAAGCCGGTTGCATGGCTTCGAGTTCTGTTGCTTGGAATGATGTCAGATCGAGTTTGTCCCATGGTGTTGGGAAAGGTGTTGGGTTGGAGCCAAAAAGTGGTTGGATAATTGTGATTTCCGATTCCCACTGGTATGGATCAACTTGTGCGAGTCTCTTGAAAAGCATGTCTGTGGGATATAGCAGATTCACTTTGCGAATGATCTTCTCTGCGTAAGCCACTGCATATGTTTCGGGTGGTAGCAGGAGCGAGTTTGTCTCGAAAAAAGCGGACCATTGCGAGGTATCCCATACAGTCAGCTCGCGGATGGTGTTTGCTGGGTAGTATCCCAATTCTGGGATCGCTTCGTTGCGAAAAATGTCGACAAGAGGGAGGTTGTTGTCAAAGAGATGATAGAAATTGAGCAGTCGCCCAAGTTCAGCTGCTTCCGATGGAGCGAGGATCGGGGGATCTCCTTCCGTCGCTGTTTGAAGTTGTTCATCTGTTGTTGTGGATGCGTTGATACCAAGTTCCAACAGTTGTTCAACTTGTGTGGTTGTGAGCGCTGCCATCTGGCCTAGAATATGTAGTTCTCCTGATTGAATATCGCTGAGCCAAAATGGGATTTGTTCAACAGATACGTCTGGAGTGAGTGTCTCCTGAATCGTCCAACTGAAACTCGATTCACTTGGGAGGTTTTCGAAGAGATCGTTGTACAGTTCGACACTGATCACTGTAGGATTCAACTCTAGCCCTATGAGAATAGATGATGCGATCGTTTCCTCATAAGGTGCGTCTATTGATAAGGGGATAGGAATATTAGGGATCTCAGACTGGAACATCGGATTCTCTTGATACATGACGTTCAATCGATCCACGATGCTCTGGCGGATTTGGGTTTCCATTTCTGTATACAACTCTACAAATGTGTAGCTGATATCTCGTAGGGTTTGTTTTCGTTGCTCTGCGAGTAAAATTTGATTCGAAGCATTCATACGGTTTCTCCGTGTTTTTTCAAAGTGATGTGTGGACTGTTTCTCATGTGGCCTTTTTACAAAGGTGTTCTTTTGAGAGACAGCACGCGAAGGTGCCTGAGAGATTTGGATTGAAGGAGTTCCTGTAGTCCCTGTTCTCCGAGATTGTTATCATTCAGGCGTAGGATACGTAAATGAGATGATATGTGGGCTTTGGCTATTTGTTTGGCAGTCTCTCCTTTTAGTTGGTTTGCGCTTAGGTCTAGTTGGATGAGCTTGTCCAGTTTGTGTGAGCAAAGTAAGGCGAGCGCTCCTTCCGTTTCGATTTGGTTGTGACTGACATCGAGTGTGTGGACATTCCTAAGAGAACTATGTTGTGAGATACTGATCGCTGCGGCATTTTGTATTCCTTGTGCTTTCAGTTGCAACTTGAATCTTGCAAATGGAGCGATATGTATCCATCGGTTAAGTTCCTCAAGAGACATACATGTGCAAAGTGGCTCGTGCCATTCTTTCTGGAGTGTAGAAAGATAGGGGAGCCAAGTACTCTGGTATACTTTGGGATCATGGTGATATAAATACTCTAACAGATCACATACTTGTGTTTTTTGTATGTGTGTATCTGTTGCTTTTTTCAAAAGGGTGTACATCTTTGAAAGCTGTTTGCATGTCATCTGTTCATGTCCCACAGAAAGTTTTGTAAAGGTTTATGCAGATGCTTGGGAGCTTTGGTGTCGCGAAACGTACAGACATCATCAACTCGTAGCATCTGTTTACTGGACATGTGTTCATGCTAGTGATCGGCGTTGCATTTGTCATCAAGAATTTGGTTCTATTTTTCGAACAATTCGAACTTTTTATGAAATGTGTATATTTTTCAGCGAAGTATCCTTTTCTGAAAAGTGGTTTTCTTGGGTGAGTTTCTCTTTGGAGGTTGTTGCTTTGGTTATTTTGAGGGGGGTTGGAGAACGTTTTGATCCCAAATGATCTACCTACACAACATACGATCTTTGTGAATGTGAGTGTTCCATTTGCTGTGATTGGGATTCTGTTGCTAGACCTTTTGGGAGTAGAGGAGGGGATTTTGTGAATGTGGGTTTGCCACCCACACCCGCTCGGGGTT
The DNA here is from genome assembly GCA_002731275.1 of Deltaproteobacteria bacterium. Lineage (GTDB taxonomy): Bacteria > Myxococcota_C > UBA6777 > UBA6777 > UBA6777 > UBA6777. The sequence goes on along the minus strand of PCBK01000140.1, from coordinate 152 downwards.
TTCACCCCAAACCCCACGATGCTGACGCATCGTCTGTTTTACGCCTTCGGCGTGGGAATGGGGATTTTTAAGAGGGAAGAGAAAGCGAAGCGCTAGAAAATAGGAGCGTAGCGACTCAAATGTTTGGGAAGGCAAGCGAAGCGCGCTTGGGT
>PCBK01000139.1 GCA_002731275.1 Deltaproteobacteria bacterium | reverse complement strand
TTGTGCAAGAAAAAAAGAAAGAAAAGAGGGACAAAACAAGGGCGGGCATTCATCCCTGCCCTAAAGAGCAGGGCCTTCTGCCTCCTTTTTGCGGTAAAACGCAACGAAATCTTGCGTACCTTCATAACGACGAAGAATACAACGTTCATACCCACACGACAATCCAACCATTTGCAGCTTGAGACCGTACTGTTCGGACCAAAACCACGGAACAGTTCGTTTGGGCAAAGGCAACCCCATCATCACAGACGCCGCGATCTTCGCCTGCTCGATAGCGTTGGGGACAGACTCCAGACGGATACGCTGACTCACATATGGATGCCGCTGGTTTGTACAATCACCAATCGCAAAAATAGCAGGATCAGAGGTCCGGGTGTCTTCGTCCACAACGATACCATTTGTGACGGCGAGCCCCGCTTCAGATGCAAGCTCAGCGTTCGGAAGCATCCCAATACCGACCAACACAAGATCCGCATCGATGTGTTTTGACTCTCCATCACGAGCTTTTCGCTCATCTATCATTCCTCCTCGACAGAACCTTATTCTGTCGGTGACTTCATCTTCCCCTGTAATTCCTTTACTCCACGGAGAAGATCGTTGAGAGCTTGGGGAGAGACATCACCAAACAGTTCGGCCAAAAGCTCTTCGACGAGACCTTGCGCTTGTGCATGAATGTTGTGCCCCTCAGGTGTCAACATCAACAACTTTCGACGTCGGTCTTTTGGGGAGACAACACGCGCTAGAAACCCTCTCTTTTCGAGCGTATCGGTTTGTCTCATCACCACAGTTTTGTCTCTATCCAACAAATTGACCAGATCCGTTTGTGTCAGAGGCTCCGCACAAGAGTAAAGGGCATCAAGCAGAGCAAATTGATCCGGTGTAAGTTCCAGGTTCTTATTGGCAAAACAAATACGGACCCTCTTGGAGAGAGACACCATGAGAGCACCGAGGGAGATGATGATTTCAAAAACGGGCTTGTCGACTTGTTGGGTTTCCATGGGTCTATCCCTTTTCTCTGCATTGTTTATGTTCTCATATCAAGAACAATATAGCTATCATCTCCCTCGGGTCTCGTCAACCTCCAGAGTACCGACACAAAGACACTTTACGCGTCGTGATGATGAAGCTTCAACTGAAGTGTATCGACCTTCCTGACGACAGGACTAAAGCCAAAGACAGGGGGTTGTACAACGGAGATATTGGGGAAGCGCTTCAACAAAGTGCCAACAGCGATACGAACTTCGAGGCGTGCGAGGTGCGCCCCAAGGCAAAAGTGGACACCATATCCAAATGCAACGCTCGCGCTTCTGTCACGCTCCAAATCAAATGTATCGGGGTTTGTGAAGACTGACTCGTCCCTCAAAGCGCTGTTGATCAAGACGACCAACCTCTGGCCCTTTTTGATCTCAACACCCCCAAGCTCGGTGTCTTGTGTGGCGTAGCGATAGACACCCATCTTCGTAAAGTGGTCGAAACGCAAGACCTCTTCGATGGTTTGTAACAACACTGATGGATCGGAGTCAATGCGCGCTTTTAGCTCTGGTCGTTGCAGGATATGCCACGTCACGAAAGTGATGAGACTAACAGTGGTCTCGAAACCTCCAGCGATCAGCCCTGCGACCATCGACACCAACTCTTTTGTGTTGAGCCGCTCTCCTTTCTCCTCATTCTCGATAAGAATGCTCAAAAGGTCGTCCTCTTGGAGGTTTTTGCGCCGCGCTTCGATGAGGTCACGGATCAAATCCAGACCTTCCTCGCTGTGCTGGATGGCCTTTTGCTTCTCCTCCTCGGAGTAGTCGCCTTGTCCATAACTCATCAACAGCGCGAGAGTGAAGCGATTGAACGTCTCTCGTGCTTCTTCGGGAATCTTCAAGATAGCGCTCATCACACGGGCAGGGATCGGCTCAGCAAACTGGCTGACCAACTCAAAAGAATCACTCTTTTCAGCCTCTTCAAGCATTTCATCGACAATCTTCTGTACAGTAGGCGCGAGTTTTTCAACAGCACGAGGCGTAAAGGCAGGCCGCACGAGCCTACGAATACGACCGTGCTCTTTTGTCGGTAGCATCATCATGTTGTCCAGCATGATCTCTTCCATCACTGGATTTGAGGAGGCTCCCATCATCGACGCAATGTGCTCCCAATTCATGAAGTTTGTTGAAAAAAGATCATTGTCACGAAAGACCTTGATCACATCCTCATGGCTCGTCACAAGCCAGGATTGTCCCTCCTCCCAATACACAACAGGACCAGCCTCTCTGAGCTCCTTGAGAACAGGGAATGGATTGGCGTTGAAGTTGGGATCTTGTGGATGAAAAGGACATGATTGTGGTACTTGTTTCGAAGACATATGAGTTCTCCTTCTTTCGTCAGTAAAATAGGCTACGTAAAAGCCCATCTGGTCTTGTGTTGAGACAGGGCACCGACCACTTCGCCTGCACCCGATAAGAATACACCCTAGCTCGTCTGTGAAGCCGGTATGCGAACAACCACACCCTCCAACTCAGGGGGCAACTCGACCTGACATGAGAGCCGGCTGTTTGCCTGCACATGAAAGGCTGACTCAATAAGCTCCTGTTCCTCCTCCTCAACGGCTGGAAGCCCGGAAAACCAAGCCTCGTCGATGTAAACATGACAGGTCGCGCAATTCAGAAAACCACCGCACTCCGCAGTCACACCAGGGATCAAGTTGTCAGCCGCAACTTGCATCAAGGATTGACCCGAAGCCCCTTCCACAGCGTGCTCTGTACCGTTGGATTCAATAAAAGTAACCTTGATCATCGTGTTTCCTTTTCAAGCATTGAACACATGTTGTTAATTTAATCATCAGTGATGATCTTCTGCAATGCAGAACATGAAAAACCCTATGCTTCACATGTGGTCTTGTCAAGGATTATCTCAAGACAAGAACAAAGTTCTTTGATATCAAAATCTTAAGAAGACATTTGGCTTGGGATAAAGAAGATGGCAGGGGAGAGGTTGTTGTGAACAAGTGGCTGGGAAAAGCCTGAGGAGGAAAGATCTTGGACGAGCAGTGGATCAGTCAGCGGAGTGACAAAGACTTGAGCTGCTCCCCCAAAAACGAAGCGATAGCACCCATACCAGAGAAGGAGGTCTTTGATTCAGCGTCACTGTTGTAATTGGTGTTGGTGTTGATATCGTATGTATACGCAACACCTTCTTTGTCCACGATGAACTCGATCCCGGCGATCGCGATATCGTTGGCCGCTAGACACTTTTCATAACGCTCGATGTTCTCGTGTGCAAAATCCTCAATGATCTCAAACTTCGCCTTTGGTGCACCAACCTGACTCCCGTCAGTCGGACAAAACGCATCATCAATCATGCACACATCTGCAGGACACAGCTCGAACCCCTCGGATGTATCCACCCGAACAGCGTACAAAAACTTCCCACCAACAAACTCAACTCTCGTGATAAAAGGCTCGGGCGCCTCGATATACTGTTGAATCAATGTCACGCCATCGATCGGTTCTTCAAATGCGTCACTGTGGATATAGGTTTCGAGAGCGTTGATATCCCGAAACAAACGGACACCAAGACCTTTTCCCGCCCGATTGTGTTTGGTGATAAATGGCCCCTCAAATGTCTTTGCGCCTTCAAGGATCGCTTTTTTCCCGACAGCAGCGTAGGTCTTGGGGACTTTCACTCCAAAAGATTCGAGCGTCGCGTACTGTGCGATCTTGTTCACTTCGAGTCGCAGCGCACCGCTTCCGTTAAACACCGGTCGCTCATATCGTTCGAGCCACGCAAGCACAAGCGATGTGTACTCAGGCGCGAAGCGATGATCTCTCGTGTGGGATGACGCACTCATGCGATTGTAAAACACACCAGAAGGAGGTGGCTCGGAGAAGCGCAAGAGACCTTCGTCGAGAAACCACTCCTCGTAAGGGGTCCCTTGTTCTGTCAGGGCTGCGCGTAATGGAACGACCCATTCGTCGTTTTCGTGGATGATATAAACCTTCATGAAGGCTCCTTTTCTTCACGGGAAATTCCGTTGCAGTGCTCGCAACTTGGAAGGATAAACGCATATACAATGCTCACGCCCCCTCTGAGAATCAAGCACCAAATCACACACACAACCAAATCGAGCTTTTTTTCGTGAGAGTCGAGAGGCAGGAGAGCGGAGAGGATTATCGTTTTGAGACGCGGATGTTTTTGGGAGCAGAGGGAGCAGGGATGGCAGTGGGGTTTGCGAGCAATTGGAGGATATGCTCTGAGTGGATGTCCACACCAGCGCCTTTGAGGCCATTTGCGATAAGGATTTTTGAAGGTGTTGTGTCCGCACGGTACAATCTCACGAGCACAGCGACACCATCCGTTCCAAAGGAAACCAGGGCATCCACAACAGCCTTTTGTACATTGACCTGCTCATCAGCCTTGCGCAATCGATCTTTCAACGCGTCACAGATCGCCTTCCCTCGGAGACCGATCACCTTGAGACTCACCGCTGCAGTACGTCTGACCTCAGCGTCTTCGTCTTTGAGTCCGTCGAGGATTGCGAACATCACAGGCTTTACGTGTTTTTTCAGCTTCGCAAACGCTTTGAGAACGACGATCTTCTCTCTCCAGGTCCCATTGTAAAACGCTTGCTTCATACTCTGAAGTGCGATGGGTCCGATGCGCAGTAAGGATTGAATCGCCGCCTTTTGGATATGTGTATCTTTGTCAGAGAGCGCTTCTACCAATAATGATACCGCAGGAAACGCCTGTGAACCCATGTCACCAAACGCCCTCAAGATACGAACACGCAAAGTCCACCACATCTTGTTCTTCTCATATGTCTCTTGCAACGCTTTGATAGAAGCAGGTGCTGCACCGATTTGACCGAGCGCGTAAACAACGTCTTTCTTTTCGTCGACCTCTCCCTTGTTCAATCTCTCAATCAGCGTCGGGACGAGTGGCAGGGCTGCATGTCCTGTCCAAGCAGCCACCTTCGCGGCTCTCCTTCTCATCTGACTGTCCCATGAGGTGAGGGCTTTTTTCTGAGCAGATAACCAAATGGAACCAACTTGTCGAAGGTTCCGCTCTGCAGCCATCTGGACTTTACGGGATGGATCGCCCAAACCAGCGAGCATCAGCGGGAGCGCATCGGAGCTTGCATATTTGAGTGCGTACATCAGGCTCTCGCGGACACGAGCGTCTTTGTCTTTGGATAACGTCTTCAGGAGTGGCAGTGCGTGTTTGGCGCGTGCACCAAATTGTTCGATGTCGTCGAGCGCCTCAGCACGAGTGTGCGGGTCTTTGTCCTGCAATTTTTGCATCCAAGAGGCCATCGAGAGGGTCTTTTGCTTCGGCGCAGAAGCGCACCCCATCGCACACAACGCAAAACCCAACACCAATACACACAATCCGTATGTTCTTTTTGTCGCCTTCATGACCGAGACTCCTTACGTATATCGAAACCCAAGTTGACTGAGAAAAATGTTTCGTTGACAAAAACAAGTCTACCTGTTGTGGAGCGTTGAGACAGTGAAATGAAAGGGGTTTTGGTTGTGAAATGCTTCACATCGTCGAGGAGGGGAAGAAATCGATTGCTTCGCATGAAGGGACAAAATGATTTGCAAAAATTGGCAGATAAGGCATGATAGGGGCAACAGTCCGTCCGTAATCGGCCAGAAGACATACAGGAAGAGAACAGATGCCAGCACTTCACGATGCCAAAGAATTGGAAAAGCTTCCCTTGTTTCGTGGGTTAGGTCAGGAAGACCTGGAGTGGCTCAACGAGCAAATGAACCGCAGAGAGATGGCCTCCAAGAAACACCTCCTTCTCGCGAGTCAACCCGGTGATACCGTCTATATCATCCAAAATGGAACCGTCAAAATCCACGTCGAACAATCAGACGGTACAGATGTCACACTTGCCATTCTAGGCATTGGCGACATTGTCGGAGAGATGAGTCTCATGGATCAGGCCGGTCGCAGCGCCAACGCAGTCACACTCGAACGTTCAATTATCCTCTCCATGCACAAGAGTGTCTTCCAAGAATGTATCCGCAAGATGCCTTCCTTCACAGAAAACATGATGCGTATCCTCGCACGGCGGCTACGTGTCGCCAACGAACAAATACAAGCCCTTTGCCGACTTGATGTTCACGGCCGCGTTGCACGTATGATCCTGACATTTGCCGAACAATATGGACAGGAAAGTGAAGACGAAGCAGACACAACAGACATCCCCATCCGACTCACACAAACTGATATCGCAAGCCTCGTCGGTGCCACACGCGAACGCGTCAACAAAGTCATGAAGGACTACAAAGAACGTGGCCACATCTCCGTAAACTCAAAATACCACATCTCTGTCCACAACGAGACCGCACTCAGCCGCCGCACCCTCTAGCTCCCCAGAATTTTCCACTGACAAGAGTCTCGACTTTCTCAGAGTCAGCCTTGAGAGCTATCTGTCTGATCGAGTGTGATAACGTCTACGCCAAAGAGAAGAAGGAATAAGGACAGGTCATCAGCAACCAAGGAAGGTGTATCCGTGAGAACGCCATATCATATCCTTCTCATCGTATGTTTGAGCTTTGCATGCCTCACATACTGCGGACCTCTGCACATTTGCACGCCCCAAGAAGTCGTCGCATGTGCTTGCTCAGAAAACAAGGCTGGGACAAAGATTTGTTCTGATGATGGCTCCCAATTCTCCACATGCTCATGTCCCCAAAACGAAAAGCCACAAGAGCAACCTCAAGAAGAAACAAGCCCCGAAAATCCGACTCTAGATGAAACATCCAGTGAACAAAAAATAGAGCTCCCCAAAGAAGAAACACCCGATGATGCCGGGCAACATGAAGAGTTCATAAAAGAACCCACCACACCAGAACCCGAGCCCACCGTCGAAAAAGAGTGTACACCAAATAAATCACGAAGCTGTTACACCGGAGGCAGCAAGACAAAAGACGTAGGTGAATGCAAAGCTGGCCAACAAATCTGTTCAAAAGAAGGTGCTTGGAGTCTCTGTACCGGGCAAACCCTTCCCAAAACAGAATCTTGTAATGGTAAAGACGACGACTGCAACGGAACAATCGATGACACTTACCCTGAAAAAGGTAAAGCTTGTGACACCCAAAAGCCGGGCATTTGTAAAGATGGGCTTTATCAATGTACAAATGGCACACTCGAATGTATCCAAACCAACAGCCTAAAGACCGAAGAGTGTAACAACATCGACGACGACTGTGATGGAAAGATCGACGAAGAGCTCAAACGATATTGCTACTCTGGCCCTAGTCAAACCGAAGGCATTGGGCTTTGTAGAAGGGGAGCGCAAACTTGTACGCTCGGTAAATGGGGAATATGCAGTGGAGACATCACTCCACAATCCGAAGTCTGTAATGGTAAAGATGATGATTGCAACGGAACAGTCGACGACAGCACAGCCACAACTCTCTGCCCGACAAACCAAGCCTGTGCGTCGGGTGTTTGTTACACACAATGCCAAGAAGACACCGAATGCCCGAATAAATCGTCATGTCAAAACAACCTTTGCAAAGCACTTTCCTGTCAAAGCCCGATGCAAGCGTGTGTTCATGAATGTGTAGACACAAAAACCAATGAAAAACACTGTGGAAGCTGTGGAAATACTTGCAGTGGTGATGAGCTTTGTCAAAACAGTACATGTCTTTGTGATGCCAACACTTCTCTTACTTGCAACGGGACATGCACGAACATCAACTTTAACGACCAACATTGTGGCGCTTGCAACCAAGCTTGCACAAACAGCACATTCTGCTTTCAAAAGAAATGCTCCAACTCCTGGGCCAGAGATATTTTGTTGTGGAGATACAACGTCCCCAATGGAATTCGTGCCATCACTGTCGATTCGTATGGGAACACTTACATTGGCGGCTACTTCGAAAAGAACGCTACATTTGGTTCGACGACCATTACAACCCCCAATTTTGATACTTCCAGCAGCGCCTTCCTTGCAAAACTCGACAAAAATGGACGATGGTTATGGGCAAAACGGGTCATCCATTCCTCCGCAGATCAAATTCATGCCCTTACATCCGACGACCAAGGGAATATTTATGTCTCTGGATTGCTGGGAACAGGCGGAAAGTTTGGAAATATCAATCCTGGAAATGGCCCTGTTTTTATCGCAAAGATGAACGCTGCGGGTAATTGGCTTTGGGCACATTCTGTAAGCAGTTATTGTAAAGAACTCAAATACCAGAATGGCGCTTTGTATATCCTTGGTGTGCACGACGGCGGAAGTTTTGGAACGATAAAACCCAAAACGTATGGAGGAGATGACATCTTTGTTGGAAAAATAGCAACCAACACGGGAAAATGGGCGTGGGTCTCGTCTGCAGGAAGCCCTGGTTTTGACATTGTTGAGGAGCTGGGGATAGATGCAAATGGAAACTTGTACATAACCTCTGGTGTCGGAAAAAACGCAGTTTTTGGTAACAGTTCATTACACAACACCAAGGGTACAGGTGTTCTTGCAAAACTTGATAGTACCGGTAAGTGGTTATGGGTCAAACCCGTTCCCTCGGGCTCACTAGCAATCGATTCACAGGGGAATATATACACATCAGGTACTATCACAAAGAATGTAAGTATCGGATCTTTCTCAATCACAGTTCAAGGAAGTAGAGATCTGTACGTTGCCAAATTTGCCTCGGATGGAAAATGCACATGGGCAAAATCAGCAGGAATATCAGGTGGAAGCACTGGAAGTTCAAAAGTTTTTGCAATAGGGGGGGCAATTTACATTATTGGCGCTTCCAACAAAGCTTTAAAGTTAGGAAGTGACACTCTAGACACAAAAAAAGGGGTATTGTTTGAGGCAAAAATCAGCGAACAAGGCTCTTGGGTGGCGCTCAAACAAAGGATGAATGGAAATATCACAGTATACACAACAACAACGGATCATACTCGAATGATAATGGGAGGATGGTACTCGGGTAGCCCAACAATCGATAACATGAAGCTTCCTCTCGTAAGTACTGAAGGTGTGGTTTGGAGTCTTCCAACATTTTGAGACAGAATACGAGAGAACAGCCTTTACTCCCCCAACAAACCTCCTTCCAATCAAGGGAAAAACAAACCTTTCACAAACCAAGTCATTTCCGGTATGTCGATGAGTATCTGTGATCATGCCTATATCAAATATCAGGGAGTGGGTTGATAGGAGCGAATACGCCCATTGAACTGTTCGGCAAACAGGAAGAGTTTTCGGGTCTTGTCGTATACGATATGGGATGGGGTATACAGTCGAGCCTCATTCAGAGGCCCATTCACAAGTCCGGCTTTCTGGGCCTTTCCTGTCACAGTTTGGACTCCGTACGGAGCCGTGAGACTGAGAGTTCGGATGGTCTGTCCTGTATACTCCGTGATATAGAGTTTGGTTGCGTTGGGGCCAACAGAAATACCATAAGGTCCCCAAAAAGAAGCCTTTGTACCATCCGTATCGTCGACGTTTTTGAAGTCACCATTGCCAGCGAGCGTCGTGACCTCCTTCGTTGCGATGTTCAGCTTCCTGATGCGGTTATTCAGGTGATCCACGATGTACATGATGTTGTTGTTTGCTGGATCGAAAGCAAAGGCTGTTGGCTGAGCAAAAAGCGCAGCCGCTCCCACTCCATCAGCATAGCCAACTTTTCCACCGGCAAGAGTCTCGACCTTCTCGGAGCCTACCTTGAGAGCAATCCGTCTGATCGCATGAGCCTCTTTTCCGACAGTTGTAAAGTACAGATAATCCCCATTTGGGCCGATGCGCAAAAAGAACGGCTCTCCCATCGTCGCCTGATTCAGAGCGCCATCTTGAAGACATGGAGGAGCCGTTGCCGCCTTACAGCGCCCGTCGAAAAATGTACTGACCTTGTTATTCTGCAAATCCAACGCTCGGATCTTGTGATTGAAACGATCTGCGATATACAACACACGACCAGATGGACCAATCGCAAGAGAGTGGGGCTCTGCAAACAACGCCTTCTTTGGATCGATGTCATCAACATCTCCAGCCACACCACCTCCAGCGAGCTGCTCAACTTCACCCGTCTTGTGATCGTACTTTTTGATACTGTGATTCAGCCGGTCGGCGATATAGACGTTTTGGTTGGTATCTACGACGAGATCAAGTGGAAAGGCGAAGTGCGCCTGCGCCCACGGTGTCTTGTTCTGAACATCCCCAACCATCCCCACACCGGCTGCTGTCGTCACGTTACCATTGACATCGATCTTGCGGATACGTCCACTGTAATACCCCAACACAAAGAACTCACCAACTCGATCAGCCATTTCAATGTCATGGGGTCCAGCAAAGAGGGCCTTGTCCCGCTTCCCTTCTTTGTATCCGATCTGACTCCCCGCAAATGTCGCAACAGAGTTCCCACTCACGCTGAGATCAATTTGCCGAATCTGATGATTGGACATCTCGGTGATGTAAAGTTTTCTAGCTGTAGCGTCCCATGTGATCCCCTGTGGATGATTGAATGTAGAACTGACGCCAACCCCATTCAAATCCCCACGAATCCCACTGATCCCGGCAACGGTCGCTGTGTTGAGATCGCTGGCCTCCAAACGGACAACACGTATGAGATGATTGGAACGATCTACGACGTAGAGCTGCTGTACACCTCCCCACAGGACACTCGCGGGATACCGGAAGCCGGCCTTATCATTGGGACCATCACTATCACCGGCTTTGTGGCCTGCGACAGTCGAGACAGTGTAGTCAGCAGAGGTGAGGTCGATGCTGCGGATTTTGTGGTTGTAAGTGTCCGCAAAATATAATGTGTTTCCGTCACCACTCAGCGTCATCCCTTGGGGAGAATAAAGCAGCGACTTTCCGAGTTTACCATCGGCATCACCATCTACCCCGACCTTTCCAGCGATTCGTTTGACGGTTGGTGGTGTAGTGGTGAGTGTATATTCGAGAATGACGTGTGATACGGAGTCTGATACGTAGAGTTTGCCGTTGTTGTAGAGGACATCGCTTGGGAACGATAGTTGTGTACTCTTAACGTCGTTTGGTTTGAGTTCAAATGTGGACTTGCCGTTTCCAGACAGCGTTGAGACCGTACTACTCCCGAAGTCAACGACGCGAATCCGATAGTTGTGTGCGTCTGCAACGTACAAGCGTTGATTGCTCTTGTCATAACTCATCCCTGTCGGGAGATAGAACGACGCTTGCGCAAGCGCACCATCTTGAAAACGTGGTGTCCCGATGAATGTGTCGACGACCCCATCCGCACCGAAGTAAAGCCTGCCATCACAGTTCCTATCGATGATCGAGGCATCCTCAGGGGTGACAAGGATATCACCTGTACATGTCTTGCTCCATTCGTAGGTTCCGTCAGGTTGCTTTTCGCAAGTCTTCTTACCTGTTTTGCAATGGCCACGACAGCTCCACGTCCCATCCTGTTTCTTGACACAACCCCCATCGTCAGACCCATAGCATGTCTTTTCGACTCCGCTCTTGAACTCAGCCTCAGTGCAGCAATCGAGCTCTTCATCGACAGCTCCGTCACAGTCATCATCTGTTTGATTGCAGCTCTCGACCTGTGGCTTGATCTCCCCTTCACACACACCACTCCACTTCCCTTCAGCTGTGCAGCGTTCTTTTCCGAAGGCGCACATCCCGACACCAGCAGTCCCATCTTTTCCGGTGTAGCAAGCTCGTGTCACAGGGCCAGGTACACACTCCACCTCAGGTGATGTCTCAGGGAGAGGCTCTCCTGTTGGGTCTTCGAAGGGCTCACTTGCGTCTTTGGTGGGTTGCTCAGCAGATTTTTCTTCCGATTGTTCAGTGGGGCGTTGCGTCGAGCAGACATGTTGGATGCAGTACAATCCCAGGCTGCAATCGTCGTGTTTCAAACATGGGAGATTCACATCAGATGCAGGCGTGACATAACACGCGACGAAGGAGCAAAACCACAGGCAGGCAAACCAGGAGAGAGCAGAACGAAACCAACCGCTTGGCTGACGCTTCAGACCGGTCCAAGGGAAGGACGCAGAGGATGATGTTGTGTGTCTATTTTGCTGTTCTTGTTTTCCCATACAACTGAAAACTCCGTGTACGCAATCCAATGAGGCTCCCTTTTTGCAATCATCCAAAGGAAACCAGCACACCCACCAAAGGTGAGTGGGTAGATTATACTGACACAAAGCCAAAAGAACAAAAAGAAAAACACAGCCCCTGACAACACCCTCAAATGGCATCCACCACCGATCACATACTAGAAGGTGTTGTGGAGGTGGCAGGTGTCGTCGTGTTATTTGTCGATGTTGTGGTCGATGTTGTGGGGGTCTGTGCGTCGCGTGACGCCTTGGGGAGGTCCGAGAGATACAATTGCAGAGAAACGGACACGTCGATTTTTAACCGCAGAGTGAGCGTTCCCTTCGGGACGACAGGATTTGTCGCGCCGTTGATATTGAGGGTCCCACTTGCGGCGACAGAGAAAGACAACGCATCCAACAATGGCTCAATCGCCTCTCGACCGGTGGGGGCAAAGATCAAGTCGCTCCCAAAGTTGCTCGTCATCGCCGGGATGGAGCCGACAAACCCGATGCGTTTAAAGGCGTTGATGTCCGTCGCTTGGTGAGGTGCTGCGAAGATGTTGAAGCTCCGACCTTTGTTGGGAAGAGCGACGTTGACTGTATTTTTGACAACTTCGTAGGATATTTGATTGACGCGGATATTGACGATTTTGGATTGATAGTCTTTGACCTTTGGGTTATCGCGAAGATCAAATTGTTTGGAGAACCAGAAAGGCACCTCTGCGTTAAACTGTGAAGGAACCTTACCACCGGGAAATTGTGCAGTGTTGATGTTTGATTTTTTGAGCAAATCATCCATATCAACAGATAACTCAAAGGTCTCCACAATATCCACATCGAAGACACCACAACCTGTACCAAACAGCAAGACACCTGTCATAAAGAACACATAAAGCATCGATGTTATCGTATTTTTTGAAAGTTTAAGAGTTCTCATGGTGCCTCCTCCTGCCAGGGACGCAGTCCTCCCGGCGGAGTGATAAATGTATGTCAATGTGGTTGCAAAAAATGTAGAGGGTCATGTCAACGTGGACACATCATCTTCCCAACAGAAGCGAGAGTTGCTCTCTCTGACCTTCCTACATATACACTACGGCACATCGCCGATGTTTTTACAGTCCAATCCACATTTTTTTTGCCCTCCATGCGTGAAATGCCGTCTCTATCGGACGTATACGAGAGGATAAAAAAGTTCATGTTTTGGAAAGGACGAAAAAAGACACACCAAAATGGAGGCTCAGTCTTCTTTTTTGTCGTCAACAGAAAAGGGGACGGGTCTACCTGTGGGGTCTGTCTTGGGTTCAAAGGGTGAGGTGTTGGCTCCAGGGAAAGAGCGGGTGGGGATGCGTTTGATGCTCTCGTATGTATCTCCAGAGTCCGTATAGTCGGCCAGGTCGATCTCGATGTCAATATCAAAATCATCAGAGGGTTCATCTTGAGAGGCTTGTTGTTGACGTGCGAGCTCGGCGAGCAAAAAGGGGCTTCTCATATCAACCCTTGTCGCTTCGAATTGCTGCGCGCCATAGGAGAGGGGAGCGTCCTGATCTTTTGTGGAGGCTGCGACGTCTGTTTTGGCGAGGGATTCGCTAGAAACATTTCTTTGCTGCCCGTGCTCTTGTGCACCAAGCGCCAAAAACCATTCTCTGTAAAAGTCTGCGCCTGTCTGTGGGCGTTTATCGCGCTCTTTGGCGAGCGCCTTCTGGAAAAAGGCTTCGAGTTCGGGAACCCAATGGGCCCAATCAGCGCTCTCTCGAAGGAGAGGAGGAGATTCATGTGCTTGCATGTAAATGACACGGAGGGGGTTTTTGTCTTCAAAGGGGAAGCGGCGTGTCAACATCGCGTACAAAATGATCGCGAGAGAATAAAAATCGGAGCGACCATCGACTTCGCGTGTTTGCAAAATCTGTTCGGGTGAGATGTAGGTCGCGGTTCCGACACACGAGCCGGCCTCTGTGATCTGTGTGTGTCCTTGGAGCAAGACGATCCCAAAATCGATCAGCTTGCAATGGTAACTATCACCGCGCTGTTCGAGGAAGACATTGCCCAACTTCAGATCACGGTGGATCATGTTGAATTGGTGGATGTAATCAAGGGCAGAGCATAATTGCTGTACGATCCCCTTGAGTTGTTGGTACGTGAAGACTGTCTGTTGCTGAAAGTGTTCGTGAAGCGTCGCGCCTTGTAAACGCTCCATCACGAGGTACAGATAACCAATCTCAGAGTGCCCAAAGTCGACGAGACGTACGATGTTGTCATGGTGAAGGCGAGACATCACAGTGGCTTCGCGGTGGAAACGGTCGAGCTTCTCTTTGTCCCTTTCGTCGACACCATGCATCAACTTGACCGCAAACTCCCCTCCTTGTTCGATGTGTGTCGCGAGGTATACGGCGCCATACCCTCCCTTGCCTATCGTCTCAAGGAGACGGTAGGGGCCCACATGTTTTCCGATCAGAGGTGACTTCACGAGATCATACCTTTCGTCTAGATGGAGACTTTCTTCACACCACAGGATGCAAACCACACGACACTTTAAGCGATTCCAAGTCAAACGATTTGGAAGCAGCCCTATCAAGTCTCCTTTAAGAAAAGCACCCTTATGCCGCAGTGTCAATATTCACGACACAAAAGAGACACATCTTCCCAGGAAAGTTTTTGTCTGGTAGGGTCGGCGTTGTTACACTGTATATCGAGCAGAGAGGTATTCTTCTATTTTACGGAGGCTTGTTTTGATCATGAGATATATCGCACACATCCTATCCGCAATGTTCGCTGTGGTTTTTTTCACCCAAGGGTTCGCGTGTGGAGACACCAACCCCAAAAGCGAAACCACGACGGAACAAACAACAGACGCTTCAACAAAGGACGAGAGCAGCAAAGACGAAGGCACCAAAGACACAGACACCAAGGACGAAAGCACCAAAGACGACAGCAAGACGGAGACCGTACCAGATGTCGCCAAAGAGCTTCCTGTTGAGTCCGTCCAAGAGAGCGCTCAGGAGACCGTGACCAAAGAGGAGAATGTGGTCGACAGCCCAAAAGAGGCAGATCCACAGGATACAACGGGCAGTAAGTGCACAGGGACAGAGAGTGTCGTCAAATTCAAGACAAGCGACAATGTGGAGTTGGAGGCTGATTATTGGCAGGCTTCCAAAGAAGGGCAGGGCGTGGTGGTGTTGTTCCATATGGTCCCACCGACATTTAACAGGACAAGTTACCCACAGAGAGTGCGCAAAGCGATCCACGATATGGGACTGAATGTGCTCAACGTCGATCGTCGAGGTGCTGGAAATTCAGGTGGGACTGCAAGCCAAGCTTACACAGGATTGACAGCTCGCTTGGACATGGAAGCGGCCCTGCGATTTTTGGGTCGCGCAGCTTGTGGATTCGACAGCAAAAATATCTTGCTTGTTGGCGCAAGTAACGGTTCGACTTCTGTGCTCGATTACACAGTGAATCGCAGTGACAGTACACTTCCCGATCCCAAAGCGCTGTTGTTCTTTTCGCCGGGTTCGTACACAGAGACCCAAAACAAGATCAGAGATCATCTCGCGACCCTCAAAACGCTCCCCATCCTCTTTTTGTACCCAACCAACGAAGCGAGCTACAGCAAAGGCTTTGATGACGGGACATCGAGCGTCTGGTCCTTCTTTGAGATCCAGGGCGGTCAACACGGGACACAGAACTTCGACAATGGCGCACTTGAAGCCAAAGCGCTCCCAGAATTCCTCAAGTGGATCAAAACCCATCTCGTTCCCTGAGCATTTTTGAACCAACGGCTTTACTGAGGGGTAGGGGGTTGCGTCGAGGTGCAGAGGTATATACTCTAGAACACAAAAGAAGATTGTTTGTGTATGTTCATGATGTTGTTGTAGGGACAATCTGTCCTACGTGTCTTTTCGGAGCAAATATGCGATTGTTTTCCTTTGTTGTGTTGATGTGTCTTTTGTTGACGCCAGGATTTGCCAAGGCAAGACAAGCTTCTCTTTACCACCGCCCCCGTAAATCAGCGGTATATCGGATCACGTTGACAGATGGGAGTAAGATCCTTGGGACACGCTACAGACTCAAAAGAGGACAATACATCGAGCTGCTCGATCATAAAGATATCATCATCATCCCGCTGACATTTATTCATCGTATTGAGTACCAATACCCACGCACATTCAGGGTGCGTGGTGAGCGTCTCGAATTTGCTCTCAGCAAACCCAATCCAAAGAGTCGACTCCAACGCAGGTTGTACTACAAAGATTACAAGGGGCACTTTATGGCTTCGGGGATTTCGTTATTTGCGTCGCTTTACGCGATCAGCTTGTTGGCTTCAATGTCAGCGAGCGGTAATGCAAAGAACCTCGGTTTTTACGCCATTCCGCTTGTCGGTCCAGTGTTCGCAGCGGGTTACTCCCAAAGCAGCTCAAGAGATGGAGACATCATCGTTGCGTCAATGGCTGCAGCGGGCCAAGTGATCGGTATGGGGCTCTTTTTACACGGGTTCTTCAAGAAAAAGACCCCATATATCCCCCGCCCCAAGAAAACGTCTCGCCTCTCGCGCCTCTCCCGGCTCGATAAAGTCCCCAAGAGCTCCCTGGGCAAAACATTTGAGCTTATGACGACTTCTGTTGGGGGTGTAGAGACGAAAGGACTGAGAAAGTAATCCCAGCCTGTCCCAACCAGTACAAACTACTAATTCCAAAACGCACAAATGGGATATCTTGTGTGTAAAAACGGTTCAGCCCCAACAACGAATCACTCATCACAAAAAAGACCGCCCCCCAAAACGCCATATGTGCAGAGAATGTCGAGACAGATGCAGCGCCATAGCGACTTCCAGCACGCCACAACATCGCACACAACACAGTCGCGTAAATAACAACGGGGATGAGGAGTGGACCAAGTTGACCACCACTGACCAACACCGAGACGAAGATCACACCGTACACACCAGCTGGTAACGCCCGCAGCAAGTGCAGATCTTTAGCGTCCTGTAAGTAAGCGACGATGTAGAGAATATGTGCGATGAGAAAGGACACCAGACCAAATAAAAAGTAATTGCCTGGCAGCTCCAAAAAGACATCGCCAGCGAGTGACGCCCCCAACCCCAACAAGATGCACATGACATAACGTCTCTTGTCGATGTACAAACCAATCCAAATCATCAACAACAACACTGGTATCGGCTTGGTGATAAACCGCAATAACCACATGTCAAATGAGACACCGATCAAAAACAACACCGCACTGAGCACGTAGATCAAACCGAACAAAGGCGTACTTTTTGGCATCATGTTTTCCCTTCCTGATTGTTGCCATTTCATGAGGCATGACTCTGCCATGAACGTACAAGCAACGCAACTTGGGAACACAGATCGTGAAAAAATAGCCCCAAAAGGGTTGCCCCTGTATGATGGAAGACTAAGTTGATAATGGTATCATGTTGTTGATTGTATATTGTTGAGAAGATTGTCATGTGTTCAACGTTCACGTCCCTTCAGACGTTATGTTTTGTGTTGCTTTTTTCGACCCTTTGGGGTTCTCCATCCTTTGCCAAGCTACGACAAACACAGCTCCTCTTTGAAGTCAAAACCAACTTCGACAGGACCAAACGATACGCCTTTGAGGTTGTCACGAAAGGACCAGATAAACGGCTCCTCGGGATCCGATCGTACAGGACCACGCAGCGAAAAAATGCTCCCCACCAACATCACAACGACCCCTGTCATACATCGTTTATGTCCCTCAACACACTACAACAAGGCGTCACACTCCTCCGACAAGCCAAGCCGTTCGCGTACTCTTCATCGTTCAGAAAATTGATGCTTGAAAAGCGAGCGGGTACGCAGTGGACAGCACACAAAGAGCGCTTACTCCAGACGCTCCAAAAGGCTGAGTGTGCACGTTGGAAGAAGGCAAATTCAGGTCGTATCGTCAACGCATTTCGTGCGTATGGGTGGCAGCCGGGAGAGGCTCTTCATCCTTTAAAAGGTGGTGTGATCATCGTGACTTACTTAAACAACGCGCTGCTCAAATTTTTTCGTGGCAAGTACAATATCGCGATCCTTCAACTCAAACGCGTCCCGATCGTCAAAGGAAAGAAAAAATCCTGGCAGTGGACACTCCTTACCCTCTCAAACCGCCCCATCACCAAAGCCTACTACAGAACCTACACTCTTGGAATCTCCGGTATCGAGAGGAGCTGGACACCGCAAGCAAAAGGAAAATATCTACCAGCTTGGGATTGTAAAGGTTCTACTGATACGACCGGTAATTGTGTCTTCAGTCCCAAACAGCTCATCTCCTTGTTCGACCAACACATCGACACTCCGACCTCTGGTTAACTCCCTCTCCTCAAACAAAGTCCTAACGTCGACGTCTCTTTCGCAGGCTCAATTTGTAGGCTTTTGGATCATAGACACACTTTTCGTAGGATTGGAAGTTCGTAAAGTACTTCGAAGACTTAAGTCCTGTACGTTGAAGTTCTGTGCAAAGATCAAAGCAGACGTCGTGGTGTTCGTAAATCCAGTTTTGACAAGTGTATTTGTCGTGTTTGGGTGTACAGGCTTTGAGAAAATGTGATTTGGCCTGACCACGTAGACTGTATAGTCGACAACTACGTAGTGTCACCATCGAGAGAACCACCAACGTTATCAGTACGAGGGGAGCCCATAGTTTCAGATTATCAAAAAGTGCTTCGTTCAACCCTTCGCGCTCCTACACAAACATCCACAAGAAAGGGTCATCATAGAGAGAATGGAGCGACATTGCAAACCCCGCAGCTCTCCCAACAGATAAGTCAACACAACAGCAAAGACGTAGTCTTCGTTGTCTTTGGAGTCTTCACTCTGTCCAGCGCTCGCGTACAACATCTGCACATGTAGTGACCAAAATCGACACACCTCCGACGCTTATTGTCTTCCTCAGAGTTCGTTTCTTTCGTTTTCTTCGAGGACATCTGCGTTTTGTCGCTTCGGGAACAGATCGTGTAGGAGGAGAGAGGCAGACGCAGACACAAAAAGATGCTGGGGTACACGGAAGCTCGATGACGAGCTTGATTGAGGGAGCCTGTAAAAAAGGGCGAGAAGCCCGAAAGGAAAGAGTCGCTGTTTTCGAACAGCGGCTCTTTTTTTTTCGGACGCTCGCTCAGATTTTGACCCCTCGAACATCAAGCGTTCGCAATTGTGTCAGGTGGGGCGAGCGTGAAAGAGCCATCATTCCGCGAGCACGAAAGCGGTTAAATGATAGCTTGAGTGTGTGCAGATGTTTCATCGCTTCGGATGAGGCGAGCGCAACCAAACCATCATCTCCAATTTGATTCGCGCTAAGCTCCAGACTACGAAGGTTTGTAAGAGACTTTGTATTGGAGAGCGCGATCAAACCACCATCACCAATCTGATTCTTGGCCACAAAGAGTTCTTGCAACATCTGCAAAGAAGCCGCCCCCGCCAACAAAGACAACCCACGATCACCCAACCCAGTCCCAGAGAGTCCCAACGAGCGACAACCTTTCAAGACATCCGAAGAGAGCAGAGCGTCCAGGCCATCTTCGGTGATAGAGAGAAAGTCGAGAAACAACCCCTCGAAGGACATACGTGTATCACACAAAGAGACATGTGCGTCCACAGCGAGCGGATTGGCCGAGAGCGAGAGGTTGCGTAAAGTCCCATGCAAGGAGGAGAGCACCTGAAGCGCGTCTTCATGGAGGATATTTGTCGAGAGATTGAGTGTGCACAGAGGAGGGGAATGTGGAGCACTCAAGAGGGCGTGTAAACCATCCCCACTGATCTGATTATTTTCGAGAGAGAGGGCGCGTAGAGAGGGAAAAAAGGAGGCGCTCGCAAGGAGCTTACATCCCTCGTCTCCGATACCACAATGTCCAAGCTGCAACTCTTCGAGGGAGTCCAACCACGAAGCATGAAACAACGAATGGATTTCGTTGGGTGAGCGTGTAGGGCCAGAGAGATCCAAAGAACGAAGCTGCGGAAGTATGCGTTTGATCCTGTGAACAGCAGGCTCAAGTGCTGCGCCGACAAGAGAACAACGCATGAGTTCGATGTGATCGAATGCGTGGTCGTTTTGGATATGTGAGAATTCGCGTTGGAGGAGAGGATAGGTTGTATCGTCAAGAACGACGCTGCGCGCGATCTTCCAGGAGGGAGGTGTGGGAAAGTGACGAGACTGCCAATCCGGTCTGAGACGAACAATCCGCGTCGAAAGAGGCCAGCCTGAGAGATGTGCGTTTACATAGCTGACTGTCGATTCACAGAGGTGTGGATCATCGATTGTGTCGATATGATCACATATATCTTTCCAGAGTGTACTGGAAGGTGCCTTCGCCAATAATGTTCGGATATTCGCCCACTGTTCGCCCATGTAGTCCCTTTCAAAGGTAGACGAGGGAACGTATCAACGGGCTTGGTGTGCGAAAGTCTTGGCTAACAAGGCACCAATATGCTGTGGTTGTTTGTTGTCTTTTTTGCGCAAAGCTTCGACAAAGGAGGCCCGGTTTTGCTCAGATTGCAACCACTCAAGAATACGTTGATGTTCCAATTCGTATTGTTCGAGAAGGGAGACACACTGTTTGGTCAACCACGCTTCGTGCATCTCTTGGACAGTAGCATAAGGTGGCAAAGCACGAGGCGCAAATCCCGACAGCTCATATCGTTGGAACAGGTCGAAAAGCAAATGAAATCCTCGATACGACGAAGAGAATGTCATCGCCCATACAAATCGCTTGATGAACGCCTCGTGATTGTCCTCAGCGTCTGAGAGATTTTGCTGTAGCATCGCGCGGACACGTCCGAGATCAGCGTCAGACGCGACCTTCTTGATCCACAAACGCTTTCCCTGCAAGCACTTCCAATGAAGTGCGGGAATCTGGCGTCCAGCCCGGATCTCTTGCTCCAAGAACCAACTCGTGTAATCACATAACAATTTGTGCAAGAGTTTTTCTGGGATTTCTCTCGTTTGGATCGCTTCCCTGAATGAGATACGCCCCTCACGAAGTTCGTCTAACAGGTGGTTTATGGGCATGGCTTTCACTCCTCAACACATCAAAAAAAGAGAGACATACATTCATCATTTGCAGTGCCCAACGTACCGAAAGTCTCCACGTGAGGTCAAAAAACTTGCACCCTTTTTCCATCCACACCATATACGTAAAGTCAGCATATACCAGACATCCACTCCAAAACGAGGACTTTTGAACGATGAACGACACACCCAAACAATCCCCTCGACTGCCTCCAAATCAAGCACTCGTCGCTCCCGAAAAATGGCCCGTTGTCGGTGAAAGAGCCCCCCGAAAGGACAGCACCCCCTGGACACTCACCATCGAAGGACTCGTGACAAACCCGAAGATATGGAGCATTGAGGAGTTAATGGAGCTTCAACAAGTCGAACGCATCGTCGACATACACTGTGTCACGAGATGGTCCAAGTTTGACGCTTGTTTCCAAGGTGTCCCACTCCTTTCGTTGCTTGCACTCTGTCAACCAGGACCAGAAGCGACACACATCTCTTTTGTCTCTCGGAGTGAACACGCACACCATACATCGCTGGCACTCGCAGACCTCAAAGACCTCGATCCACTTGTCGCGTTTTTGTACGACGGAGAACCCCTTGAAGAGATCCATGGTGGTCCAATCAGGACGGTTGTTCCGGGACGCTATTTTTACAAGAGCTTGAAATGGCTGGAGCGAATTGAGCTTCTAGCAGAGGATCGACCAGGGACATGGGAGCATGGCAGTGGTTATCACAATCGCGCAGATCCATGGAAAGAAGAGCGTTACGTCATCGCCAATATCAAGCGCAGCGAGGTTCTGGCCTTGTTTCAAAAAAAAGATCTCTCACACAAAGAGTTGCTGAGCCTCAACGCCCCTCAGCTCGATTTATCAGGGCTTTGTGCGAAGTATGCCCTCCTTCGTAATGCGAACTTTACACGTTCACAACTCACGCGCGCTGACTTTTCCCACGCCAACCTCTCCAACGCTCATCTCCAAGACGCCGATCTCAGCTACACTAACTTCCATTTGGCAGATCTGGAAGGTGCAGACTTTCGAGGAGCCAATCTGGTTGGAGCTGACTTGCGTGGTGCTTCTCTTTTTGGTGCGACCTTCTGCGACGAAAATACACAGGCAAGGGGAGCACAGATCGACCACACCACATCCGTTTCCACAAAACAACTCGATGCACTCAGTCCCACCCAACGAGCGTACCTCAAAACGATCGCCCAATAGCCTATCATTCCCGAGTTCTCACCCAATTTATCGTCGTTTGCCAAGTCACATCCTCAAAACATCATTGTTACTGGTATGTCTCCCTCACTTCTCGACACCAATGCACACATCCGAATAAAATCCTAAAATATGCACATATAAACATCTCCCCCTAATTCCAGACTCAGCAGTGGGGGGAGGAGAACCCGTGCAACGACGCCAATCAACAAATCCCCTTACAAAACATACCCATGCACAATAAGTCAACGACTTAGCTCATTCGTCAATTTGCAAAAACGAGGTGCGATGTTTCCGCGAACTTTGAGGTGCGTGAAGAACACAAAAAGACACAAATTACTATTTACTTTCAAGACACTATAAGTTTTTTTGTACTGGTTTTACGAGTCGCTTTTTACCCACCCTGGAAAAATACAAAAAAAACTTTTCTAAACAGAAACATAGCTGTACTTTTGAGGACGGATGAGAGAGGGCTTGAGCTGGGGCAAAATACAGAGTTTGAGAAAAGCCTGCTCCGGGTCAAAGGTTTTTTTGCGGCATCGCTGAGGATTAACAGAAACGCATCTTTCGCTTGCAGAAAAACAAAACCCATACATGCAGTCGCATTTCAGCCAAACACATGCGAGAGGTATATTTACGCAAATCCTCAGCGGTGTCTCTGGGGGGTGTCAGGTCGAAACTTGACTTCTGAGGCGGATTTTTCAAAAAAACGAATGTAAAATCCTATGTGCGGATGATTTTTTAGCTTTCCTATCGGGCACTTACATGAATCATGGGGTTGTTTTCTTGCTGGCAAAGCGAGGATCTGTTTGCTGAAAACAAAGCGAATATGAATATAAAGAATTTATATAAAAAAAGCAACAACGGAGCGAGAAAGCCAGCGGCGCCAGCCCGCTGCGCTTGCGCGCGAACGCGCGTGGCCGTACGGCCCGCGCAAAAAACAAAAACAACAACAAAACAAAAAAATATGTAAAATAAGAAGGGATTTTCGAGAAAAATGCTGCAGGTGCATGTTTTCAATGGGGAAAGTGGCTGTTTTTGAGCGAAAGTTTTGTTCTCATTTACCGAACGGAAATGAAGTTTTGCGTTGAAGACACGCCGGTGACGATGTGATCGGTATGCAATTGTACTCATTTACCGAACGGACTCGTCATTTTCTAAATCGACTCGGTAAATGAGTACAAAACGTCTTTTAATGAATTGAAAAAATTGATGAATTTGGGTAGTTTTGTACTCATTTACCGAACGAAAAAAGAGGGGTGGGTCATTTTTTTTGAAAATCCAACAGATGATAATTTAATGATATGATTTAAAAAGAGAAAAAG
>PCBK01000138.1 GCA_002731275.1 Deltaproteobacteria bacterium | reverse complement strand
CCAAGGATGTCGCCTGCGACATACGTCTGAAAGAAGGGGATTGTAGAGTGGAGTCAGGGGAGTTTGCGGAGACACAAGTGCAACGTCCGCCGGATCAGCACTATGGCCAAATCTTCGTGTATCTCGGTTGAATGGTCCCTCCTCTCGAAAGGTTTGAGAGGAGGGAAGAGCCGAAGGCTCAGGGTGGTGAGTTTGTTGAGGCGTATGTTGCACACTTGCAACGTCCGCCGGAGCAGTCTGGGGGGTTACTTGAGTTGTTTTTTGGGGCAGCGTGCACCTGCTTTGACGATTGCGAATTCAACACGGCGGTTGTTTGCGCGACCGGAGCGAGTGCGGTTGGTATCGATGGGATAATCTGGACCATATCCGATGGGTCGCATCGTGGAGGGGTCTACACCTTCTCGCATTAGGAAGCGGCGTACAGAACGAGCACGTCTTTGTGAGAGACCCTTGTTGTATCGACGTCCACCGCGAGAGTCCGTGTGTCCCTCAATACATACGTAAAGTTTGTTGATGCGGAGGGCTTTTGAGACCTCTCGAAGCATCTCAAATGAGCGGCTACGAATTTTGGCACGTGCTGTCGCGAAATATACTTTTTGTTTCAACTCGATCTTCTTTTTGGTGACGACGATCAAGCGGAACTTGGGTTTTTTCACGACAACGGGACATCCATTGGGAGGGACACCAGGAACAAGGACACATTTGTCTTTGTAATCGGGGACACCATCACCATCTGTGTCGAGGTCAGCGTCTGGGCAGCCATCGTTGTCGAGGAATGCGTTGCGATCTTCTGGTTCGAGGGGACATTTATCACGCCAGTCGGCGATGCCGTCTCCATCGCTGTCTCGTGAACCATCGGGACATCCATCGACGTCTTCGTAGCCTTGGTAGTCTTCTGATTGATTTTTGCAAAGGTCGCGACAATCTGGGATACCATCTTTGTCTGTATCCTTGGCACAAGGATCGATTTTTCTTGGCCGTGGTCGTGGTCTGGGGCGTGGGCGTGGTTTTTCTTCTCCACGACACTTCCAGAGTTCTTTGCGTTGACGAAAGGGTTCGATCTCTTTTCGGACGAGTTTGGCCCAGACTACAGCACGTTTCATGTGCCATTCTGCACGGATGTGTTGTCCTTGGTCTAGCTCAAGCTCGGCAAAGCTCGTTTCAGCCTTGGCATGGGCATAAGTGTAGGGGGCACAAAGTCGCGCACCATCTTTTTTGGCTTCTTTCATTTGGATCTTCAGCCAATTGAGTCGATTGCGCACTTCGGGACCTGTGGCACAACCCCCTGAGAGAAGCACTCCAGCCCCGATCAAAAAGAGAAGGTATGAAAATTTTCGTTTCAAGTGAGCCTCCATGACAGCATCGTCACATCGATTCCACTCCGAAGAGCGCTAGTCGACAATGCGTTTCTCCATTCTGATACGTTTGGGAGCTTTTTTCTTCTTGTAAAACTTGAGAATCTTGGGGGGAGCCTGACACATCACAGGGATGTACTTGCGTTTGATTTTTCGTTCTCTCGCAAGGTTACGTGCTGCGACAGCGAGTTTCCACGATTTGTCTGCGTAGTTGGCGGCCGCTTCAAAGTCGGAGAAGCCAGCTTCTTCCATTGCTTTTTGCAAATAACGGATAGATGCGTAATATTCGTAGCAAGCTTGTTTCCAGGCATTTTCGACGTGTGCTGCCTCAATGGCAGCTGTGGCGTCAAGATACTTCGCAGTATATTGGACAGGCCCACATCCTGAAAGGGCTAAGGTTACGGATATTCCGAGGAGTAAACTCTTTACAAATTGATTCTTCCAGATCATCGAAAGCCTCGTAGATTGAAGCACATTCATCGAATGAAAACATCGTTCAATGCTACTTGCCTAACAGATCATTTACCCTCTTGTCAAGTCAGTGTCAGGTGCTTAGGATGTGCGATCTGAATGAACACTTTGTTGCTTTGGTGCACGTTTGATTTTCTTCTTCTTCACGAGCAAAGGTTGGTGTTGTGTTAACAGAAAAGTTATGGTCAATGGCCTCAGTTGGGGCCGAATGGGTTTTGTACGTATTGTTGTTGCTGAGCTTCGCGTCCATCGCGATTATGATGGAGAGACTGATCTTCTTTTTCCGCTACAGAGTGGACCTCAACGCAGAGAAGCGAAAGCTCAACGCAGCGCTACAGACGGGGGGACCCGATCTCGCGATGAAACGTTTTTCGGGAGGGGATAGTCCCGAGATTATCGTGCTGCAAGAAGGACTGCGCACCGCAAAAGGGGGCGCGAATGCTGTCGATGAGATCGCAACAGGTGCACGTAGTGAGCAAAAGTTACGTCTCGAACGTGGACTTTCTTTTCTCGGTACACTCGGGAATAACGCTCCTTTTGTCGGCTTGTTTGGTACGGTCCTTGGTATCATCAATGCCTTTCGCGAGCTCGGTGGCGCTGCGATGTCATCAGCAGGACCCAAGATCATGGCGGCCATCTCCGAAGCACTCGTCGCAACAGCCGTCGGGTTGCTCGTTGCAATCCCCGCCGTTGTCGCATTTAACTACTTCAAAGGGCAGGTCAAACGTGTGCTTACACAGTCAGACTCACTTATCCATGAGCTGAAAGCCCACATTCACGCGGAAGAAGCACTCGATCCCGTATTCGAGAAGCCTATCGTCGTCTCACCCAAACAATCTACTGAGTAAGGAGGACGATCATGGCAGGTGGTGCTTCTATGGATGATGACGACATCATCGTCGCGATCAACGTGACGCCTCTCGTTGATGTTGTCCTCGTCCTCCTCATTATTTTCATGGTGACCGCGAGACTCATGGTCCCACCAGCGATTCCGCTTGAGCTCCCCAAAGCCAGCACCGGCGAAGAGAGCAAGACGTCGCCTATCTCGATTACTATTCGAAAGGCGGAGAAAAATCGCAAAGAGACCTTCTATCTCAATGGAAAACTCGTCACAACTGAGCAACTCAAAGAACGCGTCAAGCAGCTCGCCAAAAAGCAAGGCAAAAATGCACAGGCGATTATCGCCGCTGATCGCATCGTGATCCACGGAAAGATCATCTGGTTGCTGGATCTTTTACGCCGCCTTGGCGTTGAACAGTATGCATTCAATATTGATCCCGATCAGGCTGATGCGCCGTGAGCTTTTCTCGTTTGCTGAATGGAAGGTTGTAAGATGAGACGATTTATCGAGATGTTCACAGAGCTTGCATGGCAGCGGTGGCTTCTCGCCATTTTTCTGTCTGCTTGTGTGCATCTCAGTGTGTGGGCGTTTAAGACCCCCGAGCGACATGCCCCCAAAAGGAAAAAGTTTCGGGTGGTGAAATTCAGGCTTGTGCGGCCTCGTCCACGCAAAGTGAAAAAGCGCCCAAAACCCAAACGCAAAAAGCCTGTCCGCCGACGGCCTAAGCCGCGAAAGCGCAAAAAGAAGTTCAAAAAGCGCAAGCGCAAAAGAAGGCGTCCGCCACCTCCACGACGGAGACGCGTGATTCCTCCTCCCAATCGGCGTCCTCGTAAGCCTCCACCCCGAAATGCGCCACCTCCAAGGCCAATCTTTGGGGTCACGATGAGCTCTCTTGCGAAGGGAAAAGGCACCAAAGTGGCGGTCCGCGTCGGGAACACCTTAATGAAAGATCCCGACAAAAAAATCGTCGATCCAAGCAAAGTGCGTCCATACTACGCACCCCGACGTGTCGAACCTCCTCCAAGGCGACGGGATGTCTTTCGGCCTGTGCCTGTTTACGAAGTCGATGAGAACCCCCGAGAGCTTCGCAAAGCACGAGCTGTATATCCGGCTGAAGCCAAACGTCGTGGGATCCAGGCACGCGTCGTACTGAGCGTCCAGATCAGAAAAAGTGGTCGCGTTCGCTTCGCGAAAGTCATCAGCGTGAGACCTTCTACTGCCAAAGGATTTGGATTTGGGAAGGCGGCTGTCGCTGCTCTTCGTCGATTCCGCTTCCACCCCGCTCGCTACAAAGGCAAACCTGTCGATGTCGTTGTCCGGTACATCTATCGGTTTGAGTTGGAGGATTGATGCGTACCCTTCTTTTCCTTTTTCTATCATTGCTCTTGTTTGTGCCTTCTTCTGTCTATGCTGAAGATACATCCAAAAAAGCGACCGATACGACATCCAAAAAAACGGATACCAAAACCTCCAACAATGAGACGAAAAAGAAAGTCTCCAAATCTTCCACACCCAAGGGTTTTGTTCCCCCAAAGCTGAAGCAGTTTATCAAGGCACCCTACCCAAAGGTCGAGCTGAAGAAGCGTAAGAACGTCTCTGTGATCCTTCAATTGATCGTCGATAAAAAAGGGCAGGTCGCCAAAGTGACCATCCTACAATCTGCCGGAAAAGCATTCGATGACGCCGCGATGAAAGCCGCAAAGCAATTCCAGTTTGTCCCTGCGACTTACAAGGGAAAACCCGTCCCTGTTCGGATCAATTATCGCTATGCTTTTTTTGTGAAGACTGTGAAGGCACCGACAAGTCGTCCTGCCAAACGTCAACAGCCCACCTCCCGACCCACAAGTCGACCTGTTGCGCGACGTACGACGGTCAAAAAAAGGACGATGCAGCCGACCTCAACAGAGACCATGTTGTATGGCTACGTTCTCGAACGAGGGACGAGGAAGCCGATCGATGGTGCGACGATGTTTTTCCTCGGACAACGCGTCAAAAAGCAGGTGATCGCCAACGAGCAAGGGCAGTATGAAGTTCCGAAGCTCCCCCCTGGGCGATATCGTCTCGTGATCCCTGTGCCTAACTATAAACGCTTTCAGGCTATTTTACGTGTCTACAGAGGCAAAAAACGTTCCGTCAAACCAGGACGTGATCGAAAGACCAAGAAGCCGATCATTCCGATTTTTGCCGGTGAAAAACAAGAGCGGGCGTGGTATATCCGCAGCGAAGGCTCCGGACTCTTTGAGACTGTGACGAGGGAGCGCAAAGAGCGGCGCGAGATCCATCGTCAATCCTTACGACAAGAAGAGATCAAGGTCCTACCTGGCACACAAGGTGATCCTCTGAAGGTTGTACAAAACCTCCCTGGTGTCGCTCGTACACCTCTGAACACAGGCTTTTTCGTCGTCCGTGGATCGGCTCCAGATGACTCCCGTGTGTATCTCAACGGTCATCAGATCCCACAGCTGTACCATTTTGGTGGTTTGACCGCTGTACTTAACGGTGACATGGCGAAGCGATTGGATTTTATCCCAGGCGGATTTAGTGTCGCATATGGCCGCTCAACAGGTGGTGTTATCGATTTACAAACCCGCAAAGGGAAAGATCGCTGGCACGGTTATCTCGATTTCGACTTTACGGATATTGGGTTGTTTCTCGAAGGACCACTGTGGAAGGGCGCGAACCTCATCATCAGTGGCCGACGTAGCCACCTCGATGCATTTTTGGGGTTGGTCTTGCCCTCGGATAACAGGGCTTTTGATTTAACTGTTGCGCCTCGTTACTACGACGCTCAAGTCAAACTCGATTGGCAAATCACCAAGGCCCAAAGTGTCGGGATTATGTTCTATTTCTCCGACGATCGGCTCTCTTTTTTACGAGATGAACCCATCGGCCGATCGAATATTCGAGGGGACTTTAATTTTACGACTACCTTCTACCGTTTCCAAACATATTGGAAGATCGCGCCCTCCAAAACGATCGAACACCAGCTCTCATTTGATGTTGGTCTGACCAGCACCAACACAAACGCAGGCGCTGCGATCACTGTCGATAACGCCAACTATGACTTCTCTTTTCGCGATGAGTTGAGGCTCAAACCCTTCTCATTCTTGTCTTTTCGGATGGGGATTGATACGCGGATCAGGAGGACCGAGCTCTCTCTACGAATCCCCAACATCTCCCCTCCACGCCCTGAAGATGAACCCGGCTCTGGATCGACAAGTAGTACACTCGATGAGTACCGGACCATCGAGAATAAACAATGGGTGATGGAGCCTGCTGCTTACTTTGAGATCAATTGGAAGCCTGTCAAACCGCTGAGGACGATCACAGGTGTGCGTGTTGACTACTTCTCTCGTCCTGAGCAATTTTTGATCAATCCGCGTTTTGCCGTCTCTTGGACAGTGATCAAGCCGCTCACCTTAACGGGGAGTGTCGGCCTGTTTTCTCAACCTCCGTCAGGGCAGGAGGTGAACCCCGATTTTGGGAACCCATTGATCAAGTCCGAAAATGCCATTCACTACACAGCGGGACTCGTAGGGCGTTGGAAGTGTCCAGCCGCTCTCGGCGATATTTGTCGAGAGTTTACAACCGAATTTACCTTCTACTACAAACATTTGTATGACTTGATCACGAGCAGCAATCAAGTCGTCATCCGAGATGGCGATGAGGTGTCCGAACGACTCAATAACCAAGGTGTCGGGCGTGCTTATGGTCTCGAAGTGTTGATTCGCTTTCCGCCTCACAAACGCTTCTTTGGCTGGTTGAGCTATACTGTAGGTCGCTCCGAACGACAAGACGCTCCTGGTAAGGAGTGGCGTTTGTTTGACTACGATCAGACGCATATCTTTACGGTCCTGGGAGCGTATAAGTTGGGCTTTGGCTTCTCTGTCAGTGCGCGCTTTCGGTTGGTCAGTGGAAACCCCTACACGCCGATTCAGGGGAGTATCTACAACGCCGACACCAACGGCTATATCCAGATCCCTGGGAAGTTGTACTCAGCTCGCAACCCGCTCTTTCACCAGCTGGATATCCGTCTCGATTACGAGCTGGTCTTCCCACTGTGGAAACTCTCCTTTTATCTCGATGTGCAAAACGTCTACAACTATCCCAACCAGGAGGGGACGATCAACAACTACGATTTCACCCAAACAGCGCCGCTTACAGGGCTCCCGATCTTTCCATCTCTTGGCGTGAAAGGACAGTTTTGATGTCACATCACAAGCAGGGAAGTATGATGTCAAGTCAGCGTGTACATAGAATCTTTGCTCTCTTGAAAGGGGGCATGTTGCTTTGTGCGTTGATGCTTTTTGCGAGCTGTTTTGAAGATTGCCAACC
This sequence comes from Deltaproteobacteria bacterium, assembly GCA_002731275.1. Classification (GTDB taxonomy): domain Bacteria; phylum Myxococcota_C; class UBA6777; order UBA6777; family UBA6777; genus UBA6777. Next base: position 27,769 of record PCBK01000138.1, on the reverse strand, counting down.
ACCTTTCCCGCCTATCTCACAGATCGATAAGTTTAGGGTCCTCGCGATCAAGTCAGAACCTCCTGAGCTCGCACCAGGCGAAACAGCGCAGCTCTCTTTTCTCGCGATGAATCCTGATGGAGCGTTCAAAGCAGGTACATTTTCATGTGACAAACCACAAGCACTCTGGGTTGCCTGTCTTCCCATGCTGGGCCCAGGTAACTCAAACGCTTCTTGTACAGGGCTTGCGAGCGGTGGGTTCGATGGTGGTGCACCTGATGGTGGTGTGCCTGATGGTGGCAACCCCTTTGGTAGTGTGACACTTTGTCCTGCGAGTATGGACGCCAATCGAACGGAGAGTTTGGTGTGTCTGCCTGGATTTCCACCTTGTGGTGAGACGATTCGTTGGACTGTCCCCAAAGGGTTTTTGGATCCATTGAAGACCACCGAAGAGAAGGAGAAGGGCGCTGATGCGCTGTTGATCCTGACCGCGTCTTATGACGGACTTCAACAGATCTCACTCAAAAATGTGCTGATCTCCAGTAAAACCGAAGAGAATCGCAACCATAATCCCAAAATTACAGGGTTTTTGGCTGACGAAAAGTCCATCACCTCCTGCATGCCAGGGGAAGCCGACAAGTGCGATGAGATCACCGTGCCTATTGGAGGGAAGCTGAAGATCAAAGCAGAGATTGATCCAGCCTCTCAAGATGAACTGACTTCAACTGTCGATGGTGTTAAATTCAAAGAAGATATCCAGATCTTATGGTATGCAACAGAAGGAGAATTTGACCGATCTGCGTCGATTTTTTCGGGGAAGAATCCTCCCCAACACACCGAAGATCCATACTGGTATCCAAATGATTTCCGGGGGCAGGCGCTCAAAGAGGGGCTGCAAGTCAATATCGTCGCGATCGCACGAGACAGGCGAGGTGGCTTTGATTGGCGTATGATTCGTGTGAAAGTGGGACCAAAGGCGAGTCCATAACGTCATTTTGCAACTTCATGGGAGGGGGGATCTGAGGACACGAGGGAAGGTGTGTGCTCGTGTGAAAAGCAGTGCTCTACCAAACTGAGCTATCTCGCCGTAAAACTGGCGAGAGAAGGAATCGAACCTTCGACCTCTGGCTTACAACGCCGAATTTTCTGTACAAACACAACAGTTCTCGTTGAATACGTCCCAAGATCATAATGCAATGAATCAAGGTGGAAAGTAGGAGAAGGGGTATGTCTATTTTCGATGGGACTCGAACCCATTCACTCAGAGTTTCAATCCGATGCTCTTCCTAGTGAGCTACTGTACTGACACAACAGTTCCCATTTCCAATGCAGCATACGCATTCATAGACACTTTGGTTCATTTTTTTATGATGTGACATTTTTTTACTTTTAAGTGTGGACTTTTTCTATGTGCTTGCTGTACATATACTTTATTGCGAGGGTTTTATATGTAAAATCAGTTTAGTATGTTTATGCTTGATTTTACCGTTGGATTCCGAATAGAATACGATATTCGCTTGTAAGAACTTCTTTTTTTGGATGTATGTACGGAAAGATATTCTGAGAAGGCTGCTGCAAGGAAAAAAGCGTACGAAGGAGGACAGTAGACGGAACCTCAGGCAAGACACGAGGAGAAGACGTGGCTGGACCATGTCGACGACGAGTCACGACGCTTGCGATTCCAACTGCAACTTTCACCTGCGTTTCTTTTTTCTGTCTCCTTTTTCTTGCAGCCACCGAAAAAGTTCCTTTCGGCACAGGAGCGCTGTATGCAGGACACGGATACCAACGTTGAGAAAAAGATCCCGGTCCCCATTTGGATTGTAGCCCTTTTGGGGGTGGGGCTTTGCTTCTTGCTTGTCGTTTTAGGGTTGTTGTACGCGTTGCATTCTCTCGAAGTCCAGACGTTAGGGGGGCATCAGCTCGATCTTGCCGGAAGGCAACGGATGCTTTGTGAACGGTATATGCGGCTCTCTTTGCTTGTCGGTCGTCCAAACAGCCAACAGGAGAGGGTAAAGTTGCTCTTGCGCACGACCGTTGAGGCAGCGTTATCTGGAGGAAAAGTCTATCCCCGCCTTACGTCCAAAACGATGCATGCGACGGTATCTTGGCCTGGTGTGCATAACAAGCGACTCCTGCAACGACATTACCGCGCACTCGAACGGATGTTTGCTGAGCAACATCGATATTTTAAGGCCTTAAATACAACGTCCTCACAGCGCGCAAAACGTGAGTTTGTGAAGAGCGGCCTGTTTGCGGTGCAGACAGCCGATAAGGTCGTCGAAGAGTTAAGTCTCTTCTTTTCGAGGAGGTTGCACCGCAGCAAGCAGATTATCTTTTTCACACTGAGCGTCGCAATGTTGCTCTTTTTGCTCGCGTCTTTCAGTCTCTATTCTGCAAACAGAAAAATGATCTCCACCAACCAAAAAGCCCACCACCAAGCGACTCTGTACCAGAGCATCTTCGAGACGATCCTGGATGGCTTAATCGTCGCAGATGAGCGAGGAAAAATCGAACAATGCAATCAAACCGCCGAACGGATTTTTGGGTATGATGAGGGCGAACTCTTAGGGAAGAGTGTGATCTCGATTTTTTCCCCAGTCGATGGTGTGCAACAACCAGAGGCGGACAAACTTAAGAGAGGGGAGTTACACGAAGCGGCTGGACTCAGAGAGACCAACGGGATGCACAAGGATGGTACGGCGTTTCCCGTGGAGTTAGCGACTGTGCGTCTCCACGTTGGTGAGCGTGTCATGTTTCTTGGCGCCATTCGGGATCTGAGTGAGCGAAAACAATACGAAGATGCTCTCCAGGATTGGAAGGAGCGGATGGAGATTGCGACTGCTTCGGCAGGAATCGGTGTGTGGGAGTGGGATTTTGAGACTGAGGAGATGGTGTGGAACGATCAGATGTACAAGCACTACGGCATCTCTGCCGACCTCTTTCCAAGCTCTTACGAGTTGTGGTGTGCAGGTGTCCACCCTGATGAACGAGATAGCTTCGTCAAAACGATGAACGATGCTCGCGATGGATTGAGCGACATTGACACAGAGTTTCGTGTACTGCTCCCAGATCAAGTGGAGCGTTTTTTCAAGATGTACGCTGTGGTTGTGAGAGATGAAGATGGCAAAGGGGTCCGGATGATTGGGACACAGTGGGATATTTCTTCATCTCATCAAGCCATACTGCTCGAAGAGCGCCTACAGATCGAGCGTGTTTTCTCCCAATTGATGTTGACATTTGTCCAAACAGGCGAGAATGATCCCGTTGAGAACGCATTGGATGTCCTTAGAGAGGTTGGAGGATATCGTCCTGTTGCGCTTTATCAGTTTGATGAGTGGGAGGGGGCGCTGAGTTTGCGTTGTGCGCTTGGGCTTGGGACTGATGTCAAGATGACGTACATCATGGGGGAGGGGCTGGTGGGAGAAGCAGCCCTCAAAAGAGAGCCTATTTTTTGGGAGTCTGTCCCAAACCGGACCTTTCAACTCAACACAGGTGTTGGTGTCTTTGAGACCACGCACATTTTTGCCATCCCTCTTATCTACAAAGAAATTTTGCTCGGCGTGTTGGTCGGAACGTCTGGTTATGAGTTTAGTGAGCGCTCCAAAAAGTGGTTGATTCAAGTGGGGACGCAAATTTCTGTAGGACTTTCGACGCTTCGACAACACGAGCAGCTTAAAAAGCTGACCTCTCAGCTCAACACACGCAACCGTCAAATTGCCCTCCAAAACGAAGAACTTTCACACGCGAATCGTATGAAGTCCGAGTTTTTGGCGAGTATGTCACATGAACTTCGCACACCACTCAACGCGATCATTGGGTTCTCCGAAATATTGAAGGACGAAGTGCTCGGTGAGTTGTCCAAACAACAACTCGATTATGTCTCCGAGATCTTCAAGAGTGGTCACCACCTGCTCTCCTTGATTAACGATATCCTCGATCTGTCCAAAGTCGAAGCCGGTAAAATGGAGCTTTTTTTGGAGAGAGTGGAGCTCAAGGGGTTCATCGCAAGCACACTCAGCGTCGTGAAAGAAAGCGCGATGAAAAAAGATATCGAGCTTGTTTATGAGGTTGATTCTGCGCTCTCTCACGTCGAAGTCGACGCGAGGAAGATGCGTCAAATTGTGTACAACTTGCTCTCCAATGCCGTGAAATTTACGCCTGAGGGAGGACATGTCTCAGTGGAAGTGAAGCCCTACAAGGAGCGTTTCTTTGAGGTGTCTGTTTCGGATACTGGGATCGGAATTGAGGAGGAACATTTTGGGCGGCTTTTTCGTCCCTTCGAGCAGCTTGATGGTGGCATGAACCGTGAATATGAGGGCACAGGGCTCGGACTCGCACTTGTCAAACGCCTCACGACGCTACACGGTGGTGAGGTTGGATTGGAGAGTCAGCCAGGAAGAGGGAGTCGTTTTTGGGTGCACATCCCCTGCGACCAGTCCTCGGAAGTTGTTAAGACCCACATCGCCGAAGATGTTGTATCCCACGCGCTAGAAATGAAAGAAGCCTATAGCTCCTCCGAAGCCATTTCTCCTCTGGCGGTCGTTGTTTGCCAAGATCCTGATTCGCAGGAGTTGATACGTCTGTATCTCCAGGATGTTGGCATTGAGGTGATTTTTTTCCCAGACACTGCTTCTGCGCTCACACACGCCTACAAAAGACAACCACACTTTATGATTCTCGATCTGCATATCTCAGGGCAGCTGGACCCAGATTTTTATACGGAGGTGGCGCAGTCGGAACAGCTTCGGGGATTACCAATCATCGTTGTATGTGCTGATGAGCACGTCAACGTCATCAACGGTATTGGGGCCTTTGCGGTGTTGGCCAAGCCCCTACGACGAAAGGAGATGCTAGAGATCGTCGATAAGATCCTGTGTTCACGGAAAACAGGGTGCATTCTTGTTGTGGATGACGATCCAAATGCGTTGTCGATCATCTCTTCATACTTTGAAGGGAAGCCCTACGATATACGCACGGCAGACGGAGGAGCAGAGGCGCTGGCGATGGTTCATGAGGAGCCTCCTGATTTGGTGTTGCTCGATTTGATGATGCCCGAGATCGATGGATTTGAAGTCCTCAAGAGACTTCGTGCTGATCAACGTACGCTTCATCTTCCCGTGATTATCCTCACCGCCAAACAACTCAGTCAGGGGGAGCGTTTGTTGTTAAAGCAGCAAACACAGGGACTGTTCTCAAAGGCCAGCACTGCAGGAAGCGACATTGTGAAGTATATCGAGACTTGGTTTGGGTACAAACCTTCTAAGAGGCCACTCCCATGAAACAATTGTTACTTATCGAGGATAACGCAGCCAACCGTAAATTGATCGGCGGTGTGTTGCTTCGAGCTGGCTATCAAGTCGATGAATTTGATAATGCGGATGATGGGATCGCGATGGCTTTGCAGAAAACATACGATCTTATCGTGATGGACATCCAACTCCCAGGAACGGATGGTCTGGCTGCGACACGTTTGTTACGAGCAAGCGATAAAACACAACACATTCCCATTCTTGCTGTGACTGCATATGCAATGCCCGGAGACCAGAAACGGATCCTTGAAGGAGGGTGTGATGATTATCTGGCGAAGCCGATCGCCTACAAAGAGCTGCTCAAGAAGGTCGAGTTGTTGTTGGGTGGAGAGGAAGCTGTTGCGTTACTCGGAAAGGAGTCTGAAGGATGAAAACTGAGTATGTCGGGAGGGTGTTGATCGTCGACGATGAGCCATTCAATCTCAGATTGATGAGCGATGTTGTCGGACACTGTGGACATGATGCTGTTCCTCTCCAAAGTGGTCAGGAAGCGCTCGCGCGTTTGGAGGAAGAGACGTTTGATCTCGTGTTGCTGGATTTGATGATGCCAGGGGTGAGCGGGATGGACGTGTTGGAGGCTCTTCGCGAAGCAGGGAAGGTCCCCTCTTTGCCTGTGTTGATGATCACCGCAGTCAACGAAACGGCTGTTCGGGAGAAAGCCCTCAAGCTCGGCGCGATTGACTTCTTAACAAAGCCCACCAATTTGACAGAGTTAAGTTGTAAGGTGAATACGCTCGTTGAGCTCGCGCACCATCGAAAATCCTCGATCGCTGAGGCGAAAGAGAGCAGTCGCCAAATGGCTTTTCACCACATCCAGAACGCCATCCGTGGGTTGCCTTTGATTCTCTATGAGTACCGATTGGATGTGCCTTTGGAGAACCAGACCTCCGGGATTCAGGGGGCATGGGTGATTGGGAGAGTGCAGGAGATCATCGGTTGCTCAGAGCAAGAGTTTTTGGCTTCGACGGACTGGTTTGAGCATATCCATCCTGAGGAACAACCGTTGCTTGGCAGCTTGTGGATGGAGGCGTTGGAGGGAAAGCGACAGGCATTTGGTGCGCGTTTTCGATTGCTCGTGGACAATGAGTATCATTGGAGAAAGCTCGCTGTCGTCGTCGACGAAAAGTACTCATTTGTCCGGGGAGCGATACTCGATATCGACATTGAGATGTCGAATGAGGCGAAGCTGCAGCAGATCGACAATGTGAAGACGCTTGGTCGGCTTGCTGGGGATTTTGCCCGCGATTTTAGCAACCAACTTGCGGTAATATCGTCCTATTCGAGCCTTTTAGAGGAGACTACGCTCGGCTCGGCGTACCCCGACGAATTTTCAAAGCTTCAAGATGCGACAGAAAAAGCGGCGGAGTTAACGCAGCAATTGTCCGTGATTCATCACTCCTCTCAATCACTCGAAACAATGCAGCTTGAGCCCGCACATGGGGGCTCGTTATCTTTGCCACGGCAAGAGATGAAAGAGTTCGCCTCGCTCGCCACTTGTGAGTCTTCAAGTGGGCGACCCAAGCAGATCCTGATCGTCGATGAGAGCTTAACACTTGCTGAGGCGATGAAGCGTATTTTGGAGCGTCAGGGGTTCGAAGTCCACGTGGCCAAAGACGCGGAGAAACCTCTCCAATCGATGACATGTGATTGTTTTGATGTAGTGCTTGTGAGTACCGATCTTCCTGATGGGCTTGGACCAAAGCTGCTGCAGCGTGCGTCCCTTCTGGAGATTCCTGTCATTTTGACGAGCGGTGTGCACTCCCCAGCCATGGCTGGGGAAGCGATTCGCCAACGTGCAAGTGATTATCTGATAAAACCTGTGCGTGGTGAAGTGTTGATTCGCTCTGTCAGACGTTCGATCGAAGAAGGCCAGGTCCACCGCATCCACTCTAAACTTGTGGCCTCGAAAGTGGGAGGAGATCAACTCCTCTCAGACATTATGGGAACACGACGTCATCTTTCGGAGGCGTTGCCACAACTTCATATGGTGTACCAGCCGATCGTCCAGGCCAAAGATGGCTCTGTCTATGCATATGAAGCATTGCTTCGGTGTAGTCACCCTGTCCTCAACAACCCCCCAAAATTGTTGACAGCTGCCGAGCTGCTCGGAGCGACGTTTGATGTTGGTCGTGCTGTTCGTGCGGCAGTTGCGAGGACACTTCTCGAAAACCAGACCTTCCAAGGATTTATCTTCGTCAATATTCATCCTAGTGAATTTCACGCAGGGTTACTTGGTGATGACAACGATCCGTTGTTGTTATTTTCCGAGCGCATTGTGTTGGAAATCACCGAACGTGCGAGTCTCAAGCCTGATGATGCGCTTCTTCATGAGTTGAGATGTATACGGGAGCTTGGTTATTCTGTGGCGGTCGATGATTTGGGAGAGGGGTATTCTGGCTTGTCGAGCTTGGTGCATCTCCACCCTGACATCGCCAAGATCGATATGTCCTTGGTGCGCAATGTGGACAGCTCGCCGCTGAAGAGGGATATCATCGCGGCGTTGATCGATATCGCTCACAACGCAGGGATCCTCATTGTCGCAGAGGGGATAGAGACGTTTGCTGAGCAAGAAGCGCTAAGGGCGCTAGGGGTTGATCTCTTACAAGGATACCTGTTTGCGAAACCTTCCCCGCCGTTTGTGGTGCCACGTGCAGATAGTTGGGATGGATAGCTGATGTGTTAGCCTTTGGGAGTGAGTGCGAGCTAAGGTCTTTGATTTGTTGGGATAAAGAGCCAACTTTGTTGGTGAAGGCAGGGGAGGGGGAGGCGTTTGAGTTGTTTGAGAGGGGTCTTTCCTACGGTCTGTGTGAGGACTTCTCGGATCTTTGTGTAATGGATGGGTTGGCGTGATGCACATACATAGATGCGCTCAGGTCCGCTCCCTGGTGCGATCGTGACAAATCTCTTAAGATTTGCGTAGTCAGATGACTTGAGCTTCAGGACACCCTCTTCGGTACCTGGGTATAGGCGCGTCAAGAGCCCCTTCTCATCGCTCATGAACACGACGGTATAAAGGGATTTCTTGAACGTAGATGTGTACTGAAAGCGCGCACGAATGAGTTTTCTCAAGAGGTACTCGTTTTCGTCCATGGAGAGCATGGGACCATGTTCGATTTTGAGCGTAAAAGAGATCTCATGGGAAGCTCTTTTTTCAGGGGTCTTTGTGCCTTTGTTTTTCGCTGTCGGCGGGGGAAGCTCTGTGTACGATGGCTGTTTGGGTTGGTAGATCATAAACATCCACGCTGCGGCCGCCACAACTGGAAGACTTAGTGTTGTCCAATGCGCAAGCAGGCGCTGGATGAGCGAGCGTTGTGGAGGTGTTTGTTTGGGGATGTTGTCGGTACTTTTTGAAGCTTCACCTGAAGCGAGAAGATCATCTGGAAGTGGTGGGAGCTCTTTGAGCAAAGCCCCACCCCGGGACAACAACGCGTCGAGATCGCTCGGTGTTTTGTGATGAACGGCGAGCGCGTGTTTGGCTTCGTTTGTGTGGGCGTAGTGTGTATCCCAAAGCGCTCTCTCTTCTGGTGAGAGAGAGTCGTGTAGAACACCAGCGAGCAGCCCGCTACCTGGTGTCTCCGGTATCTCCGTAAGGCTCTGATCCAACTCTTCATCGCTCATCATGAAGGGGTTGGTCGCGTAGGTCGGCGGACTCTCTTCCCTTGGTGTCTCTGGTTTGGGTGTGCTCATGTTGGTGCCTCCGTTGAAGGGAGCACTTCGAGGTGCTTCCTCAATCTATGTAACGACAATTTGATGCGTTTGAGAGCGGTGTTTCGATGGATACCGTGTCTTGTTGCAAGCTCTGCCCATGAGAGACCCTCTACGAATCTACCAAAGAGCAGCTGTCGATCTTCGGCTTCCTCATGTTGCAGCGCTTGTGCGAGGGCGACCTTTTCATCTGGACCAATGTCTGGGTGCTTTTCTCGCATCATCTCAAGCAAAGATTCGTCTTCAGGGTGCAGCAGCGCACCATGAAATCTATGTCTGTATCGCTGTCTATACAAATCGCCGGCGCGCCAGTTGACCAAACGGTAGAGACTGGGGCGTGGGTTCTCTGTGTGGAATTTTTCGAAAAATCTGTACACTTCCATCCAAACAAGGGCCGCGAGATCCTCGGCATCTTGCTCTTTTGCGAACCGACGTCGACAAAGCTCTGCGACGTGGGAGTGGTGGTTCTTGTAAAAGTGTTCAAATGTTTCGCGATCGACTGCTTGTGTTGCGGTCATTCTTCGAAAACCTTCTATGTGGATTGTCGTCCTTGCAACCAAAAATGCACACACACTATAACACATTTTTATGGGGAAATTCCAACACATCGTCTACTAGGACGAAATAGAATATGTTTCATTTTTGGGGGAGGTTGTGTTTGAAGGAGGGAGACGAGGTTCAGTGACCGACTGTGGTGGAGGAGAGGGAGATGCCTGGAGGGGGTGTGTCGTTGGAAGGCACAAAGAAGTCCGGCAACAATTCATAGCCTGGATCGATGCGATACTTATCGAAGTCTCGCTCACCGTGTTCATACAAGAGTGTGTCGTCGATGAAAAAGTTACCTGTGCACTCTTTGGAGGGCTGTGTCAGGATCGTATGGGCGGCGTCTGCCATGATTTCGACAGTACGGCAGCCTTTGATCGCTTCTTCTCCACCGAGAACGTTGCGTACAGCGGCCGTCGCGATCGCTGTGCGAGGCCAGAGCGCGTTAAAAGCCACACCTTTTTCTTTGAACTCTTCAGCCATACCCAACACACACAAGCTCATCCCGTACTTGGCCATGGTATATGCGACGTGGGGACCAAACCATCTGGGGTCCATGTCGAGAGGTGGGGAGATGTTGAGGACGTGTGGGTTGTCTGCCTTGAGCAGGTAAGGAAGACAACACTTCGAGGTCAAGAAGGTGCCTCGTGCGTTGATCTGGTTCATCAAATCGTATCGTTTCATCTCTGTTTCGAGCGTGCCTGTCAACTGAATCGCGCTTGCGTTGTTGATACAGATGTCGATCCCCCCAAAGGTCTCGACTGTCTTGTCGACGGCAGCTTGAAGGCTCTCTTCAAACCGGACATCGACTTGGATGGCCAAACCTTTCCCCCCTGCTTTTTCGATCTCTTCAACGGCTGTGTGGATGGTCCCTGGTAACCTGGGATGGGGTTCGACTGTTTTTGCTGCGACAGCGACATTTGCGCCGTCTTGGGCTGCGCGTTTTGCGATCGCGAGTCCGATGCCTCGGCTGGCACCTGTAATGAAGAGTGTTTTTCCTTGTAATGAACCCATACAACTTACTCCTTTGTTTGGGAGAGAGGGGATACTTTTTGTGTAAAAGTTGGCTTGTCTCTTTGGCCCACGATCAAACAACTTTTCGACACCCCTGTCAACCTTCCCCTATCCCTCCGTCGGCCCTGTCCGTTACCAGCTTGACGGGTATGGGCCTTTTCGATATCCTCTCTAAGGTAGACTTGATGGTAACATCTCGTCTGCTCATTTCCCATCGACATACAACATCTTCTCAAACCTTTGAAGGTATAAGTGTATGAGTCTCGCTGAAAAAATTCTTGCAGTGTCCGAACAACCTGGATCCGTTAAAGCACGTGTTGCGTTGGCTTCGGAGCTTTCGAGAATGAAGCTGCCTGAATCCCGTAGTGTATGGGAGGCCGCGTTGCAACTTGCGATCTTTCGTGGCGAGTTTTTCACCGCGTTGGCACTTTGTCGTCTCCGCTACCAGGGTGCTGCGCTGCAGGAAAAATTGACACTGCTTGCGCAGTACTTTTCGAAAGAGGCACAACGCAATGCTTCGACTGTCGGCTCGGTCGAACCCGAACCCTGGAGTGTCGAGCTGCCAAAAGAGTTGGATTATCAGGTCGTACTCGCCCTCAAAATCGGAACCATCCTCACTGGACTTCAGCTTCCTGGTGAAATAGAGCTTCCTAAAATTCCAATCTTTTCACAACTCTCTGTCCCTGACTTTGTCCTCCTTGCCCAAAAAGTTGAAGCCCTACCGCTCAAAGAAGGTGATGTGCTCATCGAGCAAGGGAACACCGAACAGGCTGCCTTTTTGGCGTCGCATGGATGTTTTCGAGTGATGCAACAGCGAGGCGAAGAGGACGAGGTCGAGTTGGCAACAGTCGAAGCGCCTGCGTTGATCGGTGAGATGTACTTGCTCTCACGCGTCCCACGACGAGCTTCTGTGATCGCACAAAAAACCTCTATGGTCTGGAAGATCAGCGCTGAGCTGCTCAAGATGCTCAGCCGCAAACATGCCTCTCTCCACCAACATATCCAGCAATTGTTCAAGCAGCGCCTGCTCGAAAACCTCGTGCTGTCGAGTGCCTTGCTCGGTGAACTTGCTCCTGAGCGGCGCGAGCGCTTTCTCAAGACGTTTCAGGTGCGCTCCATCCAACCCGGAGAAGAAGTGTTTGCGCAGGGAACAACTGCACAGGGATTGTTTTTGATCCTTCACGGTGAGGCCTCTGTGATGACAAACCGGGAAAGTGGACGGAGAATCCACGTCGCTGACCTCTTTGAAGGAGATACTTTTGGCGAGATCTCCACACTCACCGGTGAAGCGACAACTGCGAGCGTGTGGATGCCACAAGGGGGATTGTTGTTGCATCTTCCACTCGAAGCCTACCAGTCGATTCGCTCCTTGGTGCCAAAGCTTGACCAAAAGCTCCGCGAGCTGATGGAGACACGTAAGAGTGAACTTGCTGATTTTGTGGAGCCGTTAGATTCGGGGTTTGAGGAGTTAGGAGAGGCGTGGCTACTGGACGAAGCGGAGTTTTTGCTCTGAGGGATTACTTGGGGGGATGGTATGTTCCATCATCTGGTTTTTCACTGCAGTACATCTCTGCTTGTGTCATGATACGCTTCAAGCGAGTTCTTGCGAGCTCGACTGTTTTGGCGTTACAGACTTCAAACATGATACGCATCCGTAAAGACCACATGTAGTTGTCAAGGCGCGATGAGAGCAACTTGAGTCGCTCTTGTCGGCCGTCAAAGCCACCTACGCCGTTTACAACAGCGAAGGTAAGGGTCGCGATACCAAATCCGAGGGCGAGTGGTCCTGCGACATCTGATGGGGCTGCGACGCCACCAACGACCATTCCTGCACCACTCACTGTCGTCAATCCCAAGAAGGTCCAGTACAAGATTCCTTGTGTTTTTGCTTGCTTGGAGAGGGTGTTCACTTTGGTGCTGCACTTTGGCTCGAGTTTTTGAAGCTCGAAGAGATTATTTTTGACGGCAGGATCTGTACAAAAACCACCGAGGATACGGTTGCCGTCTGGTACATTCTCCAGGTTGGCGTATCGCTTTTGAAGCTCGGCTTCGTTGGGTTGTGCGGGAGCAGGCGCGGGTGCTTTGCCGTCTTTGCCGTCTTTTCCGTCCTTGCCATTCTTACCATCTTTGGCTGGCGCAGGGGCTGGTGCAGACGCTGCTTCCTCCTCTTTCAATTGTTTGATGTACTTTCCAACGCGGTCAGGCTTGATGTACATCACACCTCTTGTCGTGTGACAACCTGTTGAGACAAAACCCAATACCAACATACTCACACAAATAAGAACACTCTTTCTTCGCAACATTGGCTTTCCTTGCATGATCTTTCCTTTTCCTTTGGGCACTGCGCTTTTTGTGCACGAGAACATATTCTGCTCAATTGATGACCTGACTTGAAAAGCAAGAAGGGTGCCATCAACGCCACACAATGAGACAACATGTCATTTTTGTGTCGGTCTTGTTGTCTCGTTTGCTGTTACGCATCATGCGCAAAAAACGAGACCCTGTAAAGAAGAAAAATGTCCACATGGCATACTTGCATATTCAACACTTGCACTTATTCTTTCAACATTTCACGAGGCTGTCTGTTGTCGCAAGGGATGAGTGTGTGTAGTGTTCTTTACACTTGTTGAAGACGCCTACACGAGGCTCGAAGTCACTGGGTTTGCGCACTGAAAAGGAGATTGGACATTGGCCAATGAGCTTGGAAAAATTGCTGTTTTTGGAGCAGGGGCGATCGGTTGCTATGTTGGGGGGACGTTATCAGCGGCAGGATACACAGTCTTGTTTTTTGGTCGACCTCGTTTGCAGAAGGTGATCGAGGCACATGGACTCAAGCTCACTGATTGGCGTGGTCGTGATCAACAATTGGCCCCTGCTGATGTCGAGTATCTCACCACATATGAACGAATGGCAGAGGCGTCCTTGATTCTGGTCACGGTCAAGAGCCGTCACACCGAAGATGCGGCCAAAGAGATCGCCAAACATGCGACACCAGGTGCCCTCGTCGTGAGTTTTCAAAATGGCGTGCGGAATGCGGACGTGTTACGTAAACATCTACATTCTTTCCAGGTGCTTGGAGGAATGGTGCCGTTCAATGTCCTGACAAAAGAGGGGGGGCATTTTCACTGTGGGACGGAGGGACACTTGATCGTCGAGAAAGCGCCTTCTTTTGAAGAGGTCTGGGGAAGCGCTTTCGAAGACGCTGCCTTACCTGTCGAGCATCATCCCGACATCAAAGGGATTCTTTGGAGCAAGCTGATGCTCAACCTCAACAATGCGACCAATGCGCTCTCTGGAGTGCCTGTTCGAGATCAACTTTTGCACCCGCTGTATCGAAAGTGTATGGCGTTATGTGTGTCCGAGGCGCTCGCGACGACAAAGGCGGCAGGGATTCGGATGCGCCGTGCTGGGAAGGTGATGCCGTGGCTTATTCCTGTTGTGTTGCGTTTGCCTAACTGGTTGTTTATGTTCGTCGCCTCCAAGATGATCCAGATCGACGCAGAAGCTCGCTCCTCGATGTGGGAAGATCTACATCTCCGCCGCCCCACAGAGATCGATTTTCTCAACGGTGAGATTGTCACTCTGGCGGAACAGCAAGGTCTCAAAGCACCTTGTAACCAAAAGATCGTCGAACTTGTCCACGAAGCCGAAGCCAAAAAGGAAGGTTCGCCACGCGTGGCGCCAGAGGTGTTGTACAAGGCCCTGCTCGACGCCCGCACGTAAGTGGATCATCTCGAAGAAAGCGCAGCCTCGATACATTGTTCGCACTGGACTTGTACGACCTCTCTCAGTCGAACCTCCTCATCTGATCGCATGGAAGTGACCTGCTCAGGCGCTTCCTCTGTCAACGCCTCCCATACATCTTCCTCAAACGCTTTGAGCAATTGCTGTCTCTTTTTGTGTTGGTGTGGCGCGACTCTTCCCATTTTGGAGAGCACGTTGTCCAATCGAGTCGGTGTCACAAATTGAAGGAGCGTTTGTTCGAGAGGGGAAACATTTTGCTCATAGGATGGGTGTGGATGTTTCTTCTCCCATTTTTGTGCTTGGTGGAAGCGTCGATCTTCAGCAAAGGAGGCGATTTTTTGTTTGAGCACCGGGCGAAATGGGCCTTTGGGACCTGTAACAAAGAGAGGCTGTTTGGGTTTGATCACGACGCCTTCGGCGAGATTGTCCTGTTGTAAAGGAGGGAGTCCGAGTCGCGAAGGGATGGTTGATGTGAAGGTGACATCAAAGGAGAGAGCGTCTGCCCATTTTCCTTCGAAGAGTGCTTGTGTACGCATGATCCCTACGTGGTCGAGCTGTTCTGCGAAGGTGTCAAAGTCTACATATTGTTTGGTCGCGTCGGCGTCGGTGTACGCGAGATCGAAAGCGCAAAAGTGAATATCTGGTGCGTAGTACACGCCTGTCTGGATCGCCTGTACGTTCTCATTGCTCGGGACTTCTGGATGTGGGTAGTCGCCACCAAAGAGTTCGCCATAAAGGTAGAGTCTTGTGGTGTGGGGGTGATGTCGTTTCCACTGCGCGAACAATTCGGTGCAAGCGTCGGCGTAGGTCAGATAGACATCTTCGTAGCCAAAGAAGTCATCATCCTGATCCAGGAATGCCTTTCGTTTGGCGGCAGAGACATCGTCTTCTTCGATGACAAAGCAGAAGTGCGCGCCGTGAATTTTTTCCGTTACCACCCACGTTTGTTTGTCGAGGGCGCGTGTTTCTTTTTCATCAAGACGCCATTTTTTGGGGGATTCGACGATTTTTTCGTAGCTCAAAAAGGGGGACTGTGCAGTCATTGTCCGCTCTCACTTTGTTGGCGCTTTCGCCTGATGTGGAAAGAATCGTGTACGTGTATCATCGAGGCATTCGCCTTTTTCATCGATGAAGATCATTCTATGTGCTTCGTCGAGATCAGGCCATTGGAAGGAGTTGATTTGACGATCGAGCGCTGAGCGCTTGATCGGATGTGTGCGTTTTTTGTTGCGTTTGTGGAGCGTTTTCAGTCTGGGACAGGCGACGACGAGGGTGACATGTGCTCCGTATTGTCGGGCGATGTCGAAGAGGACGTTGCGAAAGTCAAAGCGGAGATTGGTCGCGTCCCAAATGACCGCCTGTTTATCCCGCAAGCATTGTTTAAAAGATTCTCTCGCGTCATGTAGGACGTGCGCGTTGTGTTTTTGATCTGCGCGTTTGCCTGTGTGCAGCTCTCGGAGCCGGTCGAGTGAGATGATCTTCTTTCCTTTGTGATTGGCTTCGATCCACGTGCTCTTCCCGCTACCACTTGGGCCGCACATGATATAGACCTCCGCACACTCTTTTTGCTTGTCGTAGGAGCGGGCGATTGCCTCCTCTGGATGAAAATAGAGCCCACGTTCGTACTCCCAGATGCTCTCCATGAGGATGCGCTCTTGGGTGATGATGGGGTAGGCGGTGAGCTGTTCGAGTAAACCGCTCCAATCTTTTTGTGGATTGTACGGTTCCCAATATCCGTAATTTTCGCATTCGAGCTGGAAAAAATGTACGTAGTCGATTTGTGTTTGCTGATCATCACAAGTGCGTCCGAGCATATCTGCCATGGAGAGCATGTAGAGGGAACGTGTGTCGACCTTTCGGGCGATTTTGTGGTAGGCAGGGGCTTGTTTGTTGCGGATGGGGAGTTGGATGGGCGCGTGGTGATGCGCGACGAGTTGAAGGACTTCGAGGTAGGTTGTCGGTTGTAAGAGTGATGCGAGCCTGTATGCGAGGTAGGAGCGACCGCGTTTGGCGTGCTTGGGGGCGAGGACACACATCCTCCCATCTTTTTCTTCGGTCCTTGTGGTGACGGGCTTTGCGATGTCGTGAAAGAGCGCAGCGAGGCGTAGGGCGAGTCGCTGCTCGTCAGTGCGTTTGATGCTGCTCTCTTCGAGGAGGGTTTCAGTCGCATCGATCACCATACTCGTATGGATCGCGACATTTCCCTCTGCGTGCCAGATGGGATCTTGTTCGGTGTGTTGGAGGTCTAGCAACATGGGGCAACGATCGGAAAAGTGTTGCACGCCTTGTGTGAAGGTGAGCGGTTCGTCTTGCTGCAGTTGTTCGATGAGTGCGTGCATGGGTTTGTGTCCTTTGTGGTAGATGTGGCGTGTACGGCGTGGCTGTGTGTGTAACGTGTGAGTGTGTGGCGGGGTTCGGTTGGAGGAGATCGTTTTCCCGAGGTGTCGGTGAGAGGTGTTGTTGCACATTCTTGTCTTTTTGGGGATTTCGGGATAAGGTAAGTGGATGACTGCGGCAAGTGGTTGCGGCAGTTGTGTTCGTGGTTGGGGTTCCCGTTTGTATGGAGTGGTAAGGTACACAAAGCATGGGTCAGATGTCTTTAGAGATTGGTTACACGCGCCCAAAAGGGCAAGTTTTCAAATGGCTTGGTAGTAAATTTAAGTTCGCCTACACCATCACAGCTTATTTTCCAGAACAATACAATCGTTACATAGAGCCTTTTATCGGTGCTGGCGCGATGCTCGCGACAGTTGCCCCCGAAGAAGGTATCGCCGGTGATGCGCTCGCGCCTTTGATCGAGGCCTGGAAGATCCTCCAAGAGGATCCAGAGCACTTGATCGAACATTATACTACCCACTTTCATGAATTTGTCGAAGCACCGAAAGAGACGTACGCGAGGATTCTTTCTCGTTACAACGAAACACCCAATGGGCCCGATCTGCTCGTCTTGACGAGGACATGCTACGGAGGGGTTGTGCGCTTTACAAAAGAGGGCAAAATGAGCACCCCCTCTGGGATGCATAAGCCTATGTCTATCAAGACATTTCGTGCGGTTGTTCATGAGTGGCGTGAGCGGCTAAAGGGCACCACTTTTTATCACCAGTCCTTCGAAGAGACGATGGCGATGGCCAAAGAAGGTGATCTTGTTTATTGTGATCCACCCTATATCGCCTCGCAACGTATCTTGTACGGTGCACAGAGCTTTCAATTCCAGCGATTACTCGAAGTCATCGAATCGTGTAAAAGTCGCGGCGTGAAGGTCGTTTTGTCGATCGATGGCAAGAAAAAATCAGGGAAACAGAAGATCGCGCTGGAGGTCCCCGACGGTTTGTTTGAACGAGAACATTTCGTCTCGTGTGGGGCTTCTATGCTGCGACGTTTCCAAAAAAGCGGTGAAAAAATGAAGGGAGAGGATGTTCACGATCGTTTGCTGTTGACGTGGTGAACGCTCTCCACTTACATCTACAATTCGTTGATCCCACATCGGAGCCGGGCTATGACACAACATCTTCGTTTGGTAGGACTTTGGTTTGTTTTGTTGGCGGCTGTGGCCTGCCAATTGCAACATGACAACGCATCCCCCGACACGATGGAGACACAAACGCAGTCCATCATTGGCGGGGCCGTTGATACGCGATATCCGGCGATTGGTGTGCTCATGGTCAACAAGAGCGGCCAATTTTGTACAGGGACGCTCGTCACACCAACCTTCATCCTGACGGCGGCTCACTGTATTTCGGCCGCCAGCAATTACGTGAAGCAGGGCAGTAAGATCTTCTTTCGTATCGATCTGCCCTCAGGTGGGACGACAAAAGCACAATACCACGAGGCGAAAAGTCTCCTCTCACACCCCCAGTACGGTAAAACAGGCGGGATCGCGCTGGTCAACGACCTTGGTGGCGTGGTCCTCAAGGCGCCTGTCTCGAATGTACAGCCGTTCCCCATCCACTTCCGACCAGTCCTGGACGGGACCATCGTCAACAAACAGATCACATTCTTGGGCTATGGTCTGATCGGTACCAGACCCTCAAAGAAAACCACAAAAGTCAAACACGGCGTTCAATTGACCCTTCGTCGCCTATTGAATGATCGCTTTGAAGTCCAAGACACAGGGAAGAGCATCTGTAGTGGCGATTCTGGTGGCCCTGCGCTCTACCAAATTGCCGGTAAGCTGCGCGTCATAGGTGTCAATTCATATGTCACCGGACCGAGCAACGCAGGCCAATCCTACTGTGAAGGCTCTGGTTTTGACTTTCGTACTGATGTGTATGGGGACTGGCTTCAGCCGATCTTAAACACTCATGGTTACACCTGCTCCGATAACAACGATTGTGGGGGTTGTTTTCAGTGCGCTGCTGGCAAGTGCGTCCCCAAAGTCTCCGCACCTCATCCTTCGATTTGTAAGCCCTGTACGTCACCTGCCGATTGTGGTGGCAATGGGAACATCTGTGTCCGGACAAAGCAAGGGAACCGCTGTATGCAGGCGTGTGACTCGTTGGGTTGTTGTCCTTCATCCTATTCTTGCACGACTGTCTCCGCTTCGACCAAGCAATGCACACCAACATCGACAGTTTGTCCTCCTGTTGCCTGTCAAACAGATGCACAATGCGGTCCAGGCGAAGAGTGCTTTCAGAAGACCTGTCGTCCAAAAGTCGTCACGCCTTCTCCACAACTTTGTCAAAAGTGCGCCTCTGACGCCGACTGTGGGACTGGGAAATGCTATCAATACGTCGAAGGCAAATATTGTACACAGCCTTGTCTCGCCGATAATTTTTGTCCAGGCGGGTATAAGTGTGAATTTGTCAGTGGTTTGGGGCGTCAGTGTGTCCCTCTTGATGGTCATTGTAAATGTAAAGACGACACCATCTGTCATACCGGCTATACCTGTATTTCTGGAAGCTGTCGCGTCCTTGGGGGCGGAAAGTACGGTCATGCTTGCAATCGTAAATACCACATCTGTGGACGTAACCACGGGTGTTTGAATCACGACAAAGGGACGAGCAGCTACGATCTTTGCTATGCTGTTTGCTCGGCGAGTACACCTTATCCACCGGGAACACCAGGTAGCGCGTGTCGCACCAATCGTTACTGTGACCAAGAGACGACGTGTGTGAGGATTTCTTCGACGGGATTGGCCTGTCTTCGTTTTTGTCAAAATGACGAAGACTGCACCAATGGTGGACGCTGCATCACCCAAAATGGGCAAAATTTGTGCTTGTGTACAAAGGACAGTGATTGTGGAAAGGTTGGCTATGGGTGCAACAAAGCAATGCTCAAGAATGTCGGCGTATGCGCCGGTAAGCTCCCCACAACGCCGTACGCTTGTGGAGCCAATTTTGATTGCAAACAGATCGACACTGGGTTTCGCATTTGTTTGCCCAAAGCCAACACCCAAAAAGCCGGTGAACCTTGTGATGCGAGTCGAACGTGTGCGGCTGGCCTGTTGTGTTTGAATTCGACGGCAGGTGGCTCATTTTGCTTCCCTGATTGCACCAAGACCGGGACGTGTGTTGGAGGTGGACAATGTGTGACGGCAGGCGCGAGCAAAGCCTGTCTCTGTAACAACCAGAGCCGCTGTGATGTCGGGTATGTCTGCAAAGTCTCTGTCGGTACACTTGGCGTCTGTGAGAAGGGAACAGCCTGCACACAACACACACAATGTCCCAAGTCTCTCGTCTGTGTGAAAGGTCAATGTAAAGAAGGATGTCTCGAAGATAAAGAGTGTCCCTTCCTGCATCTTTGTAAAGAGAACCAGTGTACGAAGGTCGAACGACCTGAACCGCCAAAGCCCGAACAAACCAGTGAGCCCGCACCGGTTGAACCTGTTGTTTCGGAACCTGCAGCTGATGCGGGGCCTGTTGTGGATGTTCAAGTGAGCGATGGCAGAGAGCCTGTCACCAAGGACGCGGCAGGCCAAGAGCAAGCGATTGAGCAACCTGCTACTGAAAAGCCTTCTGATCCAGTCCCCGAGCTTTCCGTCCAACCTCCCCCACAGACATGTGGCTGTGATGTCTCTTTAGAGCAACGTCCGTTGATACCTTTATCATGGGTGTTGTTGCTCCTTGTCTTTGTCTTGAGACGTCGTCCGTAACGTATTCCTGCTGACTTTTTTACGCATCACGTGGGCTGGTCTTGAGTGTTTGCCGTTTGTGATTGTATTGACAAGGAGGGGCGGCTTTGTATGATGAATGCGTCTCTCAATGTGACAATGTGAATGTTTCTGGATGTCGCGCCTGTAAAATAGATGATATTTTCGGCGTGATGGTGGATTCGTTCTATGAATTAACATCTACATCTATTCTCATGACATAAAGCCCTGACTTGACGGGGATATGTCCGGGGTCTTACCGGACATGATGTTGCGAGAAGACCCCATTAAACCGTGTTTGTCATTGGAGGTTTCGTGATGAAAAGAGCGCTCGCGATTGTGATTATTTGTATGCTTGTACCAGCGTTTGCACAAAGTCAGGATAAAAAAACGCCGGCCAAGAAACCCACCACCCGAAAAGCAGCAGCCAAGAAGGCTGAGAGTGTCTCTGCTGTTCCTCTTGCGCGTGTTGTTGCGCCTTCTGCGAAAAAAGGGGAAGACAAGTTGGTCCCTCTCTATCAAATTGATTCGGCGTCACACAAAAATCCTCCCGCATACAGCCGCCTCTCTCAGATCCTCAACAGCCAAGTCTTGCGTGTCTGTGTTCGTGCAGACATTCCACCATTTGGTTACCTGTCAGGCGGAAAACTGACTGGCTTTGATATTCATCTCGCACGTCTCCTCGGGAAGCGTTTGAGCATCCACTTCAAAAAGAACCTCCACATCTCCTGGAAGATCGTCCAAGCCAAAAAACGCGTGAAGAGCTTGCTTCAAAACCGTTGTGACTTTGTCGTCGCGTCCTTCTCGAAGACCGCCAAACGTGCAAAGCAAGTTGGATTCTCACGTATCTACTACAAGACAGACAAGGTCCTCATTGAGCGCAAGCCAATGACCGCAAAAGAACCTGTGATCGCTGTTGTCCGTGGGACGACCATGCCTAAGATCAAGGGATTGAAGGGCACTGTTGTTCAATTTAACGACTACAACGAGATCATCTTCGCGATGAGCGCTGGCGAAATCGACTACGCGATCGCAGATCAACCTATCGGAATCCACATGATCCGCAGCTCCAACAAAAACTACCGTATCGCTCGTTCTCTCGGTCAGGCTGAGATGTACGGTGTGGGCGTCAACAAGAGCAACACTCACCTGTTGAAGGCGATCAACGCTGCGCTCCTCGACCTCGCAAACTCTGGCGAACTCGCGTATCTCCAGCGTCAGTGGCTCTAATTCAGACGTTTGTTTTGGGAAAAGGGGAAGAGGGGATCGTTCGGTATATATCGAAAGCGGTTATGATTTGAGGAAGGGACCGAGGTGCTTGCAGCCGTGGGCTTTGTAGTCGTTTTTGAGCACTTCGAGCATCTTTTTGAGGAATTGCTTTTGGGTGCGAAGCAATCCCGATGAGATGAGGATGAAGTTCTTCTCATTTTGGATGACTTTTAGCTCATGTTTGGTCAAGAATTCGACCATCGGAGCGAGCCACCAAGCATACCTGCTGTTGAGATCCTTTTGGCTTTTCTGCCACAGAGTACCGATCGCCTTTGCTTGCTGAATGATGAACGGATGATCCGGACGACATGCCTTGCCATTCGCCATCTTTGGTGCGGTCAGGTAACAGATGACACCGTTGTAAGGTCCAGGATTCTTTTTGAATTGTACGAGTTGCACGATCCTGTCCATCTCTTTGCTCGCTTGCAGAGAGAGCTTTTGGGGTGTCACGATGTTCTTGGTGTCTGATGACAATGAGCGGCTCGTCACTTTGAGTGCGACAGGGAGAACAATGCTAAGCCACGGGGTGCTACCAAAAAATTTGGTGGCAAAGAAGGTGCTGAGGGTCATCATCCCGTCGGAGACGATGTAACCGACCTCCATCACTTTTTGTTCGTACTCTTTGCCCTTGTAGGCTTTTTTGAGCAGCTCCAAGTAGCCATCGATGCGCTTGAGCTTCAACTCCAACGCGACAATGCGACGTTCTCGCTCTTTGAGGCTGATCAGGTCGTGTGTGTCGAGGATGGGTTTGATCGCAGGCTTCGTCGAATAACAACGATTGCGAAGACTGACACGTAATTCGCTCGTGAGTTGTTTTTTCGCGATCTTGATGAGTTGCCTGGATTTTTGTGAGATTTGAATGGTGTTGGATGGTTTGGTGTTCTTTGCAGCCATAGCGGGGGCGCTAGACAAGCTAAAAACACCGGCGATGATGCAAGAAGCGAGAGTTTGTTTGAACATGCGCCTCTCCTTACGTTGCGACTGAGGTTGCTGATTCACATATGATCATCATGGACAGGGTGTCTTTTGCTGTCAAGGAATCACCCGTTTTCACATGACCTTTGTTGTGTAGCATAGCTGTCTTTGTGGTCATGATGTGTCATAGTTTGCAGATGCGTATTCACATCCACACTTTAAGTAGACGTCCACTTTCTTGTATTTGTTCAGAAAAAAATGGTGGATGTCTACGCTCTCTTGTTGTAACAACCCCTTCTCATCGACTATTCCCCGTATGTATTGTTGGACGCCGCGAGTTACTTACCTTTGAAGTTCGCTTCACGACGCTCTACAAATGACATCAAGCCTTCAGCAGCGTCTTCGGACTCCATCAACTTTCTCGCCTCGTCGATCAGGACATCACGCGCTGCCTCAAAACCTTGTTCGACAGACATTCTGGCAGATCGCATCGTGGCTTGCACACCAAGAGGAGCTTGCTTAGCGACTTTTTGTGCGAGCTCTTGGGCTTTTCCGAGGAGGTCTTCTTTCGTCGTGATCTCTTGTATGAGACCAAGTTCTTTCGCGACTTCGGGGCCAAAGGTGTCACCTGTGAGTAGATATCTCATGGCGTTTCCCCACCCCGCACGTTGTGGGAGTCTCATGGTCGCACCACCAAAGGGCATGATGCCTCGTTTGATCTCCATTTGTGAGAACTTCGCGCCCTCTGCCGCGAGATTGATGTCACTCGCGAGCGCCAGCTCGATGCCAATGGTCAACGACCAACCTTGGATCGCACAGATCACAGGTGTATCCCGCGGACGCCCTGATAAGCCGAGTGGATCGACTGTGTTTTCTGGAAAGAGTGGTGCCCCTGAGGAGACTGCCGGACCGACTTCTGCGAGATCCAGGCCCGCTGTAAAGTGATCTCCGTGGGCGAACAACACACCACACCAGAGCTGATCATCGTCTTCTAGGCGGGTGTAGGCCTGCGCAAGTTCGTGCAGCATCTTGATGTTGAAAGCGTTTCGTTTCTCTGGTCTGTTAAGGCCAATCAGCGCGACATGTCCCTCTACGACAAAGGTCAACGTTTCAAATGTTTCCACTCTCTTCTCCTTCGGTGCTTGGTGGTGTGGTCTTGTAGACGCTCTTTTCTTTTCGTGCCTATTCTCGTATCTTTGGAAGATATGTCAATTGGATGCGCTGTGAGGTTGTTTTGATGAAGTTGTCTATCCGAAGATACTGTTTGTTAGGGATGTTTGTGTGTTTGTCGCTGTGTATGGGGTGTTCGGAGGTCGTCAAGGTCGACAAGCTGTCGATGAAAGAGGCGCTCCTGCTCGCAAAAGATCTCCCCGGAGTGCTCGACAAAGTCCTGCAAAAGTACGTCGATAAAGATGGTTTGGTCGATTACAAAGCCCTACGAAAAGATCCTTCTGGGATCGACACATATATCGATGTGATGGGAAAGGTCAGTCCACGCACACACCCCAAACTCTTTGTGACAAAGCAGGACAAGTTGGCATACTGGCTCAACGCATACAACGCGACGATCCTCAAGAACGCCTTGCGTTTTCCCAAATGGACGCACCTCGACAGCAAAGCTAGGCGGGCTTCTTTTTTTGCGCTCAGCAAATTTATCTACGGTGGTCAAAAGATGAGCCCTCATGTCCTCGAACAAGAACTGCTCAGAAAGGTCTTCAAGGAGCCACGTATCCACTTTGCCCTGAATTGTGCGTCTCTTGGTTGTCCTAAACTGCCTCGTAAAGCCTTCAGAGGGAAGACATTGGACGCAGAGCTGACCCGCGAGACGAAGGCGTTTTTGTTGGAGACGCGAAATGTCCGTATTGACGAGGAGGAACGTGTGATCCATCTGACGTCTTTGTTTAAATGGTATCGCAGCGACTTTACCGACCATTTGAAAGTCAGGAAGCTCACGTCAGAAGCCTTCGACGCGATCATCACCTACATCAACATGTATCGACCCAAGACAAAGCAGCTCCCAGAAGAAGGCTTTACAATTCAGTTTATCAAGTACGATTGGCGACTCAACGATCAGGCTGGTCCAAAAAGAAAAACGCAGCCATCCACCAGAAGGAGCCGCTCTCGATGATTGAAGAAAACACAGATAATCATTGGATGCGTCCTTTATCCGTGGCTTTTGCGGTGGTGGCTTGTTTGTTGCCTGTTGCGATCTACTTTTTGCTCATTCGGTGGGTTGGCTTCTTTGATGGCCACAAGACGGAGTACGAGCGGGCGTTGTTGTGGTTGTATTATCCATTCGTAGGGGTGAGTCTGCTCTTTGCAGGTGGGATTGTGGCTGTGGGATGGAGCCAAAGCAAGCGGCTCTTTGTGCTCTTCGTTGTCTTGTATCTGTTGATGGTGTTGGGGGTGTACTTGGGAGATGCGTATCTTTTCAAGACACTCAATCATGGCGGTGGTGGATGATTTCTCTCAGAAGGCGATCCCAAGGGAGGCTCTGAGATCTGGGAAGAAACCAAGATCTTGGTTGCTGGTGTTCTGGCGATCGAGCATATAGCCAGCGCCAGCTGAGAGTTGAAGTTCCAAGCCAAAGTGAGCGAACAGCCAGAGGGTGGCTTCGATCCCGGCGGTCAACATGACCGCGTGGGAGGTCGCGTTGCCAAAGATCTCTCCCTGGATAAATCGATATCCCCCCATCAAGAGTCCCCGGACGCTCCAACCTGTCCCAATGGGGAGTCTGTTGTCAAAGATCTGCAAGGAGGCGCCGGCTTTTCCGTAGAAACTGTACCCAAGGACGAGTGAGGAGGCGCCTGCTTCTAGCTCGAAGGGGTGGAACATCTTCAAGGAGAGTGATGCGCCGAGTATATCTGGGATACCACTGATCACAGACACACGCAAAGATGCGATGGGTTTATGGGGACTTTCTTTGGCAAAGGCCGTGTGTGGGAGCAGCAAAAAAGCAACCAAAGAGAAGAGCAGTAAGTATGTATGATTGTGTCTCATAAAAGCATAACCTCTCGTTTTTGATGGTTCCAACCCATTCAGGACACGTGCCTCAAGGTCACGTGTCCTGTCACAGACAGGGATTTCCGTTCAAGCTGGATGATACATGATCTTGTTGTGTCCTGCGATCTGTTTTTGTGAGCTTCGAGGTCATGCCTCTTCGAATTTTTTTCTTCCGCTCTTCTTTCTTGGACGAACCTGATCGTACAAATAGAAAAATCCTTGATGTTCCCTGTTGTATTGTCTCGATACCTTGCGAGATAGTTATAGTTATATCTGTGCTACACATCGTGAATGTCATAATTTGGCATTTGATGGTTTACATTCTATATGACGCCGATGATTGGCCAGATCACACCGCGTAAAAAGGCCGGGTGGAACAACATGGGCATGGGCGCCGCCAACCACAACAACGTCCACAATCTACCGAGCCACGGTCGTGTGACAAACCATTCGGCCTTTGAAAGGTAGGAGCGTTCGACGATTACCAGCCCTCCATGTAGCACAAAGTACAACGAAGGCAATCCATAGCCCGACTGAACGGGTACACTGATCGCCAACTCGTGCAACAGACCCGAACATACAAACCCCGCGACGGCTGCAATATTTTTGCCAAAGACGCCAGATAACGGCCAATACACAGCGCGTTGTGTCATCTCTGTGAAGGGGAGGTTCCAACGTCGCCCCCAAAACTCCGTCAAACTCGTCGCATACAATGGTGCCGGGAACAATACATACGTCTTGACCCCAATATATCTCCACACACCTGCAAGAATATTGAAGATACCAAAGTGCAACACCAAACTTATTCCTGGCAACGCGAAGATCGTCGCGAGCACCTTCGAAGTGGTCCACACCCACGTAAAGTGGGCCAACACCAACAACGACACACCTGTCGACAACCGGAGCACACCACGAAGCAGCAAATCCCGGCCTTCTTTGTGGTCTGGATTCTTGTCTTCTGCGAATAAAGAAGGCTTCATGCCGGGCCAAAAACCTGCCCAAGAGAACCACTGTGTCCATGTCAGTGAGAGGTCTTTGTTTATCTTCATCTCGGCTGCGACGACGATCTTCATCGCGAATAACACCACACCACAGATCGCGAGCATCCTGAAGCCCGCTGGTTCATCGACACACATCAAGTGCGCACCCACAAAGGACAGCGCGACCCACGACCAGGCCACGCTCCTCATCAGAATGCGTTTGGTCCACTGTGTGACAAAGTATCCCACCAGCAGCGTCAAAAAGAGCCATGCCAGGATCAAATAGGCATGCATCCATGTCTTCGGAAGATAGGCTTCCATCACTCCACTCCTTTACTTGAGGGGCAAATGCCCTAACCATTGCATGACGAAGATATATCCATAGATACATGTCAATGCGATAAAGAGGGCATCAAGTGCGTATCTGGCGAGGGTGTGGAACCAGTCATTCGGTAGCTCTGAGATGTCGAAGTAGAAAAATTGCACGAGCACACGCACACCCCAATACACAAAGATGAATCCCGCGACGACACCACCGAGAGGAGAGCCATCGAGGAGCCACTGTGGACGGAAGGTGGAGAGCAGGCCAAAAGACAGATTTGTGAGCCATATGTATGCCGCGTAATTCCAAAACATCTGACGCAGCAAGATCGGCCAGTCCGTCATCTGTTCACGCCACTTGAGCACTGTTGGGATCGCAAGGCTTCCTACGATGAGAACGAGTTGTCCAATCCCTGCGAGGACAAGTAAAAGATGGAGTGTGTTGGCTGAGAGCATTCGACGCGAGCCTCCTGTAGGGGGTTTGGGGTCTCTGACACAACCAGAACATACCAGCTGATGAGGATGACGTCCACATGACGACAACGATTGTGAGACGTTGTGCTGATTTTGCGTACTTGTGTGATGCTATCTACCCGACACGCTGCACGGGATGAGGCAAGTTTCCACTTGCCCTTTCTAACGGGGATACATGGGCATCCCCTGGCGCGCTTCGCTTGCCTTCCCCTCCTGTTGACGCCTTCGGCGTGTTGCAGCTATCTATTTGACTTGCGAAACAGGGCTGTGTAGGGCTCTTGTGGATATAACAGGAGTATTGTGTCTCTGGATGTTGAAGGGATTTGCTCCTGCATCCATCAGATGAACTGTCATGGTGTTTTGTTCATTTGGAAACCATTTTGGTGGAGTTGGAAGGTCTTTTGGGGGATGGGGAGTTCGTT
>PCBK01000137.1 GCA_002731275.1 Deltaproteobacteria bacterium | reverse complement strand
GCATGAAGCAAATGACAACCGCATATGTTGTCCGAGCAATCGAGCGTTGGGAGGATACTGCTTGCAGTATCTGTATTGTCACGAGGGATTGTGCCGTACATTCGGGTGCATTTTGCGAAGGCACAAGTGCAACTGCCCCTGGATCAGAAATTAAGCTAAATATCGCGCATTTCGTCAAAATATCCCCCTTCCATTCTCCGAAGGTCGGAGAGGAAGGGGGAAGTCACGAAGTGACAGGGGGATGGAGAGGTTTGTAGAAGGGGTCGTTGCAAAGTGTCTTCGCCAATGACAACCGCATATATTGTCCGAGCAATCGAGCGTTGGGAGGATGTCGCTTGCGACATACGTATGCTCATGAGGGATTGTGTCGTGTGTTCGGGTGCACTTTGTGAAGACACAAGTGCAACTGCCCCTGGATCAGCATCCGAGTATCCCACGTGTATATGGTTTGCTTGTTTCCCTAGACTCATCCATTCGGGGAAATTCGCGAAGACACAGGTGTAGTTGTCATTGGGGAGAATTGGAATAGACACAGGGGAGGAGTTGATGGGGGATTATTGGCGGCCTTTGAGAGAGTCGAATTTTGCGGCATATTCTTGTGCAGCTTTTTCCATCTCTTTTTGTTTCTTTTTGTCTTTGTCGGCCTCGGCCATTTCAGCCATTTTGTCGTACATCATCTTCAAGTTACCGACGACATTGACATCGTTGGGGCCCCATTTTTCGGCTTTCTTGAGCCACTTGGCACCAGTCTCGAAGTCATCTTTGAAGTTGGCGTAGAACATACCAATTTTAAAGAAGGGCAAGGGACGTTTAAACTTGTTGGGGTGTGTTTGGCTAAACTCACCAGCCGCTTTGAAGTGCTCAATCGCAGCATCGAAATGCTTGGGATTCGCTTTAAATTTCGGCTTTGGCTCTTCCTCTTGCTTTTTCTTTTTGCGACGACGTCGGCGGCGACGGCGACGTTTCTTCTTGTTCTTTTTGGCCTCTTCAGCAGCTTTTTTGGCTTTCTTTTTGGCCTCTTCCATCATCTTTTTGATGAAGTCTTTTTTCTTGTCCATCAACCACATTTCGTAGATGGAACCACTTTGCATGTGGCATTCCCACTGCAACAACGCTTTCTGCTTCTTCGAGGAGAGAGCGACCATGTCGGATTTTTTGGAGTGCTTAAGCGCTTTTTTGTAGAGCTTGTGTGCATCCTTCAACTCGAAGTCGTTACGTGGGGGTTTGCGGTTGAGACGGTATTTGATGTTGGCACGCATGAAGTACGCGCGGCCATTATCGGGATCCAACTTGCTGTAATCTTCGAGATATTTCTCGGCAGTTTTGAGCTGGTTGGACAGGTAAGCGTCCTGCGCATTGGAGTACAACGCAGCTTTGTACCAGCTTGTTACAGTTGGATCTTTGGTGTAGCGCTTGTGGAGTTCTTTTGATTTTCCGAAGCACTTAAAGGTGTTTTTAAGTGTGACACAGTAGAGCTTGGACAACTCACGCAGTGCAGCGTCGTTATCGGGGTCTTTCTCGACCACTTTCTCGTACAGAAGAGCCGCTTGAAGATAATCTTCTTTTTCGACAGACTCGCGAGCTCGTCTCAGTTCCGTGTTACAACCGAAAAACGACAGGCACAGCAACAACCCACCGCTCCATGCGATTAGCATGCGCAAACGTCGCATCCTCATTCATACCTCCCATCGCTTATCGCGAATTTGATGGTTTAAAATTTCGAGTATCTGTTGTATAGCCCGGCAAGGTTCCTGTCAACGCTTTCGTCAAAAAACCCTTGGGGAGTGGAAGTATCGTGCATATCCCCCTACTGTACAACACACCAAACCTATCGATGTATAGGGAAACTCAAACGCTTCTCAAAAAACCCTTTTGTATATGGTGATGAGTTTGTCTATACTATCAAGGCTTTCGAAAGACGTGCGGTGTGCACATAAACAAGGATCCCAGATGTTGAGCCACACACCTGTCCTACAGGAAAAAATAGACAATTATACAAGCACATACGAAGAAGCAACACGAGATCAACACTACACCATCGCAGAGAAGAGTGATGTCGGTCGTAAACGCTTGGAGAACCAGGACTTTATGGGTCACTTGGTGCTCCCAGAGGGGATCTTGGCGGTGGTATGTGATGGGATGGGTGGCTACAAAGGCGGTGAGGTCGCGAGTCAGCTCGGCGTCGAGACAATCCTCTCCTACTTCGATCAATCCGAAATTGGACCACGGGATAACCCCTTTGCCCACCTGACACACGCCATTCAACTCGCCAATCACAAGATCTGGGCACGTAGCCAAGAAGACCCACGACTCCAAAAGATGGGGACAACAGTCGTCGCTGCGCTCTGTTACAAGAAGCGACTCTACGTCGCTCACGTCGGAGACAGTCGCCTCTACCTCGTGCGTAACGGCTCACTACTTCGGGTTACAAAAGATCATTCGATGGTCCAGCGCCTCGTCGACGAAGGTAAACTCGACGAAAAAGATGTCGACCAACACCCCCAAGCCAACGTCATATCTCGTGTACTCGGACAGTACGACGATGTAAAAGTGGAATGCCAACCCAAAGCGATCGCGCTCAAAGAAGGCGATCGCGTCCTGCTGTGTTCGGATGGCCCACTGCGCATGGTAAGTGAAGAAAAAATACTTCACTACCTCGCCCGCTACTCCGACCCAACCCACGCATGCGAAAAATTGATCAATGCCGCGAATCAGGCAGGCGGAAAAGACAACAGCACCGTACAAATCATCGACTATACCCCACCAACACTTCAACAAATTCGCTCGACACTTCTTGGTTTTGTAGGGGTCTTCTTGCTCCTGCTCGGCTTCACGATCTTTGCGGCCCCAAAACAAGCACCTTCCCCACAAGCTCGACAAAACCAGGCGAACAGCAAACAGTCGATAAAGAACCCATCCATCCCAAACGAATCCCCCGCCCCCGATGTCCCCATCGACCTATCGACACCACCGCCCCCGCCTTCGTTTCGTAACGTCCCGCCCCTCGTCCCCACGCAACCCATCGTGCGCAAAAGGCCGCTCACGCGCTACAAAAGAAAACGCCGACGCAGGCGATACAGAAAACGAAGACGTCGACGCAGAAGACGATACAGAAGGCGACGACGACGACGATACAGAAAAAGACGACGCAGACGCCGTCGCAGAAGACGCCGAAGAAGACAACAACATCGTCCCCCTCTTCCACGTTTTTGACCAACACAAAAAAATTCGGATCCTTTTGCATGCTTTTTCTCTTCACACCGTCCAAGATCAATACGATACCCCCGCACCCACATTCATCACCCATATCCATCAACGACCTATGTGACCGTACACGACCAGTACTTCGAGCGATGTCACGTGACAAGGGAGTCTTCGAATCATGAGATTCACACTTTACCTCTTTTCAAGCATGGTCTTGCCTTTTTTGGCGACGACTTGCATGGACACATCCCCCTCCGGCACAAAAAAGAACGCCAGTAATGTCTGCTATGTCGGCTCCCACACCATCCCCGGTGGCGGCATATGTAAACAAAAAGGCAAACATAATCACAACTACAACCCCTCCTCACTCAAAGAATACGATCTCATCAACGGATGCTTCCAACATAAACTGTTTAAGGGACAAACCAACCCCAACGACCAAGGCTCACAAACCCACCAAGGCTCACAAGCCAACCAGGGCTCACAGCCTTCACAAATCCCCTCATCAGGCGTTGATGTCTGTCCCACCGAGCAGCCTCCAAACTGTCGAGGAAACGAACAGCCTACCGTCGAATCCTACCGGTACCTCGAACAAACATGCTATCGTACGGTCTGTAAAAAACTCACCTGTCCTCGACCAAAACGTCTGCGCTGCCGCAAAGGACAGAGAGCCAAATTGTTCTCCTATTGGTACAAAAACCTCCGCTGTAAACGCTATCGATGTGTGAATGTCTCATGCCCCAAACCACGTTCTCCCCGCTGTAAAGTGGGTTCATTTGTCGCGAGCGTGCGCTACACATACCACGGCAAACGATGCCTGCGATACGTCTGCAAATCGCTCTCCTGCCCATCACCACAACCACCAAAGTGTTCGAGCAATCAAGTCCTCAAACGCGAACCTTACTACTACCACGGTCTTCGCTGTATGAGACTCACCTGCGTTCGAGTCACCTGCCCGGCGATTCGCTCTGTCAGATGTAACCCCGGTGAGCAAAGAAAACTCCAGGCATACACATACAAAGGACGCAAGTGTTACAAATACCCCTGCCACACCGCCACCTGTCCTCCCGTCCGTACACCGAAGTGTTCACTCGACGAAAAAGAGAAGGTTGTCTACTACAACTACCAAGGCAAGCGGTGCTTCAAAAAACTCTGTGTTGCGGACAATTGTCCTCCTGATACCATCCAAACGTGCCCCCCAGGTACCAAACGCACGACCTCTTCCTTCGAAGTTGGCGACCAAACCTGCTACCTCACGAAATGTACACGCTACACCTGCCCAGAAGACCCCTTCACACAGTGTCGATATGGCTATGAACCCACCAAAAAACCATACACCTACAATGGACTTCAATGTGAACGCACGATCTGTGTCCCAGTCAGCTGTCCTCCTCTCGATCGTCCACGCTGCGCAGAGGATGAAGACACACAGCTCGATCGCTACTGGTACAAAGGTCGATCATGTCGAAAGTTCATCTGTCGACCTGTGAGCTGCCCCCCTGGACAGGTGACCGTTAGAAAACGTCGGCGTATGAGAGGTTTCAGAGTGACACGTGTCACCTGCGAAGAGATGCAATGCCCCAATGAGCATCCCAGACGTTGCCCAAGAGGCACCACGCCCATGACAGAAGAATACATGTACCGAGGCATCACCTGCCAACGTAAAGTATGTCAGGAGGTCTCTTGCCCTCGACCCCGCCGACGTCGTAGATGTCCAGCAGGAAGCATCCGTTACTTCAAGACATATCGTTATCGTGGCAAAACGTGCCGCCGCGCCGCCTGCAAACGCCTCTCCTGTCCTCCAACAAAGAGAAAGCGTTGCAGACGAGGAAAAGTCGCACAACAAGAGAGCTACATGTACCAAGGACTCTCCTGTCAACGGTATGTTTGTAAACGCGTTCGTTGCCCACAAGTTGGCCCCTCCTATTGTGGTGCAGGGTTCCAACTCGTGAAGACCTCGTACACATTCAACGGAAAACGCTGCACACGTACGAAGTGCAAGCCAGCTTCCTGTCCAAAGACAAAACGCGTACGGTGTAAACGAGGACAAAAGCCCACTGCAGAGACCTACAATTACAATGGATTGAAGTGCAAACGTATGCGCTGCCAAAAAGCAGAGTGTCCAACCGTCAACGCCAAGTGCCCCAAAGGAAAAGCACCCAAAAGAGAAACATACACTTACTTTGGACAACGTTGTACGCGATTTAAATGTGTGCGCGCACGCTGCCCCAAACAAACCAAACGCTGCCCTGCAGGGATGGCTCCACGCAAAGAATCCTACGGATACTACGGACAGGTGTGTAAGCGCATTCGCTGCTTCCCTAGCTCCTGCCCCCCCTCCCGTCAACCGCGTTGCAAACGCAACGAGAAATCCCATCCACAGCGCTACAAACACCACGGCAAAAATTGTATCCGCTACGTCTGCAAGCGCCTCAAATGTCCTGTAACCTTGCAACCCAATTGCCCACGTGGACAACAAGCACGCCGCACATCATACCGATACCGCGGGATACAATGTACCCGATATACATGCGCACGTGTCAGCTGCCCCACAAGCACTCGCCCTCGTTGTCGACGTGGGATGACACTGCAAGCAGAACGCTACCACTACAAAGGACAACTCTGTACACGGTACAAATGTACAACCGTCAGCTGCCCGACACCACAACCGATTCACTGTGGACCTGGTCAAACAAGCAGCCTGCAAACTTACACTTACAAAGGACAGAGCTGTCGACGCTACCAATGTACAACGGTCAGCTGCCCCACCCTCTCCAAACCGAGCTGTACGAGGTCTCAGCAATCCTATCAGGAACGCTACACATACAAAGGTGTCACCTGTACACGTTGGAAATGCCGAAACTCAACACCACTCACAACGATCCCCAACAAACGCCGCAAACCTGCAGGTCGGACGATCAAACTCCAACCCATCCGTCGTGGCAGTACACTCATCAAAGTCCCAGGTCGTAGAACTGCGGTCCTCAAGCTCGGACGTTTCAGTAACACACTCGGACGCATCAAGGTCGGACGCACGAGCCGCACAACGCCACCTTCACAGGTCCCCAAGGTCAAAATCCCCAAAGGATGCCCACAGCTCAGAAAAGCTCCACGTTGTCGACGTGGTACCAAACTCGTCCCCTACCCCACAATGCGCGGCAAAAAGAAATGCTACCGTTGGGCCTGTCTGCCCTTCATCTGCCCTTCCAGACGGGTCCGAAAGAAATGCCGCTATGGCATCTCCTTCATGAGACGCATCAAGATCAAAACGCAAAAGTGCGTCATCTATAACTGCAAGATGAAGTCGCTGAGAAGACGATAAGCCCCTACTTCCCTCTCATACCCTCCCCAAATCCTACGAAGAGGTCTCTTCTTGTTCGAGTTTAAACACCTTGAACAGATACCAAAACGAAGGCAACAACAACACCGCGCCCGCCCCTAAAACATACAGAGAAGCCTTCAAGACTGAAGGTAACGCTGCCGCCTGCTTAAACGTCAGGTCAGGCACGATAATGTACGGATAGTGTGCCGCCGCCCATCCCCACAAAATAAACGTCACCTGTGCCCCTGCAAAGATCCGCGCGAGCGCGTACTTACGAAACCACAAGGTCGCAAGCGCAGCCAACGCAACACCTCCCGTCACGAGCTGAAAAGGCAGTGACCACGACGCCTGACTCAGGGTCTTGTAGACCAAAGGCGCTCCCTTGGCAGAGAGCCCAAAACATACCCACGCCAAGATCCCGGCAGCGACACCTGACCCCAGCGCCCGAAGACGAAAATCTTCTTTGAGTTCTGGATCTTTCGCCTCCACAGTCAAATATACCGCCGCAAGAAACGAAAACAACACCAGCGTAAAGAACCCGACAAACAAAGGAAAAGGTGCCATCCAGGACGCAAAGAAGCCCGATTTGGGGATCAACGTCTTCAGATCGATCCTGATATCTCCGGAAACGATCGCTCCCACACTGACACCCAATGTGATCGGCGTGATGACACTTGCGATCGAAAAGATCAAGCTCCAGCGTCTCTGCACGTCGTCGTCCTCCACGTCGTACGCTCGAAACACAAAGGAAGAGCCACGCAACACAATCCCCACCAACATCAACGTCAGTGGAATGTGAAGAGCTGTCATCATCGCCGCAAAGGCCTTGGGAAAACCGACAAACAACAACACCACGACGACGATCAGCCAGACGTGATTCGCCTCCCAGATCGGTCCAATCGCGTGAGCGATCGCCTCACGTTGGGCCTTCGCGCGCTCACCACGGGCAAATAAATCCCAAACACCACCGCCAAAGTCCGCGCCACCTGTCAACACATAGACAGTCAACGCGACCAGAATCACACCAGCCAAAATAAACTCAAGCGTCATCTTCGTCCTCCTCATCTGCATCCTCTTTGGACGCCTGTGTTGGCTCTTCTTCACTCTCAGCCGTCTCTCTCTTCGCCTCCTCAGCGAGCCTCTCGGCGTGCGCGTCCAGATCGTCAACAGATGGAGAGACAGGGATATGCGTACCATCCGGAGTGACAAGATATTTGGGACTCATAAAGACCTGACGCTTGAGCAACGCGACCACGACCACACCAAGGAATAGGTAAAGTAACGTGAAGGACAAAAATGGAACGATCAAACCAGGCATCGGTGTCACTGCATCTTTTGTCTTCATGATCCTGTAAATGATCCATGGCTGACGTCCAACCTCCGTGACCACCCAGCCCGCCTGTACAGCGATCACGCCCATTGGACCGGCAAACATCACCATTTTTAAAAACCATGGTTGCTCCGGGATCTCCTTACGTCTCCACCAAAACCACGCCCCCAAGGCCCCCACAAGCAACATAAACATCCCACAAAACACCATGATCTGAAACGCAATATGCACGACAGCCGTCGGTGGCCGCTCGTCTTTCGGAAAATCTTTTAGCCCCTTTACCTCAGCGTTAGGATCGGAAAATGCGAGAATACTCATCATATACGGTATATCAATCGAATACTTGGTCGTCTCCGTCTTTTCATCTGGCCACCCAAAAATGCGCAGAGGTGCCCCCTTCTCGGTCTTCCAATGACCCTCCATCGCCGCAAACTTCTCAGGTTGGTTTTTCGCGATCATCTTTGCGCTGATATCGCCACTCACGAGCTGCAAAACCGCAGTGAGCGCGCCGACTGACAACGCGATCGCGAACGCTCTTTTGTGAAAGGCGTTCTTTTTGTCCTGCAACAACATCCACGCGTGGATCGCTGCCACCGCAAAACCAACGCTCACAAACGCCGCGAGTGTCATATGCAGAACCTGACTAAAGGAAGCCGGGTTCAACATCGCACCGATCGGATCGATCTCCGTCACCTTCCCATTGACGATCTTAAAGCCCGCTGGCGAATTCATCCAGGCGTTGGCCGTGACAACGAAGACACCTGACAACGTACCGCTGATCGCAACGATCACACCAGCCCACCAGTGTGTTTTGGGCGAAACCCTGTTCCAACCGTAAAGATAGATCCCCAAAAAGATCGCTTCGAGGAAAAAGGCAAACCCCTCAAGCGAAAACGGCATGCCGATGATCGGCCCAGCGTACTCCATAAATTTTGGCCACAATAAACCCAACTCAAAAGAAAGGACGGTCCCTGAGACCGCCCCTACCGCAAACATAATGGCTGTACCTTTGGCCCACCTCTTCGCCAGTACAAGATAGACCTCATCTTTCGTCCGTAACCACATACCTTCGGCGATCACCATCAACAACGGCATGCCAATCCCCACAATCGCAAATACGATGTGAAAGGCCAATGACATCGCCATTTGCGAACGTGCCGCAAATAAGTCACTCATCTCCATTCTCCTTTATATATAAGCTCCTAAAGTTTGCTGCCGTGCAACACACAGCAACAAAGAACACCACCGATGTACACATGCTGTGCTCTCCACGACACTCACGCAAGAGACCATGAAGACACCACCTCAAGTCGTCGAATGGAACCACACATTCTCCTACTCGGGTCTTCTCCATCCAACGATTGAAAGAAACGACATGTATAAAAACATAAAAACTTCTCTACCTTACACAACTATGCTCATTTTGAGAATATCCTACACATAGCGCAAGGAAGGTTACGCAATAAGAGACGCCAAACACGAAAAAGGTCAAAAGAAAAAGAGGGGCAAGTTGTCACATAGACCGAAATGCTCGGAGCCATGAGACCCATCTTTATTGTACGAGGGAGAGGAGAGATTGGCTACGTAGGGAGAGAGAGGGAAAGAGAAATGCTTTTGCTCTCAGCGAGAGTAAGAGATCCCGACACTGAAGACCTGAAAGCTTTGTGCGGAGTTGCGGGCCCACACGATCGGATCAAAAGACGCCTCAAAGGCCCAACCCTCATAGATGGGAAGGTACACTTGCAACGCGGTGACGATGTAACCTTTGGTGTACACGTCTTCTCCAAAAGGAAGCAATCCATGCACTGTTAACATCGCCATCCATCTTTTCTGTGGCCAAAAGGTCCACCCAAGCTGCGTAAAAAACAGCCCACTGTCGAGAAAACTCCTTTGATCCGAGGCCGGCAGCGCCCCAACAAATGCCTCCGTACGGAAGCGATACCCAAGCTCAGCAAACGCATACAAAGGCGTGTTGGGGATCCCGCCACCGATAGAAAACCATCCTGTGACGTCGATCTGACCATCCCCCACAGCGGGAAAATTGTTGGCGCGAGCACCAACAGCTCGCGGCAGTCGATCGAGATCGTACATCGGAATTTTCACCTCAACACGTGCAGCCATCGGCAGTGGAAGCCGAACAGGCGGCGTGTATTGTAGACCAAAGAAGCTGTCCGCTGTCGTCCCATGCATGTACCACGCACCATTACTAAAGCTGTTGCGAGAGATCGTATAGGGGACGTAACCTAGCACCTGAAATCCAAAAGGTAAGCCCGCCTCAAAATACACAGAAGTCGTCGCCCCAAAGTAATCTGTGCCAGTCTGCAACTTGCCCTGCGCGTCGATAAAGGCGTTGGATAAAAAGAAACCTTCACTGAGCTTGACGTAGAGCTGCCCAGTTTGCTTGGTCCACGGTCCTGCTTCGACATCACGAGGCGCAAACAACGCCATCACACACAACAACATATATACAGCGAACCGCGACATTCAACCTTCTCCTTTTGGCGGCCTGTACAAGATCATTTAAGGCCGATCTGCTTTCGGTAACTCTTTCCACCTGGTCCACTGAGTCCCCAGTAGGCCAAACGTTTTGTCTTCTGTAAGCGCATATCTTCGCCATCACTTGAGGTCCAACGTAAGAGGCGGTGATCACCACCACGCTCGACGTAAAAGTCACGCAGGACACCTTTGTACTTGAGCGTGAAGTGATGGACTTTCTGTGTCCCGAGGAGGCTCTGTTTACGCGCAATGGTAGCCTGGACCGGGCGCAAAGCGCGATGCGCTTTGCGCGTCGTCCAGAGAGACGGGATGAGTGAGCCGCTCCAATCTTTTCCACCAGCAAACGCACCGTCCAGTTCGCGCAATTGGATCATCAGCGCGTCTTCATAAAGCGCACCTTTGCCAGTCTTGATCCGTTCGGCCTGTTCGCCTTCGCTCGCAAAGTACGAGAAGACCTTACTCACAACATCATCTTGACCGGGCCAGATCCCATGAAAGATGTGGCCACACCATTCCTGCGCGGTCAACGTGACCTTAACAGGTGGGAAGCTCTCCTCACGCCACTTGCCGACCGCCGTGAAGACACTCGTCAAGACGGAGTAAGGGTAGATGCCTGTCTGGAACTTGAGGGCATAATTCAGCTTGAGCACAGGGACGCGATAAGGTGAACGCACACTGTCATCCTTGATCCACTTGCGCCGATCCATCGTCTCAGTCACGTAAACCAAAGCAGCCGTCGCATCGCGCAGTTGACCATAGCGAGAGACTTTACCTTTGTATCCAGTCAACTCGCCCTTTCCATCGCCCCAATGTTTCCAGAATCCGGGCAACGCACCTCGCACAGGCTTTGCAGGAAGTTGAGCGCTCGCGTCGTGCTGCCAGGGTGCGGTAGATGTGCTCTTGACACTCGTCCCACCTGCCCCATTGGAGTAGGCAAATTGGCAACCATACAGCATGCCTCCTGCTGTAAGAGACAACAACACCGACACTTGCCATGTGTATTTTCGAAAAAATTGCATCGTTTTGACCTCGTTCACTCTCTCTGTACTTGATAGCAAGCCAGAACATGAGCACATTGGTTGATAGATAATGGGATCAAAACAT
The DNA here is from genome assembly GCA_002731275.1 of Deltaproteobacteria bacterium. Taxonomy (GTDB): domain Bacteria; phylum Myxococcota_C; class UBA6777; order UBA6777; family UBA6777; genus UBA6777. Next base: position 9,710 of record PCBK01000137.1, on the reverse strand, counting down.
AGTGACCATGTCATCCATTCTCAAACGTGATGGTAAGTCGCGGCAAGCTGGTGTAGTGTTACGCAAGCCCGACACAAAACAACGCAACGTGAACCCTTTTGATAAAACGTTCGTCAAAAAGATCGAAAAAGTGTAACGTTCAGTAGAACAACACGACAAACAAGGGATCAATTGAAAGATCAACTTTGTGTATGACCATAGAAGCATCATTGCTCAGGAGGAATGTTATGAAAAAGTGGACCATTTGGAGTGTCATGTTTGTCTTCGCGATGACTCTCGCCGTTTGGAACATCGCATGTAGTGACAACAACAGCAACGGAAACGACGGCGGAACCAACCAGGAGCAGACTGTCACTCCTGACACCAAAGAGACCAAAGAAGAGACGCAAGTCAAAGAAGAGACGCAAGTCAAAGAAGAGACACAAGTCAAAGACGAAGCGACCTCCAAACCTTCTCCCTGATCGCTGCTTCCCACACCTCTCTCTGCTTTCTCACCAAACAGCTCCCGACCACAAACATCCCCCCAACATTCACAAGTCACCGAGATCCATTTGATCATGTCATTTTTTTGACGATCCTCGCGCGCACCTGCTATCTTCGGTGTTGCTCGTTTTTACCGAAAACATAGAGTTTTTGTCACAGAGGATCAAGCCATGACAAACAAACAAAAATGGGTGTTACTCGCGATGATGGTGGGGACATTATTTGTCTCTTGGACGCTCGTGAAGAACTCTTCGGCCTTACGCAACTACCGATGGTTTAAGGCAAAAGTGGTCGAACAAAAGAAGATCACGGCGAAAGAACAGAGCATCAACGAACAATTGCGTCGCAAAGTGGTCGCTCTTCAATATGATCATCGCGTCATCGAACGTGTGGCACGAGATCACCTTTCCCTCACACGAGAAGGCGAGATCATCGTGATTCTGCCTCGCTAGCCAACGTTGGAAGATCATGCGCTCCTACATCACCCAGACCCGACAGACTCCCTATGAGAGAATGCTCTCAAGCATCCTCGCAGTCAGCGTCCTTGGCCTTTTGGTCTCTGGCCTCTTGGATCGTCCCCAACCTCCTCTTCAGTGGCTCTTCCCCTGTATCAGTCTGTATCTGACATGGTTGGGTTGGGAGATGTACAGAGGTGTGCAGCGATTTTGGTTGCTCGATCGAAGCCTCGAACACTCCTATGAACCGTGGCTCGGACTTGGCTATGCGCTGCTCGCAGGGATCGCGATCATGCTCCGACTCAGTGGTGGCCTCATCTCCCCCTTCTACCCGATCTTCTACCTCGCGGTCGCGTTTCTTGCGAGTGTGGGGACAACCTCACAAGGTCCAGCGTGGTTTGGATATGCCCTCCTGCTCGAATTTGCGAGTGTCCTCGCGACAGGCATTCATCTGCATGGGAGCGTGGGAAAAGGCGCCCTGCATGTCCTTTACCTGGGGATCTTCGCCGGCTCACATCATATCTTCCTCGCAGGTCTGCTTCGTGCAGCGACACGTCATCGAAACAACAAGCGACAACACGAACTGACTCCACACACAGCCCCTCCAGCCGAATCAGTCCAGGGTATGACCGCCTCTTCGCTCGAAGCGATGGGCAACGATCGCCTCGCCCTCCTCGCGCTTCTCAAAGAAGGACTCGACGCACACGGTTGCGCGCTGTTGTGGCTCAGTCAGGACAACCAAACATACGAAGTCATTGAGATCGACACGGACGCCCAGTCTCTGACACATGGTCCATTTTCGATCCGCACGGGGACACCGGCAAGTGTCTTCAAAGGAAGCACCAACGTCCGTCTCTCTCGTGGAGGAGAGCACGGACTTCATCTCCCTTACTACGATCGACACGTTCAGGCGCGCGCCTTGCTCGCTGTGCCCATCCGCCAAGGACAAAATGTACGCGGCGCGATCTGCATCGACCGCGTCCGTATGGCTCCCTTCTCCGCTCGCGAAGAAGCTCTCCTCGAAGCTGCCGCGATGGTCTTTGGACGTGCCCTTGAGAGTGAACGCTCTCATCAGCGCTCTGATCAGGAGTTGGCCAGTCTCCACCAGCTACACGACATTGGGCAGCAGCTCAACCAACTGCACAACGAAACAGAGTTGGCGGAAAAATCTCTCGAAGCAGCCGCATCGATTGCGCCATTCCAGTGGGGATTTTTATCGCGTTATGACCAAGTGTCAGAGACACACACGGTCCTCGCGACACACGGCACTTGCCATGGCTTAGAGGGACAAACCTTCCAGCTCGGCAATTGCCTGCTCTCTCTGTCCCTCAAACATGGATGCCCCCTCCCAGAAAATGGTTTGATCCGTGGTCCGGGACCTTACATCGCACAGGTCGATCCGGAGCTTCCAGCGCTCGCGAGCCTGATGATCTTCCCCTTGGTCCTCAAACGCGAGCCCGTTGGTTGCCTCGTCCTCGGCTCCGAAGACGCACAGTGCTTTGTCGACATCGATCGTCAAAAACAACTTGGCGCGTTGAGTCACCAACTCGCGGCACTTATCGACAACTCTCGCTACACTGAGCAGATCGAAGATCTGGTCCAACACGACAACCTCACAGGGCTGCTCAATCACCGCTCCTTTATGGAGCGTTTTCGAGAATCGTTCCAGGCAGCACAGCAACAACAACGCACGCTCTCTTTGTTGCTCTTCGACATCGACCACTTTAAGCACGTAAACGATCGGTATGGTCACCCTGTTGGAGATCGTGTACTCCAGCAGCTCGCTGGACTACTACGCGATACAACAGGTGATATCGAACGTACAGCTCGCTATGGTGGTGAAGAGTTTGCCCTCCTCCTCGAAGACACTTCGACGATGGCAGCGCTACAACTCGCGGATAAGATCCGAAAACAGGTCGCACAGTTGATGTTCCACTCAGATGGCCACGATCCGGACTCCTTCCACGTGACGATCTCGATTGGACTTGCGACCTTCCCTGCGCACGCGTCCGATCCCGAAACTTTGGTTCGTCGCGCAGATGAAGCCCTCTTCTCTGCAAAAAGTCGTGGACGAAACCGGGCTGTGTTGTTTCAGGCGCTCGATCAACGTGCACCTTCCATCCAACCAGTATCTCTCGAATCGCTCGACGCGACGCCGCAAAAAGGCTGGGGTTGGGGTTCACTCCCTCCAAGTCAAGATCCCGAAGAGCTCGTCGATCCAGAGAGGTGGTCTTGGTGGACACAAAGTTCACAACCCCCACGGGCCGAGCAATTTATGGAAGCTGATATTGCTTCTGCGCCAGCAGAATCAGAACATCACAACCCTCTTTCCCCACCCCCCGCGTCAGAAGATCCCCTACACGATCACGACCCCTTCCCCGAAGTTTAACACCTCTCCCAGATAACAGCCTCACAAGATCGGTGACAGGAGCCTCGCGGATGCCTCCGCAAACTTTTGGCTCCAAGGACGTTGTACAAAGCTGATCAAATCGATCTCTTTTGCGTCCAAAATGTCCTGCAAAAAGCTCTCTTCGAGCGAAGCCGCAAAGGACTCACTGTACACAAACGCGTTGAGTTCAAAGTTGAGGTGAAAGCTGCGAATATCCATATTCGCCGAACCGATCGTCCCACAGCGGCGATCCACAACCATCGTCTTGGCGTGCAGCAATCCCTTCTCGTACTCGTAGATCCTCACCCCTGCGCGCAACAAACTCTTGTAATAAGAACGTCCTGCGTACAACACGATCGACATATCGAGTTTGCCCGGCAGCAACAAGCGGACATCCACACCACGAAGCGCGGCAGACTCAAGCGCCGTCAAGATCGAATCATCCGGGATAAAATAAGGCGTCGTGATCCAGACCTTTTGATGGGCCGATGTGATCGAAAGAAAAAACAACAGATGAATCGAATACCACGGTTGATCAGGCCCAGAGGCGATCATCTGTACGAGCTCTTGCCCGACCTCTTTTTGTGTCTTGGGGTAGTATTCGGCGTCCACCAACATGTCCCCTGTCGCGTAACACCAATCCTCGACAAAGACTTGCTGTAATTGCAACACCGCCGGCCCCTCGATCCGCACATGGGAGTCCCTCCAGTATCCATACGCCGGATCAAGCCCTCTGTATTCATCACCGACATTGATCCCACCAGTAAATCCGACAAGCCCATCAACGATGACGACTTTCCTGTGGTTGCGAAAGTTGAGCTGTGATTTACGCCATGCGTATGGGAAACGTAACGGCAAAAAAGGTACACAATCGGCCCCCACGTCTGTCAGCGGCTTCCAAAAATCCTGCGCGAGCTCCAACGACCCAATCCAGTCGTACAAAACGCGGACCTTTACGCCCTCTTTTGCTCGCTCGATCAACAGATCTCTTATCCATGTCCCCGTCTTGTCCGAACGAAAGATATAGTAGATCATGTGGATATGGTGCGTCGCTTTGGCGATCTCTTCAGCGACAGTGTCGAATTTATGCTCTGCGTTGTTGAGCACGTCGAGGTGATTGCCTCTCACGAGCGGCATGTCCACGACACGTCGCGCGAGTGTGATCAAGGGTTGGTTTTGTTCAAACAGCTTTTGCTCGGTGGGTGTAAGCAAAGGAGCGGCAGGTGCCTTGCCTGGATCATGCTCATCAAAGTGAGCATCGAAGAGACCTGAGATACCAGGCATTGAGGAGATATCGAGCGCACGAGACACGGAACCTTCTGGGCCCATATCGAGTTCAAGCTCGGCAAGCTCAAGATCGAGTTGTGTGAGTGAGCTCGCACGCAGACGCCTTCTGCGCTCGAAACGCATCCGACCGAAGAGGTAGTAAAACACCGCTCCAAAGATCGGAATAAACAGCAGGATCAAGATCCAGGCGAGCGTCGCAACAGGCTTACGCTGTTCGAGGAGCACAAATACACTCAACACGATCGCGTGCAGGATCGTGACGGTGAGCAAAATGATCAACCACACCATATTGTCACTCTTTTCTCTCCATCAAGCAGATGTTCGCAATACAAGGACACTCCAAGGAAAAAGTGAAACAGATTTCCCAAGAAAGCCTTTTGCTTGTCAAGTGGGTGGAAAAGGATTATATCTTTCTCGCGGTCCAAACGGACACGCTCACAGCACTTTGGCGAGCACGACATCAGAGATGAACTTTGTGGCATTTTTTGGGATACCACATAGGATGAGCTCGTTGCCATCGTCTTCGTGTTTTGCATCACTTCGTTGTGAACAACAAACACTCTGATGTACGTCATCATGGTGGACAGGTCGCACAAACGACTTTAGCCGACCTTGTCGCTATCGAAAGACAAACATTTGTTTGCACCACGAATCATGGAGGAAACATATACATGCCTATTTACGAATATCAATGTGAGCAGTGTGGCGCGGTCATCGAACGAATCCAATCAGCGAGCGCAGCTGCGCCTGACAAGTGTCCCGAATGCCAAGGCGGGCCACTTCATAAATTGATGTCCCAAAGCTCCTTCGTCCTTAAAGGAGGAGGTTGGTACAAAGATGGTTATTCAGGACCATCCAACACCTCAAAGAGCAGTCCATCGAGTGGTAGCTCATCAAGCAGCTCGTCCACTTCGACCTCATCGACCTCATCCGACACAAGCTCATCGAGCGCGAGTTCTTCGAGCACGAGTTCTTCGAGCACGAGCAGCTCGGACTAGACAGTCCTTTGACATGCCTGGGCCGTGCAACCTCGCACACACCAATTTGATGTGTGTCGTCATGGATGTATCGTTTGCGACGTGTTTTCTCATTCTTTCACAAGGCTCAAGGAGACCAGAGATGCTGATCGACGGAAAATCTATCGCCATTGAGATACGTAAAGGCCTCAAACAAGAAGTCGCAACACTCACGGAGCAAGGCATCGTGCCTGGTCTGGAGGTCATCCTCGTAGGAGACGACCCGGCCTCGCAGGTATACGTCCGCAGCAAAGAGAGAGCTTGTGAACGCGCTGGCATTCGCTCCGTCGTTCACAGACTCCCAGCGGAGACACCACAAGAAGATCTCCATGCATTGATCCAAAAGCTGAACAAAGATGACGCTGTTGACGGAATCTTACTGCAGCTTCCGCTCCCTAAGGGGCTCGATAGTGATCAGGCGATTTTGCAGATCGCGCCTGAGAAGGATGTGGATGGACTCCACCCTGTGAACTTGGGGCGCCTTGTCGCCGGCCTTCCAGGCCCTCGTCCATGTACGCCTCTCGGCTGCATTGCCCTCCTGGACAAAATCGGCTACAACGTCGAAGGAAAAAAAGCCGTTGTGATTGGAAGGAGTATCCTCGTTGGCAAACCTATTGGCTTGCTCCTCTTGCAAAAAAATGCGACGGTAACTTATTGTCACTCACGTACCCAGCAACTCGAAGATGAAGTCCGCGCCGCAGACATCGTCGTCGCAGCGGTAGGACGCCCACAGATGGTACGTGGTAGTTGGCTCAAACCAGACGCTGTCGTCATCGATGTTGGCATCAATCGGCTCGATGATGGCTCTTTGGTAGGTGACGTCCACTTCGAAGAAGCCGAAGCACAAGCCAAGGCGATCACACCTGTTCCAGGAGGCGTTGGTCCGATGACCATCGCGATGCTGTTGCAAAATACTGTGGACTCTGCAAAAATACGAAAATGGCCCGAACACACCACCACATAAAAGGAGGCATGTCATGATTGTGTATATCATCATTGCCATTGTTGTACTGGCGATCGTTATCCCATTCTTTTTTGGCGGACACGAAGACGAAGTGATCGTAGAAGAAGTCATTGTCTACGACGATGACGATGACTACTACGAAGATGAAGTCGTCGAAGAGGTCATCTACGAAGAAGAATACTAAGCCATATCCTCAAAGATGCCGTTTTCTTCTTGTTTCTCACGTGCAACGTCACTATGCTGACAGCCGGGTGTACACATGGAGAATGCGGTTTCGCCTTACATGACCCGCCTTCCCCCATGCCAACTCCCCCAACATCATCTCCAACAACAAAGAAGAGAGTACGATTTCATGATTCGACAGTGCCGCTTCATACATACATGCGTTTGGCTTATTGCGTTGTATCTGTTCTCCGCTCCCAACACATTCGCGAGCCCAACAACACACCCAACTAAGCGCATCGCGACCAGCCAACCAACACAGGCAAACACCGCTCCCACCAAACGCACAAAGCAAGCCAAACAAGTGTCGATTCAAATCGACAAACAAGGTGTCGCCTACTACAAACAAAATCCCCTGAGCCTCTTTCAATTGCTCCAGCTCACCAACCAATGGAAGCAACAAAAAGCGACCGTGGTGATGCAAATCGATCCGAGCGCTCCCTACCAAAAGGTCTCTGTCGTTGAAGCTCTGATCACACGCTCAACTCTTCCACTGAAAAAACAGTTCCGTGCACTTGCGCCGAAAAAAACGACAACATCAACGCCCAAGGCTGCCCCAGTCGCGCGAAGAGCAGCTCCAACCGCTCGCAAGACCGCGCCAGCCGCCCGCAAAGCACGCAACCCTCACGCACGTCCCGCTGCGCCTGCTGGAAAACCTTCGAAAGGTTGGGGTGGAGTGCCTCATCAAAGCCAACCCAAAAAGGCTGGCGTGAGCCCGATCGTCTTGAGAGGACAACTGGCGCTCCCACAAACAACACAAACGGGTGCCTTGCCCACGGCGCTTATCCTCTTCAAAAATGGAAAAAATGTACCGCAACTGCGCGTCCAAACAGACGTCCTTGGGCGCTTTCGCTACACACTCTTCCCACAAAAAGGCGAGCAGTTCCGCATCGCGATCCTTTATAAAGGGCAATTCCTCCAATACCCCGTACCACTTCAGCAGCAAAAAAACGGTATCCTCCCTCTACGGATCGAGCTTCCTGCTCCTAAAACCCCGAAGAAAGTAGCTGCTCCTGTCGCACCACGCACGACAAACACAAAGTGGGATCGTGTACCAGAGGTCAAAGCACCTAAACTCAAAGCCACTCCACGTACAACATTCCAAATCCAGATCTTTCACAAAGACAAGAGCATCGCCAAGGAAAGCATCCCCACTGGTCTGATCGAACGTGTCGGCAAAAAACGCAATTATCTGGGACGCGCCAAGACCGACGCACTCGGCCGCCTTCGTTACACGATCAATCCACAGGCGAAAGGTGTATACCGTGTCGCAGTCCTTTACGGCACCCGACTGCATATGCACACCATCCCCCCCGTCAAAACACCCAAACGGAATATCTACGTCCCTATCGTCCTGCCCTCCAAAGTCTTCGAAGCCGTCTCTTTCGAAGCCTTCAACACGTTGATCGAACCGATGCCCAAGAAACGCGGAGAGTATCGCGTTAGCCACTTCGCATCGGTCCTCTACCAACGTCCACCAGCAGGGCAAAAACCCAAAAAAGTATCTCTCCCCATCCCAACAGATGCTTCGGGGGTCCAGCTCGGCCGCGGGATGCAAAAGTACAAAGTCGCGAGAGGTGCCGGACGCCTACAAATCCAAAACCAACTGACTGTAGGTCGACACAGACTCTCCTACGCCTATATTGTCACAACCAAACAAGGCAGCATCCCACTCTCCATCAACATCCCCTATGCATCCGAACGTACAGACATCTTCATCCACCCAGATCTCAAACTGCTACGTCCCAAAAAACCTCTGCGTAACGTCGAACTCTCTCAAGGCCCCAAAGGACCCAAGCGTAGCTTCGGTGTTCTGCGACAAGGTGCCACCAAAAAAGCCTTTTCTCTCCAAATGCTTCTCGAAGACTCGAAGTTTAAACGCTATTCTGGCTTCTTTGGAAAAATCCGAAAACTTCGTGACACCCCCAACGGCCGCAAAAAACTGACCGGGATCACTGTCCTCCTCACAACCAGCCTCCTTGGTCTGATCGTTGTCTTTATGAGACCAAGACAAGAAGAAGAGGATGAAGACGAAGAGGACGACGTCGAGGAAGATGACGACGAAGAAGATGACGACGAAGATGACGAAGATGACGAAGATGACGACGACGAAGAAGACGACGAAGATGACGAAGATGACGAAGATGACGACGACGAAGATGAAGAAGATGAAGACGACGACGAGAAAGACGATAAAGACAAAAACAAACAGTCGTAAGTTCACATCATGCCTATCGATTGGATATTAAAATGCTGATCCGGCAGACGTTGCACTTGCGTCCAAAGCAAAGCGTCCTATGAGGACGTTTGCTCCGTTCGCTTTGCAACATATGCCTCAACAAACTCACCACCCTGTCACTTCGTGACTTCCCTCCTCTCAAGCCTTTCGAGAGGAGGGATTACTCACCCGATATGTGCGGGGGATACTCGAATGCTGATCCGGCGGACGTTGCACTTGTGTCTCCGCAAACTCCCCTGATTCCACCATTTCATCCCCTTCTTCCAGACGTATGTCGCAGGCGACATTCTTATAAAGCCCTTTTGCTTTCGAGCTTTCAGTGGGTTTTTTGCGTCTTCACTTGCAATCATCCACCTCAACAAACCTCACAATCCCCCAGCTTCTCTCCAGCCTTTCGAGAAAAAGGGGGTTTTCGACGACATATACGGGGTTTAGCTTGAATGTTGATCCGGCGGACGTTGCACTTGTGTCTCCGCAAACTCCCCTGATTCCACCATTTCATCCCCTTCTTTCAGACGTATGTCGCAGGCGACATCCTTATAAAGCCCCTTTACTTACGAGCTTTCAGTGGGTTTTTTGCGTCTTCACTTGCAATCATCCACCTCAACAAACTCTCCACCCTGAGCCTCCGGCTCTTCCCTCCTCTCAACCCTTT
>PCBK01000136.1 GCA_002731275.1 Deltaproteobacteria bacterium | reverse complement strand
TCGGTGAGTGGGGCGCCTTGCAAGACAAAGACGCGGACCAAAATGGGAAACAACAAACCCAATACACTCGCTGCGATGAGGAACCCTTTGTCTGGTATCTTTCCCCAGTCTTCTAGGAACTGGGGTTCTTTGTCGCCAGAGAGGAGCAGGGAGATACCCCACGCGAGGAGCAGACTCGCAAACCCACCAAGAACCATCCAAAATACCAAAAAGTACGCATATCTCTGTGCGACTTGTGATGGGCTACCCAAGTCAAGGAGATATCCCTTAAAGAAGAATTGGCCCACTGCGTAAAAGTAGAGCAAGAGCAGTAAACCCAACAACGCCAAGGCAATTGATGGTTTGTACCTGCTAAAAGGCCTTCTCTCTTCGGTCATTTGAGCTCCTATATGTATCAATTCCAATCAAAAACAGGTTGAGGATAGTACAAAATCTGTCTGGTGTGCAAGGTCTTTTTCATCGTAAGGGAGGGGGATAAGCGCGCTTCTTGATAACCAATTCATCGTTCAAAAACGCCCGTTTTGGTGAGGCATGGAGACCCCCTTCTTCAGAGGGGGGAGGTTGTTGACTTTTCGATTGGAGTCGTCGTGCGCAGCCAAATAATGAGCGCTGGTAAACTCAACGTCAACGTGACAACAAAGGTTCTGACTTCTGACACCACAGTGATTCCAAAGTGACCTGCGATAAAGAGCGGGAGCATCAAGCTGTGTGCTCGCACAAGGGTGGGTTGCTTCTTCCAAGTCAGCCAAATTAACACCATCGGCAACACCGCGAACCATACGAAGTTCCAGCCCGCAGCGTCTGTCCGCATCCAGTTGAGATTCTCCTGAATCTTCCAAAAGCCCGTGTAATACTTGTGATGGCCGAGCATTCCAACCAGCGCAAATCGCACACCAACGACCAATAAGCCTGTCGCGAGGCCGTGTAACAAAGCTCTTTTAAGTGTATTTGTGTCTCTTTCCTCTGTGTCCAAAAACAAGTACGCAGTGACCAAAGGCGCAAGGAATGCCAGCGTCAGTTTGTTGAGCGCACCTACTAAAAGAAAGAGATAGAAAGCCTTCCAACGACGCTCAACAAGGCACAATGCACACACCACAAACATCAAGACATTCAAGGGTTCAGCAGGCTGGATCAATGGTAGCAAACTCAACATCGAACAGAGTAAAAACAGAGTCACCCCAAAAAAACATTCGATGTCGCGCAGCCATCGCTGCCAGAGGTAATGAAGGAGCAAGCAAGTCAAAAACAAGCACATAAAACGTAGGATGATGTACGATGTAAAGACCGAAAACCCAAATTGATGGATGCTTTCGGCCATAATTGTGCTCAGTATTCTGTATTGGTTGGGTGCACCACCTTCGTTGTTCATCAGCATCGCGTGCCATCGCTCCCACGACTTCAGCCAGTTGATGCGAAAGCTCGTGTACAAGCTGAGGAATTTAAGCTTCTCGAAGACGACGAAGTAGGTCGCAAACAAATACATCACCCACCAGCGCCAACGACCTTCTCCTCGAAGGTATGTCAAAAGTGATGTTTTTGTTATCTGTTCCAAAGGTGGTGTCGTTGGTGGGGGAGGGGGTGTCTTGTCGTGTGAGGTGTCTCCTGGCAAAGGGACTTCCTTCTCTGGGTCCAGATCCGTGAAGGGGGTTTGGAGTGGTGCTTGTTTTTTGGCCATTGCATCCTCAAGTCAGGTGTCACTTATTGTGTGTCTTGCAAGGTATCCAGAGAGCACTTGTTGGAGCATGTCTCGATACGTCATTTGCGAGAGTGTACCAGATTTTTGCAGAGGGGGTAGAGTTGCTCCCTTTGTTGTGTTAGGTGTATCACAAAAACATGAAAGGCATCAGGCAACAAAAGGAGAGCTGGAAATGTTTCCTATTAAAATGGCAGGTGAAGCGCGTGGGTTTTTGCGAGAAAACACGTGGGATGATCGCGCGCTTGACATCAAGGTCACAGAAGTCGTTGAGGCAACGACGATCGACGCTGCCTTTCTTCGAGAGATCGATGAGAGAAACCATTCACTCGGTACGAAGCTCTGCTGTTGTCGTTGGGATGCGGATGACGTTGATGCAAAAAGGGCGTTCTTTGAGGCTGGGTATCAACTCGTCGAATCTTCTGTGGATTTTGAGTTACCACTACGTCGCTTCAAGGGTCGCAAGGCCTTCGACTTTGTGGCCCCACAAAAAGAACATCACGACACACTCGTCCAGATCGCCACAGAGCAATTTCAATTCAGTCGCTTTCACGAAGACCCCAAGATCCCACGTGAAAAAGCCGCACGACGCTACGCCTACTGGATGCGCGATCTACTCGCACAGGACAAGTGCCGTATCGCGCTCGATAAACATGATAAGATCGTCGGATTCTTCGTCGCAACACAAGAAGGAGAGAACCAACGCTCCTTGCTCGTTGGACTCCATCCGGACTTCGCCCGAATGGGTTCTTTCTTTTACTCTTCTGTTTTTGAATCCCTCAAGCCAAAGGGAGGCAAAGTCTTCGGGAGAGTCTCGACAGCCAATATCCCCGCCATGAAGATCCACATCCAAGCTGGCTTCACCATCCGCGAATCCTCATTTGACTACCACAAACATTACTAGTTGGTGTTCTCGCCTGGTAAGTTTCTCTCCTACAACAACATAACCCCTTCCAACTGTTTGATTTTTATCACCAAGGATGCAACTCTCGATAGTTTGGTGGTTTCAGGTGCTTGACGCCTTGTGGGTGAACCCATTCGCTCTTGACGAATCCACTTTTCGCCTTACTATACCGACCATGGTCGGTATGCTGCCGACCACAGTCGGTATGGTGTTGAGTGGACAGGAGAGAAGTATGGTTCGAATGCATCCGGAAAAGCGCAAGGCAGAGTTGTTGTCGTTGGCTCGGAGATTGTTTTTGGAGAGTGGTTTTGAAAGGGTGACGATTGCCCAGTTTTTGCAGGCAGCCAATCTTTCGAAGGGAGGCTTTTATCACCATTTTCGTTCAAAAGATGAGGTTTTGCAGGCGCTTGTTATGGGAGAGATAGGAGATCTGTCAGAGCAACTTCAAGGACTCATTGAGCAGAGCGATCCTGTAGGGGCGCTGATGGGAGTGTTTCAGTATGGATCGATGTTTTTGGATGGGGATGTTGGGATTCTTTCAGCGTTGTCAAGTGAACATTCACTTCATCTTTACCTCGATGTGGTCGAACAGGCGTGCATAAAGTATATTCAGCCAGCCTTAGAGAAGATCCTGCAAATGGGTATCACTGAGAAGGTCTTTTGGGATGTTGATATCTCAGCGACAGCAGAGCTTGTTCTCGCAGTAAATCATTACGGCAATCGTAAAATCGTGCTGGGTCAATGGCAACATGAGCAGCTACAGCGTTACAGCGTTACCGCATTACAAGCGCTAGGTCGTCATCTTGGTGTGCTTGACGCGATGTCTGCTCTCATCGAGCAGTTGTGAGGGGAGAGTGGGGATGTTCATAACGTCTACAAGTTCGTTGTTGTTGTTTTTGGTGGGCACGTTTTCGCTCTCTTTACTGGCCTTTGGTTTGATGCTGGCGATTCCTGCTGCCCAATCACCTGAAGGATGGCCTGGGCTTCCGATCTGGCTCGTTGCGGTCTGGAGTCCTAGTCTGATGGCCATCTTTTGTGCATGTCGTACAAAGTCGCTCGATGAGTTACTTTCAAAAGTATGGTCCATTCGGGGGTTGGGGTTGGTATGGTGGGTGTTACTTTTGTCATGCGGTGTGTTTTGTGTCGCTGTTTTTTGGTTTCGAGAGCAAGCAGATTGGAAGAGTTGTACGCCATCTTTGTTTTTGTTTTTGGTTGGTTTCAACCTGTTTCTTGGGCCTTTGGGAGAGGAGTTGGGGTGGCGGGGGCTCTTACAACCTGCTTTGCAGATGCGGTTTGGTTGGTGGGGAGCGACGTGTTTTGTGGCTGTGATTTGGGCTCTTTGGCACGCACCGTTGTGGTATATCGATTCACCTCAACGCGAAATCCCCTTCGTTGTGTTTTGTGTGCACGTCTTTGCGTATAGTGTGACGATGGCATCTGCTTCGTCTCTTGCACCACACAGTTTATTGCCCGCTATCCTCTTGCATCTCGTCTTCAATGTGAGCAGTGGTCTTGTGGTTTTACTTGGTCTGCTGGGAACGAGCAAGTGGTACACATGGTCAGCTCCTGGTTACGTTGTTGTCGCAGTTTTTGCGTATTGTTTGACGTTTTTTCGAGGCTGAAGGTCTCAACTATGTCTGTTCAAAGGTTGACAGTGGGAGCAGGCGTGAATCTTCCAAAGCTGCTGTGCGGTGGCCGATTCCTTCGAGATAGCCTTTGTTTGAAGCAAATGATAAGAAGACTTGAGGGGATGGATAACGCACGAGCAAGACCATATCCCACTCCTTCTCGGTTGGACCGATCAGATACCCATGCGCAGCGCCTGAGAACAGCACCTCACCACCGCTCTCTTGCAGATAGGGGGTGGTGTGCTTCATGTATTTTTTGTAGGCTTGCTGTCCCGAAATGGTCGCCTCTGGGGCCAATGCTGGATGTGCTGTGTAGTCAGCCTCTTCGCGGAATTTGAGCAGATTGAGCATGGTGATAGGGCCTTCTACACCGCTCGTAAAGAACGCCTTCCCCTGCTCTTGTGTCACATCGATATACCGTTGCTTCATGATCTTCTCCTGTATGGTTTGTGGTCATTGTACCTCACCACATACGAATCACCATACAAGAAGTTCACGGGAGCCAGAGCACCACAAATCCTTCTGGGACAAACGAATCAGTACGAGCGGATATGTTCGAGGATGACTTCCTGCCCTTGTTCGAGTGGTTGTTCATCGAGTTTGCCATCACGCCAGCGTTTGACGAGGTCGAGTGTGTTGGCGTCAAAGCCACTCACGAGCAGCACCCCTTCGATGTCGGCTGGTACGGGGACAGGAGCATATGCTGCGAGATTCCACAGCACGACATCCACCCTACCAAATTGCTCGCGATACAATCGCAGCGCCAACTCCAGTGGAGGCGCATTTTGTCCCAACCCATACTGTCTTGCGCGTGCATGGAGTTCGGGAGGGATGGCATCTGTGGCGCCTTCTGCAGGGTGGAATTGCATGTCCGAAAAGAACCACAAACAATCTGGAGGTTGGACCTCTGGATGTGTCTTGAGCCATACGATCAACTCGATCACCGCACCAAAGACTTGTGTCCCACCCATCCCGAAGCGGATTCTTCGATCGAAAGAGAACGCCAAGGCGCTTTGGGATGCTGAGCGTTTGGCGATGTGAAGGTATTTTTTCTGTGTGTAACCAAACCACGAGTTGTCCGAAAAGGACGCACCAAGACCGCTGCTCTCACTCATCAGGCCGACGAGACAGAATGCCACGTCCATCGCCGAGATCTTGGACTTGATCCCACCGACCCGAACTGTCATTGAGCCCGAAGCATCACCGATCCCCAGGTGGCGTCCTTCTGGGAGCTTGTTGGTGATGGTCTGGAAGAGCAGCTCAAGCCCTGGGCGAGCTTGTGGAGCGTGTTGATAGGCCGCATAGATTTGATGGGGCCAGAGCTTGCGAAAGGAACGTCTCTTGATCGATGTCTCGATGATCTCTCGTGAGATGTCCGCTTCGTAGATATTGCCGATATTTCGTAGCAACGCGAGATCTGGAAGCAGCCTTGGGATCGATAACATCACCTGCCACAACATCGCGTTGTGTGAGAGCGCATGTGTGCGCTCGTCGCCCTTCAGATCTTTCATACTGATACCAAATTGCCCAATGAGTTGTTCCCATGTCGGTCTGGCCGCTTTGACTTGCTGGAAAAAATCGGCCCGATAGACTGCGCTCTTTGTCTGTCGAAAGAGTGTCTTTCTGGCGGTTGTCAACGGTAAAGGCTTGGACAAAGCCTCTCGTTTGCGTCCTGGTGCGTGTAAGTACCTGCCAACATCGAGTACGAGTTGGGCTTTGTCGCCGAGTGCCTGTAATTCCTCTTTGAGGATGTAGATGACATCACACAGGCGCAGGTCCGACTTGGCGGCGGCGTATTTCATCAACTGGTATTCGTCGAAGTGCGTAAGTGCGTTGGCCATACCATAACGTGCGGATCTCGAAGGTCCGCCCAACCCAAGTGTTTCGTAGTGTCGATAAAATGACAGCACGTCATCGACGCGATGTTTCAAGCACAACTCGACGTAGCGTTGGGTGTGGCTTGTTTCGTCGAGAAGGCCGTCGAGGATCGCTGGTGTGAGCGTCCCTTGGATGCGGTTGCCTTTGCCTTCAAAGGGGTCTCTGACCCAAGCGCCATATTGCCAGGGGAAGAGGGGTTCGGCTTTGTAAGCGGCGAGTAGGGCTTGCGCAAAGCGATGCACTTCCTGCTCTTGTCTGTGGTAGTGGCCATCTGTAAAGAGGGCTGAACCCATTGTAAAGGTCAGGTGAATGAGTGGATGCTTTTGGCTATAATCGTAAGCTTGTGCACCTTCGTGTGTGAGGGTGGAGATGTTTTTGAGTCGAAGAGGACGTAGTGTTCTTGTCATGGTCGGGACCTCCAGAGAGGAGCTGAGGTCAGAGGGGGAAAGATGACAAAGAAGAGCATGGTTGTTGAAAAGAACATTCGACCGATTAGTACCCGTAGACTGAACACATTACTGCGCTTACATCCCGGGCCTATCAACCTCGTGGTCTTCAAGGGGTCTCATAGAGATCTTATCTTGGTGGTGGCTTCCCACTTAGATGCTTTCAGCGGTTATCCATTCCATACGTGGCTACCCTGCGCTGCCACTGGCGTGACAACAGGAACACCAGAGGTATGTCCATCCCGGTCCTTTCGTATTGGGGACAGCGCACCTCAAATCTCTTACGCCCACGGCAGATAGGCGACGAACAATCTCACGACGTTCTGATTCCAACTCACACCACTTTCAACGGCGTTCAACCGTACCCTTGGAACCGGCTTCAGCTCCAGGATGTGATGAGTCGACATGAAGCACCAAGCCTCCCCGTCAGGATGTGGTCTCTTGGGGGAGATGGGCCTTGTATTTCCGGATACCTGTTTCAATATGCAGTTGCCCTCCCATGTGGGTCAACTGGTTCACTAAGACCGACTTTCGTCCCTGTTTGAGATGTCTCTCTCACAGTCAAGCCCCCTTATGCCTTTGCGCTCAATCGCTGGTTTGTATACAGCGTGAGGGGACCTTTGTGTGCCTCCGTTACATTTTGGGAGGCGATCACTTCCATCAAACTACCCACCAAACAGTGTCCTCCAGTCGGATCGACGACTGCGAGTGAGAAGCGCTCGATGTCCTGGTGGTTTTTCATGGACGAGGGATGTATGGACATCCCACTCCCACCTTGCCTTCAGTCGTCCTCGCGAGAGGTCTGTTGAAGGCGGCGTACGAGTGACTTCACTATCAGGTTGTAGTAAAGGTTCACGGAATGTGCCGTCTTGCCGCGGGTCGCCGGCATCATCACCGGCATTGCAATTTCACGGAGTCTCTGGTTGAGACAGTGCGAGAGTCGTTACGCCATTCGTGCAGGTCGGTATTTAGCCGACAAGGAATTTCGCTACCTTAGGATCGTTATAGTTACGAAGGAAGACGTCCAGACAGTCGGACCTCTATGCGTTGTACGCTCGCCGTTTACCGAGGCTTAGGCCGCAAGCCCCGAAGGACCATTGGCGTTCACTGATCGGCACCGGGCAGGCGTCAGACCCTATACGTCGTCTTGCGACTTCGCAGAGTCCTGTGTTTTTGATAAACAGTCGCTCTCGCTTGGTATGTGTCACCCCAATGTGCTCGGCATGCTCGATGCGTCACACGGACATCACCCGCCCACCCTCTGTGTTGATATGCAGAGGTGAAGACGTCTTTGGTGATCTTGGGGCCATCCTTATCCCGAAGTTACGGATGCAATTTGCTGAATTCCTTAACCAGAGTTCTCTCCATCGCCTTAGGCTTCTCACCCTCCCCACCTGTGTTGGTTTGCGGTACGGTCACCAAGGGGACTCCATGCGATACTTTTCTTGGAAGTGGAGGCTCCGCTGCTTACGCACTGACGTGCTTGCTCATCATCTCTCAGCGTTGGGTGACACTGCGTTTGTTCCTACAGTGTCCGCCTTCAGACTTAAACCTCTTTCCATCGCGAGGCCAGCGTACCTAACTTCGTTCTATCTCACTTCACAGTCTTCCTTGGTGGTGCAGGAATCTCAACCTGCTTCCCATCGCCTACGCTTTTCAGCCTCAGCTTAGGGGCCGACTTACCCTGGGTGGATCAACCTTGCCCAGGAAACCTTGGGGTTTCGGCGAACATGATTCTCACATGTTTTTACGCTACTCATACCAGCTTCTCACTACCTGTTACTCCAGTCGTCTTTTCAGTCGACCTTCACTGCGACAGGTACGCTCCCCTACCATCTGTTGTGTGTGGCAACAGATCCGTGGCTTCGGTTCTATATTTGAGTCCCGTTACATTTTCCGCGCCGCCAACTCGGCAAGTGAGCTATTACGCTTTCTTTCAAAGGTGGCTGCCTACAAGCCAACTTCCTTGCTGTCTTCGTTTGTACGACTTCGTTTTTCACTGAATATAGAATTGGGGACCTTAGCCGACGGTCTGGGTTGTTTCCCTTTTGGCGTTGGACTTGACGCCCAACGCCTAACTCCCAAAGTCTTCTTGGTAGCATTCGGAGTTTGCGATCTGTGAACCCGAGCAGTATCCGTCTCTTTGTCGCTCATAGAGCGACAAAGGAGAGATGCTGACTTCGGGGACAGAAGACAGTGCTCTACCTCTACCAGAGTCCATGTTCACGTTGATGAACATCTCTTTGAGGCTGTCCTGAAGGACATTTCGGGGAGATCCCGCTATCGCCAGGTTTGATTGGCATTTCACCGCTATCCACACCTCATCCGAGCGTCTTGCAACACGCACCGGTTCGGTCCTCCACTTCGTTTGACCGAAGCTTCAACCTGGACATGGGTAGATCACCTGGTTTCGGGTCGATGGCCGGTGACATGTTCTCTATATATGGATAAGCGAGACTGCCTATCCAAGAACATCGCCCTGTTCGGACTTGCTTTCGCTGTGGCTCCACCTCGCGGCTTAACCGAGCCACAGACCATCATTCGCTGGCGTCTTTCCAAAAGACACGCCGTCACACTTGGTATACATAGTGCTTCGACTGATTGTAAGCACACGGTTTCAGGTTCTGTTTCACTCCCCTGTTAGGGGTTCTTTTCACCTTTCCCTCACGGTACTTGTTCGCTATCGGTTGTCAGGACGTATGTAGCCTTGGAAGATGGTCCTCCCTGATTCACGCAATCGCTCGCGCTACTTGGGATGATATGTCAGAGAGTGAGCGGGAGGTCGCCTACAGGATTGTCACCTTGTCTCATCTGCCATTCCAGACAGTTCGGCTCTCCGTATCATTTTTGACTCTCCGAGCTTTTGGCAAAAAGCTCCACATATCTCCCACAACCCCATACACACAACGATTGCCATCTTTCACAAGGAAAAGACTGATAGTCATCAGCCTCGTACTTGCTTCATGTGTATGGTTTGGGCTGTTCCCTTTGTACGGGAATCTCTGTTGATTTCTTTTCCTCAGGATACAGGGTTGTTTCCGTTCTCCTGGTTGCTTCGATCGTGATGATCGTTGCCACATTCATGTGGCGAGGGTTTCCCCATTCGGAGATCCCTGGATCCAAGCCTGTATTGCGGCTCCCCAGGGCTTATCGCAGCGTCCCACGTCCTTCATCATCGCCTGACACCAAGGCATCCACCGTGCGCTCTTGGTTGTTCTTTTGAGCGGTCGAGATAGGTTCTCTCACCGCTTCATTTGACCATGCTCTTCTGTTGTCAAATAGCGAACACCAATAGCCCTTGTGGCACTCTCTCGAAAAAATACAAGACATTGTCGTTGGACGTAACATTCGACCATACGGGGAAATGTCACATCATGTTTGTACGATGTTACTTCGCGAGGCGTCCACTTCGCCGATGTCGAGACATCGATGTCTCTTCCTCGACAAGGCGCGATATGGGTGCTCATTCCTGCCAACCATCAAAAAGGGTTTGTTGGCAGGTGATCTCTTTCGTTGTGTTGTTGAATGGGCACTTTGTTGGGGGGCTAGATTACTTCATTGTTTTATAACCGTGGGATTGGTTGGATGTTTTCGTTTGGTATGCTTTGCTCGAACCCACATTGATACGTGTGGGAGTGGGGATGGTTCGTTTTTTTTTGAAAAATCTTTTTCATCAAGAAACACAACAGATTCCCCTCTGAGGGGGCGGTTGTATCGTCTCTTTTTTGTCGGGTTGTGTCATGATTGATTGTGGAGTGGGGTATGTGTTGTTGAAATTGCATGTTGTTGACTGTTCGAACACACAACAATCCTAAGGACTGTCTTTTCGAGATGGGTCCAAAATTCCAAGAAGTGTATTGCATATCCCCATTGTAAAAGGAGAAGTGTATGTTTCGAATGATGATGTGTTTTTGTTGTATGTTGTGTCTTTCTGCGTGTGGGTCCGCACCCTCCACCGAGCTTTCCTTGAAAGAGCATAGCGATGCGCTCACTGATCAAGGCGATGACAATCTCTTTGCGCTTCACTTCGATGTCGGTGAAGAGGCTTTTTCGTTTGCGAAGATCTCGATCACTGCAAAAAACGCGGAGGGAAAGAATTATGAACTTTCGTGTACACACGCCGACGCAAACAGTGACGGTCTCTGGCAACAAGGAGAGAGTGTCACTTGTAAAGAGCCTCCAATCAATGTCTTTGATGCGAGCTCTGTCGGGAAAGCGATCTCTGTCCAAGTGAGTGTGCAAGGAGAGGATGGTATCTATGATGTGATCGCTTCGCCACAATGGACGCCTGAAAAATGAACTGAGTTAAAAACATTTGAAAATCATGAGAGTATGACTTTTTTGAAAAAGTTGAATCTGATCTGACGACGGACTGCACTTAGTGTCCGAAAGCTGATGAGTGTGACTGTCAAAACATAATCACCATGTCATGACGAGGCATGCGGTTCTTCCCCTCTGCTTCGTCGTCCGGCAGCATGCTCATTGCGCTCTTTTCTTTTCGAGACTGCATCTAATTGTTGCAGTGTACCCAACGTCATTTCCAGATCTTAGGAGTTTCAAATGAAATTGCAAAAAGCCATTCTGTTTCTGTTCTCTACATTTGCTGCGGTGATGTTGTTTTCCACTGTTGCATCAGCTGATCCATGTCAGGATGCCATCGCAGCAGCAGCAAAAAAGATCGCTGATAAGGGCGGAGCATGTAAAACACAGGCGGCAAAATTCAAGTCCTCGAAAGAATCTGCCAACAGAGCATGTCGGGGAGTACGAGATACAATCAAGCGTTGCTGGAGCTCATATCGCTCTTCTATTAAGAGTTGCTCGTCCCTGAGAATTCGTGATCGTGTTCCTTGTCGCCTTAAAAAAGCCGATGTCCGTAAATCTTGTGTGTCACGAGCTCGAAACAGCACAAATGGACAGATCTGTAAAGACAAAAGAAGATTTGCAGTTGCAGGTGGATTCAAAGTCTCTGGGGCTTGCGCAGCACCTGCTATCGGTGCATACATGGTTTGCACCGCATACTGGCTCGGTGTCTTTGTGAAAGCCGCGACTGGGGGCTGAGCTTCTTTCTCGCTTTCTCTCCCTTCCAAAGTCCTCCTCTCCTTTTCTCTCCACTATAAGCCTCTACATAAGATGTGATTCCTTCTCGTCAAAGCTCCCTGCCACTGGCTATGCCTTTGGAATGGGGAGACCGGCATTTCAGCCAAAGCGCTTCTTGCTTTTGTGGAGAAGTCTTGTCGAGACGAATCGCAAATTCGTACAACATGAAGCCATCACCAATAGCTCATTTCAATCCTCTCTCATCCAATCTCCAGCTCTCCTTCCATATGTACTTTTTTGTGATATAGTCCCACTCCACAAACACAACCCACACAGAAGGATAGGTTGAATGAACACTGTCGCAAAGATCTTGGCAGGACTCGCTGGTTTGTTTCACGTTTTGTTTTTTGTCATGGAGAGCTTCTTGTGGAAGACACCTGCTGTTATGAAACTCTTTCAACAAACATCTCAAACCATCGAATTTACAACTGTACTCGCGTACAATCAGGGCTTCTACAATTTGTTTTTGGCCATCGGTGTTTTTGTTGGATTGTTCTTGATGCGTTCCTCCGAACGAGCACGAGAAGGGCTCGCTGTTGTCGCATTTTGTTTGCTCTCGATGTTCGGGGCGTCTGTGATCCTGCTCGTCTCCACAGGGAAGATCGCTGGCACTGTGATCCAAGGGGCACCTCCTGCTATTGGCTTGGTGCTGTTGTGGCTTGCACACTCTTCAACTGAGTCATCCGACACGTAGACCGTATGCCTCTAGCGGACTTCCTGCTTTGACCCTTGGATGTACAAAGGAGTCTTTTTGTGATGGAGAATCACACAACATGTCGGCCACTTGTTTTTCTTCTTTTGACATCGATGCTCTTTGTCGTTGTCTCCTGCGAAGGTCGAAGGCGACCACTTGAGTCCACACCCAACGAATCCATCGCAGAATCACATCGTGCGCAAGAGTCCTTGCTCTCCGATTCTGCTGACTCTGGAACAGTCGACTCATCAAGTCTCCCTGAGAGTCCAGAGGCAGCGTCTGTGGAGACGGCTCCCTCGGAGCGATCCACCTCAGAGCAATCAAATCATACCGAACACTCCCAAGATGTTGGACTTCAAGAGCTACCCGCTGAGTCGGGGCCTGCAGAGACCAATACACCCGAGCCACCTCCCACAGAGCTGCGTGTTCCCGAACGACCCCAAACAGACACAACCCCACAACCATCTTGTCAGGATAACCAAAAAAATGGGAAGGAGACTGACGTCGATTGTGGTGGGGACGATTGTGCTCCTTGTGCTGTTGGGAAAAAATGTTCTCAAAAAGTAGATTGCCAGAAGGGGAGTTGTTATCAGGGACGTTGTTGTGAGGCGCTCTGTGCAGGGAAAGCGTGTGGTGCGTCCGATGGCTGCGGCGGGACATGCCAGCAAGGTTCTGGTTGTCAGGTGCAACCTTTGCCCTACCCAAGCAAGAGTTTGTATCACATCAAAGGATTGCAACCGGACTTTTGGCCCAATCGCGCTGATGTGATCGGGAACAATGTCGGGCGGATCGCTGTAAACCTTGTCTGGGCAAGTTGGGAGCCTTCGGTGAAGTCGCCTCCTTGTGCGAGCAATGAGATCACTTATGACAACCATTGTTTCAAGTTACAGCAGCACGTTGAGAATGAGATCAAAGCCTATTCTGCAAAAGGCGTTGTTGTGACGGGTGTGTTGTATGGCGTACCTGGATGGGCAAGAAAAGGGAGAATTTGTTCACCTGCGACAACGGGATTTGAGATCTTTTGTGCGCCAAATAAAGCTTCTGATTATGCGCGTTTTACAGGCATGATCGCCAAACGTTACAATGGCCTCAATGGGGTCGGTCGCGTCGCAGACTTTGTGATCCACAATGAAGTCAACGCCAACGACTGGTTTGATGTGGGTTGTGGTCAGGGAGTGGCGTGTGACAAGACGACATGGATCAACACCTACGCGGATAATTACAACGCTGCCTACGACAAGATCACCAAAGAACAACCACACGCAAAGGTTTTGATCTCATTGGATCATCACTTTGGGACTGCGTTCAACAAACCGACCGCACAAAATCCTCTGCTCAGTGGGATGACCCTGTTGAAGGGTGTCGCAGCAAAGGCTGGCTCACGTAAGTGGCGTGTGGCGTTTCACTCCTATCCACCCAATTTGCGGAGCGCAACATTTTCTCCTGATGATTTTCCCAAAGTGACATTTGGTAACCTCGGTGTCCTGGCTGGATGGCTTCGGCAAAACTTCCCGAGTACACCGAGTGCGTGGCAGATCCAGTTGACCGAAAATGGGATCAATTCTGTCTCACCAGCGTCTCCACAACAACAGGCGACGGCGCTATGTGATGCCTTCAAGAATATTCTCGGGACACCAGGGATTGAGAGCTTCATCTACCACCGGATGTCGGATCATCCAGTCGAAGTCAACGCAGGCCTCGCCGCAGGACTCCGCGAGAGCAATGGGACCGCGAAGCCAGCGTGGGCTGTGTGGGCTTTGGCCAACCGCAACGACCTGAATCCACCGAAGTTATCGTGTGGTTTTGAGCAGCTTCCCTACACGAAGCTCACGCGGTACGCACACACGACTCGTGGGCATTGGGCGTCAACACGTGTGCCACCGGCGGGATTTAAAGTGGAGTCCTCATGGCGGTTGTTCCGGGAACCAAAGGCTGGTACACGTATGTTGTATGAGTGTCGCGTGGGGCAACACAACATCATCACCCCGGCGCTCAACTGTGAGAACCAGGAGATGCTTGGACCTGTCGGTTATATCTATACTTCGCAGCAGAGTAACACTGTCGCGTTGTATCGTTGTCGTGTTGGCAATGGTCAGGATCATTTTATCTCGCCCTCTACGACATGTGAAGGGCAAAACAAGGACATGCTGTTGGGATATGCTCCCAAATAAGCCTGCTGTGAATCACGTTGTAGAACCGATGCAAATGGAGGAACTGAGTGACAATGTTGATGAGAAGACTTTTGATGATGGGCGCTTTCGTTATGGGGTTGTTGATTGCAGGTGATGTTATGGCCGATGCGGTCCCTGGTCCACCTGCTTTTTGTCCGAAGGGGGCCGTACCAAGGACTGGTCACGCTGGTCCATATTGTGGTGTGGCATCTTGTACGAAGAAGTGTTCTTTGAAAGGCGGTAAGTGCAAGCAGCTCGCGCTGTGCATCCACAAAAAGCAGGGCTCTTCGAGGGGCGGACGCTTTACTGTCAATGAGGTGATTGGGTTGTGCGATAGCAAAGGGAAGTGTGGCAAGGGGAGCTGCATACTCACCAAGGTATGTGTCAAGCCTGGTGGGTGCAGCAAAGTCGCCGGAAGCTCGTTACCACTGTCCATGTTGATGTGTGGTGTCTTCCTCGTGTTTGTAAGAGTCAGACGAAGAGCTACGTTGTGAGTGGTGAGTGGGGACGTTGGAGGGGGTGAGTGGGATTAGAACTTGTCATGTTTGAAGCCACCTTTGTGACCTCTTTTGTGGCCAAAGCGACCGTGTCGTCCAAAGCGACCTCGTCGTCCAAAGCGGCCACGACGACCAAATCTTCTTCCACGACGACCGAATCTTTTCCCGCGACGGTATGTCTTCATCTTTTGAAGTTGCTCAGGGGTCAAGAGACTTTTGACCGCGAGTTTTGATTTGACACGGATAATTTTGGCCTTGCCTTTCAGGTCATGGATCTTCTGGACAAGCGCGAGGACCTTTTTTTGGTCGACGGTTTTGCTGTCGAGGAGATTCTTCATGTCGATACGAAGCAGCTTGATCTGTGAACGAATGGGGATGATCTGCTTCTTTGTGCTCGTCCGCAAGGCCTTGAGTTTGGTGATCTGCTCGTCATTTAAGCCGATCTTTTCTTTGAGCTTCCAGGAAGGTGCCTTCATCAACATGCGACCGCACTTTTTGCCCCGACGTTTTTTCCAGCGACCGCGATGGGCATCGGATTGTCCGGGAAGAATCAACATCGCACCGATCAAAGTAAGCACTCCTGCTTTCAACAATGTTTTCATTGTTTTGACTCCTGTATTTGTGGGTGAATGATTCACCTCGGTTTGGATACCTTTCAGAGTTCTTTGCCTCTGCTCGCCCTGACCCTATCGCAAGCTCCATTCCACAATATGTAAAATGAAAAAGTATCGTAGAAACAGATTGTTATTGTTTTTGTTTGAGAGGGAGTGTGGGGGAGAGTGCGGATTCTGCATGGATGGCACGTGCGGATTCTGCACGACCTGCTGTGGTGCTTTGGGTTGGTTTCAGTTGAGTTTGTATTTTTTGAGTTTGTCGTAGAGAGTGCGGAGTCCAATCCCCAGGACCTCTGCTGCTTTTCGCCTGTTCCCATCAACAGCTTGAAGTGCTTCGACGATCGCCTGTTTTTCGAGGTCTGCGAGACTCTGTGGTGTCTCCAATGAGGTCGTCTGTGTTGGCGTCGATGTGGGTGGTTGAATGTGTTCGAGGGTGATATGTCCATTGCCGGAGAGGATGGCTGCGCGTTTCAGAGCGTTGGAGAGCGCGCGTACATTCCCAGGCCAATCCCACGTTGGTAGTGTCTCCTTTACATCTTCGCTGAGCGTGATCTGAGGGTAGCCCAGCTCATCACCGATCCTGTGGAGGAGTGTTTGTGCGAGAGGGAGGATGTCCTCCCTGCGCTCTCTCAAGGGAGGTAGCTCGATCGGAAAGACTGCGAGGCGGTGGTAGAGGTCTTCCCGAAAGAGACCCTCTGAGACGAGCTCGAGCAGATCTCTGTTGGTCGCAGCGATCCATCTGACGTCACATGAGAGTGTTTTGTTTCCACCGACACGTTCGTAGGTTTTCTCTTGCAACACGCGCAACAGCTTGGCCTGAAGAGAGGGTTTTAACTCACCAATTTCGTCGAGAAAGAACGTCCCACCTTCGGCCTGTTCGATGCGTCCAATGCGTTGCTCTGATGCACCTGTGAAGGCTCCTTTTTCATGCCCAAACAGTTCGCTCTCTAATAGATGCTCTGACAAAGCGGCACAGTTGATCGCGACAAATGGATGCTCTGACCGCGGACTCCACTTATGAATGGTCTGCGCTGTGACCTCCTTCCCGGTCCCACTTTCACCTGTGATAAGGACTGTGGCTTTGGTCCGTGCGACTTTTTGCAGCGCATCGAGAATAGGAACCATCGCAGGCGCACCGTACGTCAGGGCGAGGCTGTCAGGCCGCTGTGTGTGGACTTCTTGGTCAAGGTTTTTGCGGTGTGCGAGGGCTTTGGTGACAAGTGTACGGAGCGCTTTGGGACTCTCAAGCGGCTTTTGGAGGAAGTCAAAGGCACCGTACTTCATCGCTTCGACCGCTGTGTCCACGGTCCCATGTGCTGTGAGCACGATGACCACGAGCTCTGGTTGGAGTGCCTTGGCGCGTTTGATCAGCTCCATACCATCCATCTTGGGCATCCGAAGATCCGTCAGGAGCAAAGAGAAGACCTGCTCTTCGAGTTGATCGAGCGCCTCACGACCGTTGGACGCGGTGCTGACTGTGTACCCGTCTAATTCGAGCACCTCGGCGATAAAACTACGGATCCCTTCTTCATCGTCGACGATTAGGAGTCGGCTCATCTCTTTCTTCCTTCCACATTCTCTTTCAACTCTAACGGCTTGTGTATGTCACTCGCTACATCCTGACTTGGCAAAAGGGCCACCGCATATCCTACGTTTTGGGCAGCGTGATGGCAAACTGAGCCCCACCTTCCTTTCGATTGGAGGCTGTAATTGTGCCGTGATGAAGTTCGACAAGACGGCGCGTGATGGCCAGGCCAAGCCCCGTCCCGTGGAGCCTTGATGTCACAAATGGCGTGAAGATATGTTCTAGTTTGTCGGCCGGGATGCCTTCACCCTGGTCTGTGATCAGGATGGACAATGAAGACCCTCTTTGTGAGAGCGTAAGGTCGACATTGCCACTCTCTGGAGAGGCTTGAAGGGCGTTCTCCAGGATGTTGGCGAGGATCTGTCTGAACTTCATCTTATCGACGGGCCATGTCTCAGGTGCGGTGTCTGTGTGGAGTCTGATCTGCTCGGTCTCAAAAGTCGCGATCAGCTCGCGGACGAGCGTCACGAGCTGGACAGGTTCACGTTGGAGTTGTTCAGCCTTGACGAAGTCGAGGAGTTGTCCACTGAGGGTCTCAAGTCTCACGGCTTCCTGTACGACGCGCTCGGCTTTTGTGTGAAGTTTGTCTCCTTCGAGCATCTCTTCGAGCAGCTGTGCATGCCCCTTGAGAGAGGTGAGAGGATTGCGGATCTCGTGTGCGAGGACTGCGGACATCTCACCGAGCGCGGCGAGTTGTTGTTGTTGTTGACGTTGGGCTTCCAGTCTGGAGAGGTGTCTGAGCAGGATGGCGAAACCTACCATCATCACGAGTAACAGTATAAAGACGCCGCCGCCGATGAGCAGGGTGCGTCCGGACTCTTCTTGCACAAAGGTCGTCGATTGTGGTGTAAATTCAACGATCAGGAGGGGAGGGCGTCGGCGCTTCCGAGGAAAGCGCCATGGTCTGATGTGCCTGTGCCGTCGAAAGTGACGGAAAGGGTGTGGTCTTCTTTTGAGCCCGAGCATATACATTCTGATGCGACCGTGTGGGAGATATTGTGTATCCGCGAGCAGGTCTTTTCGTCGGACAGGGAAAGTCGTGTATCCTTTTGCTCGCCCTGCCTTCGCGATATTCCGTCCCCTGAGTCTGTAGGCACCGATAAAGTGAAGACCCTCTTTGCTGCGTTTTTTGAGGATGCTTTGCAGTGTGGGTGTGTCGATGCGTTTACGGCTGGCCTGGAGATCACGACGGATATCGTTGAGTAGCGCGTAACCTTCTGCACGTCCGAGCTTCTTCGAGATGCGTTGTGTGCTGTTGTAGCCCAGCACCATCGAGATCAACAACGCGATCCCCATGGTCAGAGCGATCCCAAGAAGCACCCAACGCAATCGCCACCATAATGTCTGAGACATCGTTCCTCCTTTCTCACTGCCTTATAACATGGGGAGGACGACTTCTCTACGCCAGGGTACGATCTCTTGAATGGATTTGGGGGTTGGGGTGAAGGAATTGCTTGTTTTGTTTTTTGAGGGGGGACTTACTTGACGACGAGGTTGACGAGGCGACCAGGGACGACGATCTCACGCTTGATGTCTTTGCCTTCGATGTGTTTTTGCACAGTCTCGTGTGCTTTTGCAGTGGCGAGGACTTCGTCTTTGCTCGCGTCTGGTGAGATCTGGATCTTGCCACGTACTTTGCCGTTGATTTGGACGACGATCGTGATGCTGTCCTGCTTGAGCGCTTCTTCGTGATGCACAGGCCATGTACCTGATTCTGCGATCATACCTTTGTGGCCCAGCTCACTCCAAAGCTCTTCGACGATGTGGGGAGCAAAGGGCGCAAGCATCAACAGCAGCGCTTCGCAACCATCGCGGAAGATCGAAGGCATCTCTGGTGCTGCGTCCATCTTCGCGCTGTAGAACGCGTTGACGAGTTTCATCATCGCGGCGATCGCTGTGTTGAGGTGTGTGCGCTTCTCGATGTCATCTGTCACACTCTGAATGGCGACGTGGATCTCACGGACGAGGTCACGTGCTGGACCTTTCAGCGCGTTGATTTTATCCGCTGCGTCTTCTGGGAGCGTGCCATTCGCGAGACCCAAGAAGGGCTCTGCGCTGCGCAGTGTCTCGATGTTCTCGTGGAAGAAGCGCCAGACACGGGTGATGAATCGATAACAACCCTTCACACCTGTCTCGGACCACTCAACATCTTTCTCTGGTGGAGACGCAAAGAGCACGAACAGGCGGAGCGTATCAGCGCCGTACAGCTTGGACATCTCGTCAGGAGAGACACCGTTCTTCTTGGATTTCCCCATCTTCTCGATCTGGACGTTCAGTGGGACACCATCTTTGGGAGAGACAGCCACACCTTTTTTGTCAGAAGGTCCGACGTGAGGTTGATCCGTGATGCTCTCATCCCACACAACCTCTTTGGGGCTGAAGTATTCATAGGTCTCTGGGTGTTGGTAACTCCAATCGACGACCATCCCTTGTGTGATGAGTTTTTTCACGGGTTCATCTGTGTTGACGAGTCCGAGGTCTCTCATCACTTTGTGCCAGAAGCGGAAGTAGAGCAGGTGCATGACCGCGTGCTCAGGACCACCGATGTAGACGTCGACAGGCAGCCAGCTGTTGGCTTTCTCCGAGGAGAAGGGCGCCTCTGTGTTTTTGGGATCCAGGAAGCGCGCGTAGTACCACGCCGAATCCACGAAGGTGTCCATCGTCTCTGTCTCACGTCGGACGGGCTCACCGGTCTCTGGATGTGTGGTGTTGACGAATTCTGGATCGCGACCAAGCGGGGTCATGCCTTCCCCTTCGAGGATCGCTTCTTGTGGGATCTCAACGGGCAGTTGGTCTTCTGGCACAGGGATCAACTCACCATCTTTTCCGTACATCACGGGGATCGGCGTACCCCAGTAACGTTGACGACTGAATCCCCAGTCACGCAGGCGGAAGTTGACAGTTGCCTCACCAAAGCCTTCTTTTTTGGCGTGCTCTGCGAGCGCGTGGCGGGCCTCTTTCGAGGACATACCGCTGAAGTCTCCAGAGTTATAAAGTACACCGTATTCCGTGAAGGCCTCTGTGATCTCTGTATCATTGAACTCTTCACCATCTTCGGGACGGATGACGGAGCGGATCTCCAGACCGTATTGCTTGGCGAACTCAAAGTCGCGCTGATCGTGTGCTGGCACACTCATCACAGCGCCTGTTCCGTACTCAGCGAGGACGAAGTTGGCCAACCAGATGGGCACCTTCTCGCCTGTGTAGGGGTTGATCGCGTAGCTGCCTGTGAAGACACCTTCTTTGACACCACCTTCTGCTGTGCGCTCCATTTTGCTGGTGCGTTTCATGCGGGTGATGAACTCCTCAACTTCTGCCTTGCGAGCATCTTCAGTGAGGGGGAGCGCCATCTTGTGCTCAGGCGCGAGGACCATGTAACTGCAACCAAAGATCGTGTCGACGCGGGTCGTGTAGATCTTAATTTCAGTGTCTTCACCGTCCACTTTGAACGCGACCTCTGCGCCTGTTGAGCGACCGATCCAGTTGCGCTGGGCGGAGGTGATACGATCAGGCCATTCTTGCAGCTCATCGAGTTTGTCGAGCAGCTCTTGTGCGTAATCTGTGATACGGAAAGCCCACTCAGGGATCATCTTTTGCTCGACTGGGACACCTGTACGCCAGCACTTGCCATCGACGACTTGTTCGTTGGCGAGGACAGTCTGAAGACCAGGACTCCAGTTGACCCAAGACTCACGACGGTAGACGAGACCCTTCTCCAACATTTGTAAAAAGAACCATTGGTTCCACTTGTAGTACTCAGGGGTACAGGTGGCGATTTCGCGATCCCAATCGTAGGAGAATCCCATCCGTGTCATCTGCTTTTTGACAGACTCGATGTTGTTTTTTGTACGGATGCGTGGGTGGATACCATCCTGAATTGCAGCTTGTTCAGCCGGAAGGCCTAGAGCATCCCAACCCATTGGGTGTAGGACCTTTGCGCCACGAAGTCGCTTGTAGCGAGCCAACACATCCCCAATGGAGTAGTTGGAGATGTGTCCCATGTGTAGGTTCCCTGAGGGGTAGGGGAACATCTCCAAGATGTAGAATGGCTCACCTTCCTGGTTGTCCGCCGAGAAGACTTTTTTCTCATCCCAACGTTTTTGCCAGCGCGCTTCGATCTCTTCCGGTTGATATCGCTCCTCCATCTTGATCCTTCTCCTTCAAGCCCATGTGTGGGGGATAGTATTGTGACCCAATAGGGGTCGAGATGGCGACAAAACCCGCATTCTCTACCATACCTGACAAGGAAACACAAGGCATGGCGACGCGAGCTTTTCTCCCTTTTGATACGTGAACAAGCCCTTTGAGTTCATGAGCACTCCTTTTTTGTTTCGATACATTTGGGAGGGATGGTGCTCTTTCAAGCGTGGTCGAAAAGAGGTGCGAACTAGATGACGCACTGCCACCCAAACGTTCCGATCTATTTCGTCAAACCTCTTGTCTTTTCGGGTTTTTGTCACACTCCTGTCACACTTGGGGGAGGGGCGTTAGCTTAAGGTTCTGAAATGGAAATGGATTCATTTTCTGGAGAGGCGATGGCATGTATTTGGCTAAGGGGCTTTTTACAAGAAGCAGATCAAACCAAAGACAAACCTCATACAAGAAGAAGAGGTGTCCCATGTTGACAGAATTCATGATCATCGGTGCTGTGATGATTTTGTCCTACGGCCTGTATCGGCTGTGGACACAATATATGGAGCAAAGAACCAAGGGGTTTGAAGACCGGTATATGGCGCTTTACGGCAAGAAAGACTGGGATGGCTCCAATATGAAGTTGCAGTTGACGTACGATCCTGCCCATGATGAGAAGGTCAAAGAGATCTTTCTCTCTCGTTGTCAGGCGTCCCTCGATTGTGAAGAGACGTGTACGGCGTTGTATCAGGAAGAACCTCACTTCGACGGTGACGAGTTGAAGTTTCCATTGCTCGATAAGGTCGATCTGGAGACACTGACGGACAAACGTCAGGGGGTTCGGTTCGAGATCAATGAGCCTGGTAAGATTGACGTGATCTGGAACCACATGCAGGCCGACGGTGTGCGTGTTTGGCGTGGGATTCGTCCTTACTTCGATGACAACCCTCCGATCTTGACATTCAAAGAGCCGAAGGTTCCAGTGCCTGTGTTGCCTGAGCTGCTCGCGTTGCCCAAATCGTTCCAGTCTCTGGGATTCCGCTCAAGCCTCAAACCCAACAAGCAACAGCCTCTGTCATACGGTTTTGACAAGTGGAAGACGGAGCCCATTCGTCAAATCAAAGATTCGATGGATGCGTCCTTTAACCTCGTCTCGACGTCGATGTTGATCGCGGAGATCTTCCGCCGTCACCCTGACACAGATGAGTTAACAGTCGGTTTGACCGTCGCGTTTACCTTCCTTGCGTCCAAAAACCAGTATGGTGTGGCGATGGTCAAGGTCAAGCGTGGGACATTCCAGTCCGTTTACGATCAGGTGTACAAGCAGTTGAAGAACCCTGCGAAAATTTGGGGGAGCTTTTCACTGCAAACGCTCGCGTTGTCAATGTGTTCAGATGACTTCTTCTTGAAACTCGTCGATTACTTCCGGACACAGATCGATGTCTTGATCAGCAACCTACCTGTGGGCCAAAAGATCCCCTCTGTGGGGGATGTTCCTGTCGAGATCTCCTGTTATCCTCAGGAGCTGTCAGTGAATTACTACTTCTTGCTGCTCGGTACACGTGAAGAGATTCACATCTCCTACACGTCCAAATTCGAGGAGAAAGAGTCGTTCTTGGATCAAGAATCACTCTTGCAGCACATCCAACACGAATCTGTACCTGTCCGTCAGCCGCTTCTCGCTCCTATCACTTCGCGCCTCAAGTTTTAGTCGTTTTCCTCTCAAAAACACCCCAACTCCTTCTCTTGAAACACTCTTCGTAATCGATGTGCAGCGACAGTATGTACGTCCGGTGGCATTGTGCTGCAGTGAGCTTTTTTGTGGATATTGTGACGAAAGAGTCAGATAAATCCGATATGATCGTTATTGGGGAAAAGCGTGCTTTTTGGAGCGCAGGCGAGTATAGTATGTGTACTATTTGAACCGATTTGCGTCTGTGCTCATCCTATGCTGGTAAGGTCTTGTTGTTGATGCGAAAGTGAGCGTTTCAAGAGGTTTGGAAAGACGTCACGGTGTTGTCACAGCTCTGTCACAAGTTTTTTTTATGTTGACGACAGCGCAAGAAGACTTGTATCAAGTTTGTGAAGACTCAATGCAAATTGAGATAGGAGTATAGAAGATGGATTCATCAGGTAAGACAAAACGTTCCATGTGGCACCGAGCGTTGTCACTGGACGAGGCAATTTCAACACGTGTAGCTTCTATGCACAAGGAATCTATGACCCATGCGATGGTGACATTCACGCGCTTGGGTGATGCGTCCTCTTGGGTCGCGTTGGCGTTTGTGTTGTTGGCGATTGGTGAGCCTACCCGGCGTTACTTTTCACTGCTCGTCGTGTCCTCAATTCTCGCAACAATCGCGACGCAAGTTGTCAAGCATCTTTGTCGACGGCAGCGTCCACGTTTATCCACAGAAGAGTTTGAAGATCATCGGCCCGATGAGTATTCGTTTCCTTCAGGTCACACCACAACAGCATTTGCTGTGGGGGCTGCGATGCTCGGCGAAGGTGCCTTCCTTGGCTCTTTGTTGCTCACAGCGGCTGGTCTGATTGGTTTCTCTCGTGTGTACCTTCGAGCGCATTATCCTCTTGATGTGATTGCAGGTTCGTTTCTCGGTATTCTCATCGGTTTGCTCACGCGCTTTCTCATCCTCTAGTTCTCGTTCTCCTCTCGATCACTCCAGACAACAAGCAATCAGCAGGTAACAACATGACATGTCGTAGAAACCGTCGAGGTTTACGCGTCGCTGTCTTTATCAATCGTGGCGGCGTCGTCCAAGAAGCCTAACCCCACCTGTTCGCCTCTCCACAACTTTCTCGTGACAAAATGACCTCGACTTGCATCCAAAAGTGTGTGGGACTTTGTCTCATTGCGCGTTGGTTTCGTATGGACCATCCCATTGGGTGCTTGATGTATCCTGCCAGACAAACTATACTCTCGAATTGCAAGTCATTTTTTGAATGATATTGATGTGTAATGTTTCAATCGGAATGTTTGGCTCGTGATGGTACGAGTGTGTGATAGGAGTGGTGGATGAGAACGAGCAAATGGGTCATGTGTTTTGTGTTGTCGTGGTGTGTGTTGGGGGCGCTGCAAGCGTGTTCGATGGACGTCCCTCAACCATCACAAGGTGTGTTACACCAAGCTGCGATTGGTGACTGTAGTGTCTCCTTGCAGACAAGCATCGCTTCTCCACAAGCCGTTGGGACAACCATCACGTTGACAGGTGCAGGCTCATGCATCAATGGGACACCTGAGTTCAAGTTTTACACAAAGGCTCCCAACGGTGGTTGGACGATCTTGCGCGATTGGTCGGCATCTTCTCAGTTTGCGTGGAACACGACAGGGCTGGATGTTGGATTTCATCTGTTGCAGGTATGGATTCGCCGACAGGGCGAGACCATCGTATATGAAGGTGCTTCTCCAACACTCTCTTATGAATTGACAGGAGCGGGCCCCGGTGTCTGTCAGACCTCTTCAATCGCGACAAACCTGTCAAGTCCGCAAGCTGGTGGTGCGATCGTCCAATTTTCCTTTGGCGGGACATGTACAACTGGAGCGTCACCTGAGTTCAAATTGTGGCGAAATGATCCACAGGTCGGGTGGTTAGTCGAGAGAGATTGGAGCGCGAGCGCGACGTACAATTGGAACACTTTGGGAAGCACGACAGGTGTACATGGGTTCCAACTCTGGGTGCGCGCACAAGGAAGCAGCAACGCTTACGACTCCGTGTCCACAAAGAACTTCGAAATTATCGCAGGCGCAGGGGTCTGTGATGGGATCTCCGCCGCGGCGAGTCCAACAGGCTCGCAATTGCTCGGTTCATCTGTGACATGGACCATGCAAGGGACCTGTCAAAACGCTGCTGTCCCTGAGTTCAAGGTTTACAGACGCAAGCCCAACGGCGCTTGGGTCGTCGCGCGGGATTGGTCGACTGACGCGACCTTTGTTTGGGATACAAAGACCGTCGCGCTGGGGACCCACCTGTTCCAAATTTGGGTCCGCGCTGTCGGCAGTAACTCGACATATCAGGCGACAACTCCTGGAATGAGTTACGAAATCAAGCTTCAAACAGTCTGGGCCAACTCCTTCGGTGGTGCCAACAACGAGTACGGTTTTCGCGTTGCGCTCGACAGTGACGGAAATACATACGCAACAGGCTTCTTTGAAGGGAGTATCACCTTTGGGACGACCACCCTCACGTCCGCTGGGGGATTTGATGTCTTTATCCTGAAGTTCGATACTGCCGGTAACATCCTCTGGGCCAAATCTGCGGGGGGCGTCGACACAGAGATCGGTTACGGGATCGCTGTTGACAAGAGCGCAAACGTTTATATCACCGGCTACTACAAAGGGACCGCAACGTTTGGTACAGACGTGCTCTCTTCACAAGGGGGGAGCTTTGACGTCTTCCTCACAAAGCTCGATAAAGACGGAAACTTCCTTTACACCAAGACATATGGTGACGCCAACTCCGACTATGGGATAGGGATCTCACTCGACGGCAATGACAACCCTTACATCGCTGGTTACTTCTATGGAGGCATCACCATCGGGACGACGACGCTCGCTTCCAAGGGTGTCTTTGACATCTATGTCGCGAAACTGGACCCTGCTGGAAATGTCTCTTGGGTCTCCTCTGGTGGTGGAACATCAACGGACATCATCTACGAGTTGACCGTCGATAAATCAGGCAATTGCCACATCGTCGGTGCGTTTGCGGAGACATCGGATTTTGGCACGAGTCAGGTCACCTCTGCTGGAGGGTATGACATCCTCTTTGCCAAACTGGACGCAAATGGGAACTGGTTGTGGGCCAAGTCGGCTGGAGGTACTTCGGACGATGTTGGTAATGGGATCGCGATCGATGGATCTGGCAAGATCTACGCGACTGGTTACTTCGAGTCGACCGCGACGTTTGGGACAAAGCAACTGACCTCTGCAGGTGGGATCGATATCTTCCTAGTCAAACTCGACGGTGATGGAAAATTCAAATGGACACGTTCGGTCGGTTCGAGTGGCTCTGAGAACAGTTACGATATCGCAGTTGATGACAGTGGTAAGCCCTACATCACAGGTTACTTCCAAGGGACAGTCGACTTTGGTGGGATCCAAGCCTCTTCCAAAGGTGATGATGATGCTTTCGCAGCCAAGCTCGACTCCGATGGAAACTTTTTGTGGGTGCGAACGGCAGGTGGGACAGGCGCAGATTCTGGCTTTGGTATCACCGTCGATGCGAGTGGAAATGCCTATATCATCGGCTATTTCCAGGGGACAGGGACATTTGGTCCGACCACTCTCAACACACAGGGTGGCAGTGACGTGTTTGTTTGGAAGCCCGTCGTGCCCACTGAAACCTGGGCAACTTTCGCTGGTGGCTCTCTCTCTGACTCGGGTTACAGTATCACCGTTGACGACAGCGGCAGCGCTTACCTGACAGGTTCCTTCCAGGGCGTTGTCAGCTTTGGCTCGACGATCCTCACCTCAAAAGGCGACTTCGATGTCTTTGTCGTTCGACTTGATAGCAACGGAAACTTCATGTGGGCCAAATCGTTTGGTGGTACAGGGACAGACGTTGGTAACAAAATCAAGATCGACAGCAATGGAAATGTCTACGTCATTGGATACTTTGAGGGGAACGTGACGTTTGGCTCGGATACATTACAGTCGACCGGAAGTAGCGATGTCTTTGTCACCAAGATCGACGCGAATGGCCAGTCGCAATGGGCTGTCAAAGCTGGCGGCACAGGGACCGATATTGGTCGCTCTGTGGTCTTGTCTGCGAGTGACGTGTACATCGTCGGCTCGTTTGCTGGTACATCGTCCTTTGGTAGCACACAGCTCACGTCAACAGGGGGCGGCTTCGATATCTTCGTCGCACGACTCTCCCAAAGCGACGGGAGCTTCTCTTGGGCTGTTCGTGGTGGTGGGAGTGGTGCTGATACAGGTTACGGTGTGGCCTTTTACAACAACAACGTATACATCACTGGTGTGTTTGAGGGAGGGGCTGACTTTGGGACGACCAATTTGACTTCAACAGGCGGTGATGATCTCTTCGTTGCTTCATTGGCCTCAGCATCAGGGAGCTTCTCATGGGCTGTTCGTGGTGGTGGGACGAGTGACGAATTTGGCGCGGATATCGCTGTTGATGCAACAGGTGTATACATCGCAGGGGTCTTCCAAGGAAGCGCGACGTTCGGCTCGATCAATCTGACCGCTGCTGGTGGCAACGATATTCTCGTGACGAAGCTCAACGCCAGCGGGACATTCCAATGGACAAAGGCGTATGGTGGAGCTGGTCATGACTTTGGTCTTGGTATTGCGCTTTCTGCTGATGGTTCACCACATATCACGGGAGCTTTCTCTGGCACATTGACCCTGGATTCGTTAAATGCTACTTCCAAAGGCGCGAGCGATATTTTTGCCGCGAAGCTGGACGTCAACGGGCAGCCACTGTGGTTACGCACGGCTGGTGGAACCAACAACGATTACGCGATTGGCATCGACGTCGACTCTCAAGGACTCGCCTATACAGTTGGGTACTTCCAAGGGACAGCCGACTTTGGTGCGTTTTCTCTGACTTCCGCTGGTGGTTTCGATATGTTTGCCTGGAAACCACTGTCCCCCCAATAATCTTCTCTCCTCACATTGTAAGGATCTCATGTCACAACGTTATTTTGCTACTGTTGCGCCTGGTTTGGAAACGCAACTTCTCGAAGAGCTACGTCTTTTCCGTATCAAAAAACCCAAAGTCTACACTGGAGGCGTTGAGTTTTCCGCGACACGTCGTGGGTTGTATCAAGTCCTCCAGGGATGTGCGACCGCGACGCGGCTGCTTTTACGTGTCGATCATTTTCAAGCGACGAGTGTACAAGAGCTTTTTCGTAAAACACGTCGTATCAATTTCTCTCGCATTCTACCTGCAGGGACTGTCCTCCATATCAAAGCGACCAATAAACGCTCATTTGCTGGCGGGACAGGCGAGCTGACTCGTTTCGTGCTCGATGGTATTCAGGCCCACTACAAAGAGCGCGCGCTCACCCCGCCGACGTCAACTGATGATGCGAGTGAAGCCGATCAGCGCTTGTTGATTCGTCTGGAAGACAACCAGTGTACACTCAGCCTCGATACGTCCGGAGAGATGATGTTTCGCCGAGGCTGGCGAGAGCACGCTGGAAAGGCACCCCTTCGTGAGAACATCGCCAGGGCGCTCCTCATGGCGATCGGATGGGAGCCTGGCGTCCCGCTCATCGACCCGATGTGTGGAGCGGGTACATTTTTGATCGAGGCTGCTCGTTGGACGCAACAACAACCACCGCGTCTATGGGAACATTATGCCTGTCACAACTGGAATAACTTCGATGAGGCGCTGTGGAAAGAGATCGCTGCGAAGTCCACTGCGCTCCCTCCCCAAAAAGCCGGTCTTCTTCTCGGTCGCGACATGAACGCACACGCAGTCGAGATCGCTGAAAAGAACGCCGCGCTTGCAGGTGTTCAGGAGCTCATTTCTTGGGAAAAAGCCGAAGCGCAGAGCGTGACATTCCCTGAGGAGAGTGGAGTCGTGATCGTGAATCCACCATATGGCAGTCGACTGGAAAGAAAACAGCAGAAGGGGAACGCACCTGATCAGCAATTGTTGCGGCGCTTTGCGAAGGATGGTCAGGGATGGACGTTGGGCTTGTTGTTACCGGGTGAGTTGAAGGTCG
Organism: Deltaproteobacteria bacterium; assembly: GCA_002731275.1. Classification (GTDB taxonomy): domain Bacteria; phylum Myxococcota_C; class UBA6777; order UBA6777; family UBA6777; genus UBA6777. Next base: position 24,499 of record PCBK01000136.1, on the reverse strand, counting down.
TGTACGGAGGACTGCGTTGTGAAGTGATCTCCAGGTTCCGCAATGGCGGTATCCCCGTCGCGTTCTGGCGTATCACACATGAAGGTACAAAAACCTCCTCTCTTCCTACCACAAAGGGCTGATAAACAAGAGGTCTATTTGTCCTTGGTGGGGTCTTGGATGCGGCCCATGAAGAGGATATTGTTGGTCTTACGGTCGTAAATCATGAAGATGAAGGGACGGTCGACGATAAAGCTATTGGGGGCAGCGCTTGTTGCGCCAAAGCTGATCCCCGTCGCGGCGGCTGCCTCTGTGCCTTCTTCGTTGACCTCGACAAAGGCCTTGTGTACGACACTCTGGATGAAGAGGTTTTCGCCTGTATTCTCTCTCTTGGCGATGTTTGTAAAGTCCGCCTTCTCCATATCAAACGCCTGGATAAGTCCCATCTTCTTCAGGATATCTCCCAACGCCCACGATTGTGTCAGCTTGAATTTGGGCAGGCCGACTGTGAATTTGCTTGTGTTCTCAGTGAGGTCAACCCAGGACTGTACTTTCGCGAGAGAGAGTGAATTCTCGGTCTCTTCCATCTTGCCGTGTTGGGGCATGACGATGAGCATAGAGAGTTCTTCGCCTTTGTAGGGGAGTGAGAGGACATCTGGTTTTCCATTCTGCCCAATGATCATCCCCGCTTCGATGTCATCCCCTTTCATCATGTCGACCTGGATGTTTGCCTCTGCGTTCGTGTAGAAGGGCGCTTTTTGCGTGAGGTTCTTCTCGAATTGAGTGGCCCAATTGCCTTTGAAGTAGATCGCGTTGGCGAGAACCATCTTGGTGATGTTTGTGATGCTGCCGGAAGGAAAGAGGTCCTTGATACGGTCTTTTGTGGCCTCTTCGACCCATTTGTTGATCTTTGCGCGAGCGGCCTCTGGCGCGCTCTTGAAGTCGATCTGCGCCATCCCTGCGAGATAATCTGTCTCCATAATATCGAGGAAGGCTTGCTCGAAGGGGTAACCCTTCTGGCCCCACAAGCGGTTGGCTGTGTGGAGCTGGATATTTCCAAAGCGACCTCTGTTGTTGAGATCGATCGCGAGCCAGGAGTTTGCGCGGTGAAGCTCTGCGCCGTCGAGATTGTATCCCAACACCTTTTTGAACTCATCTGCTGTTTCACCATTCGCGCCGGCATACGCCATGGTCAGCGCTGTGGAGATACTGTAGGGAGACAAAAAGACGTTTTGTGCACCCTGCTTCATTTGAGCGTAGAGCTTAAACGCAAACTCGCTCTTGGCTTTCACCGCGAGGTTGAGCTTGGATTGCTCGATCTCTGGGAGTGGATCTTGAGGAGGTGCACAAGCGAGTAAGCTGAGTGAGAAGAGAAACGTGGCCAACATACCAAACCAAGACATACGCGTGCGAGAGAACATCGCAACCTCCTATCGATCATTCTATACAGACAAACAAACTCTGGCAGTCTGGTGTCAACATACAACAGACCGCTCCAAACAATTCTTTCATAAGGTTTTTGAGCAAAAAATGTGCCTTGGCAATATGCGTACGCAAAAAAAGGCGAATGTACAAGAACTTGAAGGCTGAGAGGGGGGAGTTTGATGGTTGTGTTTGTGTAGGAGTGAGGCGAGATGTTGTTCAGAAATCTGAGGATCTTTCAGAATTGTGTGGCGTCGCCTTAGTTATTTTTGGCGCCTTGGCAGATCCAGTTTCTGATCTTGTCGATATCGGTCTGTCCGATTTTACCACTTGGAGGCATAGGGCTGGCTGAGCTCTCCATGCGCTTGATCAGGTTACTCGTGTCGGGATCGCCTGCTGTGATATGTCCCGCAAGGTTGGTGAAGGTCTCCGACACGTTACCAAACTTGAGTCCACCTGTACCACTTTGGTGGCAGCTACAGCTCGCGTTGAGGATGGGGTAGACATCAGTGCTAAAGCTTATCGTTGTGGGACCACACTTGCTGGGCGCTTCACATTTACCTGCGTTACAGCTCTCACCTGACGCACAAGCATTTCCACATGAACCGCAGTTGTTGACGTCGGAGTCCGTCTTCACACATGTGCCGCTACAGTCTGTCTCACCTGTTCCACATGTGACCGCGTTGTCTTCACATTTTCCAGCTTTGCAGGTTTGGTTCGCAGTACAAACGTTCCCACATGAACCACAGTTTTTGTCGTCCGTTTGGGTATCTGTACATGTGCCGCTGCAGTCCGTTTCACCGTTGGAACATGTGTTGCTGCTCTCACACTTACCAGCTTTACAGGTCTCACCTGTCGCGCAAGCTGTACCGCATGAACCGCAGTTTTTGTCGTCTGTTTGGGTGTCTGTGCATGTGCCGCTACAGTCCGTCTCGCCGTTGGAGCATGTGCTGCTGCTCTCGCACTTGCCTGCCTTACAGGTTTCGCCTGTCGCACAAGCTGTTCCACACGAACCGCAGTTTTTGTCGTCAGCGCTTGTGTTGGTACACGTGCCATTGCAGTCGACTTCGCCTGTTGCGCAAGCTTTGGGTTCATCTGCGGGCTCTTTTTCAGTGGGGCCAGCGTCTGCTTCTTTTTTTTCTTCAGTTGCCTTTTCTGCTGCTTTCTCTGTGGCGATCTGTTCGGTGTTGTTTCCTTCACCTTTGTTGTTGTTGTCACCACAGTTGAACAGAAATGCTGAAAACACGATCGAGAGTGCAGACAGCAAGGGGACCCATCGGTTTGAAGTATTCTTCTTCATCATCATCCTCCAAAAAAAACAAAAATCATTCTATGCGTCTTTCAGGTATACACGATATATCCTTGTACGGTACACATTTTTTTCATTTTTTGCGGGGCGTTTGAGTGGGTCCACAAGTGGCGGGGAGAATGTCTATTCTTTTGTTCAGAGCCTTTGGTTGAAAATCTGACATGGGCAGCCGAACTTGGTATGAAAAAGGGAGGAAAGAACAGATTCTCTTTGATGGTAAAGGTGATCAGTATGTCGAAGAAATGGATATATCTACTTGGATCGTTGTCGTTTGTGATGGTTGGAATGACGGGCTGTACGCGCCAAGTCAAGCAGAGTAAACATGACAAGGCGCTTGGGACGTATCGTCTGAGTGTGTATTGGCTCGCACATGAAAATTGGTACAAAGGGCGTCGTCGTGCGCCGTTGTACCAAAAGAGGAGACGGATCGCCTGGGTCTCTGAGAGATTCGCGAGGGCGATCCGGATGCAAGGTTCTGGACGCCTGCGCAACGGTTGGATCGTGCAGTACAAGAGCCGTTGTCGATACAAGAGACGCTTCTGTCTTCGAGTGAAGGTGATCAACGCAAAGCGCTATCCAATGGGGATCGGTGCAGGTCGTGTCGCTCTACAACCCTTTCGCTCTGTTGCGGCAGATCGTCGTCAATTCCCTCATGGAACTTACCTGTACATCCCCGCACTTGGTCGGTTGATCCGAAAGGGTGGATGGGCGCATAACGGCTGCTTTGCGGTCCATGATCGTGGTGGGAAGATCCGCGGCAGACGTCTCGATCTTTTCACCGGAAACCGCGTCTTGTTCAAGCGTCACCTACAAAAACGTCTGCCTAAACGTATCAAGGTCTACGCTGGAGATACTCGCTGCTCCACGAAGATCGCGCGTCGCTGATCTCATTTTGTGTTTGTTTGTGAGGGGAAAGGTGAAGGAGTGGGGGAGGGGAGAGAGGCAAACTTACTTCACGAAGAAGAAGTAAGCGCCACCGAGTGCTGCGAGGATGATGATAGCCCACAACCAGGGGAAGCCGCCTTTTTTGGCTTCTTCTGGCTTGGCTTCTTCGGCTGCTTTGACGGGCTTGTTGGCCTCTTCTTTGGCGCGTGCTTGCTCTGGTGTTTCTTCAGGTGCCCATCGTGAACCACCACTTTCGCTGCTACCACCACCGCTTTTTCTGCGGCGACGACGTCCACCGGAGCGCTCAGAGCTCTCTTCTCTGGAGGAGCGCTGTGGAGGTGCGGAGGCGTTGCTGCGACGGGGGCGCTCACGTCGACGGGGACGACGGCTACGGCCTGTCTCGAAGAACTGACCGATATCGGAGTGCAGCTCATCTTCGATGTCGCGTGGATCGAGATCGGAGTGAATGTTGACGTAGACTTCAAGAAATCCATCATCAAGTGCGATCTCGATTTCGATGTCATCATTTTCGAGGTACGCGATCTCTTCGTCTTCATCCCACTCGATGTCATCAAAGTCATCACGCTCTTCGAACTGATCGAGCAGCTCAAACATTGCGTCAACGGAGTCATCATATCGGAGGCTGTGGTCTATGGTAAATTCAAATTCTCTCATGTTTTTCCTCATCATTTCGTTCGATCTTGTGGATCACCATTGATCCTTCATGACCTTTCTGAAAAGAGAAACAGTCTCCTTCCGAAATTTATTCGTCACTCGAAAATTTTTCTGCTTCTTATCACATCTTTCATCCAAAAAGCAAAGGGAGGCGCTTACTTTTCAGAGGGTTTGGAGGTGGATGTTGGGAGGAATGTCGATGCACGTGCGAGTTCTTTTTGTACTCGCGGGTGTGGTTCGCGTTGTCGCAGCGACAACACAGCTCGTGCGTGTTGTGGAGCGTAGGGGAGCATTTGTATCATCACGCGAGCACAACGATGTCTCCACCACCAACGCCAGCTTTGTTTCCAGGCACGTCGTAGAAAAGGTAGCAGTCTCTTGGCTTCTGTCTTTGGAGAGAGCGCGGCGAGTGTCAACGCCGCTTGTACATGAAGTGGATCTTGGAGGGAGAGCTTTTTGTGCAGGTAAACAAAGGCTGGTTGTGCATGAACACCGAGTCTCTCAAGCGCGTCGATCATCCTCCTCTGTTCGAGGACATTGGGTTCTTTATCGAGCGCGTTGAGCATGAGAGGCAGATAAGGTCGCGTGTGACGCCCCATCCTCGACATCGATGAGAAGGCCGGAAGGCGCAGTGAGGGCTGTGACAAACCCTTGACCAGAAGCGGGAGCGCTTTGTGACCTTTTGGACCCGCTGCGCCAAAGACGTGGAACAACGTCTGTTTGTAGGCGAGTGAGGTCGTACGTGTGTACATCTTCAACAACGTGTCCATCCACGACGCGAGCTGTTCTCGAAACAGCGCGATTTTGGCAAGGATCTGTAAACGTGTCTGCTCATCTTTCTCTCTCTTTAATTGAAAGAACAGACCCTTTAGCGCAAGCTGTGACTCTTTTGGGAAGCGAGCACGCCACAGCTTCGTCGCGTGATGTCCGCAGAGCTGGTGGCGCTTCCACATGGCAGAGAGTAGGGCTTCTTTGTCACGTCGAGCTGGAGCAAACGCTTTGAGGAGTCCTACGGAGAACAAACACGTCTGCTCATCCAACTCCGTGAGCAGGCTCCTACGTATCGACGCGCGGTAAGGGGCTGCTTTTTGGGGTGTCAGAGACAGTCGCTGTGCGGCTTTTCGTCGCAGTGTTGGTGTGGAACCCCAGCGCAGTAACCACGCGTGGAGCCCCGGCGAGTCCAACCAAAAGAGCCCTTCTTGTAAGGCGTTAAAGCCAGCGATACACACCAGCAGCGAGAGCGTGAGAATCAAAAATCCACGCACCCAAAGCAGACCGACAAATCGCCGGGGAGGTTGTGCTCGGAGTGGTCGCGTTGAGGGCGTCCACTCCGAGGGACCAAGGATGTGTTCTTCTTCATGTTCCGAATTGTCTGTGTTTGCTGTGTCTTTCTCTGACATGGTGTCCTTGCTTGCGTGGGATGTCTTGTGTGAGGTGGATATACCAAAAGTTGGGTTGGATGGGTAGTCTCTCGATGTGTTTACGTTTGATGCTCCAAGACCGCTGAGAGGAATTGCTTTGTCGTCATGTCGTTGGCAAGTTATGTTTGCATTCTTCGTAGACTCCGTCGTATGGTCTGGAAGATATCGCAAATCACGCTACGCTCTTTTAGTGAGGATATAAGAAATCGATGACTGAACACGAACACTCCCACGGGCATTCACACTCCCATGGACATTCGCACGCCCACGGACATGGGCACGCCCACGATTATACAGGGATGGCTGAGCAGGCGCTCTGGGTCGCGCTTTGGTTGAATGTTGGATTTCTCGTTATCGAAGTCGTTGCTGGTTTATGGTCCAACTCTCTCGCGCTGCTTTCGGACGCGGGGCATATGGTCTCGGACGTTTTGGCGTTGTTGCTCGCGTTGGTTGCGGAGCGCCTCGCGCGGACCAAACCCTCCGGCTCGTACACATTTGGATTAAAAAGAGTCCCGATCCTCGGTGCATTCGCGAATGCACTCTCTTTGTTGGTGATCGTGACATTCATCTTTTGGGAAGCCTGGCATCGTTTTCAACATCCCCCACCGATCAAAGGCTGGCCCGTTCTCGTCGTCGGTGTTGCAGGTTTGATCGTGAATCTCGTCTCTGCTTGGTGGTTGCATCGTTCGGAGAGTGACAGCCTAAACATTCGGGGCGCGATGCTTCACCTGTTAGCCGATGCACTCGGCTCCGTTGGGGCGATCGTCGCGGCGATCGTGGTGATGACTGTGCAGTGGCAGGCCATCGACGCGCTTGTCTCCGCGCTGATCGGTGCGCTCATCCTCTTGAGCACGTTGCCGTTGCTCAGAGACTCGATCAAAGTGCTGTTACAAGCTGCTCCCGCACATATCGATATCCATCAACTACGTGAGAAGATCGGATCTTTTCAGGAAGTTGAGGAGATCGCTGACTTTCATGTGTGGGAGATCAACAGTGGTGATGTCATCCTCTCCGCGATCTTGTTGACCCAACAAGGCGACCTCGAACACCTTCAAGATATCAGTGATGAAATTCGCCAGTCGATCTGTTCTCTCGCTGGGATCGAGCACGCGACATTTGAGTGGCGGACCAAAAAGAATGACTTCATGGGCTGTAGCGCCACGACTGGTCATGAGGAGCCACCACAGGACATTCGTGAGGGCAAAACCAACGTAGAAGAGGGGTCGCTTCCAGAGTAACAGGGGGTTGGGAAGGGAAAGAGAGAAGGGGTTAGGCAGAAGGGGGAGCGACGAACTCTACATGCTCATCATGTGCTTCAAACTCTTCGAGCTGTTCCCGTATCTTGACGGCAGGATCGACTTCTTCAAGAGTGGGCCAGCGACCTGTCTTCATCCAGTGAACAAAGCAACGAATATCGTCTGTGATCAGATACAAAGAGGGGACAAGCACGAGCGTAATGAACGTCGCGAAGACGATCCCAAAGGCGATCGAGACAGCCATCGGGATCAGGAATTGTGCCTGTGTACTCTTCTCAAGAAGCAGTGGAGCAAGTCCCGCGAAGGTCGTGAGGGTCGTCGAGAGGATCGCTCGTAGACGACTTTGACCTGCCTGCCAAGCGGCCTGGAAGATCGGCAGCTTATCCTTTACGATCAATCTGTTGAGCTTGTCCATTAAGACAAGTGAGTCGTTGACGACCATCCCTGATAGTCCGACGAGCCCGAAAAAGCTCAAGATCGTCAGCGGGATTCCCATAAGCATGTGACCAAAGACCGCGCCGATGATCCCAAAGGGCACGACGCTCAAGATCAAGAAGGCCTGTGAATACGATTGGAAGATCGCCACGAGGATGATAAAGATCCCGAAAATCATGACTGGGAACGCGATCCTCATACCACCAAACACCTTGGCCTGCTCACGTCCCTGTCCTGCTGCGACAAAGCGGACTTCAGGTGCTTGTTTTTTCAGCAGCGCAAAGGCCCCGTCTTTTGGATTGTTGAGGTCTTGGATGATCTCTTGACGGCTGGTCTTCGTGTCGTCCATGTTGGCGTACACTGAGGCCATCCTTTTGCGATCGATGCGGCGGACGACTTCGAGGTCTCGTGTCATCTTCCAGGTCGCGAGCTGTGTCAGCGGGATACGCTTTCCTTGTCGTGTCTGGAACCACATATCCTTTAAGTCGCCAATGCTTTTCCTGTCTGACTCCGGGTAACGTACGTACACACGGACTTCATCACGACCTCGCTGCAGGCGCATGACCTCTTGCCCTGTGATGCGGTAGCGGATCTGAAAGGCCAGCTCCTGGATCGTGATCCCCAAACTCTTGGCGAGCTGTGTCAATTTGAAACGTAGCTCTCTCTTGCTGACCTTCAGGTCGTTCTCGACATCGTAGACGCCGTTAAATTTGCCCAGCTTTTTACCCAAAAAGTTGGCCGCGTAGTGGAGCTGTTTGTCGTTATTACTCAACAACTGGAACTCAAGCGCTCGCCCAAGTGGCGGGCCGCCAAGTGTGTTGAAGTTGACCTGGATGGCGCCAATGATGGGACCGACTTTTTTACGCCATTGGTCGATGACTGGATAACTCGAAAATCCACGGCGTTCGGAGTTGAGCAACTCTAACTGAACCTCTCCGACCTCTTCGCCTGTTGGGGGAGAAAAGCCAGGTGTCCGCTTGGTCGTCTTTCCGATCCACGTGGAGTAGCTCAGGATGATCTCTTTGCCGTGCTTCTTCTTGAGATCATCACCGATCTTCTTGGCAACTCGCTCGATACGATCGAGGATGGCTTTGGTTTTGGTGCGTGGTGTTCCTGGCTTCATCACGATACGCGCGACGATCTGGTCGCTGTCGATACGCGGGAAGAAGACAAAACGCACAAAGCCACCACGCATCATCCCAATAGACACGAGGAAGATCGAGATCGCGACGGCAAGAACGGGCCAACGATGACGGAGCGCGAAGCTTAAAGTCCCTGCATACATCCTGTCGTTGAGAAAGCTAAAGGCACCGTCGAGAAATTGTCGCAGACGGTTGTTCGTGTGTTCTACGTTGTTTTTGGGCTTCAACGAGTGTGCGAGGTGAGGAGGCAAGATCAAGAAGCCCTCGATCAAACTCAACAACAACGCAAGACATACAACGCCTGGGATCGCGAAGATAAACTTTCCGATCAAGCCACCCATAAAGAACAGCGGGGAGAACGCCAGGATCGTGGTAAAGACGGCGGCGGAGACCGCCGGGATGACCTCCACGGTCCCATCGATCGCAGCGCGCATTGGGGATTTACCTGCTTCGAGGTGGGAGTACACGTTCTCTGCGACGACGATCGCGTCATCCACTAAGATCCCAATCACCAGGATCAATCCAAACAGGCTCAACACGTTGATCGTGATGACTGTGGTGTTGAGGAGGATAAAGGTCCCAAGCATCGAGATCGGGAGCCCCACTGCGACCCAGAACGCGAGGCGCAAGTTCATCAACAGTGACAGCGTGATCAAGACGAGGAAGAGACCCTGAATACCGTTCTTCATGAGCAGGGCGATACGATCTCGTAGGGGCGTGTTGTAGTCGCGCTGTAATTTGATCTGGACGTTGGGGGGTAGGTAGGCCTTGGCTTCTTTCAAGAACGCTGTCGCTTGTTCTCCAATGTAGAGGGAGTTTCCGCGAGATGTCCGCATGACATTGATCAACAACGCACGCTTTCCATTGTAAAAGAAAGCCTGTGGTGTGTCTGCGAAGGCCTCACGGGCATTCGCGATATCGCGAATGCGTATAACGGTGCCACCTGAGAGTGTTTTGACGATGATGTTTTCGAGGTCTTTGGCCAAGTATTTTTTGTTGTAAATACGGAGGATAAAGTCCTCTTTTTTGGTCTTCAGCGTCCCGCCAGAGAGGTCGAAGTTTGAACGGCTCAGTGCGCGGCCTATATCGGCGATTTGAAGGTTGTATTTGCGCAGCTTGGCTTCTTGGATCTCGATCGAGATCTCGCGTTCTTTCTTACCGTCGATCACGACGTCGTCGATGCCGGCTTTTTCGAGCAGCTTGTCCTTGATGCGTTCGGCGATCGTCTGAAGAGACGCGCGGGAGACGTCACCGTACAGCGCGATGCTGGTGACGGGGGTTTTTCGGACGACTTCGTAGACTGCGGGCTTCTCTGCGTCTACTGGGAAGGACGAGATCTGGTCAATCTGGTCCTTGACATCGCGCAATACACGCGCTGTCTTTGCGTTACTTGCGACCTCGATGCGGACCGTCGCGATGTTCTCTTTGGCTTCGCTGCTGATCTGAGCGATCCCTGTGATGCTCTGTGTGGCGTCTTCGATCTTGAGGAGGATTCCGTTTTCGATCTCCTTGGGACCGGCACCTCTGTAAGCCATGCGGACGATGATCATGTCGAGCGCTGATTCAGGGAAGACCTCTTTGGGGATAGTGTTAATGGAGACAAGCCCCATTACACAGATTGCGACCATGAGGAGGTTGACGAGTGTGGGGTGTTTGACGACCCAATCGATAATGCCTTTCATGGTTACTTGCTTCCTCCCTCTTCCGCGTATACGGGGGTTCCCTCGATGGGGTCTTCGAGCGGCGTGATGATCACTTTGTCACCATCCTGTAATCCACCTGCGATGTAGACAGTTTGTTCGTCTGTGTAAGAGGTGGAGACTTGGCGACGTGTGAGTTTGCCGTTGACCACAACGTATACGTGGTCTGTGTAAAGCGCACGTTTGGGGATCGTGAAGCTACGGTCCATGTGGCGTGCGGGGATACGGACCTGACAAAAGGTCCCTGGGAGCAAGTTTCCGATCTGGTTTTGCTTGGCGAGATCTACTTTGACGTACAATGTGACTGTCCGTGTGGATAGGTCAACCGTCGCACCTGTGCGTTCGACGTTCCCTTTCCACTTGATCCCCTCTGCTTCGATTTCTACGGGAGGAAGGGATTTGAGGACCTTTGGGATGTCTCCGAGCTTGGCGGGGCGTCCGTCTTTGTAAGTGATTTTTCGCAGCGCATCGACGGGGAACGCGACGGGAATCTCGATCGCGTCGATGCTCTCAATGGTCCCGACAGAACGACCTTGCGAGACAAAGCTCCCACGGGTCAATGTACCTCGCGTGATGCGCGCTGCAAAGGGTGCGCGGACAGAGGTCCTGCGGAGATTGAGCGCAGCTCGTCGCAATTGGATGTCCGTCACTTGCTGTGATTGTAAGAGGGATTCAAGCCGCTGCCCACGGTCGAGCACGGTCTGCTCAAGGCGCTCATACGTGCCTCTGTCAAGGGCGCGTCTACGTACAAGGCGACGGTTTCGTGCGAGGTTGGTGCGGCTGACTTTGTACGCCCGCTTTGCGATGACGATCTGTTTTTTGAGTGAGGCAAGCTGCGCTTTCAGGCGCTCGTATTCGAGGGAGTAGTTGCTGCGCTCAATGCGAAACAGTGTCTGCCTCCTTTTGACGAAGGTGCCTTCTTTGAAGGGCTTGATCGTATAGACGATCTTTCCCGACACTTCGGGGACTAGATCGACGGTCTTGTATGAACGTGCGGTCCCAAAACCTTTGAGGTAGAGCAGACTCTTTTGATAGGAGGCCGTTTTCGTCGTCACCTTGAGAGATAACGCACGGGTCGTGTTTTTCTTTTTGGGCCGCTTGCGCATGCTCGATGCTACACGCAACACCACAAACCCCACGAGTAAAATCAAAATAAATGCGATGGCACCGCGTAATAATGTGCCTTTGGAGGGTGCGTTGTCGTTAAACTCTTCCATTGTCTTTTGTGTGTTCCTCGTCTACAAGCGCTATTTTCAAGGGAGCAGCGATATCTATCTCATCTTTGATACACATTGGAACTGTTTGGGACTCGCTTTCTTTTGAATGTGCTGTGTTTTCGCCCCAAGATCCATGCTGATATAATCATTCTTTGGTCGATGTCAATGGCAGGTCACGTTGTACAAAGGTGCACGTGTGTGGTTCTATCTTCTTGTATTGTAGGCCGTTTATGTCCGTTGTTGAACATGTCAGGAGGGGTTATGGGGCGGGGGTGTCCGCAGAGGTGAGCGCTTTGTACGTGTGACGTGTCCAGATATATGCGGCGAGTCCCACAAGGACGTTCGCGATAGAAGCCGCGAGGAAGACACCTTGCTCTTTGTAAAGGTAACAGCCCAGGTAGGCGAGCGGCACGTACAGCACGAAGGCTCTGAGGAGCGTGAGGACTGTGGAGGGGAGAGGGTGGCCGATCGCGTTGAAGGTCGAGCTGCTGACCAAAAAGATCCCCATCCCCGCGTAGCTGATCGGAACGAGCATCAGGTAGGAGGAGGAGATTCGTATCACCTCTGGATGTTTATCAAAGTGACCCACGAGCCATGGAGCCGTAAAGTAAAGGGCGATGGCGATCACAATGCCATATCCCATGCACCAAAAAAAGCCGATACGCAGGATGTTTGTCACACGGTCGAGCTGTTGAGCTCCCCAATTCTGTCCGACGATAGGAGCGATCCCCGCCGACACCGCAAAAATACCGATCATGGAGATGGACTCAATCCGCGTCGCTACACCGTACGCGGCGAGGGTGTGTGTACCAAAGACGGACAAGATCGCGGTGATGATACCGATCGAGAGAGGGTTGACGATCTGGTTGCCCGCAGAAGGCACCCCCACGTACAAGATCCCCTTCCACGATGTCCAGACCTCATTCCACACTGGGAGTTTCCACTCCAGCAGCTTTTCACGGTACTGAAGTACCCACATGGACGCCAAAAATGTCACCATCCTCGAAATCACCGTCGCGATCGCCGCTCCCCGGATCCCCAGCTTCGGGAACCCATACATACCAAAAATCAAGAGCGGGTCGAGCAGGAAGTTGACCAACCCTGCCACCACCATCACCATCGCTGGAAAGCGCGCATCGCCGATCGCTCGAATGGCACCGTTGCTGACCATCGGGATCACCAAAAACAACACCCCGATGTACCAAATCTCCATGTACTCCTTGACCAACGGCATCGTCTTTGGCTTGGCTCCCAACACCGCAAAGAGCGGCTCGATCGTCAGGATCCCAATGGCCAAAAAGAACGCCACAACGACGAGACACAGCAACAACGCGTGGGTCGTCAACCTGCGCACTTGCTGTCGATCTCCCTGGCCAAAGGCCCGCGCGATGACGGACGAGGCACCGACACCTAACCCCATCGTCAAGCTCCCAAAGCCCATAACCACAGGGAAGGTCAAGCTGATCGCTGCAAGTGGCTCTGTCCCCAATTGCGCGATAAAGTACGTGTCCGCGACATTAAACGCGATCACCGCAAACAAACCGATGACCATCGGCAAGGACATCCCCAGTAAATGACGGGTGAGTGAGCCTTCCGTTAAATTCCTCGATCCCCCTTTGGTTGGGGTCTCTTCGGAGGTCGATGTTGCCATTCCATACTCCAGACATGCGCGTGCTCCATCCTACACGGGGCACAAAGATGAGGCATGGTGTACCACAAACGAGCTATAGCGTCGAATGTTTCTAGAGTGTTCTGTCTTTTTCGAGGGGATATAACGCTAAAGTCTTGATCTTTCGTCATTTGAGAAAATACGGGGCGGGATGTTTCCAAAGCGTGCGGTTTGTGGCATGGTGTTGAGGAGATCATGTCACATGAACGAGGAGAAAGATCGCATGACGAGTGAAAAAAAAGGTTGGTTGCTGCTCAAGGAGTTGTTGACCCAAGAGCCGGGAGAAGATACCTGGCGAGCGATGCTTGCGTTGCTTGGGATGTGGCCTGTTGAGGCAAAGCGAGAGCAGATCATTCGGCGGGTTGTCCAGCACCTCTCGACATGGGATGAGTCCCTGCGACGCGCACACCCTGAGGACTGTTGGGTTGATTTTCCCAACGGCGAACCCAGCCATGTGTGGCCTTTGGTGCGAGGATTTGATCTGAGTGGCCTGGAGATTGGTCTCGAAGAGATTCGCATTCTCAGCCAATCCCCACACGCCAAACAACTTACCGAGCTGCGGTTGTCCAACAACAATATTGGTGACCAGGGCATCGAAATGTTGGCGACTTCGCCATATCTTTCGGCGCTGAAGCGACTCGATATCTCGGGGAACCAACTCGGTGAGAAAGGACTGGAAGCCCTCGCTGGCTCAGAAGTCCTCGGTCGTATCCAGGTCCTGCAGCTCGACACCAACGCGCTCGGTGACAAAGGACTCTCCATCCTGAGCCACGGCCCGCTCGACGCTCTCGAAGAGTTGTACTTATGTGACAACCAAATCGGCGATGAAGGGATCGAAGCTCTTGTCAGCGCGAGAGGTTTGGAGAACCTTCGTGTCCTCGATCTGTGGAACAACAAGCTCACAGCCAAAGGGGTGAAAGCCATCGCTGAGTGCCCAAGTCTGCGTAGCCTCGAAGTGCTTCAGCTTCGCGAAAATCAGATGGGGCAAGAAGGCGCTGCCTTCATCGCACAATCTCCACATCTGTGCACACTCAAAGAGCTCCACTTGTGGGGGAACGCGATTGGACCTGAAGGCGTCACGTCGCTCGTCCAATCCCCTGTCGCTGAAAACCTTCAAGTCCTCGATCTGTCGAGTAACCAGTTGGGCGTCCGTGGTGCAGAAGCCATCGCGGCAGCGCCTTCTCTGTCGTCTCTCTCTCATTTGTATCTCGGAGAAAATGACCTCGGCGCCGAAGGGTTGAAGATCTTGATCGATGCACCTTCTCTCAGCTTCCTTCGTGTGTTGAGTATGTGGAGCAATCACATCGGTGATGAGGGACTTAAGTTTCTCAAGTCCTCACCTGCTTCCGAGATGCTCGAAGTGCTCGACCTTTCTCATAACCAAATCGGCTTGCAAGGTCTCAAGGCCCTCGTCAATTCACCGTTAATGCAAAACCTGAAGGTGCTCAATCTCGCGATGAATGGCCTTGGTGTCTCTGGACGTGCACGTCTACAAGAGGTCTTCCCCCACATCAAGATCGTCGCGTAAATCGTTCCTACCTCTCTTCCCTCTCGCCGCTTATACTCCCAAAACAAAACGCCTGTGTAGCGCATGTCACGACTCTTTGATAGGCGTGATGTGTGAGTATTTGCTTTTCCTGAGGGGTTATTGTAAGCTCTTGTATTGGCCTGTTTTCTTGGTGTGCTTTGGAATACTTGTTACCTGTTTGGTTTTGTGATGTCCCTTCGGCGTAATAGGGATGTCGTGTCGCTGTGTGATTTTGATGGAGGCGCCGGAGGCCTCCACGTTTCGGAGACATTGATGCAATCAAAAAAATCTGATCCAAGTCGTTCGTTTGATACCTCCTTATCGTGGTCTCATCAATTGCTGCTCTCCAGCCGCATCATGACGCGCATGTCGACCCTCCCCACATTGTTCGAAGAGATAGGGCAGCTTGGCCTACAAAACTCCTCTGAGCTAGGGATGATGCTATGTGATGTCCTCGACGTCGCACCCTCAGATTTTTCGCTCTTTATGTTTGGCGCATCCACAGACCACCTCGTCGAAGTCGAGCGTTGGGAGCTTGATGAAGATGGTCAATTTGTCGTCTCGACGTTGCCTATTGAATGGGCCGCCTACGAGGAGATCTTGACCGAACCACTCCGTCAGGACGCACACAACACCCCCTTGAGCGAAGAGGCCAGTGCGTTGCTCTCGACGCTCTTTGGTAGCGGCGCGCTTCATCTTCTCAGCCTACCATTATACGTTGGAGGTCGTGGTATCGGAGCCTTACATCTTCGCTTCGAAGAGGATATGTTCCCTGAGCCCTCTGAGGTGGGTAGCTACATCGTGATTGGTCAGGCGCTCGCGAGTGAGATCGAGCGCGCAAAGTGGCATCGCGCGGCTCTGGCACAAGGCAGTGATGAAGAGCTCATCCAACAGCTCCAGGACGCACAAAAAGAAGCCACACAGAGCAAACAAGAGCTGCAGGTCTTCTACACTGAGCTCGAAGGTCTGCGACAAAAGTTCCAGGACGCACAAACGCGAACGGAAGAGGTCGTCAGTGCGCTTCTCTCCTCCGAAGAGTTGGTTCAATCAATCGAAGCTGAAAAACAATTACTTCAGGAGCAGCTCGAAGAAGCTCGCCACGAGATCCTGCTCCTCTCCGAATCTTTACTTCAACAAAAACAAGCTGAAGAGGCCACCTCAACACCAGCTGCATCTTCCGAGAAAGCACCGGAGTTTGAAGAGACTGTTGCGATTATGGCCAGCGAAGATCCTCGCTTGATGTCTTTGCGTAACGCTGCGGCAGAAGAATCCCAAGAGCCAAGTGAGGCGACCTCCTCTGTTGAGATCTTTCAAGTCCAACAAAACCTTCGGATGACGACAGAGTTTGAAGATGTCCCTATCCGAGATACATCCGAGTTGCTCGAAGAAGTTAAAGATGTGCCAGCTGAAGATGAGGCCGAAGAGGTTCAACAGTCGTTTAACAAAACCGTGTCTCTCTCCGAGTCTCGCGATCTGCTCTTTGATGACAATGAGCTGGCCAAGGTGCGCAAGTCCGTGAGTCATTCGGACGAAGAGCAAGATGCGCTCTCTTCAACACAGGATCTCCCACCAGAGGACGACTCCTTTGAAACACAAGTCGTCGATGATGCGGCGATGCAAGCTCTACAAGAAGTGCAAGAGGAGCCGCCAAACGAAGAGCCACAGCTCTCGTCTGATTTTATCGACGCGTACAACGAGGCGCCTGAAGAACCGGCACAAGAAACAGAGCCCAAGAGCGGAGTGCATGAGTTAATCGATGATATCGATGAGCTGAGTGTAGCGGTAGAAGAGAGCCCATCGTCGGCTTCGGTCTCAACGGAGGACGATGAGATCAGCGAAGTCGGTGATATGGATATCCTCTCTTCCTCGGAGCTGACGGCTGAGGGGTTGGGGATACAAGACCTGATTTACTACACAGAGAAACAACTCGCCTTTACACCTTCCTTTTTGGAGATGTTACGTTCGATGTTGTTTCGGGTGAAAGTGCTCTCGACACCGCAAGAATTGAAAGAGGGGATCATGGATCTCCCGGCAGGTGTCATCTTGATGCCGCCTGAAGAAGAAGGTCTTCGCGCTGAGATTGCCACGCTCGTGCAACGACAGCCCCGTGAATTGTGGCTCCCGCTGCTCAACACAACTGGCGTCCCTGAGGAAGGTGGTGGGGTTGAGTTTGTTTGGGGGAAATATCGCTCCGCCAAGCTCGACGAAGACTTTTGGTACAAGTGGCTCGAAAGTGTTCGCGCACGCAAACACGATTGTATGGTCTTGAGTATTGGGATTGACGCCAAAGAGGAGGCTGGACGCCTGCTCGAATTTTGTTGTGGTGTTGATGTCGATCTACAAGTCTGCGATGAACCTGCCCAGGGGATCCAGTATCTTTACCAGGCACCACCTCACCTGCTTATTTTGCATATCGGTGATTTTCAAGCGCCCTGGGCGTTCTTGTTCTCTGAACTCGGTCGCTCTGTCCGGACGCGAGAAGTCCCTCTTTTGTTGATCAGTGAACAGCCCCTCTCCGAAGACCTCTTGCGCTCGCTCAATGATCTCAATTATCTCTTGCTTATCGACAACGCCAACCTTTAAGGTTTTTTCCGCATCCTTTTTTGCGAAAAGGACATACAATATCGAGGTCGGACACAAGGCCCGACCCTACCGGGGAAATGAAACATCAAGGTCGGACGCAAGGACCAACTCTTTCGGGGTATATAATGTCAAGGTCTGACACAAGGATCGACTCTACCGAGGAAATGCAACACCACATTCATGCGCATCCTTTTTTGTGAAAAAGACATACAACATCGATGTCGGACACAAGGACCGACCCTACGGGGAAAATGCAACATCATGCTCATGCGCTTACTCCGCGGGAGGACCACTTCGGCTATGGCATCTCTTCCTGTAGGCGGCGCAATGTCTCCAGGTTGACGGGGTCCATCTCGATCGACTCGCCGTCATCTGTTTTGCGGCGCTTGGGGGTCTCTAAATGAGCCGGATGTGACGCCCATTGTGGGTCTTGTAAGAAGCAGGCAAAACACGTCTCCCCAATATACCCCTGTCCAATATGTTCGTGACGGTCTTTTCGACTCCCTAAGTCGTGCTTACTGTCGTTGAAGTGAAAACATTTGATTCGCTCTAATCCGACGATGTCATCAAACGCCTTCATCGTCTGGAGGTATCCATCCTCTGTGCGTATATCATAGCCTGCCGAGAAGATATGACAGGTGTCGAGACAAACCGCCAACCTCTCATCGCCACCTGCTTTGTCGAGCATTGTCGCGATGTGTTCAAACTTGTACCCTAGCTGGCTGCCCTGTCCAGGCATCGTCTCGATACAGATGTGTGTGTGAGGGGCTGTCTTTTTGGTCTCCTTGATCAGCTTCTTCAGGCCTTTGGCGATACGTTTGAGGCCAGCTTCTTCATCTCCATCGACGGCATTTCCAGGGTGGAAGGTCAGGTGTGGAATACCCAACAGACCTGCTCGTTCGACTTCAACTTTGAGCGCGGCGTACGACTTGTCAAACAACTCTTTGTCTGGTGACGCGAGATTGATCAGGTAGCTCGCGTGGACGGAGACGGGCGTGATCTGTGTGTGTGTGGATTGTGCGTCTTCGTAGGCTTCGATATCCTTCTGTGTGATCTCTTTGGCCCGCCACTGTCGGTTGCTCTTTGTGAAGATCATGATCGTCTCACAGCCGACCTCTTCGCCTCTTTGGAATGCTTTATGTAAGCCCCCTGATGTGCTCATCTGTGCGCCGATACGCATCGTCTACTCCTTTTTCTTGCTTGTTTTGCCAGCGACCTTATACCGCTCAAAGATCCGGGAGCATATCGTAGAGTGCAGGTGTATAGATGTCCAGTGTGGCTTGTGTGGAGAGTGTCTGGATCCGCTGTAATTCATCGAAGTTTGGCGTGTGTACGTGCGTTGGGATTTTTTGCAGTCGTGGGTCCTCTCGCTGCCACGCGAGTGTCGTCTTCGCATCGTACAGCAGACTCCACAGCTTCGTCGGGCAACTGTAGAGGATGATGTCTGCGTTGTCGACGACATCCCACTCCACGAGTTTATCGTGGATCTCTTCAAAAAATGCCTTTGTGTTGGCCAATCTTATTCGTGAACCAAGCCTCGATTTGCCCTTTTGATTGAGGTGGGTAACCTGGGCTTTTCCCTGCTTTTTGCGCACCATGTACTTCCGAATCACTTTGTGGTGGAGGATGTCGCCATCTTCGATATATCCGAGCGCAGCATTCCCTGCCTGGATCAACAAGATGATGTGAGGGGGGATCCCCTGTGGCAGTCGTTCGACATACTGTGAGAAGGACTCCAGGGTCGGAAGAGGAGAGTACACCGCTTGATTGTCTGTGTAGTGTACAGGAGGAAACACCCAGGGAAGATGGGCCTCTGCGAGTAATTGTTGTTCGGCGTCCAGGAGGCGTAATTGTGGCGTCGTTTGTCGAAGCTCGACTTGAAGCGTTGGATGCTCTTCACAAGCGTACAGCAGCCAGAGGGCGTGTGTATATGTGAGCTTCATGCGCTTGAGTGGGGTGTCCTGGCTCATTTGGGGATGACAGTGTCTTTGCGTTTGAGGAGGTTTTGGATGCGTGTATCACGCTCTGGTGGAGTATCTTGCTGGTCAAAGGGGGTCTTGTTGTACATCGCGAAGAGATATTCGGCGAGGGCGTCTTGCTCACGTCCTGGTGCGGAGAAGGTGGCTTTTCCAGGTTTGTCTTTGAGGACATTGGAGAGCAGGACGGGGTTGAGCTTTTCTTTGTCGTATTTTGGGAAAGGGTAATTGTCCCCACCCTTGAACAAGTATTGAAGTGTGACGACCCGAAAAGTACGCGTAGGTGAACCAACAAGCGCTCCATTTTTGACGATGGTGTCGGCTGGTTGTTTGTCGAAGGCGTCGACACGCAGTGAGCGGACACGTTGCCCGGCAGGTCGCTTGGGATCAAAGCTAAAGGAGAAGCCCGAGATCTGTGGGAAGGAGCCCGGTGTGTATCTTGGGTGCCACTTGGCGATGCCGTGTTCGACGATTTGTTTGAGCTGTGTGGCCGTGAGTGTCAGCAGGATCAGGCGGTTGTTAAACTTGAGCGCGTTTTCGATGTCGAGCTGTGAGATCTGTCCTTCTTTTTTGCCTGTGAGTGGGTTGGCGGGAGGGGGGAGATGTCTGGGCTTGCTCGTGTCGATCGTGTCGCCCTGTACGGCTCCAATGGCGCTACGGATCGCGCCGCCATTCTTGAAGGAGAGGTGGACTGTTGGTTCGGCGAGTCGGGCGACGTAGAGATTGGCGTCTGTTGTGAGATTGCCGAGGTTGGTCTCTTGGTGGCGGACACCGAGTCTCATGCCGTTGAGATAGACATTTGAGCGACCAAATGTATTGCCGTCTTTTTTCACAAACAGCCGGCGGATACCGTCTACGAGCGCCTGTACTTTTTTGTTTGGCGGTGGAGCGCCGATGTCCGTCGCACATTGTGAATCTGTCGGGTACGCGCCACTCTCTTCGGGTTGGTAGGTGTGTTTGAGTAAGACCCCTTTTTCGTCGAAGCCGATCACGAGACGTCCTACATAACGGTACTGTCCATCCGTGCTGAGGACGGCTGTCGGTTGGCCTGATGCGGAGGTCTCCCAGATGGGATAGCTGTCGATGGCTTTGTCGCCCTTGATCAAGCGGTCTGTTTTGTCTGCGAGGATTGAGTCTGAACCGCCACCTACGATGATGTCGACATTCTTGAGCTTTCTGGCGAGTCTACGTTCGACCTGAAGATCCTGCATGTGTGAGAGGAGGACGATCTTGTCGATCCCTTTTTGGGTGAGTCCATCGACTGCGCGTTGGATCAATGTGACCAGCGCGTCTTCGTTATCTGGGCGTTTGGGGAAGATACTTGCGGCGCCGGGCTTGGAGATCTGGGCGAGCGCAGGTGTGATGGCGCCGACAAACCCGATGCGTGTCTTGGGGAGTGTGATGATCGCGCTTTTGGCGATGCGACCTCGTATGTTGGAGGCTTCTTGGAGGTCTTTTGTGACGAACTTCGTGAGGGTTTTCTCCGTCCGAAAGTCGATGTTTGCACACAAATAAGGGAAGGCTGCGCCTGGATAGACTTTGCCACGCTTTGCGTCTTTGCCGAGGAGTGAGGCAAAGAATTTGGGGCCTTCGTCGAACTCGTGGTTGCCAAAGGAGGAGACCTGAAATCCCATTGCGTTGAGCATGGAGATGTCAGCTCGACCGCGCCCTGTACGTCCAAGCAGCGCCTTCATCGAGTTGTGCGCGCTGGCTTGGTAGAAGGGACCAGGGACGTAATTGTCGCCAGCGGAGACAATGACCGTATTCTCAGGCATTCGGCCCTTAAAGCCCGCGAGGAGTTGAGACATGTAGGGGGCGCTCTCAAGCGCACTTAAGTCACTCTCCATGTCGGATGCGTGGAGTAATTGTAGGGTAAAGTGTGTTTTGGGAGGGGTCTTCTGAGGAGGTCTCGCGAAGATGTAGGCGCCTGATGCGATGAGCGCGATCCCTGTGGCTCCCAGGAGCATCTTTTTGAAAGAGGTCATTGATTTCGTCCTGCACGAAAAGGACACCATGCGTTTGTTATAGGATGCTGCAAATAAACGTCATGGATCGACGTTAGCAGAGGCCACGGAAAACAGTCAAGAAATACTCTTGCTCAACAGGCGATTGGAGGCACTCTGAGATGTGTTTGTTTCGTCGTTTGTGGTATGCTTTTGCTGATGTTTGGAGACCAAAGGAGTGCTCATGTCGATCCCACCAGTATCACAAGATCGTTGCCTGTACCCTGTACGCGAAAAGAACGTCGTCCACCCCTGGGTCGATGGTGTTCCTTTTTACGAGCGTCTGCATGAGGCCTTCATGCAAGCCCGCTCACGTGTTTGGTTCCTCATCTCCTTCCTTCACAGGGACTTCACCTTCCCAAATGGACAGACTCTCTGGGACACACTCGACACATTACACGCCAAAGGTATCGATGTGCGCGTATTGTTCTGGCGCAATCCGCACTTCTTTAACACCAGCCATCTGTTTTTGGGAGATGGGGAAGACCTTGCCTTCCTTCGTCGACGCAATGCCCTCTGGAAGGCTCGCTGGGACAGCTCGGCAGAAGACGTCCAACATTGTCATCACCAAAAGTTCTGGTTGGTCGATGCTGGGACCCCCGATGAGATCGGGTTCGTTGGTGGGATGGTGTGGGGGAATACCACCCTCGATACACCTGCACACCTTCATCAAATCAACAGCAAACACGACATCTGTGTCGAGTTACATGGTCCCGTTGTTTCCGATGTGACACATACATTTGTCATGAGATGGAATCAGATTGGTGTGGATCCAACTGCTCCACTGCATTGGCCTGATGCTGACCGCAATGAAGACCTCTCATGGCCACTTCCTCCATCCGAGATGACAGATAGGCCGAAGAAGGCGTCCTCTTTGTGGGTCTATGAAGAGGATGTGATGACGGATTGTCGTGTACAGCTCTCGCAGACACTCAAGCCAGGGCTGTATCAGGCGCTTCAATCATATGATTCGATCGATGTGCGCGAAGGTGAGACGAGTATATGGGCGCAGTATCTTTTGGCGCTCCAACATGCCCAACACAGTATCTATATCGAAAATCAGCATCCCGGTGAACACAAGCTCCTCGAAGCACTTGAGGCAGCGATAGAGAGGGGTGTTCATGTGGTGTATGTTGTGCCTTCTCAGCCTATGGATGCCATTTATGCCGAGCACAAGCGGGTGCTTGCCTACAGAGCCGGATTGGAACGAGGGGAGAATGTGCGGCCACCACGTTATCTCCCGGAGTTTGAAGCGTTAGGACGATTGGCGCAGAGCGAGTTGTTTACTTTTGCGGCGCTGTCGATCTATCGACCTTCCTGGCCTGCGTCACGTCCATATGCCGAGATTTACGTCCACGCCAAGATCTGTATTGTTGATGGTCAGTGGGCGACATGTGGTTCAGCCAATCTCGTCGATATCAGTATGCATGCCAATCACACCGAGATGAATGTCTCGATCTGGAAGCCTCAGCTCTGTCGTCAGTGGCTCAAACGTCTCGTCGAAGAACATACAGATATAGACCTCTCTGAAGATGCGACTGAGGTGGAGTGGTTGTCGAGACTTCGGGAGTGTGCGTCTCAAAATGTAGAGAGGAGGGCGAAGAAGGAGCCTCTGCAAGGGCACATCTACGCACTTGATGCTGGTCTATATCCATCATCCTCTTGAGGCGCGGACATTTTTTGTATGTCGAACTATTTGTTGTGTGCATACGTATAACTCTACTCATCCTCATGATTTGGTGACACAACGTTTGTAGCAAGTGTGTGAAATATCTGGGGGTGCATTGCTCTTTTAGGGGATGATGATTATATTGATGCAGCTCTCATGAAGTTGAGATGCAAGTGTCCGTATCTGGACACTCTTTCCATATAGAGGTTTCCATTGATGAAAAGTACACATAGTGCAAAGTTTAACCACGACCCCTACGCAGCGTCCTATGACCAAAGCGTACAGCATGAGACACACCCCATCAGAGCTGGCTACGAGGCCACATTGCAGTGGGTGATCGACAAGGCTGCTATTCGCGAGACAGATGATGTCCTCGATCTCGGTGTTGGGACCGGGAACTTGTCCTCACGTATTCACACATTCCACACATTGACGTGTGTCGACGTCTCACGGCAGATGATCAAGATTGCCCAACAAAAACTCGACCGTTTCCAATCCGTCGAATACTACGAAGCGGACATCCTGAGTTTTCTCTCCACGACACATAAACGATTCGATGTTATCGTCAGCACCTACACTGTCCATCACCTGACAGAAGACGAGAAGGCGCACCTCTTTGGTTTTGTGGCCAAATGTTTGCGCCCCGGTGGTCGTGCTGTCTTTGGGGATCTGATGTTCCTCAACGAAGAGGCTGAGTTGGATGCGATCCAGACGTATGAAGCGCAAGCCCAACAAGATGTCGCAGCAGATATTCGAGATGAATTCTTCTGGCGTGTCGAAGATGCAGTGGGGCGCTTTGAGGCGCTCTCTTGTCAGGTCGAATCGAAACAAATGTCCGCTCTCTCCTGGGGACTCGCTGTCTTCAAACCACATACCGATTAAAAGCTGATTTGATCCAGGGGCCTGTTTGATCCAGGGGCAGTTGCACTTGTGTCTTCGCAAAGTGCACCCGAACATACGGTTATAATCCCTCATGGCAATACGTATGTCGCAAGCGACATCCTCCTAACGCTCGATTGCTCGGGGAACATGTGCGGTTGTCATTTGCTTCATGCACTTTGCAACCACCCCTTCTACAAACCTCTCCATCCTCTGGAAGAGGAAGGGGGAGTGATTATACCGTATACACGGGGGAAACTCGAATTCTGATCCAGGCGCAGTTGCACTTGTGCTCTCGCAAAATGCACCCGAATGTACGCTACAATCCCTCATGGCAATACGTATGTCGCAAGCGACATCCTCCTAACGCTCGATTGCTCGGGTTACATATGCGGTTGTCATTTGCTTCATGCACTTTGCAACCACCCCTTCTACAAACCTCTCCATCCCCCTGGCCTTTGGCCTTCCCCCTTCCTCTCCGACCTTCGGAGAAGGAAAGGGGAGCATTTATGCCGTATTTGCGGGGGAAACTCGAATTCTGATCCAGGGGCAGTTGCACTTGTGTCTTCGCAAAGTGCACCCGAACATACGGTTACAATCCCTCAGGGCAATACGGATACTGCAAGCAGTATCCTTCAAACGCTCGATTGCTCGGTTAATATATGCGGTTGTCATTTGCTTCATTCACTTTGCAACCACCCCTTCAACAAACCTCTCCATCCCCCTGGCCTCCGGCCTTCCCCCTTCCTCT
>PCBK01000135.1 GCA_002731275.1 Deltaproteobacteria bacterium | reverse complement strand
TTTTTGCGTCTTCACTTGCAATCATCCGCCTCAACAAACTCTCCACCCTGTCACTTCGTGACATCCCTCCTCTCAAGCCTTTCGAGAGGAGGGACAAACCAACCGGTAGATACGGAATATTCGTTTATATCGCGACATCTCGTTTGATATGCATCGCTCCCCTTGTCGACCGAAGCAAAGCGCAGGTCATACAGGGGGAGCTGGACGACCGCAGGTCGGACTGAGAGGGGCTCCAAAGTCACGTATATATCGTTTGAATGGTCCCCCTTCCATTCTCCAGAGGATGGAGAGGAAGGGGGAAGGCCGGAGGCCAGGGGGATAGAGAGGTTTGTTGAAGGGGTGGTTGCAAAGTGAATGAAGCAAATGACAACCGCATATGTTGTCCGAGCAATCGAGCATTTGAAGGATACTGCTTGCAGTATCTGTATTGCCATGAGGGATTGTGTCGTATGTTCGGGTGCACTTTGCGAAGACACAAGTGCAACTGCCCCTGGATCAGAAATCTAGCGTCCCCCGTGTATATCGTCTGAATGTTCTCCTCAATTCGTCTCTTCAGGGGGAGTTTGCGAAGACACAAGTGCAACTGTCCCTGGAGCAGCATTCTGGTATCCCCCGTACATATCATTTGACTTGTTAGCCTTTTCGTCAGAGCAATTGCGGGCAGGTGGCTGTCTATGGTACATCATCCTCTTGATGTGACATGTACACGAGACCATTGGAGAGGATCATGAGCATAGATAAGAAGCAAGCCGCCAACATTTTTGAAGAAATTGCCAGATTGTTGGAGCTGAAAGGTGCCAACCAATTTCGGACTCGTGCCTATGTCGGTGCGGCCCGGACACTTCGCTCTCTTGACATGGAACTCGAAGAACTCGTCGATGGCAATGAGAAGGTGAAGGGGATCGGAGCCTCTTCGATGGAGAAGCTACGAGAACTCGTAAAAACAGGCAAAATGGAATATTACGAGTCCCTAAAGGCGGAGTTCCCAGAGGGCGTTCTTGACCTGATGAAGATCCCCAGGCTTGGACCCAAAAAGGTTAAGGTGCTCTATCAACAACTCAATATCACCTCCCTTGATGATCTCGAAAAAGCTTGTGAGCAAGATGAATTGTTGTCTCTCGATGGATTCGGCGCCAAGACACAAGAGAACATCCTCAAAGGTATCAAGCATGTCAGGCAGTACAAAGGTCGTCACCTTGTGAGAGCTGCACACGTACCTGCGCAAGAGTTTCTCTCCCATCTTCAGACATTACCCGAAGTCCTCGAACTGGATCTGGCTGGAAGTCTACGGCGTCGAAAAGAAACTGTGAAAGACATCGATATTGTCGTCTCCACAGAAGAGCCAAAGGCTGTGATGAATGCCTTTGTAAATCATCCATTGGTGCACGAGATCATCGCACATGGTGACACAAAATCGAGTGTGACGCTCGATTCGGGGATCAATATCGACTTGCGAACAGTCACGCCTGAGCAATATGCCTATGCTTTGTTGCACTTTACGGGGAGCAAAGAGCACAACACTGTGATGCGCTCTCGTGCCAAAGACAAAGGCTTGAAACTCAATGAATATGGACTCTTTCGTGGCGAAGAGCGCATTCATGCGAGCTCAGAAGAGGAGATCTACGGGCTGCTTGATCTGCCGTTTATTCCACCTGAACTGAGAGAAGATCACGCGGAGTTTTCACTCGCCGAAGGTGATGGCATTCCCTCTCTCGTGACACTCGAAGATTTGAAGGGGACATTTCACGCTCATACGACGTACAGTGATGGCTCTGCTTCACTTGATGAGATGGCGCAAGCTGCGATGTTGCAAGGTCTTGAGTATCTAGGCATCACAGACCACAGCCAAACCGCGTATTACGCTGGCGGCCTGAATGTCTACGACATTGAGAAGCAACACAAAGAGATTGATGCACTCAACGAATCTTATGACAACTTTCGTATCTTCAAAGGGATTGAGTCGGACATCCTCGCTGACGGTTCTCTCGATTACCCCGAACCTGTGTTGGCATCCTTTGATTTTATCATCGCCTCTGTACACAGCCAATTTAACCTGACGAAGGACGAGATGACACAGAGGATCATTAAGGCGATTGAGAACCCCTACACAACGATGTTAGGACATCCCACAGGGCGTTTGCTCTTATCGAGAGAGTCCTACCCCATCGATATGCACAAAGTCATTGACGCTGCGATCGCGAACGGTGTCATCGTCGAAATCAACGCCAACCCACACCGGCTCGATATCGACTGGCGTCTTTTGCAATACGCAAAAGAGAAGGGCATGTTGACGAGCATCAACCCCGATGCACACTCAACAGAAGGCATCAACGATATGATCTATGGGGTCGGCATCGCGAGAAAAGGCGGCCTACAAGTTGGTGATGTGCTCAACACTTTGTCCCTTCAAGACGTTGCATCATATCTGGACGAGCGACACCCTGGGAGATAGGAGATGGCCACATTCTTTTTGGTCTTTGGTATCATTGTGCTTGTGACTGCCGCTGGTCGTCGTTTCCTCGAACACTCCTTTATCCCACCCATTGTCGTGTATATCATCGTCGGCCTTTTGTCTAATGGGCTGAATATGCAGTTTCACTTCATGAATAAACATGTCCATGAAGGGATCTCATTGATGGCCGAGATTGGTATCGTGATCTTGTTGTTTCGTGTGGGACTGGAGTCAAAGCTCGAACACTTGGTCGGTCAGCTCAAGCGAGCTTCATTTATCTGGTTGGGCAATGTCTCTGTGAGCGCAGTCGTAGGGTTTGTGGCAGCGCGTTTTGTGCTAGGGTTTTCACTCATCGCATCTTTGTTCTTGGCTGTCGCGTTGAGCGCGACGAGTGTGGGGATCTCTGCCGCACTTTGGCAGACCCACGGAAGACTCGATACGCCTGAAGGTGCGCTCCTCATCGATGTCGCAGAACTCGATGATATCTCCGCTGTCATGATGATGAGTGTGCTCTTTAGTATGGCGCCGACGTTGGCGAGATCGCAGTCTGTGTCCCTGTCCGTTATGGGAATGGAGATCCTTGTCTTGCTTGGGAAGCTCGCTCTGTTTCTCATGATCTGCTTCCTGTTTGCACGCTATCTCGAATCCCACATCATGTCCTTTTTTCACACGACCTCTGGAGCGAGTACATTCGTTGCGGCGTTGGGGGTGTTGTTTGTGATCTCCGGGCTGGCTGGAGCGTTGGGATATTCTTTGGCGATTGGGGCGATTTTTGCGGGGTTCTCATTTAGTCGTGATCCGGCTGAACATGAATTGGATATGCAGCTTGACTTCTTGTTCTATATCTTCGTTCCATTTTTCTTTGTGAATATCGGGATGAATGTGCGTTTGGACTTGATCTCGTCGGCACTTCCAGTGGGGGGCGTTTTATTTTTGGCGGCTTGTTTGGGGAAACTTGTGGGGACAGGGCTACCTGCCTTGTTTGTACTTGAGAAGAGAGAGACCTTCATACTGAGTCTGAGCATGATCCCACGTGCTGAGATCGCGATGTTGATTATGCTCTTTGGATTTCAACATGAGCTCGCGTTTGTGTCTCCTCGACTATTTGGAGGGATGGTGATGGTGACGATCTTGACGTGTGTGTTTGTTCCTGTGGTGTTACACCCTCTTTTACAGGAACAATCAAGCAAGGATTAGGCTCGTATCCTTTTTTCTATCCGACGGCCTAAAGTCTGTAGAGGACGCCAGTGTGGAAGCCTGCTCCGAAGTGGGGGTGTCCTTGTACCACCAGCATCTCCGCGCTCAGACCGAACTCCAATCCCCAGTGTGGGTCCAACCAGATGTTGGAACCTGTGACAAGTTGCGCACCCAAGTGGACGTGTTCTTCTTCGGCTGTCGTTGTTGTCGTGTGGCTCTCTGTGGACTCTGTGTGGAATGAGAAAGAGACCATGGGGCCAATCTCCACGAAGGGGACGAACTGGTCATTGATGTGGAAAGGCATTTTTAAGACCAACTCCACAGGAAAGTGGACGATCCCACTCGTTCCATAAAACCCACCGGCAAGCTCAAGCTCAAAATGATGGTTGAGTTCGATTTCCAGGAAAAAGACCCCACCACCGTAAGGTTGGATAGTTGTGTGTTGGGAGGTCTCTTCACCTTCAAACAACATCCCGCCTTTGACACCCAAGACAAAGGGAGTCTCGTGAGCTGATTTGTGATGGCTCTTTTTGAGACCATTCGTTTGCGTGTGCTCGAAGGTTTGTGCGAATTTGTGGGGGTGGTCTTTGTGATTGTGGGGGAGAGCTGTTTTGTCTTTCTTTGGGTGCTCCGGCTCAGTGTTTGCGAAGGCCAATTGGTTACATGTCATCGAAAAAAACATCGCCATCAATATCAGTGCTCTCATCGTCTTTCCCTGCTGTCGTTGAATGTGTTTTGTTTGAGCTAGATCGTCATTGGTTTTCTCCTTAAGCAGATATCGTGCCCACTTTTCTCATTTTGATGATGTTCATTGGTAAAGCTGGAAATGTATAGGGATCTATGTGTAGACATATTCAAATTTTTGCATATATCAGCAACAAATGTTGAATAATGATGAATTGAATGCTGCATTCTGCAACATCTTGCATTGTTTTTATTGTGGGGGGGAGTCTTTTTTGAGGGGGGTAGGTGTTTGTTTTCTATCGATAATATTGTCTGCTATTGGGCACGGACGATCAAGACAGGTGTGGTGCTTTTTCTCGTCACATTTTCTGCGACAGAACCAAGTAGGAATCGGTTGATTCCTGTTTTGCCACCTGTCCCAAGGATCACGAGGTCTGTTTCCGTGGTTTCAACTGTTTTGAGGATGGTGTCGACGGGATCACCTTCAATTACACGAATGCTGATATCTGCTTGTATTGGGTCTTGTTTTTGGATGAGCTTCTCCAGCTTGAGTTTGGCGTCTGAGAAGCACTCCTCGATGGGAGCAGAGATTGGACCGTCAGATGTTGAGATCTGTTCACTGTGGCAAGTATGGAGCACGACCAGTCGCTCTGCACCCAGTTGATTGACAAAGCGAAAACACTGTTCGAGCACTTGCGCTGAGTGCTGTGATAGGTCTATCGCGCAGAGGATTGAGTTGACTTTTTTCATGGGTTTGTCCTGTGTGGGTCTTTGTGTACCCGTTCGGTGTTTGTGTTGTCCTATGCTTGGAATGCAGCACGCAAGCGTTGCTCACTTTGCAATCTGATGGATTCTTTGTGTTCGCCAAGAGCGATCATGTCATCAATATCGATGATGTCGACATGTTGCTCTTGCAACAATGATTGCGAGGCATAGATAGATTCAATCGCGGTGTGGTCGATCACAATGGCTTTGTCTCCCACACGTATCGTGACGTTTTCAGTCCCTTTTGGGATGTTGACGAGATGTTCGCGTAGGCGGAAGGCGTTAAAGCAAACGAGCGGACCGTTGATCTCTACCTCCACGGTGTTTTCTGCATCATGGACTGTTGTGACAATGGGATCTTTGAACATGGACTTGAGGATGTTGATTGTGCTCATTTTTCCGTCAGTCAGTCGAGCTTCTTTGTGGGCGTAGTATGCGAGGATGACCAGTTTGACAACGGTCCCCACAGCGACGCCGATGAGAAGATCTGTGAGCAGTGTTGTGGCGATGGTGATGAAGTAAAGGAGAAGCTGTTCCATGCCGATATGAGCGATGTGTCTAGCGATCGCAGGGTGGGCCATTTTCCAACCTGTGTACAGCAAGATTCCTCCAAGAGCAGCCGTTGGGATAAGCGAGATCAGTCCCGGCGCGATGAACAAAAAGATAAGCAGCATCATGGCGTTGACAAAGTTGCTCCAGAGCGTTCGTCCACCAGCTTCGATGTTTGTTTTACTTTTTACGCCACCTGGAATGACTGTGAGTCCCCCGACAAGGCTTGAGAGCATGTTGGAGACACCCATCGCGAGCAAGACTCTGTCTGGTTTGGAGGTTCTTTTATAAGGATCAACACGGTCAATTGCCTGTGCTGTCGCGAGGGATTCAACGCCGTCAATGAGCAAGAGTGTCAATGTACCAATCGCGACCGCGCCCCAAAGAGAGGAGTCGTAAAATACGTCTCCAAACGCTGGAAGGTGGACGCCTGAAAATGGGTTGGCTGGCACTTGGATGAGCAATTTGGGGTTGATGCTTTTGAGGCCGAGAAATATCCCGAGTGGAACTGCGACAGCGACACCCCAGAGGTGAGGGGGGATGATCTTGAAGAGTTTGAACTTCTTTGCCACTTTATTGGACACCAATAGCATGATCGCCAAGGTTGCAAAACCCACAATCATCGCTGGTGTGATACTTGTATGGAGCCAGCCTGGAATGTGTTGGACGTAATCAACGAACCCGTGAGGATGTCCAGTGTGAAGAGTCCCAACGGCCAAAGGGATAGCTTTGACAAAGATCAAGACACCAATCGCAGCGAGCATTCCCTCTACAACTGCAACTGGAAAGATCGCTGCAAACTTCGCCAAACCTGTTTTGGCGATAATGACCTGAAAGACGCCCACCAAGAAGATGACCACCAAGAGTTTGTGATATCCTGCTCCCACATGGGTCGCGTCTCCTGCACCACCGAGGCTTACCATTGCTGCAACAAGTGCAGGGGCCAAGCCCGCTGCTGGACCACTAATGGTTACATATGATCCTCCGAGTGCGGGGTAGATGAGGCCTGCGATGATACTCGAAATGAGGCCATATACTGGAGGGGCTCCCGATGCAATGGCAATCCCTGATGATAGTGGAAGAGAGACCAAGGAGACGACAATCCCCGCGACAAGGTCGTGTTTCCAATGCTTGAGTCCTTTGATTCCGTTCTCCGGCGTCTCTGTGCTTTGTGTTGAAAGATCTTTTGTCATTCACGTTGTCCTTATGTGTTTGTTTTTTATGTGTTTCATTCTGTTTGCAGTGGGCGGCGCAACGACGCACCTTCACACTCAGTGAGTCAGAGTCTTGTACGTCTTAGAGGGCGAGCTTTGTCTCTCTGCCAAAGACCACACTGCTACGTTTTTTCAAATGTAATCAAGGGATACACATCACCATCGAGACACATGAGGCATGTCTAAACAATATGGCCGTACAGGAAAGCAGTCGCTTGTTGAGGACGTTGTACATTGGAAGGTGGTTCTTGTGAACTTTCCGCTATATCGGGTTCACAAAGATCACACTCGATTGTACAGTCGTAAGCATCCCTGTGTCTGGAGCTTCATAGATGTATGTCGCTCCATAGTGGGACGCATTGCTGATGTAGACTGACGGCCTTACGGCAATTTGTGCTCTTTTGTTGTTGATGTGTTGTAAAGAGGCTGTTGGGATGGTCTTATGGTCTTCTCACGAAGCAAATATACAGACATGACAAGAGCGGAGACGAGGTCCAGCCCTGCTGAAACATGTCACATTGCACGACGTGATGATCGGGGCGTAGAGACTAACCCTACGGATACATGTTCATCGTACTTGTATGTTTACTTCGTGAAAGAATGACCAAGCCCGTCGGGTGGAAGAAAGTGTACAACTCTGTTGTCTCTTTTTTCCTTGCAACAGCCTTAGATGTGGCGAGGGGGACCTCGTTGGGAGTGCGCAATGGAGTGCGTTTGTAGACGAACAAATGTCGACTCTGGCCATTTGAAGGTTTGTGTAAGAACCTTACGCAGGATTGACAGTTGTTGGCGTTGGCAGGTGATTGGAGAGGTGTTGAAGCCGCTGGGGGGAGAGCTTCCTTGCGTACTACTCGGTTGGTGTGCAACTTCGAGCGAAGGAGAAGACTCTTCTCTTTCTTCCTCAATTTCCCTGGACTCTTTTGGTTCTGTAAAGTGCTGAACCCAAGAGGAGTGACTTGGAAATATGAGCAAAAACAAAAACAACAAACAGGAAATGTTGCTACAATATGTTTTTGTTTTTCGTGAAAAAATCATCGTTTGACAACTGGCTTCTTATGTAACAAGGTCTACTTGAAAAATACACTCTCCACTGTCTCTCTTAACAGTCGCAAGCTCTTCTTGTCAAGGTTTTTGTGATCTCTTCTTCCCATTTTTCTTTTGGCTTGCATCCTGGAAAAATACGGTTACATTGGGAAGAAGGTTGGCGTTCAAAAGGTTGCAGCTTCATGCAAAGAGCCATGAGTTGATCCTGTAAGCCTGAATACCTCGTCATGACTGCCTTTGTTGTGAAACACATCATACGCATCATTACTGCTCCTTCTTTGTTTGCTTTTACCTAAGAGCGCAAGTTCGCTTGCTGTCGTCC
This sequence comes from Deltaproteobacteria bacterium, assembly GCA_002731275.1. Taxonomy (GTDB): domain Bacteria; phylum Myxococcota_C; class UBA6777; order UBA6777; family UBA6777; genus UBA6777. Next base: position 10,520 of record PCBK01000135.1, on the reverse strand, counting down.
TAGGCCGTCGGATGGAAAAAAGCGAAGACAAGAGGGCTGTGGATGGAGCCTCAAGCAAGGCACGAGGAGAAGGCATAGCATCGCTACACCGACGACGAATCATGACGCTTGTGGTTTCAGCAACAACCTCCTGTCTTCGTCTCATTTTCCGTATCCTTTTTTTCATCTGGCGGCCCTATATGTGCACAAAAAACTGTGGAGGTTTTAATCTTATGAGTGATCCCTATAAACGTTTTTCTTTAGAAGATTTGACATTACGAGATGAGCTTGCAGTGGATCGGACGTTGATGGCAAATGAGCGGACATTGTTGGTATATTTAAGCACCGGAGTGTCACTGATTTTGGCTGGGATGAGCTTTATACACTTTGCACAGAGTTCGTGGTATGCGGCGATTGGGGCGTCTTGTATTCCGATGGGGTTCTTTTTGATGCCATTTGGGGTGGTTCGATATCGTAAAAAACTATCCACAATTAACGCACTTCGCGATCAATTTTTGCACAAAGACGATGAGACTGAAAAGCCAGATTGCTAGGTTCGTGAAGAGGGGGCTTCTTTCTCCTAATGTTGAGAAGAGTCCAGAGAGCGAAGGGTGACATCAATCCCGTTGAGGACGGCATTTCCACAACAAGGATCGATCTGAAGCTCGTCTGTGATATCGTTGACACTCACGCCCGCGTGCGCTTCGGCAGTCTTCCAGTTCGTTCCCTCTCTGTGATGTCCCCAGCCGTGTGGGACACTCACCACACCACACATCACATCCTCTGACAACTCAACCGGCAGTTGGATACTTCCTGTTCGAGACGTGATCTTTACCATGTCGCCGTTTTGCAAGCCCAATCCTTTTCCATCCTCAGGGTGGATCAGCGCCGTGCAGCGTTCTTTTCCTTTTACGAGACGTTCGCTGTTATGGAGCCACGAGTTGTTGCTACGTAAGTGACGTCGCCCAATCAGGCGGAACTTCGTTTCGGAGGTTGCTTTGATGGACTGTTCGAGCCTGTGTGTATCTTCTATCAGTGGCGCTGGGGCGAGGTCGATATGTTTATCTTTGTGGATCAGGGCTTTTGGAAGCCTGCTCTCCAATGGACCCAAGTCGATGCCTTGTGGTTGTTTTTTGAGCTGCTTCAGGTTGAGTCCTTTCCCGAATGGGTTCAAACTCCCATGTGGTCCTTTTCGCAACATGATATCCAGAATCCCGGCTGGTCCCAATCGCGTAAGCAGACGCTTTTGGAGTTTGGCTCGCACTGTACTGAAGAAGTCACGTGACTCCATTCTGGTTTGTAGTGCGAGCAGGATCTCCCAGTCGTGACGAGCATCTTTATCCCTTGGAAAGGGAGCTTCTGAGTATTTTGCTGTGTTGCGGATCGCGAGATGATGGAAGATCATATCGTAATGTTCGCGTTCAATAGGGCTCACTGGGGGGAGGATGATATCCGCATGACGTGTCGTTTCATTGAGGTAAAAGTCGACACAGACGAGAAAATCAAGAGTCTCAAAGGCGCGTTCAAGTTGCGTCCCGTTAGGGGTTGTGAGGATGGGATTTCCAGCGACGGTGATCATCGCCTTGATCTGTCCTTCTCCTTCCGTCAGGATCTCTTCGGCGAGGGCGGATGTTGGTAATTCCCCACCAAACTCTGGAAGCTGCCTTTTGCGCGTTGTCCATCGACCAGTGCGTCCTCTTCCTGCCAATTTGGCCTCGATGAGGTCGAAGGCTGGAGAGGTAAACATCAGCCCACCTGGGGTATCAAAGTGTCCCGTGACGATGTTGATGACATTGATCAGCCATTGGCACATGGCACCAAAAGATTGTGTTGAGACACCCATTCTTCCGTACCACACTGCTGACTCTGTTTTCGCGAATGTATGTGCGAGTTGCTCGATGTCTTCTTCTTTGATGCCTGTTTTTTCACTCGCGAGAGAAGGAGGATATGCTTGGGCGAGCGTGCGCACCTCATCGAGACCCTTGAGACAATCTTGAAGATGTCCGAGCCTCACGAGATCATCTCGAAAGATGATGTGGAGCACTGCGAGCAACAGGAACACATCGGTACCTGGTGTGATGAAGTGATGTTGGTCAGCAAGTGCGGCTGTTTGTGTTCGTCGGGGGTCGATGACGATGACTTGTCCGCCTCTCTTTTGGATGTCTTTGAGCCGTCGCTTTACATCTGGAGAAGACATGATACTGCCGTTGGAGACGACCGGGTTGCCACCCATGATCACCCAAAATCTAGTCCTGTCGATGTCTGGGATCGGCATGAACAGTTGATGTCCAAACATCTGGCTGGCGACAAACATGTGGGGAAGTTGATCGACAGAGGTCGCTGAGTATCTGTTTTTTGTGCGGAGAACACGCAAAAATTGCACGCCAAACAGGAGCGCGCCTAGATTGTGAACGTTGGGGTTGCCCAAGTACACACCAACGGCGTCCTTTCCATGTTGTTTTTGTGTCTGCTTGAGACGCCTTGCGACCTCGTCAAAGGCCTCATCCCACGAGATCTCCTTCCATCCCTCGGGAGTCTTCTTTTGGGGGCGGGTGAGCCTATCTGGATCGTCATACAGATCTTTGAGCGCCAAAGCCTTTGGACAGATATGCCCCTTACTGAAGGGGTCGTTTTTATCGCCCCGAATGGACTTGATCGATCGGCCTTGTAGCTCGACCTCGATGCCACACATTGCCTCACATAGGTTGCAACTGCGATAATGGAGTTCAGAAGTTGGACTCATGAGCTTTGTCCTCCTTTTTTTCGGTGGTGAGGGGATATTCAATGTGCGGTCTGTTTGACTGTATTCTATGTTCTACACAAAAGTATGAGATGACAAGGGGGTGGTCAGGGTATAGTATATGGATGTACATGAAGTCTCCGCCTTTGCCGAGCTATGGAGGATCTCATTGAAGCACTTTATGCTGTTCGGATTTTTTTGTGTCTTGATCGGTTGTCATCATTTTGTCCCTGTCGAGGATTTTGATGTCAACGCGAGGATGACACTCCTCCCACCCGTCGAAATCAAGCTCGATGGGCTGCAATCTGCCAAATCACTCTCATTTGTCTTTTTCGCGGATATGCAAGTCGACGCGAGACTTCGAGAAGATCTGCGCACTCCCTCACTCAATCCATTACGCGCCTACCTGGAGAAAAAGCCTGTCGATTTTATCGTCTCTGGCGGTGATAACACTGAAAACGGTGTGGAAGCTGAGTACAATTACATCCACGAAGAGGTTGAATCCTTTGGGTTGCCTGCGTATTGGGTGCTTGGGAATCACGACCTGTTCAACGGTGGTTGGAACCAGTGGCAGAAAAAATACGGCACCGCGACGAGGGTCCTGAAGACCGACTTGCTGAGTCTGTATCTACTCGATAACGCGAGCGGTACGATCGGTGAAACCCAGAGGACATGGTTGGCACAGCAACTCAAACAGGACAAGGCTCGCTATAAGATCATGGCGATGCACTTTCCGCTGTTCTCTGGAAATCATTTTGAGCTTGACGGTCAACCTCACATGAGAGAAGCCCAAACGCTCGCAAAATTATTCGAGGAGCACGGTGTCAGTCTGGTCTTGATGGGGCACTCCCATATCTTCCGGACCTCCAAGATCAACGGTATCGATTACGTCGTCTTGTCTGCGCTCAAAGAGAACTCCCCCAACAAAGCCTTTGCACGTGTCGATGTCTCGGAGAAGGGCGTCAAATCGACCTTTGTCAAGATCACAATCGACGGATATCTCGAATGACCAAGCGACTGTATTGGGGTATATGGTTGGTATATATGTTGATGGGGAGTCCATTTGCCCACGCGAGCGTCTCTGGTGTGCGCTGGTATGATCTCTTTTGGCCCCGTGAAGATGGATACTATGCACAGTGGAACCTGCGTGCGCGTGGTGGATATCTGCAAGTCTTTGGTTCTGGCGACGATTTCGCACCATCGGCTGTACCTATGTTGATGGAGCCGGAGTTTGTCTTTTACGATTCGATCAAGCGCGTTCGTCTCGTGCCCTTCCTCGCGTCATTTGATCTTCAAGAGAATGGTCGCAATGGAGTCTTTGAATCATTCTCGTATGGAATCAACATTGGTACAGCCGAGTTTGATGTCTTACTCCACCCTCAAATTCACTTCAGTTATGGTGGTGGTCTATACCACTCGGGACTTGAACATCATGTCGCTGGTGCGGGATTGTCGATGTATGCAGGGGTGAGGATCCCATTGTGGTATCGCTCAACCATCCCTGTCGAATATGAACGTGCTCATGTCCACATTCGCTTTATCCCGCTGCGGTTGATCATGCTCGGACGCTACAATGTGCCTGATATGTCTGGAGATGATCAGATACATCCGGTCGCGAATGGCGATATTGGTCTGGAATGGGCGATTCCTCTGCCTAGTGACTTTTCGTGGACTGGACGGCTCGGCTTTTACTACAGTTACAGTCGTTGGCAGACGTTGTTTCAAAATGATCCGATCACCGGCCCTGCGAGTATCGCCAAGGGTCGCACGGCGATCTCATATACCTTCGCTGAGGGTGCGATGACACTTCAGGTTGGTGGGTTTATGCAGTTGCCCATCACGCCAGTCTCGCGCAATCTCAATGTGTACGGTCTTTACTTCGATCGCTACCTGTCTCTCGGTCTTGAGGCTGGGTTGACCTTCCATATCTTTACCATCGAACAGATCGTGAAGGAGTTTGTCGATACATCCTCTGGGGCGCTCGTTCGTGATTCATCTCTGTGGGTGAGGACATTCCGGGATAAGCGTTACAAGCTCAAGGGCGAACCTATGTATTCGAGCAAGGTCCGCAACAAGAAGTTTTTTCACGATATCCGTCTGCAGATGACCGCTATCAAAGAGCACACAGCCGTCGATGATGGCGTGTATCCAGAGCTGCGGTATCGACTCCAGCACTCTTGGTGGCTGGATGTTGAGCTTGGTGTGCGTTTTGGTCCCCCTGACAATGGTGATCTGCTGCGTTACTTCGTCAAGGCTTCGGGACACATTCCGATCCCTGGAACACGTGATGTGGCGCTACAATTTGGATGGACCCATTCATCCTTTACGGACATCCAAAAGGGCGACAATGTCCTGACCGTGACCACTCACCTCGAATCCAAGCATTTTGAGTTCACTGGCGGTCTGGCTGTGCGGTTTTTGCTCTCGACACCAGAACAATTTCAAAACCCCTTCACTGTGGATAGCCAATACGTCGAGACGACGTTGTTGTACGATTTTCGTTGGAGATTGGAGTTCATGTTAGGGAAGCAAAAGGAGCATCTTTTGCAGGTCGGGATCGGTGTCACGGACTTCATGGATTCGGACATCTTGACCTCCAACACCAGCGGTTACATCCTGTTTGTGCGTTGGAAGAATGAGAAGATGGGAGAGGTTGAGCTTGTCGCGGGGACGATGAGCTATTCACTTTTGGATCTGGCCGGCTTCCACGGTCGCCAATTTATCCGCCTGTATTACACGTATACCTTTGCGTCGTGAGAGCACTTTGACACGGATGGAGTGGACTTTGCCTTTGCGAAGGATACGGACTGCGTAGTACGTTTTGTAGCGTAGTTTATAGTAAACCGCCATCGCGCGAAGCATCGAGTTGACCTTATATCCGTTGACAGAGAGGATGACATCGTTCTCTTTGAAGCCGAGGCGCCGCAGGGGGGATATGGTGGAGACGTAGATCAGCGCGTAGCCAACAGGGGGTTTGTTTTCGGGGTAGAGATCCACAAGCACTTTGAATTTGACCTGATCGAGATCGTCCAATAAGTAGGTTTGAGCCCGTTTTGTCATGCTATACAATCCCTTGCGAAGACGACGAAGCTCCTTTTTGAGTGACCATTTCTTTTTCTTCTTTTGCTTTGTGTGTTTGTAGGAGAGTTCTTTGTGTGTTGGCGCGCTGTATGTTGAGGTGAGTGGATACACAAGTACACTGAGACACACGATGCTGATCAGAATGCTCCGCTGGGGCATGGTCAAACTCCTTGTAAATTGGGGCTTCTTCGCGGAAATGTGGGATTGTTTGCGATGGTTGTCAAGGCATCACGTGAGATGCGCTTTTGCAAAATGTTTACAATTTCGCGCGATCTTTGCCATCATAACATAGCTGCTATGAGTGATTCTTGTGACCGAATAGGAGGTGAGCACTTGGACTCTGTAGAATTTCCCTCACTGTCGGAGTCGTCTTTTGTCTCGATGCAAACAGAGATTGAGGAGAAGTGGAGCACGTTGACACACGGCTTCGGTTTTGCATTGAGTTTGATTGGTTTTGTGATGTTGGTGGACAGGGCGCTTGTCTTTGGGACACTCGCTCACCTGAGCTGCTTTGTCGTTTATGGCGTGAGCTTGGCGCTCGTGTTTGGCTCTTCGACGTTGTTTCACGCGAGCCGCTCTCAACTGTGGAGGATGCGGTTTCGAGCGCTCGATCACATCTGCATCTATTTCCTGATCGCCGGTTCATTTACGCCGATCGCTGTGTTGGTGATCAAGGCACCCATCGCGATGATCGTCCTCACCTTGATGTGGACGATGGCGCTTGTTGGGACTGTGTTGAAGATCTTTTTCACGGGACGCTACAACGTGCTCTCGACGATCGCGTACTTGGTGATGGGGTGGTTGCCTGTGTTGACGATTCAGCCATTGATGCTTGCGTTGCAAGATCAGAAGATGGGGTTGGTTTGGATCGCCCTCGGTGGATTCTTCTACACATTTGGCGTGCTCTTTTACGTGTGGAATCGACTGCACTTTAACCACGTGATCTGGCATCTCTTTGTACTCGGTGGGGCTGGCAGTCACTTTGTCGGGATTATGCTCTGTATCGGGGCTTAATGATCATCTCACGGAAAGGACATACAACATCGAGGTCGGACACAAGGCCCGACCCTACGGAAAAAAATGCAACATCATGCTCATCCGCTTACATCGCGAGAGCACCACTAAATGATCATCTCACGGAAAGGATATACAACATCGAGGTCGGACACAAGGCCCGACCCTACGGGGGAAATACAACATCATGCTCATGTGCTTACTTCGCGAGAGCACCATTAAGCCTCTTTACAAGATCTTGCGGAAGGTGATGTTCATCCTTTCATTGACGTGTTTCTTGGTTTTGGGGATCCCGTGAAGCCAGTGATGTTGTGTTTCACCCTTCATCAATAAGAGGCTGCCATGTGCGAGAGATAAATCGTGCTTCTTTTTTAATTGACGGTGTTTGAACACAAAACGCCTCGGCCCACCTAGTGAGAAGGACGCGATCACAGGCTGCTTGCCCAGCTCTGGTTCGTTGTCCGCGTGAAACCCCATCGAATCTTGTCCATCTCGATAGTAGTTGAGCAGCGCGCTGTTGAATGTCATCAACGCGAACTCCTCCACACGCTCTCGTAGCTCCTGCATCAGCGGGTGCCACTCTGTAGGGTGCAGTGTGAGTCCCGAATAGGTGTAGTGGACCCCTGGATCAGAATACCATGCGGTCAATCGTGGCTGTGGGATCTCTTTGCCCATCAACTTGATCTGGAGCTGCTGCCAAGGGATCGTTTCGCGACACTCTTCGAGCCATTGATCGGCCTCTCGTAACGAGAGGAAGGACTCGACGTAAATCAACTCAAGCTGTGTGTCTTCTATGTATTCGGTCAGGTGAAGCATCTTCTTCCTTGGGTGTGAGATGTGATCTTGTGGATCATGTGTGCAATATCGCCCACAAGCAAGAAGACTCTGTTGGGTTTGTTTGGTTTTCTTGTGGCTGATCCATTGATCAAGGTGCATATTGTCCTATCATGGTAGATGAGTGGTAAAGAACAAGGTCCAAAACGGAAGGATGAGTATGTGAGTGGTGAGTGGAAGAGAGTATTGTGTTGTTTGTTGTTTGTGGTGGGAGCGTTGCTTCCGAGTGTTGTGTCTGCACATATCGTGACATACACCTGTAAAATCCCCATGAGAGACGGTGTCGCGCTCGATGTGTTGGTGATCCTGCCGAGTGAATACGGCTCGTATCCGACCCTGATCTTGCGCACACCCTATGCATTTGGGGATACGACAAATATCGAGAATGAGACGGCCTTCGCGGTGCCTTTTGGTTCCGCTGTCGTCTCCATTTATGAACGTGGTCATGAGCAATCTGGTGGGAAAGACGAGAAACACAAACTGTCCCAACAAGATGCCGAAGATATCATGAAGTGGCTGCGTAAACAGTATTGGGCGAAAGGGAAAGTCACCTGGATTGGAGAGGGTTATCAGGGTGTGGGCGTCTTCTTCGCTGCGCAAGCCGATAGATGCTTGACCTCCCATATGATCTGGAACTCCGTTCCCAATCTGTACGATATGATGTTTCGTGGTGGCGTCTTCCAAAAAGAAGTCGTCCAAGAGATGTTGAAGATCAAAGACGAAGCAGGGTGGAAGAAGCTCTCCTTCTCCTCAAACTCATCAGACACATATTGGACCGAACGACACGCAAACAAACCCGAAGCGGTCTCTGCACCTATGATCTTGGTGAGCGGATGGCACTCGCCTTTTGTCGATGGGATGCTCACTTACTACAATCAAATCGCTACAAAAAGTTCGGACTATGCAAAGAAAAAGCATAAAATTGTCATCGGACCTTGGGGATATGACTGGACAGATGATGGCGTCCCCAAGGGAACGTGGGGAGACCTCGTCTATCCTTCGACGGCTGGTTCGATCGCGGGGATGGGGCTCGACATCTTCATCGAGGACTGGATTCTCAATTACATCCTCGATACACCCGGTGGCTTAAAAGCTTCTCTTGCGCCTGTGTCGTACTATTTGATGGGCGCTGTGCAAAAGGACGCGCCTGGAGGCAAATGGCTCAAGAGCAAGACGTGGCCGCCTGCTTCTTCGAAGGAGCGCAAGTGGTATCTGCGCAAAGGCGCGACGCTCAAACAAGAAGCGCCGACCGAAACGACCTCTTCGCTGACATACGCCTATGACCCCAAAGATCCATTCCCTACGACAGGTGGACGAAATATCAAGCTACCCGCAGGGCCCAAAGACCTCGCAACCGTCGAACAACGCAAAGATGTGGTCTTGTTTACGAGCGATATCCTCACAGAGGATCTGTACATCGCAGGGCAGGTGAAGGTCACGTTATGGGTGAAAACGGACGCAAAAGATACGGACTTCACGGCGATGTTAACGGACGTCTACCCTGACGGTCGCTCGATGCTCATCTCCGAAGGCATCGTCCGATTGCGTTATCGTAACGGCACACAAAAAGAAGAGTTTGTTACGCCAGGAACGGCTGTTGAAGTGACGATTGATCTTGGACATACGGCGATGGCCTTCCCTAAGGGGCACGCGTTCCGTGTAGTGCTCTCTTCTTCGAATGCGCCTCGTTACCAGCCCAATCCCAACACAGGCGCTGCATTTTCGGTCACGCCAGAGAACCCAATCGTCGCGAATAACACTGTGATCTTCGAGAAGGACAAGCCTTCTTTTTTGGTGTTGCCTGTCGCGGATGGGAAAACCCTCGAAACCTATACCGCCGAACCTGCTGATACGACAAAAAGAGCTACCCCATGCACCCACACGACGCCAACGAGCGGATTTACCTGTGGGACACCTCCTCCTGATGAGACGTTTACAGACGCACCTGTGGATGCAGGAGAGGGGGGGACACCCGAGCGTCGAGTCGAGAAAGATCAACCACAAGAGGGCAAGGTTCCCCCTGTCTGTGGATGTGAAACTCATGACCCAACTCCCCTCGTGGCAACTCTTTTTTTGATGACCTTTGCCTTGGTACGTAAGCGTAAACGAAACTTATCCTCTTTTTGAGTGCTGACTACTGAATATTTGTTTCTTCAACCCGTCTAAGGCCATATGAACGATCAGAGCCCCTTGTTGCGGGGGTCGATCACACCCCACAAAACAGACCTTGTGGTGAAACCGCCACAATAAAGGAGAGATATATGCAAGCTCTACGACACTCGCTTGCGTTTGCCTTGGGCCTTTTGTTCCTACTATCCGCTCTGCCGGAAGCCCAGGCTCGCCCCAAGTCATGTGCATTTTTGGCCAAACGATGTCTGCACGTCTGCCAGACAAAAAACCGTACAAGTAATTGTGTTCACCGCTGCAAAACGCTGAAGAAGAAGTGCTGCCTTCGTATGACCACACGTTGTCATCGAGGTTGCAAAATCCAACGCAAAAAGTGTCAACGGTACTATCTCAAGCGGCTGAAAACATGCAAAAGAAAACGTGGTAGAGCCCGCTCTCTTTGTCTCAAAAGTGCCAAACGTTCTCGCTTCTTTTGTATGAGACATGTGACCAAAAAATCTTGCAAAAGACGATGTCAAAGAAGCCTAAGAGTCTGTCTGCGAAGACGATAACTCCGACGGCCTAAATGGTCCTCTCGACAAACCTCATCCCCAACCCTTTTCCAGCCTTGGGAGAAGGGGGTCTCAAACCGTATTTACGGGATTTAGCTTGAAATCTGATCCGGCAGACGTTGCACTTGCGCCCAAAGCAAAGCGTCCTATGAGGACGTTTGCTCCGTACGCTTTGCAACATATGCCTCGACAAA
>PCBK01000134.1 GCA_002731275.1 Deltaproteobacteria bacterium | reverse complement strand
TCCCCCGTGTATATCGTTTGCCCCATGTATCGCCAAATCTTCGTGTATATCGGACGGATGTCAGTAGGGTCGGGCCTTGTGTCCGACCTAAATCCCCGTATCTATCGGTTGGTTTGTCCCTCCTCTCGAAAGGGTTGAGAGGAGGGAAGAGCCGAAGGCTCAGGGTGGAGAGTTTGTAGAGGCGGATGATTGCAAGTGAAGACGCAAAAAACCCACTGTAAGCTCGAAAGCAAAAGGGAACCCAAGGATATGGCTTTGCTATATCCGCCTGCAAGTGGGGGATTGTAGAGTGGAGTCAGGGGAGTTTGCGGAGACACAAGTGCAACGTCCGCCGGATCAGAATTTAAGCCAAATATTCGAGTATATCGGTTAATTGGTCCCTCCTCTCGAAAGGTTTGAGAGGAGGGAAGGAGCGGAGCGACAGGGTGGTGAGTTTGTTGAGGCGTATGTTGCAAAGCGTACGAGGCAAATCAGCCCGATGAGGGCGCTTGCCTTGGACGCAAGTGCAACGTCCGCCGGATCAGTTTTCTAGCGAAACCCCGTGTATAGGGTTTGCCCCTGATGTCGCCAAATCTTCGAATATGTCGTTTGGAACTCAGTAGTGTCGGGTCTTATGTCCGCTCTCAAATCCCGCGCATGTCGATTGGTTGGCCTCGCCGGGGTGTGTTCACTTTTTAAACCACCTGACGATGGGGTAGGTGTTGTGGGGTTTTTCGTAGTAGGGTGAGGATTGGTAGATGAATTGAAGTCGCTTGCGTGGGCTGCTCGCGAAGTCAGGTTCCTTTCTGAGTCGGTTTTCAAAGATCTCTCTCAATCTTTTGTCTCGTTTGAGCAGTTTTTTGGCGATACCTTCGAAGGTGTAGGGGCTGAAGTACTCTTTTTGTTGAAAGAGTGTGTTGAAGAATCCCCACCTGACAAAGGCATCTCTCGCAGTTGGTTCGAGGGTTTCGATGATATAGCGACGACCGGGTTGTTTTGTGGGGACGATCCAGGTCCCTTTTTCGATCACAACGCGACGTGTAAAGGACTCCGTTTGAAGAGTCGTTGGATAGAAATGCCCTTCATATGGTCGTTTGCTCCACGCCGCCTTTGTGAAGATGCTTTGTCGCACGGTCAAGGTGTGCGTCTTTTCGACTTTTGTCATCTTGATCTTGTTGTGTCGCAGGCGTTTGAGCACACCTTTCCACGCAGGTGGGATCAGATAGGCGTGTGGGATATCGATTTGGTGCTTTGGGGCAAATGAGTTGTAAAAGGGGATCGTCCACGTTTGTGGTTTGCTGCGATCATATCTCGTCAGAAGACCGCCTGTTAATGAGCTCTTCTCTTTGTAGTACGCGTACCCCAAGAAGGTGATCTTTTTGGATGCTTTGGTGCGTTTCCATCGGAGCGTGTAGCGCGTTTGTTGCATCGCCTCTTGGGTGGCTTTTTGTTTTGTTTGGTGGAGCAAGCGCGCGTGCTTGGAGGCATACTGGGCGAGCGTCTTCATCAACTCGAAGGAAGCTCGCACCCGCTTTTTGTAGGACTTGAGCATGTGTGTTTCGCTCAAGACCGGGATGGTGTGGAAGAATTTTACATAGCCCGTGGAAAAGCGTCCCGAGTAGATCCAGCCTTTCAATCCCTTTTTGAGATCCTGGTACTTTACAGGTGTGACGTAGGGGCAAAGGGGGAGCCCTTTCTTTGCCATGTCTTTTTCGACGAAGGGTTTGAGCTGTGTCTTGATCAGCGCTCTCATCGAGGGGGAAAGGTCGGGGCCTTCTGGCAAAGTGTAGGTCATGGTGTGTTGGTAATCAGCGCCATTCGTCGAGTGGTTGTCCACAAAGATATGTGGCTTCCATCGGTGAAAGAGTTTCGTGAAGGCGAGAATGTTTTGTGTGTCTGCTTTGATGAAGTCCCTGTTGAGATCGTAATTGCGGGCATTTCCACGAAACCCCATACGGACAGGACCATTTTGATTGGCGCGATTGTATCGTCTGAATTGTCGTTGACCACCGACATTCAGGACGGGGATGGTTACAAAAATCAGGTTGTCGTATGTGTGTCCCTTCTCCATGTCCTGTAAGAGCTCTCTGACCATCAGTTGTGTGGCGTCGATGCCGCAAGATTCTCCGGAATGAATGCCGTTATTAACGAGGATGACTGCGTGTTGTCCGATCTGTTTGGGTGTAAATCGTTTGGATTTTGAGACGATCACGACGTGGATGGGATGACCCGCATCTCCTGTCCCTATTTGTTCGATATGCACGCGAGGATCTTTGGCGGCGAGCTGTCTATAGAAGAGCATGGTGCGTGTTGGATGGACTGTTTTGAGGCCTTTGCTCTTCTCGAAGTCCGTTAGGTGCTTTGTGCCTTTGGTTGTGGGTGTGTTTTGGGAAGCGCTCGCTGGAGCGCTCGCGCCCAACAACAAGAACACGAACGATCGAGAGAGCGTGCGCAAGAGTGTATTCATGGGGTCTCCATTTGGGGTCGTTGGGTCTGTGTCTGGAACATGTGTTTTTGGGCTGTGAGGGGAGGGGGTTATTTTTTGAGCTTGAGTCGCTTGAGGTATCGGTCTCTGAGCAGTGTTTGTCGTGATCTCATGGGGATCATATTCCCGCTGATCCAGACTTGCTTGGCGATGGTGGAGAGCTCGAGGGGATCACCGCTCCACAAGACGACATTGGCTTCCATACCTGGGGTGAGTGCGCCTGCTTGTTGGTGCAGTCCGTAGATGCGGAACAAGTTGTGTGTGATGGCCTTCATCGCGGCTTTGTGTGGGAGTCCGTATGAGACAGCCTGTCCGGCGTATTGTCTGATGTGTCTGATATGATGTGCGCCACCACCGGCTCCAAGAGCAAACAGGACGCCTGCTTTGTGGAGGAGAGCGGCGTTATCGTAGCGACTCCCCAATCGAGAGAAGCTGCGTGGGAGATTGCGAAGTGGACCGAGCAGGACAGGGATGTTGTGTTTGGCGAGCTGTTTGGCGACACGCCAGGCTTCTGAAGCGCCGGAGATGACGAGTTTGATCTTTTGTTGTTTGGCGAACTTGATCGCGTTGAGGATATCGATCGCGCGGTGTACTTCGAGTACGAATGGAAGCTCTCTCTTGACGACCTTTGCCATCACTTTGAGGTCAAGTACGCCGGCACCCAAGGTGCGGTGGTGTCCGTTTGTCGATGTGTTTGCGCCCTTCATCCACATACGTGTATCGCTGAAGAGTTGTCTCAAACGCAGCCATGTGTGGGCGACGTGGCCATCACGAAGGCTGGCATGGACGGCGAGTGGAGTTTTGATGTGGCTCGCTTCGCCGAGCCCCCAAAGCCTGACAAATGCGGATTGTCCGGATATGATACCACCTCTAGGGCGGAGAATGGCGGTCGTGATGCCTTCGATGCGGGCGATGGGGATCGTCGTGCTGCTGGGATCAAAACCATCGATCGCACGGAAGGCAGCGCGGATAGGCGCGTGTGTTTTCATCGCGGCGTTGCGCGTGCTCTTCTCAAGACTGATCTCGACGAGACCGAGGCTGGTGTTTGAGAGCGCGATCCCTGGTGTGACAGGTTTTCCTTTGGCGTCTATGATCTTGGCACCTTGAGGGGGTGTGAGTGTCTTTCCTAACGCTTTGACGCGCCCACTTTGGAGCAAGATGGTTCCTTTGAAGGACGCCGTTGTCATCGGATGAATGTGTGCGTTAATGATCGCTGTCACGGGACCTGTGTAAGGTGCAGGGGATGCGGTTTTCTTGGCGGCTGAAGACGAGGTCTTCACGGATGTGGAGCCCGCCCACGCGAGGAGTATTCCCGGTAGAAAAAAGCCCACGACGAGCAACAGCACCTTGTGAAGTGTGCTTGTCTGTTTGAGTGGGGTTTGGGGGGTGTTATGTCGCTGTACCATATCGATGCCTCTATTGGTGGTGCTATTTGAGGATGGGACCTAACCCGACTTGAAAGTCTGTGATGGGACGCTTGGCTTGTCGATGATAGACAATGTTTCCGTCCATAAAGACCATCTGTGTGCGGGTGTAGACGCTAAATGGGTGACCATCCCAGACCACAATGTCCGCCATTTTTCCTGGCTTGAGTGAACCTGTTACTTTGTCGATTCCCAGTGCCCATGCTGGATTGAGGGTGATCCAACGCATGGCTTCATTTTCGCTCAACTTGAGCCCGATTTTTTTGCCGCGATAAAATGTCTTTGCGGCTTCTTGATTGAGATGTTGGATGCCTGTGGCCGAGTCCGAGTGGATGATCGCGCGTCCACCTGCTGCCGAGACGAAGGGAGCGTTTTCTTGGATCGCGTCAAAGGCTTCGTGTTTAAAGCCCCACCAGTCAGCCCAAATGGACGCCGAGATGCCTTCTTTGGCGAGAACATCAGCGATCTTATAGGCTTCGACCGCGTGGTGGAAGGAGCGGATCTTGAATCCAAACTCTTTGGACAACTTGATCATCTGCAACATCTCATCTGCACGGTAGCAGTGGATGTGGACGTAGATCTTCCCTTCGAGAACGAGTCGCAGCGTTTCGAGGTTGATGTCTTTGCGAGGGGCTTTGGGTTTTTTCAGCGCGCTTTTTTTCTTTGCGGGTTGGCTGGTCGCCTTCTTTGTGGGTTGGCTGGCGGCCTTCTTGGTCTTCTCTTTCCACGCCTTGAGCTTCTTGAAGTAGGCATCCCATTTGCGTTTGTACGCGGTGGCTTTCAGGTAAGCGCGACGATATCCTGCGTAGCTCCCCATCCGGCTCCAGAGGCTCCTGTGGACTCTCTTGGGGTTCTCGCCACATGCCATCTTCAGTCCTTGTCTGGCACCTGGAAACTTCATCTTTTGTACGGAGCGAGCGTATCGAAGCTTGAGGATAACGCTTCGTCCTCCGATCAGGTTGGCAGAGCCAGGGAGAATTTGTGCGGTGGTCGTTCCACCTGCGACGGCCGCGAGGATCGAAGGATCTTGCGGCCAAAAGCCGTGTTCGGCCCAAGCGTAAGCTGTCACGGGGCGGCTCATCTCATTTCCATCGGACGTTGCGCGCAAGTAAGGGACAGCGTAGACGCCGATGTGTGAGTGGGTGTCGATCAGGCCTGGTGTGACGTGTTTGCCTTTGACATCGATCACAGTCGTGCCTTTGGGGGCAGTCACCTGCTCGCCGACGGCCTTGATCTTTCCTTTGTATAAGAGGACTTGTCCGCTAGGGATGATTTTCCCTTCAGCAGTCCATACAGTCGCACCTTTGAGCAACACGTGGTGAGGGGACGTTGTGCTCGCATCCCATGTCGCTGGGAGTGTTGGTGTTGTCGTTTTCTTGTTGCGTTTGGCGACCGCGTGAGGGGTCTTGTGGTGGATCGTAGCGGTCGCGATCAACCCAAGGCAAAGTGTCAAACAGATCCAGCTCTGCTTCATATTTTTCTCCTGACTCTATGACGATCATTCCGGTGGACATTGAAGAATGTCCCGTTGGAAGAGTTCGTTTTCCCTATGAAGGCACACACTATAGGTCGTTCGATAGGATCGATCAAGGCGGGTGGTGTTTTGAGGTGACTCTGTGTATGCTTTGGCACATATTCAATCGCAATGAACTGACTTATGACAAAGGAAAGGAACGCTCCATGTTACTTGCAAACACTGAAACCATCCCTGGGTACAGAATCGTGAAGTATGTGGGTCTTGTGCAAGGAAACACCATTCGAGCCAAGCACATCGGTCGCGACTTTATGGCCGGTTTGAAGAACCTAGTGGGTGGAGAACTGAAAGGATACACCGAGCTGCTGACGGAAGCTCGTCAACAAGCGACTGAGCGTATGGAAGGGCATGCGAAGGGGCTTGGTGCCAACGCCATCGTAAACGTGCGCTTTGCGACCTCCTCTGTCGCGCAGGGTGCGGCTGAGTTGTTTGCGTACGGTACCGCAGTGGTCGTCGAGCCTGAATGAGGAGGTCAACATGAGTGGACTCATCATTGTCCTTATATGGGCATTTTTTACGGCCGTCCCTGTGATTCTTTTTTACTTTATTGGTCGGCAGATCGAGAACAATCACTTTACAGCGCTCGCGAAGAGAGAGCAACAACACCGCAAAATCATCGTCACCAACCTGAAGAAGGTTCCCGAAGGCTACACGCCACTTGAGGGTTCTTTGTGTATGGGCTCTGTGGTGATGGGGTCGGATTATTTTAAACGCTTTGTGGCTTCCATCCAGACGATCTTTGGTGGTCGTATCTCCATCCTTGAGACGGTAATGGAGAGAGGGCGTCGGGAGGCGATCGTGCGGATGCTCGATCAAGCCAAGATGAAGGGCGCAGATCTCGTGATCAACGTTCGCGTTGAGACCTCTATGATCGGAGATCCTTCAGGACGAAGTCAGGGTGGAGCTGCCGAAATCATCGCCTACGGTACAGCTGTTCGTCAAAGACCTTCATAACCCAACGCTGGGAAAAACAATCCAAGACTGCTCTGTCATGTTTCAACCTCCTTCTCTTTTTCTTGACCCATCTCAAAAGGTTTTTCCATGAAACGTTTGCGCAAATGGCTCAAATGGTCTGTCTTTTTGTTTGTCTTGTCGCTCTTAACGATGCTCGCAGGGGCTTACTTTTTTCCTAAGGTGCTCGCGCAGTTCGCGCTAGAGAGGCTTCGTCCATATGGTTTTTACGCGACCGTGACGGACGCTGATCTGTTTCGCGCAAGGGTCGACGTCAAAGAACTCACATTTCGACGTCACAAACCCCAGCAAGTCCTCACACTACACGCCAAGAAAGGGCGCTTGTCTCTCCACGTGTGGCAGGTGATCTTTGGCCGTCGATTTATCCCAGAGCTACATGTCGTGTCTCCTTCGATACGTGTGTTACGAGGGAAAACCGTGGTGAAGGTCGTGAAGCGCAAAAAAGGGGGACTCTCAAAAGCACGCCGTCTCCTTCGACGACTACGCAAAAGAGGGGTGGAGATTGGGTGGTTAAAAATCGAGCGGGGGAAGGTCTCCTTCATCGATCAGAGCCGGCCAGGACGTAGGCTTCAGTTGGACATCGGCCAGCTCGACACAGAGCTACGAAAATGGAGCGGTGTGTTACGTGTCAAGCGCGCTGTCCTCAGCCTCAAACAGGCGAAAAAGCGTATCCACATTGTGATCCCCAATGGGAACGTCACGTTCCGACTCGACGCCTTGCTGACAGAGAAACCCCTCATCAAAAAGATCGAGTTGTTTTCGCCGATATGGCGTATCGACAACACCGGGAAAAAACGCCCTCGCAGGAAGAAGAAAATAGCGCGCAAATTGAAGCTGCTCGCACCTCACATTGAGCTGTTGAAGATCCACCGCGGTGTGCTCCAACTCAAACGCACCCAAAAACATCGTCGAATGAAGTTGTCGATCAAGTCCTTTGATGCGGACTTTCGCCATATGCGTGGTCCTATCCATCTTCGAGGGATGAAGATGGCCAACACCTCCAATGATCGGACGTTGCTCATTCGCCTCCCAAAAGCCAAGGTGCATATGTACTTGCCTTCTCTGATCGGTGGTGCGTTACAGCTCAAACAGTTGTCTCTCTCAAAGCCAACATTAAATATCCAGATGAAGGCCGGGCGCAAGCGCAAACGCAAAAAGCGAAAGGTCTGGTTGGGATTTCGTTCCTTTCGGATGCGAAATGGCACGATCTCTTTTCGGATTCAGCCCGGCGCAAAGAGCAAGTTGCCTCAGGGGATGCGTGTGCGACTCTCCCGTCTAGACGCAACGCTTAACGATTTCGACACTCGCTATCTGTTGACGCAGCCTTTTACAGGTGATGGAAAGGCGTTCTTGGTTGGGCATGGTGGATGGCGTTTTCACTCAACCATCCTCAAGTCTGGTGCCCAGCGTATTAAACTGATGGGATTTCCTGTTTCAGTGGTCAACCAAGTGCTAGGGGCCAAGAAGTTACCACTCTACATCGACATGGGGCGGTTGGATATCATCCTCACCCTCAAGAAGACAGGCGCTGGGTTCATGAACGCGACGGTCCATTTTGCGATACGCAATTTCCACGCGAAGATCGCGAAAGGACAGCCCGGTTTGAAAAAGCTCGCCTTGCGGATCGCGGTCGGTTTGCTCAATCGTCACTTTCTCAATCATCCTGAAGGGTATCGCATCCAGACGACCGTGACCTTGAAGGAGAGAGAGTTGGCGTTACGCCCTGACGTGTTTGCGCGTGTTGTTGGCAAGCGTTTCCTCATCGCCTTTTTCGAGAGTGTCTTCCAAAAGCACCCAAAGCTTGGGTTTTTGAAGGCAGCAGTGATGAAGCGTTTGAGAGAGGGGAAAAAGGGCAAGCGAGGTGGCTTTTTTGCGAAGTTTCGAGAGGGGATGAAGAAACGTCGAGAGAAGCGAAAAGCCCGCAGAGAAGCGCGAAAAAAGAGAAGGCAGGCGCGTCGTGAGAAGCGCAAAAAGCGACGTAAAGAGCGACGCAAGAAGATCAAAGCGTTTATCGAGAAGGTCAAAACAAACGCAAAACGTCGACAAGACAAACGCAAAAAAAGGCGCGCTGAACGCCAGAAGAAACGCAAGCAGCGAAGAGCTGAGCGAAGAAAGAGGCGGAAGAAGTTCCTTAAGAATTTAAAGTGGTGAGGGTGTTTTTCGCACTTTGGGGATGGGAGGTTTGGAGGGGAAGAGAGGATACTTGAGATCAGGGGACAACCCAGATGTTACCAGCCATACCAGAGCCTGTTGTACCGTTTGAGTGGAATTGGCAGTAGTAGTTGTAGTAGCCAGGTTTCGTGAATGTGAAGTTTTTGGTCGTGCCGGTACTTGTGTCTGTCATGTCGGAAGCTTCCTGACATTGTGTTTTGAGGGGGTGACCGCTGAAGTTACCATCAAATTTCACAGTTTGTCCGACCTTGATCTTGATACACTTGGGTGTGTATGAGTTCCCGCTACCAGCCGAGCCAAACTTGACCTCACGAATAGAAGCTGACGCTGTCAAGTCCGTGTAGTTCGTACAGTTTGCGTATGATGCGCTGCACTTGGGCGCTGTGCCGCTGCTCACTGTAAAGTTGACGGTCGCCTCAACCGCAGGGGAAACGGCTGAGTGGTCGTTGTTGCGGAGTGATACGCGGAGTGTGTGTGCACCAGCTGCTGTCGTTCCTGGGATGGTGATGACTGCTTTTGCATCGGCACCAGCGTAAAGGTAATTGTTGCCCGTTTCGTTGTCGAGGTAGACGTGGTAGTGACCGACACCTGGAGAGTTGGCCTTTCCGATTTGGGATGCGTCGATGCTGAAGTTTTGCGCGGTGACAGTCAATGTGATCTTGTCGCCTGCTGCGATGGTGGTTTTGTCAGGTGTCGCTGTTACAGAGGGCGCGGAGCCGCTGCTCACTGTAAAGCTCACGGTCGCCTCAACCGCAGGGGAAACGGCAGAGTGGTCATTGTTGTGGAGCGCAACACGCAATGTATGTGCGCCGGCTTTGGTCGATGCTGGGATGTTGAATGTGGGGTTTGCGTCTGCGCCAGCGTAGAGGTAATTGGAGCCCGTTTCATTGTCGAGGTAGATGTGGATGTGTCCCTCGCCTTTGACGTTGGCTTTTCCGATCCCATTGGGGTCCAATTTGAAGTTCTGAACAGTGACAGAGACACCCATTTGTTCACCGGGTTTGACGCTCCCTTTGGTTCCTTGTGCAAAGACCTTTGGGGAGCCATCTGAAACGGTGATGTTCACGATGGCTTCTGTTTTGGGGGAGTATTCGCTGTGATCGTTGTTGTGGAGGACGACGTGGAGTTGGTGTACGCCGAGAGTCGTTGCGGCTGGTATGGTGAACTCTGGATTTGCGTCGGCGCCAGCGTAAAGGTAGTTGCTTCCAACGTTGTTATCGAGATAGACGTGAATGTGTCCTTCGCCTGCGACGTTGGCTTTGCCGATCCCATTGGGGTTAAGTGTGAAGTTCTTGGTGGTGACGGCGAGCTTCACTTTGTCGCCAGCGATCACGAGGTTGTTTGCGATAGTTGCGCTCACAACGGGGCTTGTGCTTTCGTTGATCGTGAGGTCAAAGGTGGCCTCGGTTGTGGGGGTGAAAGGCGTGTGGTCGTTGTTGCGGAGGGACACTCGGATGGTGTGTTTTCCTTTTGTCGTCGCGTTGGGGATTGTGATCGTTGGGTTGAGATCAGCGCCAGCGTAGAGGTAGTTGAGTCCTGTGTTGTTGTCCATATAGACGTGGTAGTGACCTGTACCGAGTTTGTTGGCTTTGCCGATTTGCGCTACGTCCAGGATGAAGTTGGTTGTGGAGACTGTGAGCTTGAATGTTTTACCAGCTTCGACAGTTGTCTTGTCTGCCTTTGCGGTCACGGCGGGTTTGCTGTCTTCTGTGATGTTGAAGTCGAGTTTGACCTCTGCAACAGGATTGAGGGCAGAGTGGTCGTTGTTGCGGAGGGAGACGCGCAGGATGTGAGCGCCTGGCTTTGTGTTCACAGGGATGGTCACTGTTGGGTTTGCATCAGCGCCGGCGTAGAGGTAGTTGGTGCCCGTCTCTTGGTCGAGGTAGATGTGGATGTGACCGACGCCAGCCTTCGGCGCTTTGCCGATCTGAGAGGCATCAAGAGTGAAGTTTCGGACCTTGAGATCGAGTTTGATCTCTCCACCGGAGAACACGACCTTGGGGTTGGCTGTTCCTGTGACGCTGGGGTTCCCTTTGGTGACTTTGATATCGATGATCGCTTCGGCCTTTGGGTTGAGCTCTGAATGATCGTTGTTGCGCAGTGAGACACGCAGTTTGTGCGCGCCCTCTGTGGCGTCTGCTGGGATACGGAATGTGGCTTTGCCATTGGCGCCAGCGTAGAGGTAGTCGTTTCCTGTTTTGTCGTCGAGATAGATGTGATAGTGCCCGGAACCTGAGACGTTTGCTTTTCCGATGCTGGCAGGGTCGAGGATGAAGTTCTGTGTTTTGATGTCAACGGTGACATCGCTGTCCGTTTCGACGTCTGTTTTATCGATTGTAGCGGTCACTTTGGGGGATGTGTTTTCGACGACGTTGATCTTGACTTTGGCTTCAGCTACAGGGCTGAGCGCAGAGTGATCGTTGTTACGAAGTGAGATACGAAGGGAGTGTTCACCTTTTGAGATATCTCCAGGGAGTTTGAATTTGGTGGTCGCGTCGGCTGCGACATGGATGTAGTCATTTCCGGTCTTGTCGTCGAGGTAGATGTGGTAGTGTCCGACTCCGGCCTCATTGGTTTTTCCAATTTTGTTTTTGTCGAGTTTGAAGTTCACCACGGAGACTTTGACTTCGAGCTCTTGGCCTTGTGTGGGGGAAGTGGGAGTGACAGTCGCAGAGACTGCGGGACCTTGTGGGGCTTCGACCTCGATGTCCAATGTGGCCTCGGCGACGGGGTCAAGGGGAGTGTGGTCATTGTTGCGAAGTGACACGCGCAACTTGTGGGCGCCTGGCGCTGCGCTGACGGGGATCGTGATCTCGGTGCTATCTTTTGATCCGGCGTAGAGGTAGTTACTACCGACATTGTCGTCAAGGTAGACGTGGTAGTGTCCTTCGTTGGCTTTTGGCGTCATGCCCGGCTTGGGGTCGACGAGCGAAAAGTTTTCGGTTTTCACTGTGATCTTCAACACACCACCGGCTTTAGTCTTGTTTTGATCCAGTGTCGCTGTGACCTTTGGATCACCGCCAGTGGTTTCGCCTGCGACGGTAAATTCTGCTTTCGCCTCAACGACTGGATCGAGAGGCGAGTGGTCGTTGTTGCGCAGCTCGACCCGCAACGTATGTTTTCCCTCTGTGATATCGGAAGGAACTTTGAAGTCTAAGGTCGCTGCTGCATCGGCAGCGAAGTAATCAGTGTCTTTTTTGTCATCCAGGTAGACGTGATAGTGACCTGTTCCGCTTTGGTTGGATGAATCCATCTTGTTTTTATCGAGCTGGAAGTTTTTGACTTCTATACTCAATTTGATGGTGTCCCCTGCTTTGGCTGTCTGTTTGTCCAAGGTGAGTGTGACCGATGGATCACCGTTGTTGTTATTTACAATCTCGCCGCTACAAGCAGTCCACAGGACTGCAAACACGAGGCATGATAGAAAAGCAATTCGTTTCATTCGTGATACTTCCTCCAAGTACAGATACAAAAAGAAAAAACAATCAAACATAAACTGTGACGTTCAAATCGTATTTGGAAATCTCATCAACCTACCATAGGGGTCGACTTTACATGATGTCAAGAAACGACTTGGGTTGTTGTCACGCCTATTCGTCAATGAACTACGTTGATCTCTTTTCATTCGGATTTCAAAAGTTTGACTCTTTTTTTGGGGCACGTGTCTCAGCCTTTTTCCGGGCGGAAGTGGTAGGCGACGCCAGTCGGTCGTTATGTAACGTTGAGAGGCTTTGGAGCGACCTAAGGCTGCTGTGCGCTTTTCCTTGCAGCAGCCTTACAGGGTTCACTCCAAAGTGATGAAGGCTGGTTTGGGGGATGATGGAGTTTGTGTTGTCGGGTGTGTTTGAGCGCACAATTGGCAGGGAGTGATTGTGGTTTCTTTGGATGCTGCTATAATCCAGTGCAATGTCCATTGAACGAAATTGATGTGTACGTGAGCAGAAAGTGAGGATAGAGCAGTGTTACTTGCATTTCTTCGTGCTGTTGTTCGTCGCTTTACAAGCGATGAAGAGATCGAGTTGATTGAAAGGATTGCCCAAAAGGACACAGAGGCGCTGCAGGCTCTCTATGATCTCTATGCAAAACTCGTTTATTCTCTGGTCTACCGTATTTTAGGAAGTCAGGAAGACGCTGAAGACCTCGTACAAGAAGTGTTTATGCTTGTGTGGGAGAAGGCCAGCGTGTTTGATCGAAAGAAGGGCAACGTTTATGGGTGGCTTGTCACACTGTCGAGAAACCGAGCGATTGATCGTACACGTTCCGAGAAAAGCAAGCGTAACAAGAAGCAAAAATTCCGGGAAGAAAACAAAGCGGTCGATTTTGCGATGACAATGGCAAGTGATACACCCTTTGATCTTGCGATGATGTCACAACGGGCTGAGCTGTTACAAGAGGCTATGCAGAAGATCCCCGATGAACAAAGAGAGGTCATTATGATGGCGTACTTTGGGGGGCTTTCGCAGTCGGAGATTGCTGAGCAAGCAGAGCTTCCGCTGGGGACTGTAAAGACCCGCATGAGACAAGGGATGCGAAAACTTCAGGGGCATCTCGCTGGTCAATTGGGGTGAAGTGCTGTTAAGTTCTTTGGAGCTTGTTACAAAGGTAAGAAGGGGTTGTCTGAAAGTTGCACACCAGGGTGGGGGGTGTTGTGTGAGCTACTTTTTCTTGAGTTGTTTGAGGATCTCTTTGCAGGATTTCCAGGTCACTCCAGACGAACACCGACTGATATTGTAT
Source organism: Deltaproteobacteria bacterium (assembly GCA_002731275.1). GTDB lineage: Bacteria > Myxococcota_C > UBA6777 > UBA6777 > UBA6777 > UBA6777. The sequence continues at coordinate 24,569 of PCBK01000134.1, read as the reverse complement.
TTCTTTTTGATGTCTTTGATGTTGTTGGCCTTGGGGAGGAGACGGATGTACTCTTCGAAGCGTTTGGCTGCGAGCACCCATTGCTCCTTTTTGTAGAGTTTTTCTCCCATCGTGAGTTCGTTTTCGGCGTTGTTGCGGATACGCTGAAGCCCATCAAGCTGGAAGAGCCAGGCGCGAAAAGCAGGGAGGGAGAGCCAGCGTTTGAGCAGCCCAATGTGTTTGGAGAGGTGTTCGCTTAAGAGGTTGTGGTACTTATCAAAGCCACGAAATTTTCCTTGCTGGAGCTTGGCTTCGAGTTGGGTCCAGTAGGAGAAAGCTTTTTTGACAGTGTCGACTTCTTTTTTTTGTTTAACGATATCTTCGAGCGCTTTATCCGACAACTTCCACTTGTCCAACCGCACCATTTTCTTGTACATGTCAGCCAATTTTCTGAAGGCTTTTGCGGCTTTCGTAGGATTCTTGCTCTCCATGGCGTATCGGATTGTTTCGATATCTTTGCGGAAACGCTTGATGTTTTTGATCACACTGATCTGTTCGTTGATACTCCGCAGAGAAGGCACATTCTTGGTTGGTAAGGGGGGCCATTTCGAGCGTTGACGTCTTTCGAAGGCTATTTTTTGGCGTTTGATCTGCTTGAGCAACCAGAGCGCCTCATCGAGGTTTTCTTTGACCGCAGCACGTAGCATTTGGAATAACGCAGAGTGTTTGATGATCAGGGTCGGATGTTGTTTGAGCAGTCTTCCAAGTCGCCGTTTTCCTCTTTTGTACTGGCCGTTCTTGAGATCTCGTCGTACGCGAGCGAGTTGGGTCGTCAGCTTCTGGTCTTCTTTTTGAGTGGCCTGTTTTGTGGAGGCGAGACGGGAGAGGATGCGCTTGGTCTCTTCGTTGGTCAGCTCCATGGAGTCGAGCATCTTTTGATAGATCTGTACGGCCTGTTGTGGCATCAAGCGCTGTAATTTTTTGGCCATCTGTTCATGAACGTGTGGGGCTGAGGGCGCGACCTTTAGGATTTTTTCATACACTTTATAGGCAGAAGACCAGCGTTTTTGCCGCAGCAAACGCAAGAGTTGTTTGACAAGTCGCTCGGCTTTTTTGGTGCGCTTTTCCATCTGCTCGACCATTTGTGGGAGCAAGGACTTATCGATGCGATTGTATTCTTCGTCTTGTCGAGGGCTAAACTTCAGAAAGCGTTTGTAGTAGACCATCGCTGAGTAGTGAAGGTTCTGTCTTGCGAGGGCGACCCCCATCCCTTTGTAAAGCTTGTAGTGCTTTTTCTTCTTAAAAGAAGGCATCTTGGAGACGCGTTTCCAAAGACGAAAGGCTTTTTTGTAGTCTTTGTCTTGAAAGGCTTTTGTACCTTCAGCCATCAACGTTTGGAGCAGCGCGAGGGTTGGGTTGGGTTGCTTGCGCGTTGGGGGCTTTCTTTCTCGGATGATAGGAGGTTTAGGAGGTGGTTTGGGAAAAAACGTAGGGGCCAGCCAAATAGCCGCGAAGACAAAACTTCCTAGCAACACGACGATAGCAGTGAGGTTGGGGAGGGTGTTGTTGGGTTTTCGAGGATCGTCCGGCTGCTCAAGCTCCATCTGTGTGTCAGCGAGCGCAAGCTCTTCGGTTGAAGGAGCAGGCGTTGCCTTAGGATGCTTGGTTGCCGGAGGTGGAGATGTTCGGTTTTCTGTTTTGCGCTGTGTTGGCTTTGTTGGCTTTGTTGGTTTTGTTGGTTTGGGGGTTTCTGGTGGCGACTCAACTTTGAGGTCTCCGACAAAGGCTTCTGCTGTTTTTGTCGGCGTGTACGCATCAAAATGGCGCTTTTTCGTTTGTTTTGGTTTGATCGTGATCCGCTTTTGTGGAGAAACGGGAGGCTGATCAGCCGTGGGCAGCGGCATGTGTGGGAGTTGTCGTGCTTTGACAACGGGATGAGGGTAGTCCGAGAGTGGATCACTCCATTGGGCAGCCGCTTCTTCGAGCTCTTCCCAAAGCTGCTTTGTCGATTGTGGTCTGTTGTTGGGGTTCTTGTCGAGGAGTCTCATGACAAGAGCTTCGAGCTTTGTGCCTGAGAGAGATGGGCGAAGGATGCCCATCGGTTCGGGGGGATGTTGTAAAACAGCGATAAAGTGCTCGATGAAGCCTTCTCGTTCGATGGGCAACTCACCGGTAAACATTTGATAAAGAAGCACGCCGATGGCGTAAATATCGGCGCGAGGAGTGAGTTTGGTTTTTCCCTGGTTGTTGACCTGTTCGGGGGCGAGGTAGGCTGGGGTACCGACGAGTGAGCCTGTTGCGGTGAGTTTTTTGTCGTTGTTGCCCTGGTTTTTGGCGATACCAAAGTCGAGGATTTTCACTTTGGGTGGACCGTCGTCATCGCCAGGTAACAGGAAGATGTTGGAGGGCTTGAGATCTCTGTGGATAATGCCAGCTTCGTGTGTGGCTGTGAGCCCGGAGCAAACTTGTCGGATGATATTGAGGATCCACTCTTTGGGAAAGGGCGCGTCGTCGATAAAGTGGTCGAGATCCTGGCCATCGAGATATTCGAGGACCATGAAGTATCCGCTCTCTTCGTTGTATCCAAAGTCGTGTACGTGGATGACATTTTCGTGGTCAAGTTCACTTGCGGCGATGGCCTCTCGACGGAAGCGCTCGATTTGGTTTGGATCATCACACAGCGCTGGTCGGAGGACTTTGACAGCGCCTTTCGTGGGGAGCCACTCATGTTTTCCCAGGTATACGACAGACATCCCGCCCTCGCCGAGCTGTCTTTCAAGTTTCCATTTATCGATTTTCAGCCCCACAAGTGACGATGGGGTTGGATGTCTCAACTTTTGCATTGTTTTGTCTTTGGGATATGAAAGTGGTGTCTGCCTCGCTTCTGTCTCCACAACTTACCAACGAGGTCGGTTTTGGTCAAGATGCTAACAGGTCGCATTTGTGGGTGAGATCTCACCCGTGTAGGGGTTTTCTCGATGAGAGGGGGGTTCACTTTCCGTATTCTTTTTGAATCGAGTGACCTTAGGCGTTAGGGGCGTTGATTTTGGAGAGGAGGCCGTTGGTGAGCCAGCGGCTGAGTGCGTGATATGCTTCTTGGACGATGGCTTGTATGTCTTCTGCTGATGGCTCCTCGCTCATATCAGCAGGGACAAAGGCCTCGCAGATCTCATTGAAGGTTTTTCCTTCCAGTAACAACGAGAAGGCTTTCGCTTCGTTTTCGCCCATCACGTAAAATGCCGAGTTGAACGTCATACGCCAGATCACGATAGGGGTTGGTTTTGGATCAAGCGTTGGGCGTTCGTCTTCCGAAAGCTCATCATCTTTTTCTTCCACACGTTTCCAAGGGATATGGATAGGATACGCAAAGGACTCAAAGTAGAGCGCTTTGATCGGCTCGAAGGACAACTCTCCCCATTGTTCTGGTGGATAGGCTTTGAGGGATGCTTCTGTGAGGACAGGTGTGTCTTCCATCGTGATGACGTTGGTACGCAGACGCTCAAAGCGCAGCAGCTCTGGTAGCCAAGGGTACGTTTGTCCGAGTGAGTGTGTCTTCGTGTACTCTGCCAATTGGCCACCGATGTGGAACAAAGAGGCGTTGTCCGATGGATAGTTGGGGAGGTAATCGATCACGAGATCATTAAAATGCTGTCGACCTATCGCGAGATAGGCTTTCTCGAAGAAATCCATCAAAACATCGCGAATACGAAAGAAGTACATGTTCGCATAGACTTGAAGACGTTCTTCTGCCATGTCTTCGCTGTCTGAGGCGATCCACTTCGAGAGGGGACGGCTTCCATCTTCGACAGGTTGGACTTCCCCGTTTTGATCCTCAACGGGTGGTGCGGAGATGCTCTTCCAAAACCACCTCTGAATGCGATCGAGATTGTGTGGGTGTGTCATGAAGGAACTCCTGTTCAATGTGTCTTGCGCGTTGGGATTCAGCGACAACCTCTTCAAAACTTGGAACATCTTCGTCCCACTCTACGAGCGTTGAGATCGGACCAAAGCGCGCGAGAGCTTTTTTGTAAACATCCCACACTTCTGGTATCACAGGGCCTATGTGTGTGTCGAGGAGATAGTTCCCTTTGTCTGTGTGGCCGGCGACGTGGAATTGACCGACGTATTCTTTGGGGATCGCGTTGATGTAATCATCGACTTCGAAGTTGTGATTGTTTGCGCTGACATAGACATTGTTGACGTCGAGAAGGATACCGCTACCTGTGCGCTTGGCCAACTCAGCGACAAACTCCCATTCGGACATCTCGCTCTCTGCAAAAGAGACATAACTCGATGCGTTCTCAAACATCATGGGACGTCCTAAGAACTCTTGGACTTCGTGGATTCGTGGGACGAGGTGGTCGAGTGTTTCTTGTGTGTAGGGGAGGGGGAGCAGGTCGTGTGAGTAGTGTCCTCCATAGCCTCCCCAGCAGATATGATCGGAAACCCAGGCTGGTTCGACTTTTTCGGCCAGATCTTTGAGTTGTTTGAGGTAGTCCCAGTCGAGGGGGGAGGTGTTACCTATCCCCAAAGAGACACCATGCATCACGATGGGGACTTGTTCTCGCACTTTGCGGAGGACTGCCCAGGGGCGACCACCCGGACCAAAGAAGTTTTCCGAGATGATCTCAAACCAATCAACTCCTTTGACAGGGTGTTCAAGGAGATAAGTGTAATGCGCGGTACGTAGACCGATACCGTGCCCTAGATATGTTTTGTTCCACATGAGACACCTGTTGGATGGGGTGGGTACGAAAAAGAAAAGCCGAGCCCAATGGGCTCGGCTTCTCTTGAGATCTATGCTTTCAACAAAGATGACATGTCATCTATACGTTGGAAAGCGAGGAACATGTTGGATTATTCGACAACAGTACCACCTTTGGAGGTACAGTCATCTTTGGACATTTTGACCCAACCTTTTCCTTTACACTCGTTTTTACCAGCGCAGTCGTGGGAACCATCAGCTGCACCACATTCGCCTTTTCCGCTACAGTCGTTGACACCGGAGCATTTGACTTCGTCAGTGTTTGTTCCAGTGTTATCACCACAACCAACAGTCATGACGAGGCCAGCAACAGCGGAAGCAACGAGTGCACCTTTAACGAATTGTTTCATGAGTCTCTCTCCTACAAACAAAAAAAGTGTTGAACAATACCCTGTTTTTTTGTTGTGAAAAACAGGAAACACGCAAACTGAACATCTTCGACAATCTTGCAAACAAAGTGAACTGCAAGAACCAAATTCACAGGTAATGTCGTGTGGCTTTGGTTGTTGTTACAGCTTGAAGAAAAAAAATGCAAAAAAGTTTTTCACATGGGCAAAATGTGCCTGATTCTTCTTTCTTTGTCAAGAACTTGCTCGCAATGGAAAGTCATCAAATTCACCAAGCAGTACGAAGAACGCAAAGAGGTTGGATTTCAAAAATTGGGAAGATTTATATTTGTCTGGAAGTTGCTTGAAATGATTGTGTTTTTTTTTTTTTTACTTGAGGATGAGCCATCCAAGGAGGACGAGGAGTCCAGCGATGCCAAATAGGAGCGCGCCGATCAACATTTGATTGGGAGCTTTTTTGGTAAAGGGGATGCTGGTGTCGACTTTTGTGTCTTCGTGCCGGAGTGGTTTGGTAGGTCGTTTTTGGGGTGCTTTGGATTGTAGCTCAAGAGGGTCGATAGGGGTCCGCTCATCGTCAGTGAAAGCGTTGTTCTCCTCTGTTTTGACGGGGATATTTGGTGGTATCTCCGCTTCATCAAACTCCAAAGAGGGATCATCTTCTGTTTTGGCTGCGAGATCGACAGCGGTGTGTGTGTTTGGTGGTGAGTTGAGCTGATCAGGGCTTACAGCAGGTGTTGTCGGAAGTGTTGCAACGCCCATACCGGGTTGTTCTTCGCCCAAGGTTACTTTTTCGAGATCAGGTGTGATCGAGAGGGGGAGTGGTGTTTCCTGACTTGTGATGACTTCTTCAAATACATCGACATTTTTGGGAGAGAAGTTGGTCTCTGTGATCTCTCTACTGCCATGTCCACCTACATGTTGTTCGGAGGGAGCTTGTGCGAGGAAGAGGTTGTCCTCGGACATATGAGTTTGCGGGGTCGCCTCCTCGAAGGTTGGTGTTGATGTCTCACCTTCGACAATCCGGCCTGGGCTTTTGTATGCCAGGGTGGCGTTTTTCGGTATAGAGTCTCCCGTCATTTCTGCGAGCTTGGCAGAGGGGATGGTGTGTGGGGAGAGAAACTCACCTGATTCGACAATAAACTCCTCACCAGGACCCAACGGCATGAAATCATCGATAGGTTGAGGGGTTGGTATCACAGGAGCTTCTTGCTTGGGCTGATAGGCCTTGATCACTGTCGCCTCGTGTTCGGAGACATCCAGAAGCGCGTCAGACATGCCTGCTGTGCTCAGGAGGACTTCTTCGGCAAACTCAGTCATGCTTGAGAAGCGGTTCTCTCGATCTTTCTCAAGTGCCTTTAATACGACCTTTTCGAGCTCCTTGGGGATGTCCGGACGTAGCTCACTTGGGGGCGTCGGTTGTTTGTTGAGGTGATATTGAAAGATCAAGAGGAGATCCATTGTGGAGCTCCACTCATCGATCATAAAGGGAGGACGCCCCGTGAGCATTTCGTAAAGCACGCAACCGAGTGAGTAGATATCAGTGCGTGCATCGAGGTAGTTGGTGGTGGATTGTTTTTTGGATTGTGGAGGTCCCTGTATTTGTTCTGGTGACATGTACAGAGGGGTACCTGAGATGTGGCCGGCTTGGGTTTGGTTTTCCTGTCCCTTTGCTTTGGCGATACCAAAGTCGATCACTTTGACAAAGTCTTCTTGAAAGCGGTGCTTGATGAGGAAGATGTTCTCTGGTTTGAGATCTCGAAAAAGGATTCCTGTCCTGTGGGCAGCGGCCATGGCTTCGCAAATTTCATTTGTGACGCGGACGATCCAGGGGATAGGAAGGGGGTTTTGTTTGGCTTGCAGGATGCGCCGACTCAGCAGATCGCCTTCCAGGTATTCCATGACGTAGTACGTGATGCCTTGCTCGCTGCCAAAGTCGTCGTAAATCGAGACGATGTGGTCTGTCAGTAAGCTGGCTTTGCGGGTCATTTGGATTTCTGATTGAAAGCGCTTGAACACTTTCTCGTTGTCTAGCAGCTCAGATTTAATGACCTTAATCGCACGTTTTTCTTGAAAACCTGTATGCTCTGCGAGATACACGCTCCCCATTGCTCCTTCGCCAAGGAGCTTTTTGAGCAGGTACTTGCCTGCGATGGTTTTTCCTGACAAAGAATCCACGAGAATCTTTCCTCATCACAAAACAAAGGGATGCATTCAGCATAAAATGGACCCAGAGTGAGCAACACACGTTACAATAGCCCGTGTCATCGTATGATGTCAAGGTTGGTGCGTGGATACTTTCCAACGGCAACTGAGGGTTGAGAACATATCTTTGATTCCGTTCCGAAAGGTTCCTTTGTGAGGGTTGATATGTCTGAGCGCAGGCCGCGAATCACGCTGTCCTTTTCTTCGCGAACTGAGGTCGAATGAATAGCTTCTATCTGTTGACTTCTACAATACTTTTAATGATATGGGGGTGAAATGCCAACTCGTCATTTTGTCGTTCTTTTGTGCTTTGGTGTGTGTGTGGGGTGGGGACTTCTCAAGTGGGATGACTATTACCTCACCAAACATGTCAGGATGTTACGTTCAGAGAACCCACAACAACGTGAAGCCATCGATAAGCTCTTTTTAAGAAGACAGCAAGCGCTTCCGTGGTTGATGAAAGGTTTGGCTGGCTCTTCGATCGAGAGGCGTCGTGCGACCATTCGTATTTTGTCTTTTGGAGATGTTTCTTATTTGCCTTCGCTCGAACAAATGTACGAGAGACACAAAGACTGGCGGGTTCGGGATGTGATCGTACAGGCCATTGGGCGTATGCGTCCAAGACACCCAAAGCTTTTTTCATTTCTTCGCCGGGCGATGAAGAGTCCCGAACCGGAGATCAAAGATCGAGCGATACATGGGATGGCAGGCTATGGCGAGAAGCTCCCCATGATGTTGTCGGCGTTTGAAACGTTGCTTCGCAAGGGGACCAAGCCCGCAAAGCCTCTTCCACTCCACGATACACATGAGCACCACCATCATCACCACCATGAGGATGGAAAGCAGCTGTCCAAAGAAGGGCGCAAGATCCCCCTCTGCCTTTCTGACACGGACCTCTACTGGTCTTCTCGGCTTGCAGTGTTGCGTTCCCTCGCACAAGCTCCTTCGATAGCAAAGCAAGCGCTTCCTTTGTGGTTGTTGGCTTTGCGAGACAAGCGCGTCGATGTTCAGCGATTGGCGGAGGAGCAAATCGTTCGCGTTGGGGAACAAGCGATACCTGGGTTGGTCTCTTTGATTCTGCAAAATCCTCACACGCTCCGAGAGCGAGGCACGATTCTTCTGTCTCGTATGAAGTCACAAGGGCAGCCACCTCTATGGAGTTTGTACCAACACAGTGATCCTGCGATTTGGTTTGCCGCGTTGCGTGGATTGGGACGCCTCAAGAGTAAAGACAAAGAGTGGATACATGCGTTTTGTCTCAAGTTCCCGCACTTTTCGGAGGATAAAAAGCGTCACTCTTCTCAATTACTCGCGTCTTTTGGGGTTGCTGGTTTTGAGTGTCTCGCAAAGCTCGCGAAGAGTCGTGTCCCTGTGGAGCGGTATGTTGTAAGTCGGGCCTTAGGACGTATCAAACCTGCAGTGTGGAGGAAACACCCCGCTTGGAGTCGCCACTTTACAGGCATTTTGCTGCGTTCTCTTTCATCCAAAGTCTCTGTACTGGTGAAGGAGTCGCTCTTTTCATTGGGTATTGTCTCAAGAGGAGAGGACGTCGCGAGGGCGCTGCTGCGTTGGTGGGATGCTTCTGAAAAGGACGGCCTTTCCCACGTGTTTTGGCCTACTTTGTCACAGGTTGCGCCTGCGAGTTCGATTGTCCGTGCGCGGTTTATTCAGGCTCTCGCAAAGCAGAAGGCACCATCTTACCAAATGGTGAAAGCGTTTGGTTCGTTGCCATTTCGGCCTGATGATGGTCATCTTTGGCTGTCACTTTTGTCTTCGAATGATATCAGCACGAGGGAGTATGTGGCCGGGTTTTTGGCGAAGCAGCCGCGCTGGTTGGCTCGCGTTCAGCATGTCTTGGCTAGGCGCTTTCGCGATGCCACACCCTCTGCGCTGAGGGGTTTTCTCGCGTTGATCTCAAAAGCAGGTGATCGAGTGCCTGCGCTCGTGCCTGGACTTGTGCGCCTGTGTCTGGGTCGAAATGACGAGATCACAGAGTTCTCACTGTTGGCGTTTGCGGCAGCGAAGAGGTCGCTACGAGCGCATATTGATTCGATTTTGCCTGGACTGGAGACTCGCGCATGGACTGTTAAGCGTGCAGCTCTTACGATGATCTTACGAAGCGGTGTTCGGACAAAACGTGTGTTCGCTTGGGTGGTGAAGAGGATGTTGGAGTCGAAGTGGCAGGGACGGTTGGAAGCTGTGAGAGTTCTGGGGCATAGGGCATTTTTAGGGAAGGAAGCGATCTCTGTATTGCAGCAGACACGCAAAGATCCATCATTTGCCGTCAAGAGCGCCGCATATGATATCTTGCGTCCGCTGGGAAAATGGGCAAAATAGTCTCCATGACTTTTGTTGCCTGAAAGGCGCATACGATCGAGCACAAGTGATGTGAGGTCGAAACCCCATGCAAGGAGATCAAAGATGAGTCACGTCCTCATGAAATTAGAAGGGTTACCTGATGCCAATACGCCTGAAGAGAGGCGTGATCGTCTTGTCGATGCTGCGGAGTTGATCGCTGGTGAGATCGCAGAGTATCTCTCTTTGGAGGTTGATGAAGTCGCGATTCTCGCGCTCTCATCTGATCGAGAGTCTCTGCGCTTTCTCGCGCCTCGGGGATTGTACAACAGCGGATCAACTTTTCCTGTTTCGACAGGATCCGTCGCTGGGAGTGTTATCGTGTACAAAAAACCATCTATCGAAAACGACATGTCTCATGTCAAAAATCTCCATTTTTTTGAGCGAATCAAAACAGGCGAGCGCAAGCCATTACCCATCCAAAAGATGGTAAGTGTGCCTGTCGTTCATGGGAAAGATGTGCTGGGGATTGTGCAGGTCTGCCGCAAAGGTGCGACCCTTCAAGACGCTGGGGGTGATTTTGTTGCGCAAGACATTCAGGCGATGCAAGATCTGGTGACGATCTTGGGGAGCGTCATTCACCGCGATTGGTCGGAAGAGGAATGAAAAGGTTGTGTTGGGGGATTGTTGTTGAGGTTGAGGTTTGAGACTTGCTCATTGGCAAAGTGTGCGAGTTCCTTTTGATCGGCGAGTGAGACAATTTCACCCAACATGATCACCGCAGGGGAAGCCACCTTTGGAGGTGTGTTCCTGAAAGATGCGATGGTCCCCTTTGTCAATTGTTCCGATGGGTATGTTCCTCTCTCGATGATGGCGACTGGAGTGTCTTGGCTTCTCCCATGTTCGACCAGTTTGGACAGGATGGTTTGTAGATTTCTTACGCCCATCAAAAAAATCGCGGTGGGGATCTTGGCCGCGAGCTCCCAGTGGGCATTGTCGAGTTGACTCCCTGTCGCGCTGCGCCCTGTAAAGACCGCGAAGGACGAGCCGAAATCTCGGTGGGTGAGAGGGATGCCGACACTTGTGGGGACGGCAAGCGCTGAGGTTAAACCCGGTACGATTTCGTACGCAATCCCATCCCGTTGTAGTGCCTCTATTTCTTCTCCACCTCGACCAAAGACGAACGGATCACCGCCTTTTAAGCGGACGACAAGGGAGCCTTCGCGAGCGTGTTGTACCAGCAGATCGTGGATGTTTTGCTGTCTTTCTGCGCCGGGACGATCGGGGTGTTTTCCGACGTAAATACATCGTGTGTGGGTTGAAGTGTGGGACAGCAGATCGGGGTGGGTGAGTCGATCGTATAAGACGACATCTGCTTGTTGAAGGTAACGCATGGCGCGTATCGTGATCAGATCAGGGGCACCTGGACCGGCACCTACAAGAATGACCTTACCTTTGTGCTCGCTTTGTTTGGTCATGGTTTTGTGTTTCCGCCTGTTGTTTGTTGTCGTTCGGGAGACTATCATTTCAATTAGGTCATGATAGGTACTCATCGCAATCGATTGAAGACTTTGACTTAGTAGATTCATCTATCCACTGTAAATCACACACAAACTTTTTGTGGAGGCTTTGGTGACATGGATAAACGCTGTTCCATTTGTTTGGAGTAGAGGTGCTCCATAAACTCGTCTGAGTTGTGTGTTTAGGGCCTCAAAAGGTATGTTTCCTTGTGGTATGGACTTTGCTAGCCTCTCAGAGAGCCTTTGAGAAAGAGGAGTGTAGAGACAAGTCTTTTGGCTGAGTTTGGTGCAATCTTCACGTTTGGAGAGTGAGTCGTGAAAAAATTAATGATTTTGGTTCTGTTTCCTGGCCTGTTACTCGGGACAGGTTGTTTGCATCACACCCAAGATAGTGGTCATTACCAGGGGGGACCTGGCTATGATCCGGATCTGGATGGGTCTGGTGATGTCTCAACAGGACCGACGATTCAGCAGTTGAGACAGCGACAAGCTCGACTCAATCGCCTGAGAAGTAGGCGCTTGAAGGCTCGCCGACGCAAAGTCGCCAAGATGAAACGCAGACAAGCCAAGCAACTTCGGCATTACCATGCAAAGATGGGGCGTTTGGCCAAAAAAATTCAAAAATATCGCAAAGTGATCGCGAACCTGAATTGGAGAGCGCGGGCACTTTTAACGAGATACAGAAATTTCGGATATGTATCCCCACGACAGCAACATCATTTACGTGCACTTCGAAGTCGTTTGTGGCGGTATCGTCGTGGCGTGATTCGTGTGCAGCATCGGATGTATCGTCTTCGATATCGTTACATGACACGTTATGGTCACTTTCCCAAACATCGGACCTACGCAACACGTGGTCGGACTGGCTTCGCACCTCCACCTCCTGGTTGGAGATCCAATCGGACTGGTACACCCAAGGCCCCATCCGCACCAAAAGTGACCCCTCATAAGTCCGATGCGTTCCCTACAACACCACCACCTGCGGCCTCGAATCCCAAGCCGTCACCCGATTCCTTTCCGTCGACACCACCACCTTCGACGACAACACAACCCAAGGATGATTTTCCTGCTCAGCCTCCATCATCAACGCCTGCACCTACCCATCCAGTTGCAGGAAAAGATATCCAGGCATGGCAGGCTTACTGTGCTTCCGAGAAGAAACGTTATCCAAGCGCACCATTTCCCAAGTTTTTGAGCCAAAAACAATGGGGAAAATCATTTCTCTGGAAAGCAAAAACGTATCGATATGACGGTGGATACACTGTTCGCCCTATCCACTCGCGTGGTGGGCGTTTTGCTGTGTTGGGCATGGGTGGACGTTACTCCCAAGCTCATTGTGAAGATCGTCCATTTTACGTCTGGGACGGAAAGTTGAAACGTATTCGCTCTCTGCGTCCACCTGTACGTGCTTTTTTGCTCAAGAACAAACGCTATCTTCCCTGGTTCCAAGGTGCCAAGCACGCACCTGTAAAGCTCACCCTCGTCCACTTTGATCCCAGCCAGCGAAAAGCAGGGATCTTGTTACGTGCCTCGGTCTCCGCGACACAAAAAAGACGTTATCGCTTTGCCTTTCTACAATGGGATATCCAACAACAACGCATCACACGCTCGTGGGAGCTCGGTCCTTCTGGATGCATGGGAGCGTTTAAGCATGTCGGTGTCGCTCCTGATGGACGCTCCTTTTACTACTTGTCCCGTCGTGAACCGTCTGCAGCGAGCTGCAAGCAGATCGTCGCGCTGCGCAAGCAACTCAAAGGAAGCAACCAGCTCCAGGCGCTGATGAAAATGGATATTCAGACCGGACAGTCCGAACGTGTTGCGAGTATCACTCATAAGTACAAAATTGAGTCTGTTGTACCCAACAAAGACTTCACAAACATTGCTGTTGTCGAATACACAGAGATGAAGAATGAGCACGGACGTGTATACGTCGTAGACACGCGAACAAAAAAAGCCTCTTCCCACGCCATTCCTCGTGTGCCTTACGGGGTTGTCTTCACGCCCGATCAATCCACACTCCTCGTGTACGGTTCAAAACAAGGCCAACTTGCCCGTATCTCTTTACAAACTGGACAACAAAAGTCGTTTAAAACGTATCGTCGTGGACACGCGATTGGTTTTTCTCGTGATGGAAAGTGGCTCTACCTGCTCTTCCACAGTGGTATCGAGGTCCGCGACGCGAAGACACTGAATCCAGTCTCTTTCACCTCTCACCGTGCGATGATGGGGAAAGTGAAGTTCTTGCACGTGGACGGCTCTGCCATTGGTGGCGGTGTGGCGCTCGTGAAAAACGAAAGCACACTGTACGCTCAATTCTTGACGAACAAAAAGCCCTCTCGTGTCTCTGTCAAGACAACAAAACGTCCATCCCGTCGTGTTAAAGCAAAAATGCTCACCGCAACACCCCACTCTCGCGCCTCTTTGTAGACTTCACCTTCCTCTCTCTGAATCTCCATTCAACAATTTTCACACTTTCTTTTCTTTTAGTGGATGTATTTGTCTACTTAAGTTCCTTTGATTCCAAGTCATTAGACAGCAAGGGGAAAATAAAGACTACTAATCTAGTAGGTTAATCTGTTGACACGGATATAGGTGCGTGATAGCTTTCCGTAGATGGCCTTTACGGTCAGTATGGAAGACATCAGTTTCTGATCACAAGTTGGAGCGAGCACCAATGTATCAGTACAATGAAGTGGACAAGAAGATTGTCCAGGAGAGAGTGAGGCAGTTTCGAGGTCAGGTTGAGCGCCGCCTTGATGGTCGCCTCACGGAGGATGAGTTTCGACCGTTACGTTTGATGAACGGTCTTTACATGCAGAGACACGCGTACATGTTGCGAGTGGCGATCCCGTATGGTCTGCTCTCTTCGCAACAGCTGCGTAAGCTTGCGTACATTGCGAAGGAGTTTGATAAGGGGTATGGTCACTTTACGACGCGGCAGAACATTCAATACAATTGGCCCGCGCTTGAGGACGTCCCGACGATCTTGGATGAGTTGGCGTCTGTGGAGATGCACGCGATCCAGACGAGTGGGAATTGTATTCGGAATGTGACCTCGGATCAGTTTGCTGGAGTCGCCGCTGATGAGCTGGAAGATCCTCGTCCGTATTGTGAGATCTTGCGGCAGTATTCTACTTTCCATCCTGAGTTTTCGTACCTTCCGAGAAAGTTTAAAATAGCAGTCACAGGAGCGGCGCAAGATCGCGCCGCGGTGATGTTTCACGATATCGGCCTTCGCTTGGTTCAGAACGATGACGGAGAGGTTGGTTTTCAGGTTTTTGTTGGGGGAGGATTGGGGAGAACGCCTGTGATCGCGCAAGAGATCTGCCCCTTTTTGGAGAAAAAGCACCTGCTGTCTTATACTGAAGCGATTATGAGGGTTTACAACCTACGTGGTGATCGTAAAAACAAGTACAAAGCCAGGATCAAGATCCTCGTTCGTCGGTTGGGGATAGAGGCCTTTCGTCGCCTCGTTGAGGAGGAGTGGGAGCGGATTCGCGATGGTGCGATGATGTTGCCGGATGAAGAGATCGAGCGTGTCCGGTCGTTTTTTGCTCCGCCAGACTATGATCCTGCAGCGGATGAGGACAAGACGTACCTTGAGCTTGCGCGTTCGGACGAGGCCTTTTCGCGCTGGCTGAAGTACAACGTCAAGCCTCATAAGGTCGCGGGGTACCATGTTGTCTGTGTGAGCCTCAAGCACCCTGAAGTTCCCCCTGGAGACATCACTGATCAACAAATGCTTGTCGTCGCTGATCTTGCAGATGAATGTAGTTTTGGTGAAATTCGTACAACCCACGAGCAAAATCTCATGCTCGCAGATGTGAAGAACGCTGACCTACACAAGGTTTGGAGTACGTTGGATGAGCACGGGCTTGCCCAGCCCAACATTGGGACGCTTACGGATATGATCTGTTGTCCAGGGCTGGATTTTTGCAGCCTCGCCAACGCTTCCTCGATCAGTATCGCGGATGCGATCAACAAGCGCTTTGATGAACTTGATGACTTGTACGACTTTGGTGAGCTCAAGCTGAAGATGTCAGGCTGTATTAACGCTTGTGGTCATCACCACGCCGGTCACATTGGTATCCTTGGGATCGACAAGCGAGGGGTTGAGTTCTACCAAATCATGCTTGGGGGGTCTGCTGAAAACGATGTCTCGCTAGGTCGGTGGCTTGGTCCTGCAATCGCAAAGGACAAAATTGTGGATGCGCTTGAGGCGCTGCTCGATGTCTTTGTTGTGCATCGTGAGGGTGATGAACGATTTTTGGACACATACAGACGGATTGGTCCCCAACCATTTAAAGGAAAAGTCTATGCGCAAGATCATTCGTGATGGTGAGATCGTCGAATGTGGCATGCTCCACATTGAAGATGACCAATCGATACCACAAGGTGACATTTCAGTCTCTCTAAAGCGATGGCAAGAGGAGAAGACGTCTCTTTTACAGCGCGATACACAGGTGGGGGTACGCCTGACAGGTGAAGATGATATCCGCCTCATGAAGGATGACTTAGAAAAAGTAGACCTTATTGTGTTAACTTTTCCTAAGTTTGCTGATGGAAGAGGTTACTCGCAAGCGCGTATTTTGCGCGATGAGCTTGGTTTTCGTGGTGAGGTGAGAGCGATCGGGGATATCCTAAAGGATCAGATCTTTTACTTATTGCGATGTGGTGTCAGTGCCTTCGAAGTGACTGATGGTAAAGATCTTCAGGAAGCACTTGAGAGTTTTTCTGATTTTACAGTGACCTATCAGGCTGCTGCTGACACTGAGAAGCCAATATACAGACGTTGAGGGACTGCTGTTTTGCGTGAATGTGACTCAGCTTTGTCTCATAGCCTCTCTCGTTCCACTTTTTCCTTCCAAGATGCCGGTTGAGAGGGGGTTGATACTCTGCCAACTGGAAGAAACACTGACGCATATAATGATAGTAGGTCAGAGAATGGGGTATGATCTCCTGTTTTCCCCGGTGATCTCCGTGATCCGATCACTTTTTGAAGGGTGTGAAAGAGTGATTTCGGGCTCTTTTTGCCAACGTTTTGATTGTTTTTGCCCCAAAGGCCCCTTTGAAAAGGGTTTTTTCGGAGGGGCGTGGCAGTGTTTTTTTGAAAAAAATTCCACGCCTCTCGTAATATCCGGAGTAATCGCAAAGTCTCGATGAATCCGGGTTTTCTGGCGATACGAAAAAAACGAAAAACCGCGCATCGAGCCTTGACAAGGGGCGTTGATTGAAATGATTTGTTGACAAGTTGGGGTGGATTTGTATTTACTACAAAGAAAGCTCCAAACATATCAGGAGTGACCCCCAGACGATGGGCGTCAGGGGCATTATTGCGCCTTTTTTCATTTGCAAGCTATTTTTGTCTTGGATGTTGCAGCCACCGGCGCATGCTGATACAGCACTCCAAGAACCAGGAGGTTGATGATGACTAAGAAAGAATTGATTGCTGCTGTTGCTGAACAAACTGAACTTTCCAAAAAGAACGTCGAATCTGCATTCTCTGCAATCTTCGATACTGTGAAGGACGCACTTTCTTCCGGCGACAAAATCGCGATCAAAGGCTTCGGAACATTCTCTGTCAAAGAGCGTGCACCAAGAACTGGACGTCACCCCGCGACTGGTGAAACTCTCCAGATTCCCGCACGTAAAGTTCCCTTCTTTAGCGCTGGGTCCGACTTGAAAGACGTTGTTGCAAATCCCAAGAAAAAGAAGAAGAAAGCAGCTCCCAAGAAAGCGGCTGCCAAGAAAGCAGCTCCCAAGAAGGCAGCTGCTAAGAAAGCAGCTCCCAAGAAAACCACTGCAAAGAAGAAAACTTCCAAGAAAAAATAAGACCCCTTCATTTTCTCCTTGGATTCTTCCCCCTTTCCTCCTTTTTATCCCCCACAATGTTCTCTTTTGTTTCCCTAGCCTAAAGTATGCCGGGACTGATGACTATATCGGGAAACAATGGCTTATCTCCTCTATCCATACGCCTGTATCCTTTGCAAGTGTCCATTGTTGCAATGATCGTATTGTATGGGATGCTTTGTTTGGATAACAAAACAACCCGCTTCTCTTTGGGGAAGAGCGCCTTGATCTTTTGTAGGCAAGCGCCAAGCTCCTTGAACGGGAGTTTCTTTCCTGAACGTGGGAGTGTTGGTTTGCTTGGCGTTGGGGTTGCTGTTGGGCGCAAATCACACCCTGTAGGGATGCGTTTGTTTTGTGTCATCAGTGTAAAGCCACTTTGCGTGACTGTCAGATGTAACTGCAGAGTGGCTTTTTTGTGAACGGTCGGTGGCTTCACTTGTTCATTGTTTGAAAAGGCAGGTAGTGTTGTGTCAACAACACTGAGCCTGATGAACTCCGTGCTCATGATCAAAAAGGGGATCAATAACATGATAATGTTCATCAAGGGCATGATATTGATCTGTCCTGATGCATCTTCAGGGAGGCGGATTTTTTTCATCGTTTCCTCTCATCGCTTTGCTTGGTTGAGTGTGTTTTGTGGGCCCACACTCTCTCTAGTCAACAAGCGAGAGGAAAAGTTCCTGTATGAGTTTGAGAGCGTTTCTTAACGCCATACACATATACGATTAGAGGTGATCAGCGACACTGTCGATTTTTTGTTGGATGGTTTGTGTTTTGTCTGTCCTTGTCCCGCATTTGATGGTGGTTGTGATGCGAGGAGCGCCAAGCTCATGCAGGGCTTCATGACAGCGTTTGACTGCAGCGAACACGTCGTCCCACGGACCTGCGATGTTTGTCCCGTACGCATGAAGCTGGATCTCAAGATCAGTCTCTTGGAGGATCTTTTCACACACGATGATGTACTTGGAGAGAGATGTTCCTACACCAATCGGAACAATACATAAATCGATCATCACTCTCATGTTGCGTTCTCCTGTTTCTTTCGGTCTGTCTGAGATGACATATCCCAGAGATACGAGGAGTGCATTGTTTTTTGTTGGTGAATATTGTCAAGGGGACGTAGGTACTATTGTGTGCTGAGAAGTGTCAGTGAGCTCGCATTTATGTGAGGAGGAGGGAGGAGTTTTTTGCGTCGTGACAGCTTCGTGTTGCGCTTGGAGGGCCAAAGTCCTGCGATGAGGATGATACCTCCTGTGAGTTGTATGAGCGAGAGACCAACAAGAAGCGCACCGACAGGTAACGGGGTATAGCTTCCGAGTGTCCCCAAAAAGATCGTGGGCCCAATAATTGGGATGTTCAGCAGGACGAACGGAGTGGTTGGAAAAGCTATCCTCCCCGAGCCTAGAATGGGAAGATAAACGAAGGCCGCTGAAGCGAGCGCGTTCGCGCCGTAAGCAGTGGCCAAGATCGTAAGACCAACCTGTGCGGTGGTCACTTTGCTCTTTTGTTTCAGCTTTTTGAGATAGGTGATTCGATCTTTCGTGGTGACATCACTCTTGCTCTGAAGCTCGTATGAGTCGACGCTTGGTGTGGGCTGTCGTTGTTTTTGTCGGGGGGGCGGTTGTCGAGGGGATGGCTGTTGGTTCCGGGCGATCTTTTTGATGACCATCTTGGAGAGCGTGAGTACACCGTATGCCGTTTTGAATTTGACAATCGCTTCGGTGTTGTCTTCTTTGATGAGTTTCCCCTCCAAGGACGTCCCATTCTCGAGGTAGACAATGTCGACAACACTCTTTTTGACGCGCTTTTGTGGACTCGCCCGGCGAGTCGGAGGTGGAAGTGGGAGTCTTTGTATTGTGGGAGGGGTGGTGGACCATTGTCCAGGCTTGGACAGGATAATGCGGCGGATAGAGGTTCGGGGGATATTCAATTGGCCGTATGGTGTTTTGATCGTCAGGCTGTCCTTACCAAGGTTTGTCAATGTCCCGATGATGACGGAGCCATTGTGCAGATGAATATGCGCTGGGTGAGGTGACTTGTTGGCAGACCAAGCTGATGAGTGGCAGAGAAACAATATCATCATGCACAGATACTTCAGACGAACCATGTAAACCATACCTGTCGTGAAAGACCTACTTCTTCGAACGGACCTTAGGGGTTTTGATGTTCGAAACCTCTGGCCTCGTCTATAGACTTGATTGTGTGAATGGTATATTCTCTGTCCGAAATATTCAAGGGGCAGAGACCGGTCTGTCCTGTGTATGGCAATGTCGGAGCGTGTTTGAAGAAGGAGGGCTTCTTGGAGTCAGAGACCACACAAAAGCAGGTTGACATGTTGGTGAATCGCCTGCGAAAAAATCTTAAAAAGAGGCGCAAGTGGAGTAAGAGGACAGGGGTGACATGTTATCGTTTGTACGATCGAGATATTCCCGAGCTTCCCTTGGTCATCGATTGGTATGAGGGGTCGTTACACATCGCCATCTTTTCTCGTAAGCGTCGTGCTGACGAGTCTGAGGAGAAGATCTACCAATGGGAGAAGGCGTTGCTTGATGCTGCTGTTGAAACGATAGGGGTCTCCGCTGAGAAGGTCTTTGTGAAGCATCGTCGGCGACAAAAGGGAAGCCAGCAGTACACGCATTTTGCGCAGGAGGGCAAGCGTTTTGTCGTCCATGAAGGAGGCCATAAATTCTGGGTGAATTTATCGGATTACCTCGACACTGGCTTGTTCCTGGATCACAGACCTACTCGCGCGCTTGTTGAGAAAGAGGCCAAAGAAAAGCGCTTCTTGAATCTCTTCTCCTACACGGGCGCATTTACAGTCTATGCAGCCGCTGGTGGTGCACGTGAGCTGACAACAGTTGATATGTCGAACACCTATATTCAGTGGGTGGAAGACAATCTCATCCTCAACGACTTTGATCTGGCGCGACATCGCTTGATCCAGGATGACGTCTTCGCTTTTTTACGCAGTGAGGAGCGAGACAAGGAAGTCTATGATCTTGTCGTGATCGATCCACCGACTTTTTCCAACAGCAAAAGGATGCAACATACACTCGATATCCAACGAGATCACGTGTGGTTGCTCAATCGCATTCTTTCTTTCACAGCGCCTGGTGGCGTGATCTATTTTTCAAACAACTTTCGTAAATTTTCACTCGATGCCGATGCGATAGAGTGCGATCACATCGAGGATATCTCCAAACAGAGTGTCCCTGAAGATTTTAAAGATCCATTGATCCATCGATGTTGGCGGCTTGTGAAAGCTTCTTAAGATGTCACGTCGGTTATTGGTAGACCAGCCCCTCCAAGCAGAGCTCGATCGCTTGGATGGCCAACTTGGAAGAGCCTGATTGGGCGGGGTAGAGACGATATCCGAGGAGTCCTGGCTTGTCGTTGATGCTCATGTATTGTGTCCAGTCCACACAATACCATTTGGCTGGGTAGACTGAGACCAGACCCGACGTCGTGTCGCCATGAATAGGGCTCCATGGGCGAAACTTTGCCGATGCGCCTGTGCTGTAAGAGCGACCGAAAATACACAGGCGTCCTTTTGTGAATGATTTGATTCCCTGAAAACTCCACCGTACACGTACATAGGAAGCCGCGCTCTTTAGCTCGATGGCCTTGCTGTTGTCGACAAGTTTACTGCCTGCGCCGACTGGAACAGTCTCCCACCAATCTTTTGACTTGAGCCCCCATGCCTCCAATTGTGGGCTGTAAGTGGAGTACTTGTAACGAAATCTGTACGCTGCAATTCCAGGTCCAGTCAGGCACGATGGACCACTTGATGTTGCCGTTGTGCAGGCATTGCTCTTACATACTTTTCCGCTCGCACAGTCGGTGTCCTTCCGACACGCTCCTGCTTTACAGACTCCCGAAAGACACAAGCTCCCAGACGGACATTGTGGATCTTGTGTGCAGGACGTGCATTGGTTTGTGATACAGACCTTTCCTCCTGTGCAGTCGGTGTTGTCTTTGCAACCTCCAACAAGACACACTCCACTTATGCAACGTTCTCCAGAGAGGCACTCTGTATCTATCGAACAAGGACCACAGTGGCCGGCTTTGCAGATCTTCCCTCCACGACAGTCACTTCTTTGTGTGCATCCATTTTGACAGGTACCACCTGTGCATACCATCCCACCGCTACAGTCTGTGTCTTGTGTGCAAGCCTGACATTTGTTGTTGTGACACACCTGTCCGCTTGTGCAATCCTGCGCAGTGCGACAGTCTCCTTGCTGGCATTTTCCCGAGAGGCAAAGCTCGCCACCCTCGCACTCTGTGTCGTTTGAACACGGACCACAAACACCCTGACGACAATGTTGTCCGGCTGCACAGTCTTTGTTTTGTGAGCACTCTGTTGTTACGCATTTTCCGGATTGACAGACGCCTGAGGTACAATCAGTCGCTTGCGTGCATACCTGGCAAGTCCCTGCTTTGCAAGCTTTTTGTTCTGTGCAGTCTGCTTGTTTGAGGCACTCAACACACGTTTTGCTGTTGGTGTCACAGTGCTTTGCTCCTTCGCAGTCTTTGTCCGATGCGCAGCCTGTTGTCGTGGTTTTTGGTTTGCACAAACCCTCCTCGCAACGCTCGTCAGCTCCACAGTCCGTATCGATAAAGCAGGGGGGATCACAGCGACCATTGTTACAGAGATCTTTGCCTTCGCAATCTGCGTCTGATTTGCAGCCAGGGACACACCGAGTGTTGACACAGCGTTGGCCTGACGGACAGGGTTCGTTCTCTGAGCATTTGTTTGCGATACAAAGCCCATCCTCACAGCGTTCTGTGTTGAGGCAATCCTCTTGACCTTTGCATCGGCGGCATTGGCCATCTGCACATTTCTCACCACTTTCGCAATCGTTGTTCGCTTCACAACGTGGAGCCTGACAGAGTCCTTCAATGCAAAAGAGGCCTGAAGAACATTCATCGGTTGTTTTGCATTTTGTGGCACCACATCCTCCATATACGAGCAGCAACAAAGGCAGACAGAGCGCTGCTCGTGCGATGAATGGCGCAAACGAAGATCGTGATATATTTTTGTTGAACATGGACTTGCCTTGTTTTTGTACCTGTAAGAAGTAAGCGACACTGAATGTAGCGATTTTTGTTCAGTGGGTCAACATATCCAAATGACACTCCAGGAATGAGACTCACCTTGGGTGTCGGGCTATTGTGTGAAATTTCGTTTGCCTTTTACGTCTGAATTGGTGGATACTGTTGGGACACGATGATCTACAGCCCATACCACGGAGTTTCGAATGCTATCACGTCGTTCAGATGGTGTACTTGTGAAGGACTCGGCTTCACTGCGCAAAATGATCCCTTTTATTATGGTCGGTCGCAACGAGGCGGCAGTCTACTTTGAGCAGCAATTGGAAGTAGAGGAGGTGCTGCGATATCTCAAGACGAAGCGAGAGTCCGGCGAAGGACCACAGATCACATTCTTTCATGTCATTTTGTGTTCTTTGGTCCGGGTTTTTGGTGCGCGTCCTGAGCTAAATCGATTTGTGGTTGGACGCCGCCTGTACCAAAGAGATGGTCTTGAATTTTCATTCGCGGTCAAGAAGTCGTTTCGGGATGACGCGACAATGACGACTGTCAAGATCAGGTTCGAGGCGGACGACACCATTGAGAAGGTTGCCGAGCGTATCCAAGAGGCCATTGGTGTCGGTCGTGGTACGGAACAGACGACCTCAGAGAAGGAGGTCAGTGTGTTGACGCGTTTGCCTCGTTTTATGTTGCGACTCATCTTATGGGGGCAGCGTCTGCTCGATTTTTACGGTCTTCTTCCAGCGTCTTTGATCAAACCGGACCCCATGTACGCGAGTATGTTCCTTGCCAATCTCGGAAGCATTGGTCTCGATGCGCCTTTTCACCATCTCTTTGAGTACGGTACGATTCCCTTTTTTGCCGTCATTGGTCGGATCAAGAAAGCGCCCGTCGTTGATCAGGAGTCCGGTGAAATGCGTGTTTCAGATGTTGTCAATATCAAGTATACGTTTGATGAACGCATCACAGACGGCTTTTACTGTGCGAGGAGTCTCGCGTTGTTGGAGAGCTTCTTTCAGGATCCCTCACAGCTCGAACAACCACCTGATCCCGAAGCATTACGTGAGCGCATCAAGGACGCAGGCTTACAACGGCTTCGCTCAAAGAAGAGTTCATGAGGTGGTGTGTTTTGTGGGGTGCTCTGCTCATTTGGGGGATGGCACCTTGCGTTTGTGAAGCTGCTGAGGTGGATCCTTGGTTGGGTAGTGACAAGGCGTTGCATTTCTCTGTGAGCGCGGGGCTTGCGATGGCGGGATATGGTGTAGGGGTCTTGGTCTCGAAGTGGCGACCCATGCGGTTCTTGCTTGGGTTTGGTGTACCTTTGCTGGCGGGGACTGCCAAAGAACTCGCTGATCTTGCTGGATTGGGTCACCCTTCCTGGAAGGATATGTTCTGGAATGTTGTGGGGACAGGGTCGGGAGTCCTGATAGCTTGGGGGGTTGAGCTACTTATCACACCTCGACCTCGTAAGAAGCCTGCTGTCGTTGGTTGGAAGCAGGGGAGGCTCCTCGTCGTCATTGAAGGTCTGTAGACTCAACATGATTCTTCGCTGTGAGGGATGACTATCGCTTTCTGCGTTTGCGTCTTTTGCTTGGTGCGATTTTTTCATTTGACTTGAAGACCTCAAGGCTGCCGCGGTAGCTCGCGACCCAGACATGGTGGGTTTGATCATCGTATGTAATGCCGATCGGACGAGGTCTGGTTTTGTGTGTGTGGAGGACCTTCATATCGGCTGTACGGATCTGTGTGACAGATGGACCAAAGTAGTTGACCACATACAGAAAGCGACCATCCTTCGAGATGATCATACTCCGGGGGGCGCGACCCGTTCGAACTTTTTTGATCACCTTCCCACTGTTGATGTCTATCTTTGCCACACGTTGTTCACCACTAAAGCTCGCGTAGAGATATCGTCCACCGGGAGATATATTCAGGTGTCTTGGGAGTCGCCCGATGTGTCGCCACCATCGGAGTTTGTATGTCTTGAGATCGAGCCGTGCGATGTGATACGTCCCCATGACTGCGATGTACGCATAGCTGCTATCTGGTGATATGGCGATCCCTCTAGGATAGCGTCCAACCGGAACGCGTTTGATCTCTCGATGTGTGTTGACGTCGATGATGCTGACATCCCAGCTACACCAGTTTGTGACGAGGACATATTTTTGGTCAGGGGTTACAGCGACATACTTGGGTACAGCGCCGACCATGATCGCGTGTGTGATAGAGAGGCTTTGGGTGTCTACTTTGTAAACAAAGCTGTTATCGAGGCGCTGATTTGGGTTGCATTTGTCCCGAGCAGCTCTCGGAAAGCCGTGCCCAAACGTTTTGTAGTTGGAGATCCAGGCGTAGCGACCTTGATGAGAAAAGGCTGCCTCCACAGGTGAGCCTCTGTGGCGTCCTTTGTATTTGGGATAACCCATCTTGGCGAGATATACGGTGTCGGGGATGGTTTTTACGAGTTTGAACGAGATCAAGCCCACGCAGTCTCGCTTCTTCAGGGGCGAGTTAGTGGGCAACTTTTTGTTTTTGTTTGTGTTGTTGTATTACTCTTCGAGAGCG